>DATIYF010000046.1:0-42267 GCA_035517775.1 Terriglobales bacterium
CGAGTTTTCGCAATCTAGCATCGGCCCGTATCAGCCACAAACGGGCCCAGCAGAACGGCGAAAACCGCCTGAAACGGCAAAGTTTTTTTACACTTTTCTTACACTTGCTGGTTGTCAGGAAGGAACGACGTGGAGAGTCAACAACTTAGGATTGGTTGCGGGGGGTGGATTTGAACCACCGACCTTTGGGTTATGAGCCCAACGAGCTACCAGACTGCTCCACCCCGCGCAAGCATCATAGCAATCCGATTCCATCAGCGTCAAACCCAGGCACTGAGCGGTAGTGCTGCACCACCACCCACGGACCGGTCATGGGCCACTTTAGGTTTCAAAGTAGCCCTGCCAAGTGCATCGGTGCTGACATGAAAGTAGTCAGCAATGATCCTGACCCAAGCATGTCAGCACGTACCTCGAACGCCACAGCCTGACGATGAGAATGGGAATGCGCCGCTTTACCCGCTTGACGAGCGGCTTTTCTAAGAAGTTTGAGAATCACGCTGCGATGGGTGCGGTTCATTCGGTCTATTACAACTTCGCCCGGATTCACAGGATGCTGCGTTGCACTCCGGCGCAAGAGGCGGGCCTGAGCGATCATGTTTGGACTCTTGAGGAAATCGTGACGATGGCCGATGGCTACATGCGAAGCCGGGAAAGCGCGGGCCGTACAATAAGAACGCAGCAGGCTGGAAGCGACATGACCATGGATCCGATACTCGACCAGCGCAGAGCCGAGTGCGCGGCCATTCTAGAGGGCCTATCTGGGCTGTTAAAAATTCAAGCTGATACACTACCCAATTTTCGGGCGTTCGAAGGGAATTCGGTTTGCGGGGCGGGCCGAGCCCTTCGTCCTTGGCGAAACTGCAGCAGTCCTACTTTAGTTGGATTCGAGAGGGCTGACCTGCAAGGTAAGATTCAAGCGCAGTTGTGAGTGCTTATCGGTTGAGGGCATCCCCAAGGGAATTCATGAAAAGAGGTATTCCGGCTGCATTCCTACTGGTCATTATTTCCATTCCCGCTTCGGCCTCCAGCAGAATTGATTTAGACCGCGACTGGCAGTTCTGCGTTGACGCGCAGAACAAGGGCGAAGACCTGGGATGGACGGACCATCTGCCGCCAGGCACAGAGTCGGTGAGCGTTCCCCACACCTGGAACATCGGGAAGCACGACGATTATGTAGGCAAGGCGTGGTATTTCCGGAGTTTCGAGGTTCCGTTGCAATCGCCGGGCCTGCGCGTCGAGTTGCACTTCGGGGCGACGTTCTATTCCTCGCGGGTCTGGCTGAATGGCACGGCCGTGGGCGGTCACGAGGGCGGCTACACCTCCTACTATCTGGATGTCACCCCATATCTACGGTCTTTCAATTATCTGGCGGTGGAAGTGGACAATCGCATTTCCGAGCGGACCATCCCGGGGTTCGCCATGCGCCAAAAAGTCCCCCACGATGCCTGGTATGACTGGTGGGATTACGGAGGCATGGTGCGGGATGTCTGGCTGACGGTAGCCGGTCCGGTGGAGATCGAGAGGCAGCGAATCCGCAGCCAGATCAGGCCCGAGGGAGCCACGGTGCAGGATGAGGTTCATGTCAGCAGCAGCCTGCGGCAAGGGGAACGGGTTTCACTGCGCGTGACGGCATTCGATCCTGAGAATCGGGTTGCCGCGAGCCAGAGCAAGTTCGTTACTATGGCTTCCGCCGATATAACCGTAGAGTTATCCCTTGCAATCAAGGCACCCGAGCTTTGGGGAGTAGACCGCCCGAATGTTTACCGGATGAGGGCGGAGCTTTTAGATGAGAGGGGCAAGGTGCTCGACCAGAACGACGACACGTTCGGTCTGCGGACCATCGAAATTCGCGATCGCCATTTGCTGGTGAACGGCGAGCGGGTACGCCTTACCGGCCTGACCCGGCACGAGGACTCGTTCTGGGAGGGGCTGGCGGAGACGCCGGGCACAATGAGGTATGACTATGACGACATGAGGTCCCTGCAAGTGACGCTGACCCGTCCCGTGCACTACCCGCAAAATCCGTTCATCCTTGATTACGCGGACCGCCACGGCATCCTGCTGATTCCGGAAATTCCGGTCTGGCAGTTCAGCGAGAAGCAGCTGAGTGATCCCCGGGTTCTGGCTCTGGCCAAGCAGGAGATGAAGGAGATGATCGAGCAGGCGGGCAACCATCCCAGCATATTTGCCTGGAGCGTGTGCAATGAGAGCGACACGGGAACGGCAGGGGGGATTGCCTATTTCCGGGCGATGAAGGAGTTCATCGAGCAGCTGGACCCGGGGCGGTTCGTCAGCTATGCGGACGATAATCTACCGAAACTGAAGCGGGCGCAGGATTCGGCGGCTAACGATGCCGACTTTCTCATGATGAATCAGTACTTCGGCAGCTGGCACGGGCCGGAATCTGAGCTTTCGGTGTCACTGGACAAAATTGACCGCATGTTTCCCAATAAGATGGCGATTATTTCCGAGTTTGGACTATCGGGGATCTTTGCCCACGACGGCGAAGACGCCGACCGCATGCGGGTGAAGATAATCGAGGAGCAGATGCCGGAACTGGCGCGGCGCGACTGGATTGCGGGGGCGATCCTGTGGTGCTACCAGGATTACAAGTCGAGGCGCAACCTGCGCTTCGGCCTGGAGGAGGGTTACGTGGACCACGGCGTGGTGGACCAATATCGCCAGCGGAAGCCATCCTATTACATCTGGAAAGAGATGAACGCTCCGGCGGCGATCCGCGTGCGTTGGAATCAAAGTGAAAAGGCTGTGCCCGCCTCGTTCACGGCCACGGTGGTGCCGAATCCTGCCGACGAGCTTCCGTCTTATCCTTTGCACCATTACCGGCTGGTGTGGACCATTTACGACGAAACCAAGCAACTGGCCCAGGGAGAGCATGGACTTGCCGACGAGAGCGCGGCACAGACTGTTTCCGGGCGAACCGGGGTCGCCGCAGATGTTCACGAATTGCGGCTGCACCTTTCACTGGTGCGCCCCACCGGAGAAGTGGCAGCCGAAAAGGACCTTGAATGGAGTGCCGGGGGGCAGCAGGCGCAGCACTCGGGCGACGGGCGCCTTCCCGCCCAGTAGTGGCGCAAGCCCGAAGAACAGGACTGAGCAATGCGAAGCAGACTTTTTCTGGCCGGGTGCATGGCCTTGTTAGTATTGCCGTGGTGCTGGGCCTACAGCCAGGACTTCGCCGTCGGCGCCGACGTTTCCTTTCTGGGGGAGGCCGAGCAGCAAGGCGTGGTGTTCAAAGATGCAGGGCAGCCCAAACCCGCCTTGCAGATTTTGAAGAACCACGGCTACAACTGGGTCCGGCTCAGGCTGTTTCACACTCCCACGTCACTTCCCAACAATCTGCAATACACAATTGCGATGGCGAAGCAGGCCAAGGCTCTCGGGTTCAAGGTTCTGCTCGATTATCACTACGCGGATGACTGGGCCGATCCCGGAAAACAGCCGATCCCGAAAGCATGGCAGGGAAAATCACATCAGGAGCTGGTGCAGGCGGTATTCGAATATACGCGAGACACGATGGCCGCATTTCGGGAGGCCGGGGTGCTGCCCGACATGGTCCAGATCGGCAACGAGATCACGAACGGAATGCTCTGGCCCGATGGCAGGCTTCCCGCGAACTGGGACAATTTTGCCCAACTGGTGTACGCGGGCATCAACGGAGTCGATGCGGGGCGTGGCAACGGCCCGCGCCCGCGGATCATGATTCACATTGATCGCGGCGGCGATGTGCGGGGCACCAAAGCGTTTCTGGACAAGCTCAATTCCTATCAGATTCCCTACGATGTGATCGGCCAGTCTTATTACCCTTGGTGGCATGGGAGCCTGAACGATCTGCGGAAAAACCTGCAATTCATGGCGACGGAGTATGAGAAAGACGTCATCGTGGTGGAGACGGCTTACAACTGGAAGCCGGGAAACTATCTCAACCGGCCAGCGCCGTTTCCCGAATCTGCCGAGGGGCAGCGCGAGTTTCTCGACGAATTAAACCGGGTGGTGATGCAAACGCCCAACGGGCGGGGTAAAGGCATCTTCTGGTGGGAGCCGGCGGTGGAGGGCCCGCTGGAAATTCGCGGACTGTTCGACGACCAGCACAATGCGTTGCCGGCCATGACTGTATTCGACCGGTTCACGCGGTATTAGAGGGCCAGCTACGGTGGAGAGGGCCGAGTGCAGAACCGCGGCCAGAGGCCTTGTGTGGCGCGATAGAATACGGCCCGAAGAAAATGGGAACCGCAATACTTCGCGGGCTGATGACGGCACTGGCGCTGGGGTTGCTGGCCCTTGCCGCGCCGGCGGTCCCGCTGCGCGACGCCCCTGCCACCTACACCGAGCGTACCTGGCAAATGCAGGACGGCCTTCCCGAGCCTACGGTGCAGGCCTTTGCGCAGACCCGGGACCACTATCTCTGGATTGGAACCACGGGAGGGCTTTTGCGCTTTGACGGCGCGCGCCTGGTTCTATACGACCGCGACAACACGCCCACCTTCACCGAAAACAATATTTTCGCGCTGACCGTGAGCCGCGATGACGCGCTGTGGATAGCGACCGAGGGCGGCGGCATGCTTCGTTATAAGAATGGCGTTTTCCGTTCGTTCTCGGCGAAAGATGGCCTGCTCAATGACTTTGTGCGAACGGTTTATCAGGACTCCGCGGGAAAAATCTGGGTTGGCACCGACAACGGCCTGTTTCAGTTTCACGAAGACGGTATTGAGCGAGTGGATAACCGAAATGGCGTGCCAGCGGTTGCGGTGCATGCCATCGCCGAAGACCGGCAGGGCAGGCTGTGGGCCGGAGGTTCCAGGCTGCTCTGCTTTCATGACGGGACATTTCAGGAGTACCGGCTGGCCGGCGAAGGAAGCCAGAACCGGGTGAAGTCCATTGCGCAGACTGATGATGGCACCATCTGGGTGGGGACGATTGGCGGCTTATACCGTATGGCGCCGGGAGCGGATTCATTCCGCCGGGTGAAGGAAACCAGCGGCACGGTGCGTTTTCTGCACGAGACCTCGGATGGCACGCTGTGGATTGGCACCATTGGCCATGGTCTTTACAAGTATGGCAACGGCCGCTTTTCGCAGATGACTGCGCCCGACAGCCTTCCCAGCAATACCACGCTAAACCTCTTCGAAGACGTAGAGAAAAATATCTGGATCGGGACGCAGGAGGGAATGGTCCGGCTGAGCAAGACCCCGGTGGAAACCGTGGCCCTGCCGGATTCGGGCGATTACGACGCGGAAACCGTCTATCAGGACCACAACGGGGACCTGTGGGTGGCGGCGGCGAACCTGTTCCGTTTTCACGAGGGCAAAGCCACGCGAGTGCGCATTCCCGGAATCAGCGGAGTGCGGGTGCGCAATGTGTTTCGCGACCGGGATGGGGCGTTGTGGATTGGGACCGAGGGCAGAGGCGTATTCCGCCAGACCGGGAACAAGCTGGTCCATTACATGACCAAAGACGGCCTGGTCAATAATTTCGTGCGGGTGTTTTTGCAGGGCCGGGACGGCAGCATCTGGATCGCGACCGATGAAGGCGTAAGCCGCTGGACGCCGCAGGGCTTTACCAACTATCAGATGCGCGATGGGCTTTGCTATTTCAGCACGCGCTCGCTGGGGGAAGACCGCAATTCAGACATCTGGATTGGCACCGACCGCGGCATCAGCCATGTGCACGAAGGGCACTTCGTGCAGGATGCGGTGACCAAAGCCCTCAAGACGGAGAAGATATGGGCCATTCAGGAGGATTCTGACGGCGGACTATGGTTGGGAACCAGGACCGGCGGGCTTTATCGCTGGCGCTCGGGAAAGCTGACGCATTACACCACCGCCCAGGGGCTGGCCAGCAACAGCATTTATGAGCTGTTGGACGACCGCAAAGGCAACTTCTGGATCAGCGGTCCAAATGGAATTTCTGTGATCAACCGGCGGGAGTTGGATGCGATTGCAGATGATCCTTCGCATCTTCTGTCGCTGACTCTCTATGGCATCTCTGACGGCCTGGAGACAACCCAGTTGTATGGCGCAGAAAAGCCGGGCGGGGTTGTGACCTCACAGGGGGAAGTCTGGTTCGCCAGTAATAAGGGACCCGTGCGCGTTACTCCCAGTCACTTTCAACCCTCGACTCCGGCGCCGGTGGTGATTGACCAGGTGCTGGCGGATGGGCTGGAAGCGCCGAATCTGCGGCAGGTTTCGCTCGCGCCGGACAATGCCAAGATCGAGATCCACTACAGTGTGATTCAGCTGCGCTCGCAGGAACGGGTACGCTTTCGCTACAAGCTGGAAGGCTTTGACAAGAACTGGACGGACGCCTCCTCACGGCGGGTGGCGTATTACACCAACCTTCCGCCGGGCCACTACCAGTTTCGCGTGGCGGCGTTTGAGATGAACAATCCGCGGCAGATTTCCGAGAGCTCGGTGGAGGTGGTGCAGCGGCCGCACTTCTACCGCACCTCGTGGTTCCTGGCGTGTTCGCTTCTGTTGCTGGGGGCCACGATCTGGGGCGGGCACAAAATACGGATGCGGCAGGCGCACTTCCGTTTTGAGGCGGTGCTGAACGAGCGAAACCGGCTGGCCCGGGAGATGCACGATACGCTAATCCAGGGCTGCGCCGGGGTTTCGGCCTTGCTGGAAGCGCATTCGAGCCTGGACGCGAGCGATTCCGACGCCCGGGAGGGCCTGTTGAGCTGTGTGCGCAGTCAACTGCGCTCGACCATCAATGAGGCGAGGGAAGCGGTGTGGGACCTGCGCCACGGCGACGGCTCGGCCACCGCCATCGGACCAATCCTCGAAAGTATGACGCAGCAGATGAGCCGTGAATTCGGGGTTCCGGTGGACTATCGGGTTTCGGGCAAGCCCTTTGACCTGGACCAGTCGGCGGCGCACGAATTGCTTATGGTAGTGCGCGAAGCGGTGCACAACGCCATCCGCCACGGCCAGCCGGGGCGAGTAGAAGTGAGCATTGACTTCCGCAGGAATGAGTTCAGCGTACAAGTGAAGGACGATGGGCGCGGGTTTGACCCGGTGGGGGCGTTGGCCTCCGGCAATGGACATTATGGGCTGGTGGGTACGCGGGAGCGGGTGAAGCGCATGGGCGGGAAGATGGTCCTGCACAGCCGGCCGGGCGCGGGAACGGAGCTTACCTTCCACATACCACGTAGGGCGCCGGTTGCGGAGGGCGTGAGGCCACCGGCATGAGCACGACGACGAGCGGTCCGGAAAAGATCAAGGTGATGGTGGTGGATGACCATCCATTGATGCGCGTGGGCGTGGCTTGCATTGTGAATGCGCGCCCGGATATGACGGTGGTGGCGCAAACCGGCTCCGGAGAAGAAGCCATCACGCTGTTCTCGCAACACAAGCCGGATGTCACGCTGATGGATTTGCGGCTTCCGGGGATGAGCGGAGTGGACGCCATTCGCGGGATTCGGGCGACGTTTCCGCGGGCGCGGTTTGTGGTGCTGACCACTTACGAGGGAGACGCCGATATTCATCGGGCTCTGGAGGCGGGTGCGCAAGGATACGTCATCAAGGGCATGCCCTACCAGACGCTGGTGGATGCACTGCAGCGGGTGCACCATGGCGGCCGCTTTCTGCCTCCGCCGGTGGCGCGGACCCTGGCCGCGCGTATGCCCGATTCTGACCTGAGCGCGCGCGAGCAGGAGGTGCTGCGGCTGCTGGCCAGCGGGCGCAGCAACAAAGATATTGCGTCACTGCTGGGCATTACCGAAGCCACCGTGAAATGCCACGTCAGCGCCATTCTTTTGCGGCTGAACGTCAACGATCGCACGGAGGCGGTGGTTACGGCGCTGCAGCGGGGTCTGGTACACCTCTAACCCCTGCTGGCACAGCGTTTGGAAGGTTGTCAAGTCAAATACTTGCAGATGACTCCTACTTTTGGCGGATTCGCCCGCCGCCGGTTCCAGCATAGGATTCCGGCCAGCAAGAGGGGTGTATCCCAAACTCCTGTCTGGAAGCTTTCGCGCCGAAGAATCTGAGAAAACGAGTGCGTTGAACTCGACGGGAGTCAACCTTAGGAGGCTCCGTGATGAGACTGAGGGTTGCCCGCCACATGGACCGTGTTAGCCATTGGTTGCTCTGCCTGTTGCTGGCCTGCGGCTTTGCGGCCACTTGCGCTTTTGGGCAAAATGCCAACACCGGCGAGATTAAAGGAACGGTGACCGACTCTTCCGGCGCGGTGATCGAGGGAGTGAAAGTCACGATCACCAACGTGGAAACCGGGATCAACACGGTTTTCAGCACCAACTCCGCCGGAATCTACGACGTCCCTGCGGTCCCGACCGGGCGCTACACCATCACGTTCGCTAAGCCAGGCTTCCGGGAGCTGATTCGCAGCGGCATCAGCTTGCTGGTGCAGACCATCGCCGTAGATGCCGTGCTGCAAGTGGGCAGCACCACCGAGCAGATCACGGTGACCGCCGAGGCTCCTCTGCTCGAAACTGAGACGTCTGACCAGCATGTGAATCTGACCACCGAATCGGTTCGCAATGCCCCGATCGTGGGCACGGACTGGCGGGCGGAGATGATCCAGTTGATTCCGGGCGTAAACAATGGCGGGGGATCCAATGGCCAGACCGCGGGCGAAGCCAATGGCCAGGGAGTTGGAGTCAATGGCACGCAGGCGTACAACGTGCAATTTCTCTCCGACGGAGGTGTCGCTACCGCGCCGCGCGACTACAACGGCAGCAACTATTACATGCCGCTCGACTCCATCAGCGAGGTGAGCATCAACTCGGCCAACGCGCCGGCGCAATATGGCAATGGCCTGTTAGCGGTCAATGTAATTACCAGGAGCGGGACTAACCAATGGCACGGCAGCGCCTACGAATCGGTTCAGAATACGGCCTTAAACTCTAGGGGCTATTTCAACAGTACTGGGCCGAAAGCGGTGGAACACTGGAATACCTACGGCGGTTCCGTGGGCGGGCCGGTGATCAAGAACAAGCTGTTTTTCTTTTTCAACTATCAACGCAACCCCTCCTCGACTCCCACCTCGGGCACTTACACGTATCCCACGGCGGCCATGGAGGCGGGGAATTTCTTTGGACTTGGAGGCTCGACAGGCCCGGCCTTTGACGCCAACGGCACGCTTCTGGGGACGTACGACCCCGTCGCACTCAAGATGCAAACCTACTTCCCGGCGGCCACGGCTCCGGGATGGATTTCGGGCTGCCCGGGCCCGGTCAGCCCATCGGCGAGCACACCGCAGACCTGCCCGGACACGAACAACTACATTTTTAATGGCAGCAGCCCCAACACGGACACCTGGTACACGGGCAAGGCTGATTACAATATTTCCGCCAAGCAGCGGCTGTCGTTCAGCTTCAACTATTTTCCCACGACCTCGTCCTATGTGCCCAAGGACCCGCTGTACCCCAACGACGCTTCGGCCTATGAGCTGGGCAAAACCGACAATCTTCTGGGGCAGCTTTCGCACGTGTTTACCATCAGCCCGACCTTGCTGAACGAGTTTCGCGTCAGCGCCAGCCGCGAGCTAGACAAGTACACGCCGTACTCGCTGGGGCATAACGCCCCCGCGGCGCTGGGCATGGAACCTACTTACGGCACCAATGCGCCGGCCAACATCTTTCCCCGCGTGACCATTGACACCGGGTCGGGAACAAATCTGGGCGGCGGAATCAACGGCAACGGCAACATTGACGCCACCCTGGGGCAGGGAATCTACACCGTGGGCGACGTGCTGACGCTGATTCACGGCAAGCACACCATCAAGGTGGGCGGCGAGTACGACCGGCTCTACCAGAATTACACCAGCTGGGGCGACCTGGACGCAGGCCACTTCGAGTTCAACGGCAGCGTCACCGGCGTTCCTTATGCCGATTTCCTGGCGGGCGACGTTTATGGCTGGTACGTGCAGGAAGCTCTACCCACCAGCGCCCACGAATGGACTTCGGCGGTGTTTGGCAGCGATGATTACAAAGTTACGCCCCATGTGACGCTCAATCTCGGCCTGCGGTGGCAGATGCAGTCGGGCTGGGGCGTAAAGGACAATCTGTTCGGGGTATTCGATCCGCATCTGCCTAACCCGGCCGTGGTGAACGGCCAGACTTACCCCGGCGCCATCCTGTTCGGCGGGCAGAGCGACGTGCTGTATGGTGGCCCCACCAGCAACATGCGGACGATTCAGAACGCAGACTATAAGGAATTTGCGCCCCGGCTGGGGGTGGCGTGGTCGCCGCGCAATGATTGGGTTTTCCGCGCGAGCTACGGAATTTTCGACGCTCCACGGGATGCGGAAAACTATACCGATAACGCGCTCGCGCTGGGCCTGAGCCCGCACCAGGTCGGCCCGAACGGATATGTAGGCGGGCAAGCGGCCTTCCCGCTTGCTTCCGGGCCGCCTCCCGGCACCATGGTGGTGTTTCCCACGCTGCAGACACTGTCCTCCACCATCAACAACTTCGGTTTTACCGCGTTCTACCCGCGCGATATGCCCACGGTGTATGTGCAGCAATCGCTGGTCAGCGTGCAGCATGACTTTGCCGGCGGCATTCTGCTCGACACCAGCTACGTTTACACGCGGGGCCGAAACCTGAACTTTGCGACTGATATCAACCAGAACCCGCCGAGCGAATTCGGTTGCACGGGCTTTAATTGCGGGCATCCGAATCCGGTATTCACCAGCATTGCCGCGCAGATTTATGACGGCTGGTCGAACTACAACGCCTTGCAGGTGCGGCTGCAGAAAAGAATGTCGTATGGTCTGAATTTTCAGGTCAATTATGCCTGGTCGAAGTCGCTCGACACCGGCACGGGGAACGGGCACGGTTCAGGCGTGGATATTTATCAGAATGCGTTTGAACCTGCCGCCAACTACGGCCCTTCCAACTTCGATACCCGGCATACCCTGGTCGGGGAGATTGTCTATGAAGTTCCCCTCGGCCACGGGCGCAAGTACTCGCTGGGCGGAATTGCCGACCAGATCGTTGGGGGCTGGACGGTTTCCAGCCTGTTTCAATGGCACACTGGCAACCCCTTTACTCCGGTGATTCAAGGTCCAGTGCGCAGCGATATTGATCCCGGGCTGGTCGCGGGCACGCTGTTTCCTGACCAGGTAGGGGACCCGAACGTTTCCGACCCCAGCATCGGGCACTGGTTCAATCCTGCCGCCTATGCCAACCCGGCGCCGGGGACCTTCGGCGACGTTCACCGCAACTCGCTCTACGGTCCACACTTCTCCAACGTGAATCTCAGCCTGGCGAAGGAGTTTGCCATCCACGAGAGGATCACACTTGAAATCCGGGCCAACGCCTACAATGCGTTCAACCGTGTGAACTTCAACAATCCGGATGCCAACGTCGGATACATCGGCGGAGGGTTGCAGGACTCCGGCGCCGGCACCATTTCCGGCATTGTGGGCGGTCAACGCATCATCGAGCTGGGAGGGCACCTGCGCTTCTAGGTTCCCCCGGCATTCGCGAAGCAATTTGCCGGGGTGCGGAGGCGGCCCTCCTTCGCGCCCCGGCTTTTTTGTGGCGAACAGATGCCGCGTCTAACAGCACGGCGGAAAAGAAGTACTGGTGAGGTTCCGGCTGGCCTTGCGTTCCATAATCATGGATGAGGGGGCCGTGATAGAAAGATGGCCAGGCGCCGGCGGCAAGCGGCCGGAGGAAGACTTCTGACGGCAGGTTCTGATCCCACCATGAAAAAGCGCGAAGCTGGCAAGCTGCAAAATTTCAGATTCCGTAGCGCGCACACGGGCGCCGCGCGAGGCGGCCCGGGCGGGGCGCGGCTTTTGCTGCTCGGGTTTCTCCTGGGCGCGCTGGCTGTGGCGCAGACCCCTCCTTCACGTCGGCAGGCGGTTCACGAACATCTGCAGAAAGCGGAGGCGTACCTCAGGGCAAAGGATCCAGACTCCGCGGTCAAGGAACTCCATGCAGTTCTGCAACTCGATCCAAAAAACGCGGCGGCTTACGCCAACCTGGGCGGGATCGCCTTTTTTCAGGGCGATTATTCGAGTGCGGCACCAGAGCTGCGCAAGGCGCTGACGATTGACCCAAAGCTGACGCAAACCCAGGCCCTGCTGGGGATGTGTGAAAAGAGATTAGGCGACGCTTCCGCCCGCGGGCTGCTGGAGAAGTCATTTGCAAATCTTAAAGACACTCCCTTACGCCTGCAGGTTGGCATGGAGCTGGCGGACCTTTATGACCAGCAGGACGAGCCCGGCGCCACCGCCTGCGTGATGCGGTCGCTGGTCAACCTAGCCCCCGACAACGTGGACGTGCTGTTCACGGCGCAGCGTACGTATTCCGAGCTGGCCGACGATACGCTCAACAAGCTGGCCGTGCTTGCCCCCGGCTCGGGGCGCATGCAGCAAGTGATTGCGGAGCGGCTGATCAATGGAGGAGATCTGAAGGGGGCGATCGAGCATTACCAGAAGGCCTTGCAGATCAGCCCGCGGCTGGCAGGGGTCCGCTTTGAGTTGGGGGAGGCGATTCTGCAGTCGGCGCCCAACGATACGGCGGCGCAGGCTGCCGCGCAAAAGGAATTCGAAACGGCCGCGGCAGTCGATGGCGATAGCGCGCAGATCGAGAGCGAACTGGGGCGCATCGCATGGGCGCAGTCTGATATGGACGGGGCGCTGGCGCACTATGAGCACGCCTACCGCCTTAATCCGAACGAGGTCGAGGCTGAGCTGGGGCTGGCGCGGCTGCTGATGCGGCAACAGAAGCCAAAGCAGGCGATTCCCTATTTGCAGGCGGCGATTGCTTCTGATCCGCTGAACAGCGAGGCGCATTACCGGCTGGCGCTCGCGTACCGGCAGCTGCAAATGGAAGACGAGGCGCACAAGGAGATGCACCTGTTTCAGGAGATCAAGAAGACCAAGGACCAGGTGAAGGCCCTTTATCGCGAGATGAATATTCAGCCCAGGACGCAACATGGGGACATGCAGGACCAGGACGAATAAAAGGAACGGGAAATGACTTCGGGGCTTCGGGCACGGTTACGGTCAGTGTTACTCATTGTAAGTGCCGCAACGGGTTTGGTTTGTATGGAGGCTTGTGGGGGCGGGGCGTCGGGCGCTCCGCCGCCTGCCACGAAGTTACCGCCTGGTATCACCATCGCATTCGGAGCGGCCAGCGTACCGCTCCATGGCAGCACCTCGCTCACGTTCAACCTCTCGAACCCCAACGGCAACCTTTCACTAAGCGGTGTCGGCTTTAGCGACACTTTGCCGGCGGGACTCGCGGTTGCCACGCCCAATGGCCAAAGCGGAAACTGCGGCGGGGGAACGATCACGGCCGCAGCCGGATCGAACAGCATCAGCCTGGCCGGCGCCACCATGATTGCAGGGGCCATGTGCAGTTTCGCGGTGAACGTAACCGGCACAGCTACGGGAACCCAGAGCACAACCACCAGTGCGGTCACTTCCACCGAGGCCGGCAATGGAGGCACGGCCTCGGCCAGCCTGATCGTGGCGGGAGCAAGCCAGCAGCCGCCGCAGCCGGCCGATGCTACTCCTATCAGCGGGCAAAGTTACTATCTGGTGAACCAGCTTTCCGGCCTGCAGGCCGATCTCAACGCCAATTCCACCACGGCGGGCGACCCCATCGTGCAGCAGCCGCGGAGTTTCACCAACCCCAGCCAACGGTGGAGCTTCACGGATGTTTCCGGCTTCTGGCAGATCAGCAACGTTCGCAATGGCCTGTGCCTGGACGGTGCAGGCGGGGCTGTAGTGCAGAACACTTGTGCCACGGCCAATACCCAGCAGTGGAGCCTTACGGCCACGGTGAACGGCTACTATGCCATTACGAACAAGAGCACGAATCTGCTGGTGGATGTTGCGTCGGCCGCCAGCGGGGCGTTGCTGGAGCAGACGGCTTTTGCGGGCAGCGCGACGCAGAGCCAGCAGTGGCTGCTGCGGCCCTCGTTCTTCCGCGGCGTTGACAACGCACTGCTGGAGAAGCAGGAAGCGGCGCGAATCGCCACAGGTTTGGTGTGGTGGAAGGACGGCGGGGTGCAGACCGACGTTCTTCAAATTCTGAAGAACCACGGGGTCAACATGGTGCGCCTGAGGCCAAGCTCGGCGCCGCCGTATTCGAATCCTTCCCAGGCGGGATGCAGCGGCAACCTCTGCTTTGCGGAAACCGACGCCCAGGACCTCGACCTTGCCAAGCGCGCCAGAAACCTTGGCATGAGCCTGGAGTTGACTTTGCTGTTCGATGGCGGCAATTCTTCGAATCTGCCGGCAGCGTGGGCGGGGCATTCGATGTCGCAATTGCAGACGGATATCCATGACTACGTGAAGGCGGAGATACTGCTCTACCGGCAGAACGGGGTCATGCCCGACCTGGTTTCGATCGGAAATGAAGTCAATACGGGCTTTCTTACCGGTGCGGGCAATGTATCTGACGCCACGTTTTCCACCTTTGCACAGTTGCAGATCGCGGGCATGCAAGGAGTCGCCGATGCAGCCGCCGATACTTCCACGGGGCCGGCGGTTCCGGCCCCGCTGACCTGCATACACATCACGCCGCAATGGCCGATGAGTGACTTCTTCGCGCGCGCCAATTCCAATAACATCCCCTATGACGCCATTTGCCAAAGTTATTACCCATTCTTCCACGGGCCTTTGACCGACGCCCAGGCCGCAGCCGCCAATCCCAGCAATCAGCCCGTGGAACAGGACATGCTCAATGCGGCGGCAAGTCTCGGCAAGCCCATCCTGATTCTGGAGACGGCAGAGCATTACGAGAATGGCTTTCAATCGAATGATCCCTGGTACACACCCAGTCCGGCGATGCAGGCGCAATTTCTGCGCGATCTGGAAGCGGTGGTGAATGGCGTGCCCAACCAGCTGGGCATGGGGCTTGCTTATTGGGACCCCGAGGGAGTGGATGTACCCAGATTAAGCGGCGGCCTGTTTAATGGGGGCACCAATTTGCCCGATGCGATTTATGTGTGGAATGGCTTGACGATTTTTGATAACGCCGACAGTTCGGGCAGCGTGGATGTGAACGATCCGGCTTACTCGACTCCGCTCCCCGCGCTGGATGCGCTGGGCGGGCATTAAGTTGAGTATCAGGCAGGCAAGCAGGAGGGCCCGATCGGCTCAAAGGACTTATAGGTCAGCACGAATTCCTGGTGGCCGAGGCTTTCTGAGCAGCTCGGTTGGCCGGAGGCAACTTCCAGCACCTTCTCGTGAATCTCGCGGCCAACGTCATCTACCGAGGCCTCAAGTTTGAGAATCTTTCCCGCATTGATATCCATATCTTCGCTCATGCGCTCGTAGGTTTCCGGGTTGGCGCAAATCTTGATGACGGGGGAAATGGCCGAGCCGACCACCGATCCCCGGCCGGTGGTAAACAGAATGACGTGCGAGCCGCAAGCGATCAGTTCGGCAATTTCAGCGTTGTCATTAATATTGGGGAAGCCGAAGCGCACTTCGCCATCGGGCACCACGTCGAGCAGGTACAGGCCGCCCTTGCGGGGAATGTCTCCCGGCTTGATAAGGCCGGAGATAGGCGAATCACCACTCTTGCAATAGGCGCCGATGGATTTCTCCTCAATGGTGGTGAGACCGCCTTCCGCGTTGCCCGGAGCGAAGCTGGCGTGGCCCATGATCTTGTAATACCGCGCCGCCTTTTCCACCGATTGCTTGAGAGCCTCGCCGAGTTCAGGCGTTACCGCACGAGCCGACATCACTTCTTCCAAACCGATCATCTCGCCGGTTTCTTCAAAGATGGTGGCGGCGCCTTCCTTTACCAATAGATCAAAGGCGCGCCCGACGGCAGGATTGGCAGAGATGCCGCTGGTGGCGTCGGAACCCCCGCAGACGGTGCCCACGATCAACTCTCTCACGCCGAGGGGAACTCGCGGAACCTGCTCGATCTGCTTCAGAGCTTTCTCCACCCAGGCTCTGCCATTTTCGATGGACTTGCGGGTGCCCCCGGTCTGCTGAATCACGATTGTGCCCACCGGGCGGCCGGTGGCGGCGATGTTTTCCGCCAGGCGATGACGATTGAAGCTCTCACAGCCGAGCGAGAGCAACAGCGCTCCGCCAACATTCGGGTGGGTGCAGAGCGCATTCATCATGCGGTCGGCATAGGCGTTCGGATAGCAGCCGCCGAAGCCAATAAGGTGGACCGGCCTGCCCTTAAAGGAATCGACGATTTCGCGGGCCACATGGTGCGCGCATTCGACGAGATATGCGACTACAATGTAGTTACGAATGCCCTTCCTTCCATCGGAACGAAGAAAGCCATCGAGTGGCATGGAGTTACTTGACGAAGACATGGTCTTTATCCAGTGTGTAAGTAGAAATGTAATCGCTCTTCAGGTTGTGTAAGTGAATGTGGCCGCCGGCAGGAATAGCGTCAGTGGCCGAACCAATGGGCACGCCGCACTTATAAACCTTTTCACCCGCCTGAATGGGCCGCGCCGCCACCTTATGGCCAATGGCGATGGTTTGCTGAAAGCGAATTTCCCGGCCGCCAACCCAGTCAGTGTCGCCTGCCAGAACGGGCGAAACCACGATCAGTACGTTATCCCTGGGGTGAACGCGCAGCAGCTTGCGAGATTTCCCTTCCGCTTCCATCAGAATTTGCCGTATTGCAGGTAGGCCTGCACCGGGTCCACGCCCTGCAGAATAGCCTTGCGCACGAGGTTTTCCGTACGCAAGACCTCTTCCGTCTGTTGAATGACTTCCTCGGCCATGGCGGCGGGAATCACGACCACTCCATCGCGGTCCGCCAGAACATAATCGCCGGCCGCAATGGTGACTTCGCCGATCTGGATGGGCTCGCCAAAGGCGGTCGCCGCCCACTTGCCGACGATATCCACGGGGGTGAAATATCTGCAAAACACGGGGAAACCAAGCTTCTCGATGAAGGCCGAGTCACGGCAGCCGCCATCCACGATATAGCCTAGCACCTTCTTGTAGGCCAGGGTTTCAGAGGAGAGTTCGCCCATGTGGGAGAGAGTGTGATCGTTGGGCTGGCAGACGAGCACGGTGCTGGCCGGCGCCTTAGAGAGAAGCTCACACCATCGCAGCAGGGTCTGGTGTGCGTCGAGAGAGTCATCGCGCCTGCCCTGGATGGTGAATGCCGGCCCGGCGAGCTTGTGCTGCAGGTTCAGCGGCCGGATTTGCTGGGGCAGCGTCTGCCGCGTATATCCTTTGGCGCGCAAGACGTCGAAAACGGCGCCGGTATAGCAGGCGCGCAATCGCGCCGCGAGAGAATTTGTTTCAGTCATTCGGAGTCCTTATTACCGCCAGCCTGAGATTTGAACTGCGAAGGATCCCGATATTTTACCGTTTGCAAATGCTCACAGTAGAGGACCAGCTCGCCCGGCATTTTGAAAATTTCGTAGGAAACTCGCACCATGCCGAGCGAGGGATACTTGGGCCATTTTTCCAGCTGGGTGCGGATGGTATAGATGGTATCGCCGACGAAGACGGGCTTGATGAAACGAAGCTTATCGTAGCCGTAACTGAAGGTGTGAATATTGTTGTGCGCCATCAAGCCCAGGCCCAGGCTGAAAACCATGGCGCCGGCCACCAGCCGCTTGCCGAACATGCCTTCCTCTTTGGCGAAAACGTCGTCAGCGACGTAAGGGTGCATGTCGAGGACGATGGCGTTGAACAACATGCTTTCGCCTTCGGAGATGGTGCGGCGGATGGAGCGCGCGCGCTGGCCCACTTCGAAATCTTCGAACAGCCAGTTTTCGGCGTTCCAGATGGGAATTTCCTTGTGTCTGGTTGCATCGGGATTCGGGTTTTTCACTGTAGTTCTCCGGTCAGGCGATTCGAGTTGCCGCGACGCGGTGCGCGGCGTAGCGCTGGTTGAGCCAATCAATAAGGGCAGCATCGGCCACGTTCCCACGGAGGCAGCGGTTGATCTCGATGCCAGCAGCTTCGAAAAAGCGCACGAATCCGTCGAAGCGCGGCCGCAGGTAAGCGGTCTGCAGAGTTTGCAGAGTGCCGAGGAAAAAATCATCCGATTCGGCATTGATTTTGGGGTCGCGCCAGGCGCCAAGGCTTGCCGGCTGGCCCCCGCTGGTGAAATAAGTTCCTTTCTGGTGCTCGGCGCTGGCCAGCCACTTGACGTAGGGGATGGCTTCAGAGGTGTAGCGGCTCAGGCTGCTGATGGCGACACCGGTGCCGCCCAGCATGGTGCCGGCGCATCCCAGCGCGCCGGCAGCCGGGGCATCGGTAAACTTCAGCCGGGGGCCGCTTGCGGGGCGAGAATAGTTGGAATATCCAAAGGCATATGGACAATAGATCGCGTCAGAGCTCGCAACCATGAAGTCGTAAACCTGGATCGGGTTCCACTCCACCGAACTGGGATGCGCGACCGAGATCAGTGCATGCAGCCGAGCCAGCACCTCTCGCGCAGCCGACGGTTCGATGAAGAAGCCGCGTTCTTCGGGGATGGGCTGGCCCAGGTTTGCGCTCAGGGTGAAGAAAAGGCTGATCGCATCAATGGGGCACGCCGGCACAACCACAAACTTGCCGACCTTGCGGGCGGCCGCTCCCAGTTGCAAAACTTCGTCGAAGCTGCGCGGCATTGTGGCCAGAGAGGCGAGAAGATCAGGACGATAGGAGGCGACCTGGGTGGCGGCATCCATGGGCAATGCCCAGAGGCCGGAGTGATACCAGTAAGATTGCCAGGAAGCGCCGGCGGAATCAGCGGCGAAAGCGCTCTGCTCGGCCTGAGTTAGAAAAGGAGCAAGATTCACCAGCCCGTGATGGGCGGCGGCAAAGCCCACGAAGGGGTGGTCCACGATTAAAAGATCATAGCGATCGAGGTATTGCTCGAGGGGGGCCTCGCCAAACTCGCGCAGAGTGCGCCGGTCCCATTGAATGGCAAGTTCAGGGTGCTGCTTTTCATACTCCGCAGCTCCGGCCACCAGGGGCGCATAGCCGCGGGGATGATCCCAGGTGAGCCCTTTCAGCGTTAGTTTCAAGCATCCCCCGGTTCAGTTCTGGAACTAAGCAGACGGTTTCTTCTCGACCAGCAGAATGTGTTCGCAGTACAGGACGACTTGGTCGCGCTGGTTGAGCACCTCACAGCTTTCGATGACGCGTCCCATTTCCTTACGCCTGGGATCTTCCTGCTTCTCCTTGATAGTCACCCGGGTGTGCAGCGTATCTCCGATGAAGACCGGTTTGGGGAAGCGCAGCTTGTCGTAACCGTAAGTGAAGGCAACCGGATTGATCTGGCCGGCGGTGAGGCCAATGCCGATGGCAAAGGTCATGCTGCCGTGCGCGATGCGCTGGCCAAATGGCGTTTGACGGGCGAATTCCGCGTCAACGTGGTGTGGAAAATAGTCGCCCGTGTGCCCGGCGTGGATAACGATATCGGCTTCGGTGATCGTTCTTCCCGCGCTGATTCGCTGCTCTCCGATCACGTAATCTTCGTAGTGTTGCGTCTTGGTCATAGCCGTGCCTGGGCAGATCGCCCCAGCTGTAGATGTTTCCCCCCGATGGCTGCAGAGAGCGAACCCGCGGTTTGGGCCAGGGTTTGGCGGACTTGGCGCGCTCCGATGCGGCCTTCGAGATGTTCAAGAAACGGAACGGTGACGGCGGCGACCGCTTCGCCGTGCTGATTGAGCACCGGATAGCTGATGTTCAAAACGCCGCGGACCTGGTAACTGGCCAATTCTTCGTAACCGCGGCGGCGAATGCGCTCAAGATGACCGAAGAAATTGGAAGGAGCGCGATGGCGCGAACGGCGCTGCCAGGCCTCAAGCGCGCGCGCGCGAACGGCTTGATTCTGGAAGGCGAGGATGACATGACCCGAGGAGGTGTGCAGCAGGTCAATGTTCGCGCCCAGCCGAACCGAAAAACTCAGGTTGCCGGGAGCATCGGCCTGGGCCACCACCACGATTTCAGCATTGTTCAGCATGGCAAGATGGCAGGATTGCCCGGTGCTGGCGGCCACCTTCTGTACCAAGGGCCGGGCCTGCGCGATCAGACGCTGCCAGGGATGATGCAGGTGCGCCAGCTCGAACAACTTCAGCGTGAGCTGGTAGCGCTCGTCCGGGCCAGGCTGGCTGATGTATCCGCGCTCCTCCAGGCACACCAGCATGCGAAACACTTCGCTGACGCTGCGGCCGAGGCGGCGCGCAATCTCGGCATGGGCCAGGGACTCTGACACCGAGGCCAGCAGCTCCAGGATATCCAGGCCCTTCTCGAGCGCGGGCGCGGCATAGCGCGTTCTTCGACGGGTAAGCAGGCGCCGCCGGGCTGGCCGGGTCATGAAGTGAGCCTAACACAATATTTTTCTAATGAAAATATGATTTTACCTGTACAATGACAAAAAAAACAAAAAAAGAATTGAAGGTTGCAAGGAGCCTTTGTGAGCGCATTGCCCAGTCAGCCCGCTGCCGAACGGCCGTTGCACGGCATTCTGGTTGTGGACTTCAGCCAGTTTCTTTCCGGCTCGCTAGCCACGCTTCGCCTGGCAGATCTTGGCGCGCGCGTGATCAAGATTGAACGGCCGGGCGCCGGAGATCTTGGGCGTTCCCTCTATTTGAGCGATACCGACGTTCACGGGGAAAACACGCTGTTCCACGCCATCAATCGCAACAAGGAAAGCTATGCGGCGGATCTGAAGAGCCGGGCGGACCGGGAGAAACTCCGCGGCCTGATCGAGGCTGCGGACGTCATGGTGCAGAATTTTCGTCCCGGAGTGATGGAGCGGCTTGGGCTGGGATATGAGAATGCCGCGAAAATCAATCCCCGGCTGGTGTATGGGGTGGTGAGCGGCTATGGGACAGCGGAAGCGTGGAAAGACCGCCCCGGGCAGGATCTTCTGGCACAGGCGCGCTCGGGCATCATGTGGCTGAGCGGGGATGAGGGTTCGCCGCCCACGCCCATGGCCCTGGCGATTGGCGATATGCTGGCGGGACACAATCTGTGCGAGGGAATTCTGGCCTGCCTGGTGCGGCGCGGCGTGACCGGCCGCGGGGGGCTGGTGGAGACCAGCCTGATCGAAGTGCTTATTGATTTTCAGTTTGAGGTGCTGACCACGCATCTGAACGACGGACGCCGGCGGCCGCGGCGAAGCGGGTATCGCAATGCGCATGCTTATCTGGCCGCGCCCTACGGCGTTTATGACACCGCGAACGGACACCTGGCGCTGGCGATGACGCACCTGCCGACGCTGGGAAAACTACTTGATTTGCCGGCGCTTTCGGAGATTTCAGATTCCGCCGAGGGGTTCCGGCGGCGGGACGAAATCAAGCGCCTGCTCGCCGGCCGTTTGAAAGAGCAGACGACCGAGCACTGGCTGGAAATTCTGAACGCCGCCGACATCTGGTGCGCGGAAGTTCTGGATTGGCCTGCACTCTGCGCCAGCCCTGCGTTTGAGCAGCTCGCCATGGTGCAGACGCTTAAGGACGGCGGGGGGATTGAGGTCCTAACCACGCGGATTCCGATCCGGCTGGATGGCGCCGTGCTGACCAGCGAGCGCCTTGCGCCCAGGGTTGGGCAGCATACCGAAGCGATTCAAAAAGAGTTTGGGCTGTGAGAGGGCGTCATTTCAAGCGATAGACGCGGAGAGCGTTTTCGCTGAACAATTTTCGCTGGTTGGTTTCGCCTGCGCCGGCCGTGAGTTTTGTCAGCGCTTCCACCCATTGCCTGTAACTCGCGGAAAGCGTGCACACCGGCCAGTCGCTGCCGAACATCACCCGATCCCAAGCGAAGCAACTGACAACGTGCTCCACGTAGGGCCGCAGGTCTTCCGCGGTCCAGCCCTGCGGATCCGCGTAAGCCACCAGGCCCGACACTTTGCAACACACATTGGGGAACTTTGAAATCTCCGCGATGTGCGCGCGCCAGGGGTCGAGGATTTCTTCCTTAACCTGCGGGACGCCGCAGTGATCGAGAATGAAGGTCACATCCGGACATTGCGCGGCCAGATTGATCGCAATCGGCAACTGCCGGGCCAGAACGCAGAGATCGAACGAGAGGCCATATTCTGCCAGGCGCGCCACATTCTTGGCGAAAATCTTTCTCTGCCCAAGTTCGTCGGGCTGGGTGTGCAGCACGCGGCGAATGCCTTTGAGCTTTGGGTGATCCGCGATCTTATCGAGATAGGAGCAGAAGCCGTCATTCTCCGGCCGCCCGCAGGCCACGATACCCTCCAGCGGATTCCCCGGCTGATCGGCGAGAGCCAGCAGATGGCGAGTCTCGGCCAGCATGTAGGCCTCATCCACATCGGCCTCGAGATGGACGGACTTCTCTACCTGCAATCCTTCCGTGGCTGCAAGGTAATCCGCCATGCGGAAGGAACGGTCCAGGCTGGGAACAGATTGCAGCCAGGAGTAATGGAAGAGATCCAGATCCCAGAGATGCTGATGCGTATCCACGATTCGCATAGATATTTGAGGTGAACGCGAGTGCGAAGAACTCAGCGCCGGCATTCAATCACAATGGAAAACTTCCTGCATATTGGCCCACCACTCTCCCTCGGCCCGCGTTTCGAGCGGCAGTTGCATGGGCATCATCACGGCCCACCACTCCTGCGTCTTCGGGTCGGCCGCCATTCTTGCCATATCGGCAGCGTAGTCTGAGCCGTGATATTCAAAATAGCCGAACAGAAAATCGTCTTTGAGAAAAATAGAATAGTTGCGGATGTTGCATTTCCGGATCATGGCCAGCACTTCGGGCCAAACGGCGGCGTGATATTTCTTATATGATTCAATCGCCTCGGGCTTCACTTTGATCACTGAACCGTAACGCTTCATGCGTGCATCCTTCCGCAATTGGGTTGAACTTCTGGCGAAGACTGCAATCAGGCGGTGATCTCTTCCGGCCGCACCGCGCGCTTCTCTGCCATGGAGCGGTATTCGGCGAAGACCACCTGCAAAGTGCGCAGATTGTCGCGCCCGCTGGTTTCGGGTTCGGAGCCATCTTCCGCGGCGCACATCAATGAGGCCATGGGGCCGACGAATGCATCCGGAATCCACATGCTGTCGAGCCGGGCAGAAAACCAGTATCCGGGATTGCGCTTCGACATGAATTCCAGAGTATCCGGGCGGCCGGTGGGATAGTTGTACATCAATCCAATCGTGCCCTTGATCACGCCTTCGGTTCCTTCGAGACGAAAAATGGCATAGGGATCGTCCTGCCAGGTGCTGTGACAGACGTCAATCGACACCTGCAGCCCGGAAGCATACTCCCACACCGTCAAAGTTTTGGTTTCGGCCTGCGTGGTCTCTGCTGGTCCGCGGCTGCCGCTGGTGAAAACATACGTGGGATCTCCCAGAAGATATCGAAGCGAATCTATGTAATGAATGCTGTGGAACATGATTTCGACGCACTTGCCCTGATAAATCCAGGGCCACAGACTCCAGTCGGTCTTGCAGTGGACCTGGATGGCGCCATAGGTCGGAGCGCCCAGCCAGCCGTCATCCATCAAGAGGCGGGCACAGCGGATGCCTGCGTCCCAGCGCATCTGCTGGTTGACGGCGATTTTCACGTTTGCGTTCTTCGCCAATTCGACGTTACGAACGGCAACGCTGTATTCATCGGCAAAAGGCTTCTGGCAGAGAAGATGCTTCCCGGCTGCGGTGACTTGTTCGACGATGGCCGCCTGTTCTTTGGGGTAAACGGCGATATCCACGAATTCGATTTCACGGTCCTTCAAAAGGTCGGCCACTGTCGCGTAAGTCTGCGGAATGGAATGCTGCTTCGCCGTGCGCTCGGCCTGCTCGCGATTCTTGTCCACGATGCCTGCCACCTTGAAGCCTGCCTTTTTGTAAGCGGGAAGGTGGGCGTAATTGACGATTCCGCCGGCGCCGACGATGCCGATGCCGTGATCGAGGCGCCGCGGCAGTTTCGGTTTGTAATCTAAGTGCGGGAAGATATCGGACATTCCTGAGGCCCCCTCTGCGCATGCGTCGCCCGCAGTTTCTGTGAGCGCAATTCGCAATCGCAAACTCTACAGCAAGACTTGCTCCGCGCCAAAATGTTTGTGCCGCCGGCGCCGAAATGCGGCGCCCAGAGCGGTTGACCGGCGCGGCCCGGTTTTATTGATTGAAACGGCAGGAGCTGAAAATGCAGCACGTTTATCACAAACTTGCGGCTGAAGCTCGCTTCAGTTAGCATTTTCGTCCTTTTGATCGCGGAGAATGGAACCTGCCGCATGAAGCTCATTCGATTTGGCGAGCCGGAAAGAGAGAAACCTGGAATTATCACGCCTGACGGCGAGCGAATTGATGTTTCTTCCTTCGGGCGAGACTACGACGAATCTTTTTTTGCCGGCGATGGTCTCATGCAGTTGGAGCGCTGGCTCAAATCCAATTTGTCTTCGGCGCCGAGATTTTCCGAATCCGTGCGCTTAGGGCCTCCGATCTGCCGCCCCAGCAAGATCATCTGCATCGGACTGAACTTTCGCGACCACGCGAGAGAAAGCGAGATGGAGATTCCGGCCGAGCCGGTGATCTTCTTCAAATCCACAACTTCCCTGGCGGGACCGAACGATGATCTGGTAATGCCGAGAAACAGCAGCAAAGTGGATTGGGAAGTTGAGCTCGGGGTGGTCATCGGGAACAAGGCCAAGGGCATTTCCAAACCCGAAGCCCTCGATCATGTCGCCGCTTATGTGTTGCACAACGATTACTCCGAGCGAGCTTTCCAGTTGGAGCGCGGCGGCCAGTGGGTGAAGGGAAAGAGCGCAGATACTTTTGCTCCGCTCGGTCCGTTCCTGGCAACGCGCGATGAAATTCCAGAGACGGGCAAACTGGGCATGTGGCTCAAGGTCAACGGGGATTTCCGGCAAAAGAGCTGCACCGCGGAAATGATCTTCGACGTGCCTACGCTGGTGAGCTACGTCAGCGAATTCATGACGCTGCTTCCCGGCGACTTGATCAGCACGGGAACCCCTGCCGGAGTTGGGCTGGGCATGAAGCCGCCGCAATTTCTGAAGCCCGGCGACGTGGTGGAGTGGGGCATCGAGAAATTAGGCCAGGCCCGTCACAAGGTGGCAGCATGGCGGCCTTAGCGTTTGGCCGGGTTTCCGCAATCTGATTTAAGATGGCGCTGGCTGAGGGCGGCGCAGCTTTAGCTGCCGGAACTCGGCTTCTTCGGGCCATGCGAAGGTTCTGGTTCTTCCCGCTTTTCGCTGCAGTTCTCGCTTTGGGCGCCAGGGTGGGCTCGCAGACCAATCCTCCGGTCGAAAAGCCTGAAAAACTCGCTCCCGGCGAGGTGCATTTCGAGGAGATCGCGCGCCAGGCCGGCCTCACCGCCATGAATGTTTATGGCGGCGATACCCACAAAGAATTCATCATTGAAACCACGGGCAACGGCGCGATTATTTTCGACTACGACAACGACGGCTGGCCTGATATTTTTCTTCCCAACGGTTCGACCGTGGAAGGATTTTCGAAAGATCGCGCCCCCACCGGCCATCTCTATCACAACAACCGCGATGGCACGTTCAGCGACGTCACCGCCCGCTCCGGGCTGGCGGAGCCAGGATGGGGCCAGGGGGGGTGCGTCGGCGATTTCGATAACGACGGATTTCTCGATCTGTTTGTTACTTATTGGGGGCAGAGCATTCTCTATCGCAACAACGGTGACGGCACCTTTACCGACGTTACCGGCAAAGCAGGGCTGAAGACTGCGCGCACAGAGTGGAGCGCGGGCTGCAGCTTCGTGGATTACGATCGCGACGGCAAGGCAGATCTCTTCGTCTCGCGCTATGTGGATTTCAGCTACGACTCAGTGCCCAGGCCGGGGCAGGGGCCGTGGTGCCAGTGGAAGGGAATCAACGTGATGTGCGGGCCGCGCGGCCTCAAGGCCGGCAGCAATGCGCTCTATCACAACAACGGCGATGGGACCTTCACTGACGTTTCGCAGAAGTCCGGAATTCTGGATACTTCGCCGTGTTACGGGCTGACGCCGCTAACGGCGGATTTCGACAATGACGGATGGCCCGACATTTACGTTGCCTGCGATTCCACCCCCAGCCTTCTTTATCACAACAATCACGACGGCACGTTCACCGACATCGCCAAGAAAGCGGGCGTTGCCTACAACGCCGACGGAACCGAACAAGCGGGCATGGGGCTGGCGGCCGGCGATTATATCCACAGCGGCTACCAGGATCTTGTGAAGACGAATTTCAGCGACGACACGCCAACCCTCTACCTCAATCACGGCGATAACAACTTTGACGATGTGACCTACGACGCCGGACTGGGTCGCATCAAGAACTGGCTGGGATGGGGCGTGCAATTCTACGATTTCGATAACAGCGGATGGCCGGGAATCCTGATCGCAAACGGCCACGTTTACCCCGAGGTGGATGGGAAAGGCCTGGGCACAAGCTACCGCCAGCCAAAAGTTGCCTACTACAACCTGCGCGATGGCAGCTTTACCAATATCACCGCCGAGGCCGGGGCGGTGCTCAGCGAAAAGCATTCGGGGCGAGGCATGGCGCTGGCTGATCTGTTCAACAACGGCCACCAGGAAGCGCTGGTTAACAACATGAACGAAACTCCGTCGCTCTATTACAACCGCGCGCCGGTGGGAAACTTTATTAGCCTGCGGCTAGTCGGAGTGAAATCGAACCGCGCCGCCCTGGGCGCCGTGGTTACGCTGGAAGAGGGCAAGGATAAGCGCGCCATGGAAGTGCGCAGCGGAGACGGTTTCATCTCTCAAAGCGACTTGCGTCTGCATTTTGGCCTGGGGAAATCTGACCAGGCGGAAAAGATTGTGATTCGCTGGCCGAGTGGACTGGTAGAAACCTTAACTAACGTTCCGGCCAACCGCTATTACGTTGTCCGCGAAGGGAAGGGAATTGATGCCGGCCAGACGCGCGGCGTGAGCGGAGTGCGGATACAGTTGCCGAACGGCGCTGCCAAATAACCACTATGCGGCGTTGCCGTAAGAAATGACCGCGATGGCAGCCAGCAAAACGCAGACCCCAATCCAGCAATAGGCCAGGGCGCGGCGGCGGGCGCCCTTCCACTCGCCCGAGACTGCTCCCCAGAACAGCGCGACCAGAATATCTACCGTCATAAATATTGGCCAGCCGACGATATTTCCCAGCGATCCCATGATGGCGGCGCCAGTGCCGTAGAGCGCGGTTCCGCTGAACCAGAGAGCTCCCATGGAAATCCCGAGCAGCCAGTTCAGGGCGACGTTGCCTTTGCCGTAGGCGCCCCAGGTGCGGTTTTTGCTCAGAAGATATCCGCAGTAGAGCAAGTTGGCGAGCGAGCCGGCGCTCACCGTCAGGGCCCAGATGGGGTTCGCCGCCACGCCGGCACTGGCCCCGGCGGCCAGGGCGCGGACGCGAAGCTCATCTCCAAAGACGAAGCTGAAATTCAGCAGCGAAGAAAAAATGCCGGAGAAGATGCAGATCACCAGCCCCAGCTTGAAGCCGGAATTTCTGGAGCTGGCTTCTCCGCGGTCGCGCTCGCGGGCAAGGCCGGCAAGCGACAACAGCACCAGGCCGGCAATCATCACGATCGTGCCCGCGATCAGGGCCAGGCCGCGACGGGCGAGCAGTTGCTCCGGATGCAGGATGATCATGGGAAAGAGCGAGCCGAAGGAGGCGGTCATGCCAAGAATGAGCGAGAAGCCCAAAGCCATGCCCACCCGGCTGATGCCCAGGCCGAAAAGAGTGGCGCCCGTTCCCCACAGAGCGCCGAACACAACCACTTTCCAGAGTGTGGAAGGCGTGGCCCCGGCATATACCTCACCCAGGTGGGGCACGGTGGCGAGCGTGGTAAGCCAGGGAATCATTACCAGGCCGAACAACGCAAACAGCGACCAGCTGTTTTCCCAAGGCCAGGCCGAAATTCGTTTCATGGGTGCGGCAAAGCTGCCGTTGAGAATTCCGGCAAGAACCACTACCGCTAAAGCCCAGCCGAGTTGTGCGCTCATTCGGTTCTCCGCAAACGCGCGCCGCGCGCTGGCCCACTCGAGCCAGGCAACGGCGCAAGTGCGAAAAAATGAACTATCGTTGCCTGCGCGTCAAGAAAAATCGGCAAGATGCGTGAAAAGAACCGCGCGTCGTTGACAGCGATGCGGCCTTTGGTTAGAGTCACGAAGTTTTTCTGAAGACCGCCGAGAAGACTCGAGTTTCATATTGTGGGACCGTTGAGGGAGTGAGCCTTGATCATTCAATCCATTGAAATTCGCGCCTGCCGGAATACTCGGGAAGCGATGAGCGACAGCGAGATGCGCGTGGGCGGAAAGTCGAATTTCGACTTTCTGTTTATCACCATGAAGACCGGCGAAGGGATTGAGGGAAACTCCTTCGGGTTCGCCGGCCGCGGCGCGGAGATGGCGGGAGGCATTGCCCAATCCGCCTTGAAGCCGTTCTTCCTGGGAAAGGACCCGCTGTTTCGCGAAAAACTCTGGCAGGAATTTCGCACTTATGACCGCTGGTGGAACCACGTCCCCATTTACTCCTACGGCCCGTTCGATATCTGTCTTTGGGATATTGCCGCAAAAATCGCAGGATTGCCGCTCTATAAGCTGCTCGGCGCCTGTCGCGAAAAAGTACCGGTGTATGCCAGTTCATTCGTGCTGAAAACGCCGGAGGATTACGCCCGGCAGGCCAAGGAAGTGCAGGCGCGCGGCTGGCATGCCTATAAGTTGCACCCACCGGGGAACCTCGAGTTTGACCTGGCGGCGTATCGTGCCTGCCGCGAGGCGGTTGGGCCCAGCTTCAAACTCATGGCGGACCCAGTGGCGGCGTATTCCTACGAAGACGCCTTGCGAGTTGGCCGCGAACTGGAACGCCTGAATTATTACTGGCTGGAAGAACCGCTGTTCGATCTGAACCTTCATGGCCTGCGGAAGTTGACGGCGAAGCTGGATATTCCGATTTGCGGCACGGAGGTTCTGGCCGGCTCGCACTACTCGACCGCGGAGTGCATTTCTAGCGGGGTGGTGGATATGGTCCGGACCGATGTTTCCTGGAAGGGCGGCGTGACTCCGGTGATGAAAACAGCCCATCTGGCCGAAGCTTTCGGCGTAGCCTGCGAGTTGCATACCACGATCTACCATCCCCTCGAGATCGTGAACCTGCACTGTTGCGCGGCGATTCAGAACAGCGAATTCTTCGAGGTGCTCTACCCGCTCTCCTACATGGAGTTCGGCATGAAGAACCGGATTGAGATTGATGCCCAAGGTTACGCGCACCCGCCCGAGAGCCCTGGCATCGGCGTGGAGTGGGACTACGACTTTATTGAGAAGTGCACGATCAAAGTCATGTAGGTGGTTCCAGTTTGCACATGGGATTAATTTTGGGCTAGAGTGCGCTGGCAATGCTCAGGGGGATGCTGCGGCTCGCGATTCTTGTTCTTCCGCTCGCGCATCTCAGCGCCCAGGAAATAGACGCGAACATCACCTGGCAATCGCGGCGATCCTCGACCATTGCCGATCAGATTGCCGATCCTGCGGAACGCAAGGCTTTCATCGAACTTTCCAGACAGGCTTCGCCCTCATGGATGCTGGAGCGGGCACAGTCGTTCCTCACTCATTTTCCTCAATCCGCATTTCTCTTCCAGGCCTATGACGTGGCGGCCCGCGCCAGCTTCGATTTGGGAGAGTACGATTCGGGCTTGGCCTGGGCCCGCGAGTCGCTCGCGCTTCTGCCGGAAAACCCGTTGCTTCTGGTTTCCGTGGCGGACGTGGAGGCGCGCACCCATCAGAATAGCGCCGCCATTTCCGCTGCCCGGGACGCGCTCGATTACCTGGACCGGTTTACTGCGCCGAGCACGATCTCGCCGCAGCACTGGCCGGAAGTAAAGCGCAAGCTGCAGGCCTCAGCCAATTTTGCCCAGGGGCGGGCGCTGCTGAATGAGGGGCTCGCGCTTGCGGCGGGGGAGGAGCGCTCGCGCCGGTTGAAGGAAGGCGAAGATGCCCTGCTCCAAGCCCGGCAGCTGAATCCTTCCGATTCGGAGATTACGTACCTGCTTGGGCTGGCGCAACTCGCGGAGAAAAAAACAATGCCTGCGGCCGCCAGCTTTGCCGCGGTTTACCGCGTCAATGATTCTCTCTCGGCCAAAGCGCTCGCCGACCTGCAAAGTCTATATCGCACGGCCACGCCTGAACCGCAGGTCTCGTTCGAAAGGTTTCTGCGGCAAGCAGAAGAGAGCAAGATGGCCCCACCGGCGGAGGCCGGCCACGAAAAATCTCAGGCGCCCGCCCAGGCTTTGCCGGCATACGCCGGTTCGGAATCGTGCCGGGGCTGCCATCAAGAGATTTACCGCCAATGGTCGCAGACCGGAATGGCAAAGATGCTGCGCCCCTATGCCCCGCAGAACGTGATCGGCGATTTTGAGAAGGACAACAAGTTCTACACCGGCGAGGAAGATTCCTTCCGCCGCGGCAAGCTCGAGACCGCTCACGCTCAAGGCGGAGAGCTGTTCGCCCGCATGGTAATCCGCAACGGGCGCCACTATTTTGATATTCGCCCGGCAGACGGCACGTGGCGCACTTATCCCGTGAATTACACCATCGGGTCAAAATTTCAGCAGGCTTATGCCACCCGGCTGGCCAACGGCGAGATTCACGTTTTTCCCATTCAGTACAGCCGCATTGCGCACCGCTGGATCAACTACTGGAAGATCATTGACGGGCCGGAAAGCGAGCGCGCCGATCTTGGCTCCTGGCAGAAACTGGACGCTTCCACCAGCTATCAGGCCATTTGCGCCGTCTGCCACACCAGCCAGCTTCGCAACCGTAAGAACGGCGGCTTCGACGTGGAGAATGTCGAGTTTCGCGAACCGGGAATTGACTGCGAGATGTGCCACGGCCCCTCCGCGCAGCATGTTGCCGAGATGACCATGAACGAGCCCTATCCCAAGCGGGCGCTCGATCCGCCGGTGAATTTCGGTGAACTGCAGAGCCGGGACTTTCTTCGGGTTTGCGCGCAGTGCCACATGCAGTCGGCGGTGCGCACGCCGGGGCCGGGCGGGGAACTGAATTATTCGAGTTCAGGAGAATTCTTTCGCACGGACCTGAGCATTCCCTTCGGCGAATTCTCGCGCAAGGGCTTTTACAAAGATGGCCGCTTTCGCCAGACCACGTTCATCGTAGAGGCGCTCGAACGCTCGCAGTGTTACCGGAAGGGCAATGTAACCTGCGGGACCTGCCATGATCCCCACGGACACGATGCGGCGTCGAATCTCAAATCGCTGAGCTACCCCGATCAGCCGGATCTGATGTGCACCGGCTGCCACTCGCAGTTTCAGAGCGCAGCAACCCTGGCCGCGCACACTCATCACGCGGCAGAGTCGCAGGGCAGCCGCTGCGTTTCCTGCCACATGCCGCGCATTATGGATTCGGTTCTGTTCGAGGCCCGCACCCATCGCATTGACGACATTCCCAATGCCGCGATGACCGAACGCTTCGGCCAGCGGGAAAGCCCCAACGCCTGCCTGCTGTGCCACTCGGAAAAAGATGCGCGATGGGTCAAAAAGGAAATGGAGAGATGGAAGTCTTTGCCGCAGGGATGAGGAAGATCACAGGGGGAGCTGCGACGGCCGCGGGTGTGATCACCGCGCTGCTCGCGCTCTGCATCGGGCTCCGCTGCGTGCAGCCATCTGCCGCGGTTCTTGCCGACTCAGGCTACGCCGGCTCGCCGGCCTGCGCCAAATGTCACCCCAGCATCTACGAATCGTTTTCGCGAACTGATATGGGGCGCTCCATGTCGGCGATCACTCCCGCCGTGCTCGGCCCTCTTCCCACCTCGGCCGAGGTCCTCGAGTCGCAATTTGACCGGCACTTTTCGCTGGCCGCAACCGGTGGCAAGCTCTACCAGAGCGAATATCAGGCGACGCCGGATGGAAAGGAGATTTTCCGTTCCACTCACCAGATCGAATGGCTGATTGGCGCTGGAGCGAACGGAATCGGCGCCATTGTCCGGCGCGGCGATTTTCTTTTCGAAGCGCCGCTATCTTTCTACACCAAGGCGGACCGCTGGGGCCTCTCCCCCGGCTACGAGTTCGGCGACTACGGCTTCGACCGCCCCATTCTTCCCGGTTGCATCGCCTGTCACAGTGGAGAGCCGCGTCCGGTGGAGGGCGGGAACGGCAAATTTGAACAACCGCCATTTGCCGAAGTTGCTATTGGATGCGAGAACTGCCACGGGCCGGGGCAAACCCACATCGCAGAGATGGAAATGGGTTCCGCCGAGGCTGGCGGCGCGGCCATTACGAACCCGGCCAAGCTCTCGCCCTGGCTGGCGGATAACATCTGCATGTCATGCCACCAGGCCGGCGATGCCCGCGTGCTCAGACCGGGCAAGCAGTACCGCGACTTCCACCCAGGCGAGGAACTGGATAATACCGTCGGCATTTTTCTGGTTCCGTTCGGTCCCGAGTCTGCCCCCAAAGACGACCTGCTCGAACACTATCTCTCCATGCGGCTGAGCAAGTGTTATCGCGCCAGCGCCGGAAAGCTGGCTTGCATCAACTGCCACGACCCTCACGTTCAGCCCACGCCGCAGGAGGCCCCCGCCTACTTTCGCAACAAGTGCCTGACCTGCCACACGGAGAAAAGCTGCGCGCTTCCCGTGAGCTTGCGCCAGCATCAGATGCCGCCCGATGACTGCGCCGGCTGCCACATGCCCAAGCGCGAGGTCAAAGTGATCTCGCACTCTGTGCTGACCAACCATCGCATCCTCGCGGAGGCGGAGGAGCCCTTTCCCGATGCCGCTTTTCACATGACCACGCCACAGCTGCCCGATCTCGTGCATCTCAGCGCGAACCCCGCCGCCCGCCAGGCCCCATCGCCGTTGACGCTGCTGCAGGCTTACGGCCAGGTCATGCTTTCGCACCCCAGCTATCGCGAGCGTTACTGGGCCGTGGCCCAGCAGCTACAGGCGACTCAGCCTGACAATGTCTTCGTGCAGCAGGCGTTGGCCGACCGGGCGCTGCAGAGCAAAAATTCCGAACAGGCGGTGCGATACCTTGAGGGCGCAGTTCACCAGGGCTCAACCAGCCCGGCGGATTTCGAGCAGCTCGCCCGCCTGTTGATTGCAGGAAATCAGGCCTCCCAGGCAGTCACCGTTCTGCGGCAGGGAATGACCGTGGCGCCTTACGATGCGGAGCTGTACCGCCTGGGCGTGAGGGCTTATCTCTTGATGAATCAGAAAAAAGCAGCCTGTGACCTGGCCGGCAGGGCCATGGAGAATTTTCCGCAAGACGGTGGCATACGCCGCGTGTTGAATGAATGCAACCAGGTTCCGCCGGCACCTTAGCCGCGGACCAGGGGAACGTTTTCCACCGGCCGGGAATCGTGAGATGAAACCTTGTGAGGGCCAAACCCCATGTCGGCGGAAATTGCCTGGGCCGCCGCCGCCACCGCGTTGGCCAACGCGGGCACCTGGCCCGGACTCACCCGCGTTACAGGCCCGGAAACACTGATGGCTGCGACCGCTTCTCCGCCGGCATTCAGAATTGGCGCGCTGACGCAGCGCGCCCCCATGACTGCCTCTTCGTCATCCACGGCATAGCCGTGGTGGCGAATCTTCTCCATTTCCTGGCGGAACTGCACCATGTTCATGATGGTCCTGGGGGTCGCCGGCTGAAACACAATCGCGCCCAGCGTGCCCTCGCGCTGCTCGGCGGGAAGAAATGCCGATAACGACTTGCCCAGCGCCGTGGAATGCAGCGGGCGGCGTGTGCCGATACGCGAGGAGAGCCGAAACTCGTGCGGGCTCTCGATTACGTCAACATACAGCACCGTGCCCTGGTCGAGCACCGCAAGATTCACCGTCTCCTGGGTGGACTTCCACAATTCCCAGAGCACCGGTCGGGCCACCACCTGCAAGGTAGCGCGCGGGTTCACCCGCGCGGTCATTTGCGCCAGGCGAGGACCAATCAAGTAAGCCCCCGCCTCGGTGCAAATCAAATAGCCTTCGCGCTCCAGATGCTTCACGAAGCGATGTGCGGTGCTCTTGTGAATGCCGGTGGTATCGCAGATGGCCTTCAGGCTCAGACCGGAAGAGGAATTCTGCAGCGCCTCCAGAATTCGTAGCACCTTCGAAATCACGCCCACGGGCGCGGATTTGGCTACGCGCGGCATAAACAGGTTGCGGGCAATCGTATCAGTTTAGTTTCAAATTGCAAAACTAAATCGACCAATGAAACCGATTATCGGCAGCTTGTTTCACAGTATGAAATCAGATTCGATTAGCTGAAAATTTTGAATTGACAACGCTTCCGCAGCAATGCTAAACAACGTGCCCATTGGCGTGGGGAATCTCGCCAGGTCTTCTCTGCAGTCGCGTTGGTTCGTGACGCAAGTCCAAATGTGCGGATTGAAATTGCGCAGCCGTAACGCAAGGCGACAGCAATGAATGCTGTCCGAGGAGGGTTTGCGATGAGACGCTGCTTTTCCGTAACGAGCGAGAGATCGAGTCTGTTGGTTGCCATCCTGGTCGCCCTTGCGACCTGCCTGCTTCTGCCGAATTCAGCCGCGGCGCAGGCCACGGCCGCCATCAACGGCACCGTTCGCGATCAGGGCGGAGCGGTGATCGCCGATGCCACCGTCGTGCTTCACAATCGCGACACCAACCTGAACCGGACCGTCACCACCAACAGCGTCGGCGTTTATGTCATCCCCGACATTCAGCCCGGCAACTACGATCTGCGCGTCACGCGCACCGGCTTCAGCCCGGCGGTGAAGTCCGGCATCGCATTGCTGGTTAACCAGACCGCGACTTTCGATTTCACCATGCAAACCGGCACCGTCAACGAAGTGGTTTCGGTGCAGGCCAACGCGGTCACGCTTGAAACCTCGACCGCGGAACTGGGCGAGGCGATTGTTCAGAAGCAAGTCAACGATCTGCCCCTGAACGGACGCAACTTCACCCAGATGCTGAACCTCACCCCCGGAGTCAGCACGGTCAACGTGGCGCAAAACTCCGCTACCAGTGGCGGCGTGTGGTCGAATCCCATCGGCACGTTTTCTTACCCCTCGGTGAATGGCCAGACCAACCGCAGCAATCTTTTCCTGCTCGACGGCGTCAACAACCAGGGATCCTTTGGCAGCACTTATGCCGTGCCGCCGATCGTAGATGACATTTCTGAATTTAAGGTGCAGTCACACAACGACGACGCCTCCTTCGGTGGCGTGCTGGGCGGCGTGGTCAACGTGGTCACCAAGTCCGGGACCTCCAGCTTCCATGGCGCGGCCTGGGAGTTTCTGCGCAACACTTCTCTCGATGCGCGCAACCCTTTTCTCGCCAACGTCACCCCTTTCCAACAGAACCAGTTCGGAGCCTCCTTTGGCGGCCCGCTCTGGATTCCGGGCGAGCACGAGAAGAAGACGTTCTTCTATTTGAGCTACGAAGGTTTTCGCAATCACACCGCCGCCTCAAACTTCTACAACACGCCCACGACCGATCAACTCGGCGGCGATCTGACTGGCATTGGGGCACAGATTTATAATCCGTGGAGTAGTCAGCCTTTCATGTGCGACGGGTCCGGCAACCCTTTGCCGGCGACTAACAACATTCAACCCGCGGGTACGCCCTGCAATAAGATTCCCGCAAACATGATTGACCAGAGTATGGTCAGCTACGCACAAACTCTGTTCCCTGCACCCAACCTCACTGGCAATCCGAACTTCAACGGCCTGGACACGTCCAAGGTCATCACGCGCCAAGATGAAGGCAATGCGCGTTTGGACCATCGCTTTACCGACCATGACAGCGTGTGGGCGCGTTACACCAGCTTTCGCCAGCCAGTGACCGGGTCCGGAGGTTTTCTGGGCCTGATTCACGCTCAGACCACCAACGGGTACAACCTGGCAGCCAGCTACACCCGGTCCTTTTCGAGCTCCTCGGTGATGGAGTTGCACTTTGGCCGAACCGACGTGAACATTGACCAAGGCTCGACCTTCACCGGTGCGCCTTCCAGCTTTGGGCCGCAAATCTTCTCGCCAAACTTTGCTGGCAACTTCCGCGGCGGAGTCAGCATGATTCCGGAGGTCGTCATCCAGGGGTATATCGGGAACCCTAATCCCAGTGCCCACGGCGCCGCCCAGGTAGATGACACGAAGGTCTCCGACATCTGGGAGTGGGGCGGAGAATTTACCAAGAACGTCGGCCGCCATACTTTCCGCGCCGGCGCCGATTTCGCCAGTAACAACTCCAACGCGCTCTATTTGAATTCCAATGTTCTCTTTACTGCAGCGAATACCGCCGCCCTGGATGGCACGGGTGGAAATGCGCTGGCGTCGTTCCTGCTGGGCGTGCCCAACGAAGCGGCGCGACGAAATGTCATTGAAACCGAACACGGTGGCTGGGTGAACGGCTTCTATGCCATGGACCAGTGGAAGGTCACCAGCAAGTTGAGCGTCAATCTCGGTGTACGCTACGACTTCACCCTGGTGCCGGTCTATGGCGACAACGCCGATGCCAATAACTTCGTCGGCGACATGGACTTCCGTGACGGAACTTACATTCTGGCCCGCAATGCTCCCTCCTGCGACCAGACCAACGCCGCGCCCTGTATTCCCGGCGGGAACCTGCCCGATCACGTTCTGGTGACTCCGCTCGGCGGAGGCGCGATCTATCACAACGACTTCAGCAACATCCAGCCACGGCTGGGAGTTGCCTACCAGATTTTCCCCAACACGGTAATCCGTGCGGGCTACGGACGTTTCTACGACAACTGGGCAGCTATCACCCAGACCGGTCAGAATTACGAAGGAACCTGGCCCAGTCTCGATCAGTTAGGGGCCAGCAACCTTAACGCTGTAACGCAGGGCCCGCCAAGCGCCACTGCCGAAGACCCGCTGGGCCTGGGCACCGCACAGCCGCTTCCGCCGGCGACTCCGTTTACTCAGTCAACCTGGTTTGCCGACCCCTATCTCAAGCGGCCCTATTCCGATCAATGGAACTTCGGCATTCAGCAACAGGTCACCTCAAACACCGTGCTCACGGCCAACTACGTTGGCTCGGTGGGCCGCAAGCTTGACGTTGGCGGCGCTTACAACGTGGCCATGGTTCCTGGCGGCAACGACAGTTGCCCGGTTTCCACCCCCAATTGCGGCGCGCCATTCCCCTACATTGGCGCCACCGCTTACGACCGCAGCGTGGGCAAAGCCAGTTATAACGCTCTGCAAGTCTCAATGAATGGCCGCCAGATCCATGGCCTCACCTACCTGATCTCCTATACCTGGTCCAAGAGTCTCGACCTCGGTTGCACCGGCTGGTACGGAGTCGAGGGCTGTTCCATCCAGAACCCTTACGATCTGCAAGCCGATAAGGGACCTTCGGCCACCGATCTGCCGCACATCTTTTCCGCCGCCTGGGTCTATGCCCTGCCCTTCGGGAAGGACAAGAAGTTCTCTTCGGGCAACGCAGTTCTCGACACTCTGATTGGTGGTTGGAATTTGAACGGCGTGTTGTCCATGAGTTCGGGAACTCCTTTCGACGTCGGCACCCCCAAAGATATCGCACACACCGGAAATTACAATTACGGGAACAGCTATGACGGCTATGAACGCCTCAACCTGGTTGGGAATCCGTATCCCTCAACCAAAACGCCTGCGGAGTGGCTTAATCCGGCAGGTTTCCAGCTTCCCGCGACGTTGACCTTCGGCAATCTGGGGCGCGACTCACTACGGTCGGATTGGTCCAAAGGTCTGGATCTTTCGATCTTTCGGCAAATACCCATTCACGAACGGATGCATCTGGAATTTCGCTTCGAAATGTTCAACGCCACTAACACCCCGGTATGGGCAGTTCCGATTACCAACTATGACTTGTATAACCCAAACCCCACACCCACGAGCCCCAATCTGTTCGGGGTCGTTACAAGCACTGCCAACACGGCCCGGCAGTTGCAGTTCGGACTGAAGCTTTACTATTGAGCACCGCGGTTGAAGGGGACTATATGCGCCGCCGGACTTACATCAGGTCCGGCGGCGCAGACATAAGGGCTCTGGCAGAGGATCTTTCGCAGTTGTCGCGTCTGGCTACTCCACAAGCGCTACACTCTTGGCGTAGGCACGTTCGCTCTTGCGGCGCGTGGGAACGCAGAGGGTAGCGTGGCGCACTCTGGATGGTGCGAGTGGAGGCCGTTTTTTCATGTCCGCATTGGGGACGAAGTCAGGCAAAGCTGTGAGCGGTTCGATTGCGCAAGTCGGCGCCTTCGTCCTGATAGCGGGGGCCCTCCTCACAGCCGCAGCAGCAGGTTCCAGGCAAGCGAAGGATGGCCAGGAAAAACCGCAGCCCTTGCCCAAGCAGTGTTTGCTGCACAATGGCTCTTCCGAAAAGGTGGCCGCTTTGCTGGAAAGCATTCACGATCACCCCACCGCCGGCGCCTATAACACCCTGGGGGCGCTCTATGCGCAATCCGATCGGGTAGCCTGCGCCATTCCCGCATTTCAGGCGGCATTGAAGCTCGACAAGAGTAACTGGGAAACCCATTACAACCTGGGCCTCGCCTGGCTCCGCAGCGGCAACCGCAAGAGCGCGCTCGAAGAGCTGCAAACCGCAACTCAACTCAAGCCAGCTTCTGTAAGTGCTCATTTCGCCCTGGGAACGCTCCTGCAGCAGGACCGTAACTGGCCCGACGCAGCTGAGCAGTTCCGCGCGGCGCTGAACACTGATCCTGGCTTTGCGCCGGCCTCGCTTAGCCTCAGCCAGGTTTACGTTGCTGCGGGCCGTCCTCAAGACGCGGTGACCTGCTTGCAGAATGCGCTTCAGCAGCATCCCGATCCCGCCCAGGCAGAGCCCTTGCAGGCCGCGCTGGGTCTTGCCTTCGCCGAAGCGGGCGATCAGGCAAAGGCGCTCGCCACCTTGAAAGATCTGGTAGCCGCCAAACCCGGCTCTGCCGACGCTCACCTTGCCCTGGGAAGTCTGTATGCCCGAGGCGCCGGGGCCGCCGACCAGAACGCCGCCGTCGCCGAGTTTCGCCAAGCTTTGCGGCTCGATTCCACTTTGGACGCCGCCCGCCTGGCACTCGCGCAGACTTTGCAGGCTCAGCGTAAGTATTCCGAGGCAATCACGCTCGCTCTGGATTACACCCGCCGCCGGCCTAAAGACTTCCAGGGTTTTTACCTCCTCGGCCTCGCCTACAACGGTTCTGGGAAAACTGCCGCGGCCATGAACGCCTTTGCCCGGGCTGAAAGTCTGAATCCCGGCGATAGCGCCACGTATTATCAGCTCGGACGCCTGTTGGCAGCGGCCGGAAGAACAGATGAAGCCGTTCGTCAACTGGAAGCAGCCGAGCGCCTGAACCCATCCGATGCAGAAACTCATCGGCAATTGGCCGTGCTGCTCGAAAAGAGTGGCCAGCAGCAGCGCGCCCGGGCCGAGCGTGAGAAGTATGCCGCGCTGCAATCCGCCGGCGACCGGCAGGCGGCAATTGCCCGGCTGAATGACGAGGGAACCCGCCAGCTATCTGCGGGCAACGCCAAAGCGGCTGCTGAAAGCTATCGCGAGGCCTTGCAGCTTGATCCCGGCTCGGCCCGCCTGCGTTACAACCTCTCGCTTGCGCTCGATCGGATGGGAGACTTCTCTTCTGAGGCGAAAGAGTTGGAGCAGATTCCGGAATCCGATCCCTCTTTTGCCGCGGCGCAGGACCAACTCGGCCTTCTGGCTTTGCGAAACGGTCAACTGGATGAAGCCGAGGGCCGCTTCAAAAAAGCCCTGGCGCGGCAGCCCAACTTCGCCGAAGCAGAAGACAATCTAGGCATTCTCTACACCCAGCAGGGCAAGAACGCCGACGCGGCCGCACGGTTTCAGAAGGCCATTCAGGATGATCCCCAATACGCCAAAGCTTATGTGAACTTCGGCCTGCTTCTGGCGCAAACGGGGTCTCTGGATCAGGCGGCGAAGGAATTCCAGGCCGCGATTCAAGTGGACGCCGCCTACGCCCAGGCCTACGAAGCTCTGGGCATGCTCCAGGCAAAAACCGGCCACGGACCTGAGGCAGTAGCAAACTTCCGCAAGGCAGTGGCGCTTGAGCCTGACTCGGCCGAGGCCCACCTGAACCTTGGGATCGCCCTGGTGGACCAATTCGACCGGCAGGGCGCATTGCACGAATTTTCCGAGGCGGCGCGGCTGAATCCCAATCTCCCCGGTCCGCATTACAACCTGGGCCGCTTCTTTTTCGAAACCGGCAAGTATGACGACGCAGCGCGTGAGTTGGATGCAGCCATTCACTTGCAGCCCGATCTCGCCTCCGCTCTTTACTTTAGGGCTTTGACCGCAAGGCAGCAAAACCAGCTCGAGCTTTCCACCCAACTTCTGAAGAAGGTGGTCGCTCTCGACCCCGGCAATGCCGACGCGCAATATCTGCTGGGGCAGAATCTGGAACGCTCCAAGGATCTGGCCGGCGCCATTCTCCACTGGAAGGCTGCGCTGCAGGCCGATCCCAATCATTCGCAGGCTCTCTACAACCTGGCGAGAGCGCTCGACAGGATGCATGATCCGGAGGCTAAGCAGTACCAGGAGCGCTTCGACACGCTGCAGCGAAATCAGCAGATCACCGACCGGGTTTCTGAGCTGGGAAATTTCGCCCTGGAGGCGGCCAATGCGCAGAATTGGCCGCAGGCATTGCAGCAGATGAGCGAGGCCATTCAACTGTGCGGAAGTTGTCCGCAAAGCGCGCACTTACATAAGAATCTCGGTTTGTTTTACGGCCGCACAGGTAACATCAGCCAGGCGGAAAAAGAGCTGCGCACCGCCCTTTCCCTGGCGCCGCGGGATGAAGATACGCAGAACGCCTTGCATGCCATTGAGCGGATTCAGAAGCAGCAGGCGCAATAGCGGTTTGCAAACGCAAAAAAGCAGGAGGGATTTCTGAAAGGCAATTCCAATGGTTTTCGCCTGGATGGCAAGCTGGCCGTAGTGACCGGCGGCGCCAGCGGAATCGGCCGGGCCATCGCCCAGAGATTCGCCCACAGCGGAGCCTGCGTGCGCATTCTCGATATTGACGAGAGCGCCGGCGACGAGCTGGCGCGCGAACTCGCCGCTGCGGGAGGAAACGCCAAATCCTACGCTTGCGACGTGGCCCAGCAGAAGAGCGTGGAGCAGGCCTTCGAAAAGGTATTTCACGATGGCCGCGTGCATGTGCTGGTCAACAACGCAGGAATTTCCCACGTGGGCGCCTTGCAGGCCACGTCCGAGCAGGAGTTCGACCGCGTTTTCTCCGTCAACGTCAAAGGCGTTTACAACTGCATGCACGCCGTGATCGCACATATGAAACAAAACGGCGGGGGCATCATTCTGAACATGGCCTCCATCGCCGGCACCTCCGGCCTGCCCGATCGCTTTGCTTATTCCATGAGCAAGGGTGCGGTCGTGGCGATGACCTATTCCGTGGCCAAGGATTATCTGGCCTGCAACATTCGCTGCAATTGCATCTCGCCGGCCAGAGTGCATACCCCGTTCGTGGATGGCTTCCTGCGGCGTAATTATCCCGGCAAAGAGCAGGAGATGTTTCAGAAGCTGGAGAAGTCGCAGCCCATCGGGCGCATGGCCGAGCCCGAGGAAGTGGCCAGCCTGGCGCTTTTCCTCTGCTCCGACGAGGCTTCGTTCATTACCGGCTCCGACTATCCGATTGACGGAGGGTTTTTCAATATCCGCGGCTGATCTCCCTCCGTTCGGAGACGCACCCGAGCTTATACGCCCGCGCAATCGTTTGACTCATGGATCTTCAGCTGCGAGATAAGGTCGTCCTGGTGACCGGCGGGGCCAAAGGCATTGGCGCCGCCATCACCCGGACTCTGGTGCGCGAAGGCGCGGTTCCCGTGGTGGTTGACCGCGATGTGGCCGCCTGCCGCCAATTGCAAGGGGAGCTTCGACCGCTCAACGCGACTAACTTTCTTTCCCTTGACCTTTCATCTTCCGAGAACTGCCGCTCGGCGGTCGAGCAAACCGTAAACGCCCACGGCAGGCTCGATGCCCTGGTGAATAACGCCGGCATCAATGACAAGGTTGGCCTTGAAAAAGGAACTCCCGAAGAGTTTGTCCATTCCCTGGAACGCAACCTGCTGCACTACTACAACCTGGCGCATTTTGCGCTTCCTCACTTGAAAGAAACTCGCGGTTCGATCGTCAACATTAGCTCGAAAACCGCCGTCACCGGCCAGGGCAGCACCTCGGGATATGTGGCGGCCAAAGGCGCCATTCTCGGTCTCACCCGCGAATGGGCAGCAGACTTGCTGCCCTACGGCATTCGCGTAAACGCCGTAGTTCCGGCCGAGGTGATGACTCCGCTTTACCAGCAGTGGCTCAACACCTTTGCCGACCCAGAGGCGCAGCTCCAGAAGGTCATCGCC
>DATIYF010000047.1:0-27642 GCA_035517775.1 Terriglobales bacterium
CATGGGAGACTGTTATGTTCAGCTCGACAACCTGCCCCAGGCCGAGGCCGCCCTGCATCGCGCCGCCGAGCTCTCGCACAAACCGCAGGTCAGGGAGCAATGGCAGGCCGTCCGCGCCCGCATGCAGGAGCTTGGCTTGCCCGTGCCGAAGTGACCTCTTGAGAGTGCTGAGCCGGAAGGGCGTACCCTGGGTTGCTCCGGCTGACGGGCGCAGGTCGCAAAACAGACAAACCGCTCCCGCGAAGGGTCAAATCGCAGCATCGCGGCTTGACTCTCGGGTGTCTGCGGCAGTTTCTCGGCGGCAAGACCTTAGGTCGGCGGGCAAGCCCTTCAGCGGGCGGAGGCGGCTCTGGCTTTGGTGGTCCGCGCGATCAGATCATCGGCGATTTTATTGTGAGGAACGGCGCTGAGATACATCTGCGGCGGCGGGGCGAACGATATCTGCGTTCCGAACTTCCCGGGAGAAGCCAGGGTCAGGGTAATCCGCGGTGGCTTCGGGTTGAAGTTAACGTTGGCGATGTTCGAGAGCAGCACGGTGTCTTCCTCGCCGTTTTTCCGCACCAGCAGATATTCGCCGCAGTCCTCCACTTCATCCACCAGGTCGCGCAAGTTGGCCCTGGCGAAGTACCAGCCAAGGATCGCCATCACGCAAGGGATGACCACCATCGGCCGGTTTTTTTCCCAGGCGCCGTTTACCAGCAAGAAAGAAACAAAGACCGCGCAGAAGCCGACGAAGATGAAGGGAAAGACCCTCAAGGAAAAGGTGTAGGGGGTTGAGATCCGCTTCATGGCCTTGCCTCTGGACTAACTATGTTCGAAAGGAGTCGGGCGCGAACGGAAATTCAGGAGATCGTTGTGACGGAAGTAACGGGGGCCGGTGACAGGCTCATTGTGGGGCAAAGCCGCCTCGCGTGCCCCTCCCTGAGCGCAGTCGAAGGGGCTGTTCTGCGGAGGGAAGCTCTGCCGTTGCACCGGTCTCGACCGGAGTGTCATCTGGAGGAAAGTATTTCTTCGTTTGCGATAGAACGGCGATGAAGGGCCTACGGCAAGATGGATGACCGGCCTGGGCGGTTCGAGCCGGGCGGCATGGCACGTACGAGCGGTTTCAGGAAAAAGTGCGTGGGCCCTTCGGATCACAAAGGCGTTAGAACGCCTGCACTCCCGTCACGCTTTCGCCGATGATCAGGGTATGAATGTCATGTGTGCCCTCGTAGGTCTTGACGGATTCTAAGTTCATCATGTGGCGCATGATGGGATAGTCGTCGGCCACGCCGTTCGCGCCCAGGATGTCGCGGGAGAGACGGGCGCACTCCAGGGCCATCCAGACATTGTTACGCTTGGCCATCGAAATATGCTGCGGTCCAGCCTTGCGCGCGTCTTTTAGCCGGCCGACCTGCAGCACCAGGAGTTGTCCTTTGGTGATCTCGTTAATCATCCACGCGAGCTTTTCCTGCACCAGCTGATGAGAGGCAATGGGCTGATCGCGGAATTGCTTGCGCAAGAGAGAGTATTGCAGAGCGCAGTCGTAGCAGGCCATGGCCGCGCCGACGCCTCCCCAGGCGATGCCATAGCGGGCCTGGTTCAAGCACATCAGCGGTGATTTCAATCCCCCCGAACCGGGCAGCAGATTGCACTCCGGCACGCGCACATCCTGGAGTGACAAGCCTGAGGTCACCGAGGCCCGCAGCGACCACTTGCCGTGAATGTCTTCGGCCTTGAAGCCGGGGCGGTCAGTTTCGATCAAAAAGCCGCGGATTCGGTCGTCTTCCTCCTCCACCTTGGCCCAGACTACGGCGACATGGGCGATGGAGCCGGAGGTGATCCACATTTTTTCGCCGTTGAGCACGTATTCTTTGCCCGATTTGCGAGCCCGGGTACGCATGCCGCCGGGATTGGAGCCGAAATCCGGCTCGGTGAGGCCAAAGCAGCCGAGCTTTTCGCCCTTCTGCATCGCGGGCAACCATTGCTGTTTCTGCTCTTCGCTGCCAAAGGTATAAATCGGGTACATCACCAGCGCCGACTGCACGCTGACGAAGCTGCGCACCCCGGAATCGCCGCGCTCCAGCTCCTGCATGACCAGGCCGTACTCGACGTTCGACATTTCAGCGCAGCCGTAGCCTTTGAGCGAGGCGCCGTAGAAACCGAGTTCGCCCATGGGCTTGACCAGCTCTTTGGGGAAGCGGCCGGCGCGGTTGCACTCTTCAATGATGGGAATGAGGTTGTCTTCGATGAAGTCGCGGGCGGTCTTGCGCACCAGCAGCTCGTCTTCGCTGAGCAGGGAATCGAGCTCGAGGAAATCCACTCCGCGGAATTTGATGGCAGGCATGGACGGGTCTCTTTTCTGCGCGAATGCGCTTCGGCGCGAATAAATGGAGAAGAGGAAACTCTAAACGTTAGCAGAGGGTAAACAGGCGGTCAAACCATGGCTTAATCGAACGACAAAGGGCACGAAGGAAGGCGGTTCACCCTTCGCAGTGCTACGGCGGAGCCGAACCCTGCGGAAGGCAGCAAACCCCAAAGGGCATGAAGGTACAGGAAGGAAGGCGGGTTGCCCTTGGGAGCAGCCTTCCCTTGGTTTCGCAAAAAATCAAAAATCCTCTTGCATCTGTGCTAGTGTTATAGTTAACTATAACACATGAAAAAGCGCCTGAGATTTGTGGGCGCCGCCCGCGAGCCCGAACCCGAAAATACAAGGAGAATGAAAAATGAAAACTTTTCACCGCGTGCTAATGCCCCTGGCGGTTGCGCTGCTTTCCACCCTGGCTTTGGCCCAGTCTGAGGCGCCAAAGCCGGCTGACAAACCGGCGCTCTCAGAGGCGCAAGAATCGTTCAACGAGTTAAAGACCCTGGCAGGCGCATGGCAGGGCCCGGTGGTGACTGATCCTCCCATGCCCAGCCAGATGTATGCGAAGCCATTGCGCATAACGCTGCGGGTGACTTCGAGGGGCAACGCGATTGTGCATGAGATGAAAGAAGCTGGCACGCCGGACGATCCCACGCGCTACGACGACCCGATCACCATGCTGTACCTCGACAGCGGCCGCCTCATGTTGACGCACTATTGCGATGCCGGCAACCGCCCGCGCATGGTAGGCAAGATATCGCCGGACGGAAAAAAAGTAGAATTCGACTTCCTGGACGTGGCCGGCAGCACGCGCTTCGGGCACATGGACCACGCAGTATTTACTTTTGTCGACGCCAACCATCACATCGAGGACTGGACTTACCTGATGCCCGGGGACAAACCGATGCACGCGCATTTCGACTTGCAGCGGGTGCAATAACTTTCCGGGGAGGATCTGGGCGAGCGAATGGACCTTGAGTGGAATGACAGTCAGCCGATCTACCGCCAGCTCCGCGACCGCGTCATCGCCATGATTCTCGAAGGCGCGCTCAAGGAAGGCGATCCGCTGCCATCGGTGCGCACGGTGGCGGCGGAGTACCGGGTAAATCCGCTCACCGTCCTGAAAGGCTACCAGCAACTGGTAGAGGAAGAACTGGTCGAGAAACGCCGCGGCTTGGGGCTGTTCATCAAGACTGATGCCCGCAAGCTGCTGCTGCGCGGCGAAAGGCAGAAGTTCTTGGCCGAAGACTGGCCCCGCATTCGCGCCACCATTCAGCGGCTGGGGCTGAGCGCCGAGGAGTTGCTGGATGGCGGGACCGGCCGTCCTGAGAAACCCAAAACCAAAGACGAGGAGCGCTGAGGCGATGACATGCATAGAAGCCCAGGGTCTGCGCAAGACGTTCGGCACGACGGTGGCCCTTGAGGGCATCCATCTGCGGGTAGAAGAGGGCCGCATTGTGGGCCTGATCGGGCCTAACGGGGCAGGGAAGACAACCGCGCTCAATGCGATTCTCGGCCTCACCTCCTACCAGGGAGAATTGAAGGTGCTGGGGCGCGACCCCTGGAGGGCGCGCGATCAGCTCATGCGCGACGTCTGCTTTATCGCCGACGTGGCCGTGCTGCCGCGCTGGATGCGGGTGTGGCAGGCGCTCGACTATCTGGCTGGAGTTCATCCCCGGTTCGACCGGGCCAAGGCCGAAGGCTTTCTGGCCAGGACGGAAATCCGCAAAACTCACAAAGTGCGCGAGTTATCGAAGGGCATGGTGACCCAGCTGCATCTCGCGCTGGTGATGGCCATAGACGCGCGCCTGCTGGTGCTGGATGAGCCGACCCTTGGCCTGGACATTCTGTACCGCAAGCAGTTTTACGACTCTTTGCTCAACGACTACTTCGACCGCAGCCGCACGATTCTGGTGACCACTCATCAGGTGGAGGAAGTGGAGCATGTGCTGACTGATCTCATGTTCATCCGCAGGGGGCGGATCGTGCTCGACTGCAGTATGGAAGAAGTGGAGCAGCGCTATGTGGAGGTGATGGTGCGCCCTGAGCAGCTGGCGGCGGCGCTGGCGCTCAAGCCGATCCACCAACGGCAGGTGCTGGGCGGGAGCATATTGCTGTTTGATCAGGTGGACCGGCAGCAACTGGCGCCGCTGGGTGAGGTGCGCACGCCCGGCATCGCGGATTTGTTCGTGGCCGTGATGACTCGTGAGGCTGGGCAAGCGCAGGGAGCATGCCGATGAATACGCAACTGAACGCGGTAACAGAATCTCAGATAGGCCCAGAGGCGGGAACCATGGCGGCAATCCCCGGGTGGCGGCGCATCTACTGGTCGGTGCGGCGCGAGCTCTGGGAGTACCGCTCGATCTATCTCGCGCCGCTGGCGGTCGCAGGCGTGGCAGTGACCGCCTTTTCGATCAGCGTGATTCTGGGCATCTGGGAGCCGCCGCTGCGCCTGAACCCCGAGCGGCCTGTGGCGCCCTTTGATTCCGCGGCTGCCCTGCTGATGGCGACCTGCATTCTGGTGAGCGTGTTCTATTGCCTGGACGCGCTGCACGGGGAGCGGCGGGACCGCAGCATCCTGTTCTGGAAGTCGCTGCCGGTCTCCGATCTCAACGTGGTGCTCGCCAAGGCCAGCATTCCTTTGGTGATTCTGCCGCTGATTACCTTTGCTGTGACGGTCGCCATGCAATGGCTGATGCTTCTGGTGGGCAGCGCCGCGGTGGCGGTGCGTGGCATGAGCGTTTCCACCCTGTGGGCGCAGTTGGATCCGCTGCGCATGTGGGGACTGCTGCTCTACCATCTTTTGACCGCTCATGCCCTCTGGCCCGCTCCGGTTTATTGCTGGCTGCTGCTGGTTTCGGGCTGGGCGCGGCGCACGGCGTTTCTGTGGGCGGCCTTGCCGGTGCTGGCGGTTGCCGGCGTGGAGGGGATTCTGTTTCACAGCTCGCACTTCATCCGGGTGGTGTTGTCGCACCTGGTGGGCCTGGCGCAAACCGCGGCCATGGCAGGCGGCCGCGCCTTTCCCACCGATGCCATGACGCGCATTACTCCGGGCAGATACCTGGCCACTCCGGGGCTTTGGATCGGGTTGATGCTGGCGGCGCTGTTCCTTGCCGCGGCGGTGCGGCTGCGGCGCTCCACGGGGCCGATCTAAGGCCGGCGCTCGTAACGCCATAGTTCAGGAAGGCGAAATGACCCTTCGCACGGTAGAAAACTCGCCGCAACTTTACGCCCGAGTGGGCGGCGCGCTCTACCTGATGATCATTGTTCTCGGCCTTTTCGGCGAAGCCTTCGTGCGCGGCCGGCTGATTGTCCCGGGCGATGCCGCGGCCACAGCGGCCAACCTTCGCTCGTGTGAGTCATTGTGGCGCTTTCACATTGCCGCTGAGCTTGTGCTGCTGATCTGCGCGGTGGCCCTGCTGATGATTTTGTATTGGCTGCTGAGGCCGGTAAGCCGCGAGCTGGCGCAACTGGCGGTATTGTTCAATGTGGTTTCCATCAGCATTGAGGCTGCGAGCACGATGTACCTGGTTCAAGCCTTATTTCCACTGGGTGGCGCTGCATATCTGAAAGCATTCGCGCCCGAGCAGCTTTATGCCATGGTAAGCCTGTCGCTCAGATCGCATGGCTACGGCTTCGGCGTCAGCCTGATCTTCTTCGCCTGCTTCTGCCTGCTGATCGGCTATCTCATCTTCCACTCAGGATATCTTCCCCGGACAATTGGCGTTCTGATGCAGGTCGCCGGCGCGTGCTACCTGGCCAACAGCTTCGCGCTGATTCTCTCACCGAAGCTGGCGGATCGCCTCTTTCCGGCGATTCTGGTTCCCGCCTTTGTTGGCGAGTTGTCGCTTTGCCTGTGGCTTCTGGTCAAAGGCGTGGATATCAGGAAGTGGGAAGAGAAGCGGGAAGAAAAGATGAGCTTGGCAGGTTGAGGCTTGGCTAACCGATTTGGCCATGCGCGAGGAAAGGTAAGGAACAACGGCTCGCCGGAGGGGCCCCGTGTACTTTCGTTTACAACCTTTTTGCAAATTGTCGACGACCGAAACGCCGGGGTGCATCTACAATGGCATCCAGTGTGGTAACTCGATAGGGGATGGCTCAAGCCTTACACTCCGGCGCACGAGCAGGGAAGCAGCATCTTCAGCTGCGGCCGGCGAGCCTGAGCTTTGCGATTGCGACTTTTCTTTGCACTCTGGCTTTGCTTTCGCCGGCGAGCGGTGCCGCCGAGCCTCTGGCCTCGCCCCTGGATCTCGGCTTCCAGCAGCTCTACGATCTGAACTTCACTGCCGCCCACCAGATATTTACCACCTGGCAGGAGTCGCATCCCGATGATCCAAGGGGAGCGGCATGCGATGCTGCGGGGCTGCTATTCGCGGAACTGAACCGCCTGGGGGCGCTGGAAGCCCAGTTCTACGAGGACGACCACTCCTTCGAGACGCGCAAGAAGCTGACGCCCGATCCGGCCCTGCGTGACCGTTTGAATGCGGCGCTGGACCATGCTGAAGCCCTGGCGCGGGCTCGCCTGGCCAAAGACCCCAAAGACCGCGACGCCCTCTTTGCCATGACGTTGGCTTCGGGCCTGCGCGCCGACTACGCCGCCTTGGTGGAGAAACGCGGTCTGGCCTCGCTGCGTTACACCCGGCAAGCCACGCAGTGGTCGTCGCAGCTTCTGGCGGTGGACCCGAGTTGCTATGACGCTCATCTGGCCAGCGGCATCAGCCAGTATCTGGTAGGAAGTGTGGCCGCTCCGCTGCGCTGGGTCTTGCGCCTGGGCGGGGTCTCCGGCGACAAATCGCAAGGCATCGAGGAATTGAAGCTGACGGCCGCCCACGGCCACTACCTGGCCCCCTTCGCGCGCATCCTGCTCGCCATCGCCTATGTGCGGGAAAAGGACACTTCTGAGGCCCGCCAGGTGCTGGCTTCGCTGCGTTCCGAGTTTCCCGACAATCCGCTGTTTGCGCGCGAAATCGCCCGCCTCGACGCCGCCCGTTAGTCTTTTGCTTCCACGCAAATAGAAGCTTTTTGCGAGGCGCCAGGATTTCTCGCCGGCGCGCTTTCGCCGAGGCTGATTTACTCAAAATTCACCGTTTTGTAACCATCCTGTAACAGACCAAAAGTACAAGGGTTCGTACTAAAACAACCATCGTTTGCACTGGCAGACAAAAGGAGGACCACCGCGTGATGCGTCGAATTGCGCTTTTGTGTCTGGCTCTGGCGTTACCCGCTTTTGGGCAGACCACATTAAATGGGGCGGGCGCAACGTTTCCTTATCCGATGTATTCCAAGTGGTTTAGCGAATATCACAAACTTCACCCTGAAATTGAAATCAACTATCAGTCCATCGGCAGCGGCGGCGGCATTCGGCAAGTGCTGGCCCAGACCGTAGACTTTGGCGCCAGCGACGGACCGATGACCGATGAACAGCTCTCCCAGGCCAAGGTAAAAATCCTGCACATTCCGACCGTGCTCGGGGCGGTGGTGCCGGCTTACAACGTGCCTGGCGTGAGCGGCGACTTGCGCTTTTCTTCCAAGACGGTGGCCGACATTTGCCTGGGTAAGATCACCAGCTGGAATGACAAGGCCATCGCCGCCGACAATCCGGGAGTGAATCTGCCCGGGCAGACCATCATCGTGGTGCATCGCTCGGATGGCAGCGGCACCAACTACATCTTCACCGACTATCTCTCCAAGGTCAGCTCGGAATGGCAAAGTGACGTGGGCAAGGGCACCTCGGTCAAGTGGCCGGTGGGGCTCGGCGCCAAAGGCAATGAGGGCGTGGCGGGCATGATTCGGCAGATGCCAGGCGCGTTCGGCTATGTCGAGTTGATCTATGCCGTGCAGAACCACATTCCTTACGGCGTCCTGCGCAATGCGGCAGGAACCTGGCTGAAGGCCAGCTTGGATGGCGCCACGGCGGCGGCGGCTTCGGTGCCCAAGATGCCGGCAGACTTTCGCGTTTCCATCACCAATGCTCCGGGGAAGGATGCGTATCCCATCTCGAGCTTCACCTGGCTGCTGATTCCGGTGCAGTCCAAAGACGCCGCCAGGGGGAAGATTCTGGTGGATTTCCTCAACTGGATGCTCGACAACGGGGAAAAGATGACCCAGGCCCTGGACTACGCTCCCTTGCCCGACAACGTTGCAGCCAAAGTTCGGGAAGCGGTCAAACAGGTCCACTAAGGCAGTCCCACGATTTCTGATTGAAGGGCCTCGACCCTGCGGTTGAGGCAGAAGGAGAAACGATGAAGTCTGCTCTCAGGTGGTGTGTAATTCCACTCTTGGCGACGTCCCTGCTGGCCCAGACGGCGACCAAGCCCAAAAAGATGCGCCATAAGGCGGCTGCGCCGGCGGTCACCATGCAGGACGTGCAGGAACTGAAAGACGCGTTGGCTGCCCAGCAGCAGCAGATCAACGATCTGAAACAGCAACTGCAGGCGAAGGATGCCGCCTGGCAGGAGTCGCAACAGGCGCTGCACCAGGCGCAAGCCACGGCCAGTGACGCACAGGCCAAAGCTGACCAGGCCAGCGCCACCGCCGCCCAGCAGCAGCAGGCCGTGGACAGCCTGCACAAAGACGTTGCCGACCTGCAGAGCACCAGCGTGAGCACGGCCACGACCTTGCAAGATGCGCAGAAGGCGATTGCCGACGGCAATAAGGAAATCAAGGAACTGCGCAAGCTCAAGCTGAGCGGCGACCTGCGCCTGCGCTTCGAGCCTTTCTTCGGCGGCGGCGCGACCACTTCGCCCGTCCCCCAGGACCGCTTCCGCGAGCGCTTCCGCCTGCGCTTTAACGTCAACACCAACGTGACTAACGACTTTGCGGTTGGCTTCTCGCTCGCATCGGGCGATCTGGGCGACCCGGTTTCCACCAACTCAACCGAGACCGGCTTCTTTACCCGCAAGCCGTTCGCCATTGACAAGGCCTTCGGGACCTACAATCCGCACGCCCTAAAACCGTTCAGCGTGACCGTGGGAAAGTTTGCTTACACCTGGCAGCGCACCGAGCTGACCTGGGATAACGACCTGAACCCGGAGGGCGCCAGCGAGCAGGTCTCCTGGAACTGGAAGCACAGCCCCATTAACCACTTCGCCGTGGTGGGATACGAAATGCCCATCTTCGAAGTCAGCGGCGGCCCTGACAGCTACGTCACCGGCGGACAGGTGCAGCTCGGTTTGGGCGGCGGGCCGATCAAGTTCAGCGCGAACGCGGCCTATTACGACTTTGAAAACGCCGATACCATCGCGCAGAACCAGACGCAGAGCCCGAGCGACGGATTTGCCACGCAAGGTATTACCAATACCGGCGGGGGCAACTTCGGCTTCAGCGCCTCAACTCTGTCGAACAACTTTGGCGTCATCAATGGCAAGCGCGCCTTCGCTTCCAAGTACGGGATTGTGGATGCGATCGCCCGCCTGGACTTCGACACCGGAGCCAAGCGCTGGCCTATTTACGCCCTGTTTGACTACGCTCAGAACACCCGGGCCTGCGAGAACATCGCAGCCTTTGTGGCAGCCGGGGCTACGGTCCCGAGCTGTGATCCTCACCAGCGCCATGGCTACTGGTCAGAGCTGAAGTTCGGCCAGACCAAGAACCCGGGCGATCTGCTGCTGGGCTACACCTTCGCCCGAATTGAGCGGGATGCCGTTCTTTCCGCCTTCGATTTCAGCGACCTGCGGCAGCCCACCAACGTGATCGAGCACCGCATCGAGGCCTATTATCAGGCCTATCCCCACGTTCAGGTGGGAGCCACGGGTCTGATCGGGCGGCAGATTGTCACCGCCCAGAGCCCGACCCTGGAGCGTTGGCTCAAGCGTTGGCAGTTCGATACTATCTTCAGCTTCTAACTGCGAAGATCGAAGACTTGCAAATTTCGGGCCGGAGCGTATAAGGTGCTCCGGCCCGTTTTACTATTTTTTGGCTTATACTCACTGGTGACAGTCAGCGTGCAAGAGATGCTTCTGGATAACCGGACCGTAGAGTAAACCGCAAGTCCAACCGGAAAACCTGCACTTGGCCTGAAACCAGTATTGCCGTCCGCCGCGAAAAGGACTATGGCTCGCCTTTCGCTCGACAACCCGTCGTATTACATCAATCGCGAAGCCTCCTGGCTGGCGTTCAACCACCGTGTTCTGGAGGAAGCCGAAGACCCGGGCAATCCGCTGCTCGAGCGGCTGAAATTCCTGGCGATCACGGCCAGCAATCTGGATGAATTTTTTGAAGTCCGCGTGGCCGGCCTGGTGCAGCAGATCGAAGACGGCTACACCGAAGGCGGCCCCGACGGCCTGACCCTGGTCGAAGAGCGCGACGTGGTTTCCCGCGAAACCCACGAGTTTGTGGAGGAGCAATACCGCTGCTGGAACGGAGGTTTGCGTTCGGCTCTGGCGCAAAATGGAATCCGCGTGCTCAGTCTGCACGAGCTCAGCTCGCGGGCGCACGCTTTTGTGGATGAATACTGCGGGCGCGAGCTCGATCTGCTGCTGACCCCGGTGACGGTGGATCCGGCGCATCCCTTTCCCCGGGTAATCAATAAGGCGCTGTGCGTGGCACTTTTGTTGCGGCGGCGGCGGCGTTCTTCGCTGACCTATATCGGGGTGGTGACCGTGCCCCGCGCCCTGCCTCGGCTGGTGCGGCTGCCTTCGGATGGTAGTGACGATTTCATTTTTCTCGCCGACCTGGTGGCCTACCACGCCGCCCGCATGTACCACGGCTATGACATTATTTCTTCCGCCGCGTTCCGCGTCACCCGCAACAGCAATCTATACCTGGCCGAGGAAGAATCGCGCAGCCTTCTGGAGTCGGTGCGCGCCGAATTGCACAATCGCCGCAAGGGCGACGCGGTGCGCCTGGAGATTGAAGCCGACGCCGATCCGGAAATCATCGAGCGCCTGCGCACCAACTTCGAGCTGGAGCCCTGGCAGGTGTTTCGCGTGCACGGGCCGGTGAATCTCTCGCGGCTGTTCAATATTTACGAGCAGACCGAGCATCCCGAGCTGAAATTCAAGCCTTTCGTGGCCCGCGAGCTTCGCCTCACGGCAAAATCGCAGGATTTATTCGAGGAGCTGCGGCGGCACGATGTCCTGCTCTACCACCCCTTCGATTCTTATGACGCGGTGGTTTCCTTCATCGAATCGGCCAGCAAAGACCCGCGCGTGCTCTCCATCAAGCAAACCCTTTACCGCACCAGCGAGCACTCGCTGATTGTGCCTTCGCTGATTGCCGCGGCGGAGAAGAAAGAAGTCACGGCGGTAGTCGAGCTCAAAGCGCGCTTCGATGAAGACTCCAATATCCGCTGGTCGCGCGATCTGGAAGACGCCGGAGTGCAGGTATTTCACGGGCTGGTGGGGCTGAAGACGCACTGCAAGCTCTCGCTTCTGGTGCGCCGTGATCCCGATGGCGTGACCCGCAGCTATGCTCATCTGGGTACGGGAAACTACAACACCACGACGGCGCGCATTTATACCGATCTCAGTCTGCTGACGTCCGACCCGGAAATCACCGGCGCGGTGCATGATGTTTTCAGTTTTCTGACCGCTTACGCCGAGCACCCCACCTACGATCCATTGATGGTGGCGCCGCTCAATCTGGCCGAGCATCTGCTGGCATTGATTACCCGCGAAACTGAGCACGCCCGCCACGGGCGGCCGGCGCACATCATTGCCAAGATGAATGCGCTGCTCGATAAGAACGTGATCATGGCGCTGTACCGCGCTTCCCAGGCGGGAGTGGAAATCGACTTGATCGTGCGCGGCATTTGCGCTTTGCGGCCGGGGGTGCGGGGCGTAAGCGACCGCATTCGGGTGCGCAGCATCGTGGGCCGCTTTCTGGAGCATAGCCGCGTCTACTACTTCAGCAATGGTGGTGACGAGGAGATTTATTTGGGCAGCGCCGACTGGATGCCGCGCAACCTCTACGAGCGCGTAGAAGTGATCTTCCCCCTGAAAGACGAATTGCTGCGCGAGCGCGTGCGCCATGAGATTCTGGCGGCCTACCTGGCCGATAACGTGAAGACGCGCCTGCTGCAGAGGGACGGCGCCTACATTCGCCCCTGGCAGGCGCAGGGCAAACGCAAACCCCCCGCCGGAGTTGCCGCTTTCAACGCCCAGGAATTTCTTGTCGGCCTGGCGGAAGGAAAGCAGTTTCTGGATAACATTCCGGATCCGGTCCCGGCGCCGCGCTCACGCCGCCGCGTGCTGACCGGAAAGGCGGGGTAAAAAGTCATGCTGGTTTACTTTTTGCGCCATGCCTCGGCCGGGCAGAGCCTCAGCAATCTCAAAAAGGACGAAAAACGCGCGCTCGACAAAGCTGGAATCGAGCAGTGCGGCTATGTTGGGCGGGCGCTGGCCGCGCTGGACGTGCAAGTCGAGGTGATCATCTCCAGCCCGCTGAAGCGCGCGGCGCAAACCGCTTCTTTGGTGGGCAACGAACTGAGCTACGAGGGCAAGCTGGTGTTTGAGAATGCTCTGCGGCCTGGCGCCGGTGTTGCCGAGTTCCGCCAGTTGCTCGACAAATATTCCAAGCGCGAATCCATCATGGTGGTGGGGCACAATCCCAATCTCAGCGAATTTCTCGGCCACGTCATCAGCCAGAGCGGATGTGAGGCTTCGGTGGAGCTGAAGAAAGGCGCCGTGGCCAAGGTGGAAATGAGCCGCAATTCCGGCATGCTGCACTGGTGCTTTACGCCCAAGATCCTGCGCACGCTTCACGCCGCCGCGACAGAAAGCTCGCGTCCGAAGACCTCGCGAAAGTAGCTTCTCTCTTTTTCCACCGCCCATAATTCCAGGTCGGCGCTCACCCGGGCCTGGGTGAGCACAGTGATGCCGACCTTGCCGTTCCGGGAATGCACTCGTGCCTGGCGAATGGCGCCGCTGCGGCCCAGGTTGAGCGCGCGCGCCAGCCGCAAGAGCAAAGACGCCCGGGGCACGCGCTCGCGGTCTTCCGGAGTGAGCACTTTCACCGGCCCGTCTCCGGGGGTGGGGCGCGACTTGCCCAGGTAGCGCGCAATGGCGGCTATGATCTGCCGCTGCTGCGGCGTATAACCCAGAATATCGGAGTGAGAAATGATGTAGTGGGTGTGCCGGTGCCGCCCGTTGCGGTTCACATAATCGCCAACTTCGTAAAGCATGGCGGCGGCAGAGAGCCATTCACGGTACTCCGGGGGCAGCCGGTGCACCGCCTTGAGCGCGCTGAACATTTGCATGGCGGAGCTGCGCACCTGCAGAGCGTGGTCCATATCCACGTGGTAATGCTGCACCGCGGCCCGGATCGAATCCCAGCGCTCGGATTCGATCTGCTTGCCGGAGCGCGTGCCGCGGTCGTACTCGGCGGCCATCTGGGCCAGCAAGCCATCGCGCAAGCCCAGCGCGGAATAGCGAAAGCCGCGCAGCTGGCAGCGCTCCAGAAGCTCGGCATAGACGACCGCGCCGGCGACGATGATTTCCGCCCGCCGCGGACCTACGCCCGCCAGCTGACGGCGCTCCGCCACCGGCAGGCGGGCCAGCAGCTTGACGACACGCCGCATCTGGGGGCGTAAGACTACCGCCGCGCGCGGGCCCTTGGTCTTATAGAGACCGTGGCACACGGCGGCCAGCGAGGCGGCGGTGCCGGAAGTGGCAATCACCACCTTGGGCCGCGCCCGGATGATGCGCTGAGAAATGCGGCCAATTTCGCGCTCCACAAAACCCCGCAGGCGTGCCAGCTCCGGCTTGCGCGGTGGATCATGGTGCAGAAACTCATTGGTCAGGCGTACGGCTCCGAGCGGCAGGCTGACGGTTTCGCGGATGTGACCGCCGTTGGAGATGGTCAGTTCGCAGCTGCCGCCGCCCAGGTCCGCCATCAGCGCGGAAGAGGCGCTCAACCGCAGCGAAGAGACCAGGCCGAGGTGAATCAGGCGGGCCTCTTCCAGTCCGGAGATGATCTCCACTTTCCAGCCGGTGGTCGAGCGCACCCACTCAAGGAAGGCTTGCGAGTTGCGCGCGTCGCGCAGGGCGCTGGTGGCGACAGCACGCACGGAATCGGCGCCCGCCTTCTGCACCGCGCGGTGAAAGCGGCGCAGCACCTTGACCGTGTTCGACATTGCTTCGGGGGTAAGAAACCCGCTGCCGAAGACGCCTTCGCCTAGGCGGGTGACCTCGCGGTCTTCATGGACCTCGATCAGCCGGCGGCGGCTCAGGCGGGCGATTTTCAGGCGGACGGAGTTGGAGCCGATGTCAATCGCGGCGAAGGTGGGCATAGCGGGAGCCGATCAGTGTACAGCCTTGGCTATCGGGAAAAAGCAGAATTTCAAAGGATGCTAGGCGGCGGATTTTGAGCGGCGGGCGGGGGCCGGAGATTTCCGCGGCGGAATAGACGGCGCGCGCAATTCTGCCCGCACCTGCGCCAGGACGTCCAGGGCATGACGGAACTTGGCGCGGGTGATGTTGCGCAGCGCCGCCGCCAGAACCGATTGCGAGGGGCTGCCGAACAGCTTTTCCGCGCGGGCGGTGAGCTTCAGCCAGTCGTGCCAGTCGCCGATGACATCCTGCATTTCTTTCAGGCGCTTGACCAGGCGGAGGGCCTCCGGATCATGGCCGGCGAGCTCAGCCACGTAGCGGGCGCGCTTACCCACGATGCGATATTGGTGCAGGGTCTTCTCCGTCAACGGGCCGCCGCCCTTTTCTAATTGCAGCAACATCTGGGTGGCCACTTTGACCGGGTCAGCCTCTGCCGGGATGACCGCACTCTTCGCCGCGCGGCGCAAGCGTTTACGCACCTTGCCGAGAGTCTGGCGGTCAAAGCTCTCGCCCAGGTTTCTGGCGCGCAGTGCGCGGTCTTCAATCAGCGCCGCCATCAGCTGGGCTTTTTGGCCGGCCGAGCCCGGCACTTTCAGATTTCTGAGCGCGGCGCTCTGCACATCGAGATCGCGCAGCTGACCAGCCTTGCGCCGCAAGCGCGCCAGAAGTTTAAGCAGCTTCTGATCGCTGCGGCTGGGGTCTGCAGCCAGGTCGCCGAGCAGCGCCTCCACCCGCCGGCTGTAGGTGCGAAACTTATGCACGTTGCGCGCGGCGGAGTTTTTGGCCAGCTTGCCGAGCTGGCGATTCAGTCTCTCAAAAACCGCGCGGCTAAGTTGCTCGTTCACTCGCATACAAAATTCCACACCCAGGAAGAAAGCGAAGGAGTAAGATTCCAGCTTCCGCGCAAAGCTCCGCGCGAAGCAGCCAAGGGCCGGAAAACAGGCGGCCATTTTAACACTGCTGTAACAAGAGTCTGCTAGCTTGCCGGTGATGGCTAATCATGCATTGGGAGCGCCACAGTTGCCTGGACCGCAACCCGTTGAAGGACAAGCAGTTGCAGTACAGGAGGCAGCTTCGCTCATTCGCAGCGGAACACGCTTCGCCGACCGGCTTTTCTACATCCTGATGTTGGGGTGCGGCCTCTCTGTGCTCGCACTGGTCGGCCTGATCGTTTATGAGTTGGCCGTGCGCTCCGGTCTTTCCTGGCACGCCTTCGGCTGGAAATTCTTCTTCCAGAGCGACTGGGACCCAGTCAATGATCAGTATGGAGCTCTGCCGTTCATCTACGGCACCGTTGTTTCTTCCATCCTTGCCCTGATTCTGGGGGTGCCGCTGGCTCTTGGAGTAGCGACGTTCATCACCGAAATGTCGCCGCCCTGGGCGCGCAGTCCGCTGGCCTTCACCACCGAGCTGCTGGCTGCTATTCCCAGCGTGATTTACGGTCTGTGGGCCATTTTCGTTCTGGTTCCGCTGCTGCGCGAGGATGTGCAGCCCTTGCTGGCAAAATATCTGGGCTGGACCGGGCTCTTCGAAGGCCCGCCCTTCGGTATCGGCATGCTGGCCGCGGGAGTGATTCTGGCCATTATGGTGGTGCCGATCATTTCCGCGATCACCCGCGAAGTGATGACGGCGGTTCCGCAACAGCAGCGCGAGGCGGTGCTGGCGCTGGGCGCCACGCGCTGGGAGATGATTCGCACCGGGGTGCTGCGCAATGCCCGCGCCGGCATCATGGGCGGCGTCATCCTCGGACTGGGCCGGGCGCTGGGCGAGACCATGGCGGTCACCATGGTGATCGGCAATCGTCCGGAAATCAGCAAGTCGTTGTTTGCCCCCGGCTACACCATGGCCAGCGTCATCGCCAACGAATTCAGCGAAGCCACCGGAGACCTGTACCTCAGCGCGCTGGTCGAGATTGGCCTGGCGTTGTTTCTTGTGACCATCATCGTAAACATTCTGGCCCAGTTCCTGGTTTGGACGGTAACCCGCGGCACCCCTGCGAGGAGCCATGGCTGAGGCCAATGTTGCATCCATCGGCACTCTGACCGCGCGGCCTATCAGTCTCTGGCGCCGGGGCAAGAACATCGCCGCCACTGGGGCGGCGCTGGGCGCGGTCATTCTGGTGCTTCTGCCCCTGGGCGCGATTTTTGCCTACCTGGTTTACAAGGGGATTGGCTCGGTCAATTGGGCCTTCCTGACGCAAACCCCGAAGCCTGTGGGCGAGGCGGGGGGCGGGATGGCCAACGCCATCGCCGGAACCGTCCTGATTCTTGGCATCGCCAGCCTCCTGGGTGTTCCCATCGGAATTGGGGCCGGCATTTTTCTCGCCGAGTATGGGCGCAACCGGCTGGGCAACCTGATTCGGTTCACGGCTGATGTGCTGAACGGCGTGCCCTCGATCGTGGTGGGTATCGTCGCCTACGGCCTGGTAGTTCTCGCGCAAGGGCATTTTTCTGCCCTGGCCGGAGGCGCGGCCCTGGCCATCATGATGATTCCCATCATTACCCGCGCCACTGAGGAAATGCTTCTGCTCGTGCCCAACACGGTAAAGGAAGCTGCCTATGGGCTGGGCATTTCCCGCTGGCGGACGACGCTCTCCATCACCCTACGTACGGCTACGTCGGGGGTGATCACGGGGGTGATGCTGGCCTTTGCCAGGGTGGCCGGAGAGACCGCGCCATTGCTGTTTACCGCCTTCGGCAACCAGTACTGGAACTGGAACGTGAATCAGCCCACGGCGGCGCTTTCGCTGCAAATCTTCGTGTACGCCATCTCACCCTTCGATGAGTGGCATCGCCAGGCCTGGGCGGGGGCTTTGATTCTGATCGTGCTCATCGTGGTTTCCATCACCGCCGTGCGCATCGCCGCCAGCCGCGGCATGATGAAGGGAGCTAATTGACATGGGCGTCGGCATTCAGGTCGAGAACTTGAACGCCTGGTTTGGCAAGTCGCAGGCGCTGCACGACATCAACATCAAGATCGCAGCCAATCATGCCACGGCGGTGATCGGGCCCTCGGGCTGCGGCAAGTCCACCTTCGTGCGTTGCCTCAACCGCATGCATGAGACCATTCCCGACGCGCGGGCCGCGGGCAAGGTGCGGATTGGGGATTTGGATATTTATAACGGCACCTCGGCGGTGGCCATTCGCCGCCGCATCGGCATGGTGTTCCAAAAGCCGAATCCGTTTCCCACCATGTCCATCTTCGGCAACGTGGCCGCCGGGCTGAAACTGAACGGCTTTCGCGACCGCAAGCGGACGGATGAAATCGTGGAGCGCTCGCTGAAATATTCCGCCCTGTGGGATGAAGTGAAAGACACCATGCACAAGAAATCTGGCGCCAGCCTTTCCGGCGGGCAGCAGCAGCGGCTGTGCATTGCCCGCGCCCTGGCCGTGGAGCCCGAGATTCTGCTTATGGACGAGCCCTGCTCCGCCCTCGACCCCATCTCCACCGGCAAGATCGAAGAGCTTATTTTTCAGCTAAAAGAGCGCTTCACCATCGTGATTGTGACGCATAATATGCAGCAGGCCTCCCGGGTGGCGGAATTCACCGGGTTCTTCCTGCTGGGGAAGCTGATCGAGTTCGATAAGACGGAGAAAATCTTCACCACTCCGTCCGACAAGCGGACGGAAGACTACATCACAGGCAGGTTCGGATAATGCGCAGCCGTTTTCACCAAGGATTGGATGATCTCCGCAATCGCCTGCTTCGCATGGGCGGGCTGGCTGAACAGGCGGTGGACCGCGCCTGCCAGGCCTACAAAGACCGCGACCTGGCGCGCTGCCATCAGGTGCTGGAAGGCGAAACCATGATCAACGTCACCGAGCGCGAAATTGACGAGCTCGCCTTCGATCTGCTGGCCATGCAGCAGCCCATGGCCGTGGATCTGCGCTTCATTCTGGCGGTGACCAAAATCAACTCCGACCTGGAGCGGGTGGGCGACCAGGCCGTCAACATCGCCGAGCGGGTCATGGACATGGTCGAGCTTCCAGCGGCCGAGCTGCCAGTGGATATTCCACGCATGGCCACGGCGGTTTCCGCCATGGTTCGGCGGGCGCTGGAGTCGTTCATCGAGGGCAAAGCCGAGCTGGCCCATGCCGTGCTGGAGATGGATAACGTAGTGGATCGCATGCGCGACGAGGCCTTCATCATCCTGGTGAAGAGCATGAACGAGCATCCCGAGACCACTCGCCAGGCGCTGGACGCGCTGCTGGTAGCGCGCAATCTGGAGCGGGTGGCCGACCACGCGACCAACATTGCCGAAGATGTAATTTTCTGGGTGCGCGGCGCCGACGTGCGGCATAACGCGGAGCAGGAGCCGGGAGAAACCGTAGAACAGCCTGCCCAGCAACAAACTAGCGGCGCAAGCTAAAGAATAACCTTAGCTGTGCGCCGCTATGACCTCGATCTTACTTCTCTGCCATCGCCGCAGCTTCATCCGCAAATGAAAAAGCGTTGGAGACGTTGGGATACGCCTGACCATCCACTTCCACATAGGGATAAACGAAATAGTTCAGGGGTGGGCCATCCTGCCGGGGGCTCAGAGTCAGGTCACGGCCCAGGCTGAACTGCACCCGGTTGTCATCGTGGGCGCCGAAAAAATAGTCCTTTTTGGTGGGATGTTTCCACGCCTCAGAAATATCCACCGGAACCCAGCCGTGATGCGGGTCGAAGAAATCTGCCCAGCAGTGGTAACCGGCAATCTCGCCTGAGTGCTTGTCATCCGGTAGCGGAAAGCCGATCTCAAACCGTGCCGGAATGCCCTGGGAGCGGGCCATCGAGATAAAGAGCGAATGAAAATCGGTGCAGTTGCCGTGCTTGGCGTTGCAGGCGTAAAGCACGTCGCCGTGGCCCCATCCCGTGCCGCTCTTGTCGTAGCGCATGTTGTCGAAGACGTAGTCGTAGATGGCGCGCGCCTTCTCGAGAGTCGTGGTCTTGCCAGCGGTTGTCTTGGCCGCCAGGTCGGCGGGCAGGCCGCTGGTGGGAACCAGCTTGTCCGGGGCGAGAAACTGCTTGCGTTGCTTCTCTGGCAGCTGCGCCAACTCAAGGTGAGGAATCTCCCGGCCCAATATCAGCCGCTCGTGGCGAACCACGTCGTAAACAATTTCAAAGTGAAGTTCAGATTGCTTTGCCCTGGAAACCGCCGCATAGTACATCTCGTTGCCGAACTGCGATTCGTGGGTTCGCTTGAGCGGCAAATCGCCGCTGGCGGAGATCACTTTCACCTCCTGAAACTGGTCGGAGTGGGCTTGGGGAAACCAGATCCGCACCTTTTGGCCAGCGGAAATGTTCTTGACCGTGAAACCGTAATGAAAAGTAAAGTGACGAGAGGCCTGCCCCCAGGCAGTTGCGGCAAACCAGCAGCAGCAAAGAAACAACACAGACTTGCGGAGCATATGCGCTTCCTTTCCGGCGCCGGAGCTGCGGCCGGGGCTAGAGCCAGCTATGTGAGGAGTTGGAAACGACGCACGGGCGTTTTAGAGGGAGTGCGGTCAAGTAAAGCCGTGCCGGAATGGATGCGGTTTGACTCGCATGGGCGGGCCTGCGGACCGCCAAATTCTAGCGTATTTCGCGAGGCCATGCTTGGTGCAAAATGCCCCACCGGCGGAAAGCCTGGACGGGCGCTTCTATAATCTGAGCAGGGAGAGCTCTTGCCCTGGCCCCGCCATTCCGCCCTGCTCACCGATCTTTATGAACTCACCATGGCGGCGGCATACTTCGAGAACAACCTTCGGGCGACGGCCAGCTTCGAGTTGTTCGTGCGCTCGCTGCCGCCGGAGCGGACCTTTCTGGTTGCGGCCGGCCTGGACCAGGCCCTGGATTACCTCGAGACTTTTCAGTTTGGGTCGGGAGAGATTGACTACCTGCGGCAGCAGCCGGTTTTTTCCGGCGTGAAGCGGGAGTTCTTTGACTATCTGCGCGACCTTCGATTCACGGGCGAGGTTTGGGCGTTGCCGGAAGGCACGCCGGTTTTTGGCGAGGAGCCGCTGCTGCGGGTAACCGCGCCGATTATCGAGGCGCAAATCGTTGAGACGTTTCTACTCTCGGCCATCACCTTCCAGACCATGATCGCCTCGAAGGCGGCACGGGTGGTGGCTGCGGCGGCGGGGCGCCCGGTGATCGAGTTCGGCAGCCGCCGTGCTCACGGGCCCGAGGCCGGTCCGCTGGCGGCCCGTGCTGCTTTCCTCGGAGGTTGCGCCGGAACCTCGAATGTGGAGGCGGGCATGCGTTTTGGGATTCCCGTCTTCGGCACGCTGGCGCATTCTTTCGTGATGGCCTACGACGACGAACTCGAGGCCTTCCGGCGCTTCGAGCAGCTTTTCCCCGAGCATGCCGTCCTGCTGGTGGATACCTACGACACCCTGGCGGCGGTGGATAAGATCATTCACTCCGGCTTGCGCCCGAAAAGCATTCGCCTGGATAGCGGCGATCTCTGCCAGCTTTCGAAAGAGGCGCGGCGCCGTCTGGACGCCGCCGGCCTGCCCGAGACCAAAATCTTCGCCAGCGGCGACCTGGATGAATTCGCCATTGCCGAACTGCTGGCCTGCGGCGCGGAAATTGACGCTTTCGGGGTAGGCACGGCGCTTTCCACATCGAAAGACTCCCCGGCGCTGAGCAGCGTTTACAAACTGGTGGACGTGGCGGCGGGCGCGACTTCCTATCGCGCCAAGTTCAGCGACGACAAAGTCACTTATCCCGGACGCAAGCAGGTGTTCCGCTTTCAGGCCGGGGGAAGTTATAGCGAGGATGTGATTGCCTGCGAATCGGAAAAGTGCGACGGAGCGCAGCCGCTGCTGGAGTGCGTGCTGCGGAGCGGGCGCCGGATCGCCGCGCCCCCCGGCCTTCCCCAGGTGCAGGAGTATGCTCGGCGGGAATTTGCTAAACTGCCAGCCGCCTGCCGCCGCCTGCACCACGTGCAGCCTTACCCGGTGCGCTTCAGCGCGCGCTTGCAGGCGCTTCTGGAGGAGCTGCGCGAGCACAACCACGCGCCCGCCGGCAAGAGTGCGGGCTGACGGTGGATGCTTTCCGGCGGCGAATGCATCCAATAAGCAAGCGGTAATGAGGTGCGCCATGAATCGTCTGCTCTTCTGGGATGTGGATACGCAAGCAGATTTTCTTCTGCCCGAAGGCAAGCTGTACGTGCCGGGGGCGGAGAAAATCATTCCCAGCCTGCTGCGCCTGACCTCCTTTGCCGTGCAGCACTCTCTGCAGATTATTTCCCCGGTGGATGCGCACCTGGAGCCGGATGCGGAGTTCCGCGACTATCCGCCCCATTGCCTGGCGGGAACGCCCGGCCAGAAAAAGATCGAAGGCACGGTTCTCCCCGGGCACCTGATCGTTCCCAATCGCAAAATAGAGTTGCCCGCGGACCTCAGTGGGCTCCCCCAGATCATCATTGAAAAACAGGCCACCGATGTTTTCACCAACCCCAACGTGGATGAAATTCTGGCCCGCCTGGGGCGCGACCGCGAGATCATTCTTTACGGCGTGGTGACAGAAATTTGCGTAGCCCATGCCGCCCGCGGCCTGATTGAGCGCGGCCGCCACGTACACCTGGTCACCGATGCGATTCGCGGACTGGACGCGGCCCGGGCGGAAGAGACCATCCTCATGGTTCGCCGCAATGGCGGCATGATGCTCAGCACCGAGGAGATTCTCTCCGGCATCCTGCAGCCCACCCGCTGAACGCCTGCCTAAGCTAGAATTCTTCGATGGGCGTTGCCATCCAGTGCACCAACCTGAGAAAAACCTACGACGGCAAAGTTGAAGCCGTCCGCGGGCTGAGTCTTGCCATAGAGGCGGGGGAGTGCTTTGGCCTGCTCGGCCCCAACGGGGCAGGGAAGACCACCACTATCGAAATTCTCGAAGGCCTGCTGGCCCCGACTTCGGGCGAAGTCAGCGTTTTGGGGCAAAGCTGGCAGCAGAATGCGCGCGCGCTGCGCGAGGACCTGGGCATTTCGCTGCAGGAGACGCGCCTTTCGGAAAAGCTGACCGTCCGCGAAACGGTTGAGCTGTTCGCCAGCTTTTTTCACCAGCCGCGCTGCAGCGCCGAAGTGCTCGAGGAACTGCAGCTGACGGAAAAAGCAGACGCCTGGGTGGGCAAGCTTTCCGGCGGCCAGCGGCAGCGCCTGGCCGTTGCCACAGCGCTGGTGGGCAATCCGAAAATACTCTTTCTTGATGAGCCGACCACCGGCCTTGATCCGCAGAGCCGCCGGCAACTCTGGGACATTATTCGCGTTTTCCAGAAGAAGGGCGGGACCGTGCTGCTGACGACGCACTACATGGATGAAGCCGAACGCCTGTGCAATCGGCTGGCGATCGTGGACCACGGCCAGGTGATCGCGGAAGGCTCGCCCGCCGAACTGATTGACCGGCTGGGCGGTCACCATGTGGTGGAATTCGAGGCCAGTGTCGCCAACGGCGATTCGCTGGATGCCTGGCGCGCCCTGCCCGGCGTTGAGTCGGTTCGCCACGAGGATGGCCTGGTCTGCCTCAATGTGCGGGAGCCGCATTTGACTATTCCCGCCCTGCTCGATGCCGTGCGCGACCAGGGTTCGCAACTGTTACACCTGACTACGCGCCAGGCCAGCCTGGAAGATGTGTTCGTGCGCCTCACCGGCCGCCATTTGCGCGAAGACTGAGAACTGGGAACTGCAAGCTGAGAACCAGATATTAGGACGGCCACTGCGGGCAGAAAACGAGTCATTAGGATGGGAAAGAGTTGTGTTCGCTGCCCGGCAGCGTTTACGCATGAAATAATGGAGGCTCCGTTACCCCGCGACCATGGCCATTGCCGAACCAATTCCGCAGGCTGAGCTAAGGCCGGAGATCACTCCGCCGCCCCGCGGCCGGTGGTCGGGCTTCCTGCATCTGCTCGGCGCGCGCATGAAAGAACTGCGCCGCGAGCCTGAGGTTGTATTCTGGGTGTTCGTCTTTCCTATTCTGCTGGCCCTGGGGCTGGGCATCGCCTTCCGCGACAAGCCGGCAGACGTTACTTCCATCGCCATCGTCGCCGGCCCGGGCGCGGGGCACACCCTCTCGCTCCTCCAGCACTCGCCGCAGCATACTTCCATCCGCGCCCAGGTGCTCAGTCAAGCGGAAGCCTATCAGGGCTTTCGCATGGGAAAATATGATCTGGTGGTCGAGCCAAACGGGGAGCAGAGCTACAGCTATCGCTATGACCCGGCGCGGCCTGAGAGTGTTCTTTCCCGTGCCGAAGTGGATGATGCCCTGCAAACCGCCGCAGGGCGCAAGGACCCGCTGCGGACTTCGGCCAGCGTTTCGAGCGAACCCGGCTCGCGCTATATAGACTTTCTTATTCCCGGTCTGCTGGGCATGAATGTGATGAACGCCGCCATGTGGGGGATCGGCTTCGCCCTGGTGGATATGCGGCAGCGCAAGCTGCTCAAGCGCTTCGTGGCCACTCCCATGCGCCGCAGCGACTTCCTGCTGGCCCTGGCCAGCAGCCGCCTGCTGCTCATGTTTCTGGAGGTCGGGCTGCTGCTGGGCTTCGGCGTGCTCATTTTTCATATGCGGGTGCTGGGGTCGGTAATTACCATTCTGCTGATTGGGGCGATAGGCGCGCTCGCCTTCGCCGGTGTCGGCTTGCTCACCGCCAGCCGGGCGCAGAAAATCGAAAGCGTCAGCGGGCTCATCAACGTGGTGATGATGCCGATGTGGATTTTCTCCGGCGTGTTTTTTTCTTACGCCCGCTTTCCGGCCATCACCCAGCCTTTCATCAAAGCCCTGCCGCTGACGGCGCTGAATGACGCATTGCGGGCGACCATCCTGCAAGGCGAACCGCTGCAGGCGCAGGCTGGGCGAATCCTGATCATGATTTTGTGGGGAGGGGTTTCGTTCGTGCTGGCGGTACGCTGGTTTCGCTGGACTTAGTCGCCTGTAAGCCTTGGCCGATGTATTTCCGTTGGCCTGCAGAAGACGATATGTTATAATATTTTGAGTGAGTTACAGGTTCCATCTCATTGTGACGCTTTTGTTACTGCTCGCAGTGGTGGTGGTGTTTGTTTCTCCCCTGGCTGCCCTGCCGGGCACGGCTCTGCGTGCACAGCAGGCGGCGATGCTCTTTTTTCTCTCCATCGCCCTGGCGGCCCATCGCGTTCTGCTGAGTTTTTTGCGTACGCCGGTTCACGGCTTCGCCATTGGGGCCTCGGCTTCGCTCGCGCCACTTTCCAGCCCATTGCGTTCTAAATCTGTGCTCCTCTGCTGAGAGAGCACCCCGTTCTGCGCGTCGGTCCTGGGTTGGACTCATTCCGCCACTTCGCGGTCGCGTTCAACCGCATCTAAGTTTCGCTCGATATTGCCAATTCGGAGGTGGAATGAAGGCGCTTGAAATTCAAGCCCCCTATAGCTCCTTTCTGGATCGTCTCCGGACGGCCGGCGAACGCATTCTTCTGCTCGATTACGACGGCACCTTGTCTCCCTTTACCGCCGATCGAGCCCAGGCAAAGCCTTATGCTGAGATTCCCGGGCTTCTGCGGGAAATCATGGCCGCCGGAACTCGAATTGTGCTGGTGACCGGGCGGGCCGCGCGGGAATTAGCGCAGTTATGCGGTCTTGATCCGCACCCGGAAATCTGGGGCAGCCACGGCGCAGAGCATCTCATGCCCGATGGAACGTACAGCCTGTCCCCTGCCTTGGCAGGCTACCGGGAAGGCCTGGACTCAGCGGCAGCCTATCTGCGCGGCCGGGGCTTCGACTCGCAGGTAGAAGTTAAGCCCGGCGGCGTTGCCCTGCACTGGAGAGGCCTGACTCCGGGAAATGCCGCCGACCTGAAAGAGCAGGTGCTGCAGGTATGGATGCCGCTGCTCATCCGCCACCAACTCAGCCTGCTCGAATTCGATGGCGGCCTCGAGCTGCGCGCCCCGGGCTTCAATAAAGGCGCGGCGGTGCGGGCCGTTCTGGCTACAGCCGCCCCGGATGCCGCGGTCGCTTATCTTGGCGACGACAATACCGACGAAGATGCCTTCCAGGCGCTGCGCGGCCACGGTCTCGCGGTCCTGGTGCGGCCCGAGGCCCGCGCCACGGCCGCGGAAATCTGGCTGCAACCACCCCACGAGCTGATTCAGTTTCTGCAGGATTGGCTCCGCTCCTCGCGAGGTGACGCATGATTTTGACCAAAGGACGGCTGATCAACGTCTCCAATCGTCTTCCGGTGCAGATTCGGAAGTATAGCGGCGCTCTGCGCGCGGTTCACAGCTCGGGCGGCCTGGCCACCGCTCTCGATACGCTTTGGGGCGACCAGCCCGGCGTCTGGATCGGCTGGCCGGGAGAGGCCCACGGCCGCCAGGTGCAGACTTTGCTTGCCGACGCCTGGAAGGACCGGCCGCAGCAACTGCAGGCGGTGATGCTTTCTCCCGACGAGATCGCCAAGTTCTACGCCGGCTTTGCCAATGAGATCGTCTGGCCGCTGTTTCACGACCTGCAGTCGCAGTGCAATTTCGATCCCGAATACTGGGAGACCTACGAGCAGGTGAACCGGAAATTCGCCGCCGCCATCTGTGAGACGGCGGAGCAGGACGATTGCATCTGGGTGCACGACTACCACCTGATGCTGGTGGCGCGCTATCTGCGCGAAATGGGTTCGCGGGCGTGTGTCGGTTTCTTCCAGCACATCCCGTTTCCTTCGCCGGATATTTTCGAGAAGCTTCCCTGGCGTGAGTCAATCCTGCAAGCCTTGCTGGAGTATGACGTCACCGGCTTCCAGACTGAGCGCGACCGCGACAACTTCCTCAATTGCCTGCGCCGCCTGCTGCCCGGCGCCCGCATCGAGCCCACCTCGCCCTATCCCACGGTCCAGTTTCGCGCCCGGCGCACTCTGGTTGGCGCGTTTCCCATCAGCATTGACTTCGAAACTTTCTCCGGGATCGCCGCCAAGCCGGGAGTCGCCTATCGCTCCGCAGCCATCCGCAAAGACCTGGGAGAAAAGATTGTCGTCCTGGGCGTGGACCGCCTGGATTACACCAAGGGCATTCCCGAGCGCCTGGAGGCGTTTCGGGTGCTGCTGCGCCGTTTTCCCGAGCTTCGCCGCCAGATCACCCTGGTGCAGGTCGTCGTGCCGAGCCGCTCCGATATTCCCAAGTACAGGGAGCTTCGCCTGGAGATCGAGCGCCTGGTCAGCCAGATCAACGGCGAGTTTACCCAGACGGGCTGGGTTCCCATTCATTACATGCACCGCAGCCTGCGCCGCGACGAACTGGTAGCCCACTACCGCGCCGCCGACATCGCCCTGATCACACCTTTGAAAGATGGCATGAACCTGGTGGCCAAGGAATTCTGCGCCTCGCAGCTCGATGAACGCGGCGTCCTGGTGGTCAGCGAATTTGCCGGCGCGGCCCAGGAGTTGCGCCCGGGCGCGATCCTGGTGAATCCCTATGATTTCGTCGGCGTCGCCCAGGCCATCTACCACGCCAGCCAGATGGACCAGGAAGAAAAGCACCGGCGCATGTCGCGGTTGCGCGAGATCGTGCGCCGGAACGACGTGTATTGCTGGGCGCGTTCCTTCCTCGAGACCGTGACCTCGCAGAAGAACGGCACCCCGGCAGTTGCCGGCGGAGGCGGGGAGACTGACGAAATGCCCAGGACCGCGCTGCCTCGGGATGTGCCCGGTGTGGCGCTGGTGGCGGCTGCGCCCGCCTCGGTTTCACGCCCTTTCCAGCGGGGCCTGATAAATCGCGCCGAAGATCTTACCGACCTGGGTAAGCGCTGGTGGGGGCCATTCCCGCGATGAGTTGCCAGAACTGAAGGCGGCGCAGCCCACCAAAACCCATCCACCTGAAAAGGAGACCACCGAATACGTATGTGGAGTGCGCTGACTCAGTTCCTGGGCCGCTATCCCGAGCTGTACTACGTGCTGGAAATTCTGGGGTTGATCGTCGCAGCGTGGATCCTGCGCAAGATCGTCTTCTACCAGCTCAGCCAGTGGGCCAAGCGAACCGTCTCTACCGTGGATGATGAATTCGTCGGCCTGCTGGACCGCGCCGTCAAGCCATTGCTCATTCTCGGCGTCGTCAC
>DATIYF010000048.1:0-2904 GCA_035517775.1 Terriglobales bacterium
CGGCTACCGCCGTCACGGCCACAGTGAGGTGGACGATCCCACCATCACCCAGCCGCTGCTCTATAGGGCGATCAAGGACCATCCGCCGCTGTGGGAGATTTACGCCGAAGACACCGGAATCGCGGAGGCGCACGCTCGCGCCGAAGTAGTTCGCGCGGAATTCGAAGCCGCGCAGACCAAGGCGAAGTCGGTTCGGAAGAAGCCATTGCTGCGCCAGTTGCCGGGCTATTGGGATACATTCAAAGGCGGGCGGTACAAAGCGCAATACGAGGTGGAAACCGGGATTTCCCGCGACGAACTGCTCGAAGTCACCGGCAAACTTACTTCTTACCCCGCGGATTTTCATATTCATCCCAAAGTCAAGAAGCTGCTGGAACAGCGGGCGGAAATGGGGCAAGGCAAGCGCCCGCTTGACTACGGCATGGCGGAAGCGCTGGCCTTCGGCAGCCTGGTGAAGGCGGGCGTTCCGGTGCGGCTGAGCGGCCAGGATTCGCGGCGGGGCACATTCAACCAGCGGCACTCGGTGTTGATCGATACCGAGAATGAACACGAGTTCATGCCGCTGCAACACGTAGCCGAGGGCCAGGCGCGCTGCGAGATTTACAACTCCAGTTTGTCGGAAGCTGGAGTGCTGGGTTTCGAGTATGGCTATAGCCGCGACTATCCCGAAGCCCTGGTGCTGTGGGAAGCGCAATTCGGCGATTTCGCCAACGTGGCCCAAGCGGTGATCGACCAATTCATCAGCGCCGGCGAAGATAAGTGGGGCCTGCTGTCAGGCCTTGTCCTGCTGCTGCCGCATGGTTACGAGGGCCAGGGCCCGGAGCATTCCAGCGCGCGGGTAGAGCGCTTCCTGCAGCTCGCCGCCCGTGATAACTTCCAGATTTGCCAGCCATCGAATGCGGCGCAATATTTCCATCTGCTTCGGCGGCAGGGTTTGCGCCATTGGCGCAAGCCGCTGGTCGTGTTCACACCCAAGAGCATGCTGCGCCATCCGGACGCTTCTTCGCCGATTGAAGATCTAACGCATCAGCACTTTCTCAACGTGCTGCCCGACCAGGAAGTCAGCGCCGCGGAAAGAATTCTGCTGTGCACCGGCAAGATCGGCCACGAGTTGCGCGTCGAGCGCAAGAAGCGCAAGGACACATCGACCGCCATCGTCTTTCTGGAGCAGCTCTACCCATTTCCTGAAGCCGAACTGGCAGTCGAATTTGAACGCCACTCCCAAACCCGCGACATCGTGTGGGTGCAGGAAGAGCCGGCCAACATGGGCGCCCTTTTCTATGTTCTGCCGCGGCTGCGCAGAATCGCCGGGAAACGAGGAGTGCTCAGCGTAAAGCGCTCCGCCAGCGCCACTCCGGCGACCGGCTCGAGCAAAGCCCACGAGGTAGAGCAGAAAACTCTCCTGGGCCTCGCCTTCAGCACCAAAGGCTAAGCAAGCCGTCCCTGGGAGACTTTCCGCCTTCCCGGGAGAACATCTCTGTGCGATCCAGACCATATGCGGTCCAGACCATATGCCTCAGGCCATGACCCTATGGTGGCATCCTCGCACGCCGGAATAGTCGACCCTGCTGATTTCCACTAAAGAAATACCTGCTCGCGCCGATTCTGGCCTTCATAATGAAGGCCAACCCAGATTTTTCTCCAGTTCCGCTCCTGCCGGCGGTTGCATTGCTTTTCTTTGCGCTTCTCCCAGCCCAGGCTCAAAGCGGCCTGGACGAAGTTCACATTATGCCCAGATCAGACCTCAAAAGCGTTTCCGGTCCGAGTCCGTCCGCAGGCCCTCTCCTGAGATCAGCTGGGGCGGTGATAAAGAAGACTGTTGAGCTGGTATTGGTGCCAGTAACGATTACCGACACCCGCGACCACCCAATCATCGGCCTCGCCAAAGACAATTTCCAGCTCTTCGAAGGAAAGAAGCGCCAGCAGATCGCCCGCTTCTCCGATGAAGATACTGCGGTTTCTTTGGGGATTGTGCTGGATGTCAGTAGCAGCATGTCGAGCAAGATGGAGCGCGCTACCGAGGCGATGCTCGATTTCTGCCGGTTGGCGAATCCGCAGGACGAGTTCTTCCTGATCACCTTTGCCAACCAGGCCGAACTGCTTCAGGACTTCACCACGCGTACCGACGACATTCAGGCCAAGCTGTTGACGGTTGTTCCCAAGGGATCGACCGCCTTGCTCGACGCGGTGTACCTGGGACTGTCTCATATGCGCCTGGCCAGATACGACAGGCGGGCGCTGTTCATCATCTCCGACGGTGGTGATAATCACAGTCGCTACACGGAGGGTGAAGTGAAATCCATGGCCAGGGAAGCCGGCGTCGCGATCTACTCCGTCGCCTTATTTGATCGCAACGCGCCAACGCGGGAGGAGATTCTCGGCCCGGAGTTGCTGGAGGACATCGCCGACGTAACCGGAGGAAGCAGCTACGCGGTGGAAAGCCCCAACGTTCTGCCGGCGCTGGCGGAGAGAGTTTCCGATGAGCTGCGCCGCCAATACGTTCTGGCGTATCGGCCCCAGGAGACGCCCAAGGACGGGAAGTGGCACCACATTCGCATCAAGCTGACTTTGCCCAGAGGGATTCCACCGCTTTTGGTGCGCGCCAAGCCCGGATACTACGCCCCTACTCGGTAAGGGCACGAGTTGCGCTCGTCAAACTTCCGCCAAGGAAGTTCGGCGCTTGACGCGGATCACTCTAACATCGCGGAGATTAGACACCGTCATCCCGCCCCGCCCAAGAAAAAAGACCCTCGAATTTCTCCGAGGGCCATTGGAATCGTGAAAGAACAGAAGCGGCTTACTTGCCGGACTTTCCGTTCGGGCTGCCCACTCCGGTGCAGGGGTCCCAGCCTTCGCCGCTGAAGTAGCCGGCGTAGGGACCACAGTAGCCCAGGGTAGTGTCGT
>DATIYF010000049.1:0-49941 GCA_035517775.1 Terriglobales bacterium
AAACCGGCCTGCCCGCCGATTGGCAGCCGCGGCCAGGCGCCACGAAATTCCCAAAATGGGAATGACCCAGCCACCCGGGTTCCCCCCAGAGGACACAGAGGAAGGCCGACCCTACTCGTAGCGCAACGCCTCAATCGGATCGAGGTTGGCCGCCCGCACCGCCGGAAACATGCCGCTGACGATACCCACAAAACCGAGAATCAGCGTGGCCACCAGCAGAATCTTGGGGGCAACGATCAGCTGGATATCCCCGGCCGCAGCATTCTGCGCCACGGCGGAATAAAGCGTGAGCCGGCCCACCGACACCGCGACCACGTATGAGAGCAGAACCCCCAGCACGCCTCCAATGGCAGTGATGACCAGAGCTTCCGCCAGGAACTGAAACAGAATGTCGCGCTTGCGCGCGCCGAGGGCTTTTTCTACGCCGATCTCGCGAGTGCGCTGGGTCACTGAGACCAGCATGATGTTCATCAGGCCCACGCCGCCAATGCCCAGCGTGACCGTGCCAATGAAGCCCAGCAGGATCTTCAATCCCATGATGATGATTCCAAACTGCGAAAGCTGTTTCTGCACGTCGAAGACGTGGATGGCCCGCAGATCATCCGGCTTGAAGTTGTGCACCGAAGCCACCGCGGCGCGAATATCTGTGGTCAGTTTGTCATGGTCCAGGCCCAGGGAGTCCATCCAGATGCCGCCGATGTAGTGCGTGCTTTGCAGCACGTCCATGGAGCTGTAGGGGATATAGATCACGCGGTTGGTATTGTCGCCGGCCTCCTGCATGCGGGGCTGCACCACGCCCACGACTTTGAAGGTGACGCCGTTGATGCGGATGTTCTGGCCCACCGCGTCCATGCCGGAAAAAAGCTGGTCTTTGGCCTCGGCGCCCAGCACCCCAACCAGGCTGTGGCTCGCATCGTCGTGCTCGTCGAGAAAGCGGCCGGAAGCGAGCTTCAGGTTCCAGATCTGCTGCAGGCCGGGATCGTCGCCGTAGATATCGAGAGAAAAAGAGCGCGGGCTGTTGACCACCGTGGCGGTCAGGAAGCTCTGGCGGCAGACGTAGCGGGCCAGGGGAATGCGATTGCGGAGCACGTCCACGTCCTGCTGGGTAAAGCGGATATCCACACCCGCCTTGTTGCCGCCTGCCTGCTGCGAAGTGGTTCCCGGGAAAATGCCCACCGCGGTGGCGCCGTAGCTTTCAAAAATATGCCGGATGGCGTTGCCGAAACCGTCTCCATAGGCAAGCAGCAGAACCACGGTGGCAATGCCCCAGGCCATGCCCAGCATGGTAAGCAGGGTCTTGCGCAGGTCGTGGCGCATGGCGTCGAAGGCTTGTTCCAGAAGATCGCGCTTCATAATTGAATCTGCTCCGTTGCGTCTACTCCCGCCGCAGGGCTTCCACCGGCTGCAGCAAAGCCGCTTTGCGCGCCGGATAAAGCCCCGCCACCACTCCGGAAAATGCCAGCGAAGCGACGGCGGTGAGGGCGGTCCAGGGCACCAGGCGGGGCGTATCCCATCCCGGCGGCGAGGGCAGAAGAGAAAGCAGCCCCATCAAGCCCGCGGCCCCGGCCATGCCCAGCCCGCCGCTGAGCAAGGTGAGAAACGCGCCTTCAATGAAAAACTGAAACATGATGCTGGCATTGGTGGCGCCCAGCGCTTTGCGCAGGCCGATCTCGCGGGTGCGGTCGGCCACCGCCACCAGCATGATATTGATCACCCCGATCGCGCCCAGGGCCAGGGTGACGATGCCCACGCTGCCCAGAAAGACGTTCATGGCGTCGAAGATCTTTCCCACCGAATCTGAAGTGAGCACGGTATCCCATTCGTCGAAGGCATCAGGATTGCTGTAATCGAAGCCGCCGTGATTGCGGGCGATGATCTTGTGGACTTCGAGCTTGGCGGCATCATGCAGCGCACGGGAACGCGGGCGATAGTTCAGCAGGCTGATGGTATCGCGCTGCTCCCCCGCGTTGAGCATGGGGAAATCTTCGCGCATGGTGGTGAAGGGAACATAGCTCGAGAGGTTCTGGTTGGTATTGTCGCCATGGCCGGTGCGCTCGAGCGAGCCAATCACCTGGTAACGAACTCCGTTGAGCAGAATGGTGCTGCCCAGGAAGGGGCGGCCGGGAAAGAGCATGCGGCGGGCTTCATCACCCAGCACGATCACCCGCCGGACCTGCGAAATATCCATCTGGTTAAGCCAGCGGCCGCTGGCCAGCGAGACGGAGCGGATTTGCGCGAAATCGGGCAGCACGCCGAAAATCGGCCCCGAGCTCTGGTAAAAGTCGCTGACCGCGCGAATGTCGTTGCGGCGAATATCGGGGGTGACCGCCTCCACGTCAGGGCACTGGGTGGCCACGTCGTGGTAGTCCTGGTCGGTCAGGTAGTAGTAATGCAGGCCGGTGAAGCTGCCATTCATGACCGGGGCGCGGCCACCCCAGATGAACATGACATTCTCGCCCAGCTCGTTGAACTGCTTGCGGTTACCCGAGCGGAAGCCCTCGCCCAGGCCGACCAGAAGCAGCAGCGACCCCACCCCCCAGGCGATGCCAAACATGGTGAGAAAAGAGCGCAGCTTGTGCGCCCAAAGGGTTTGCAGGGTCTGGGCAAAGATGTCGAGAATCAGGCGCATGGAACTCTACACTTGATGATACGCGAGGCGCCGCCCGCCTGTTCCAGTTCTGCCGCGGCCTTCGCCCCCGGATTCTTAGACTCCAGATTGAGCTTTTGGACTCTAACCTGGCCCGCGCACTGCTTTCCTGGCGCCCGGTCAATTGGCGGAGGGGGTGATGTGGTAAAGCCGGCTTAATTCGCCGATCTGCTGCCGGATGAACGGTGGCGAGCAGAGGCAGGGCGATCAGGCGCCTGCCTGACTGCGATGGTAGAATCCGGCCCCAGGCGCGGCGGATATCAGGAGCCGCGCCGCCGGAGAAGGGCGTTTCATGGCGCACGATGTTTTCATCAGCCACTCCTCGAAGGACAAAACCATAGCCGACGCAGTGTGCGCGCGGCTGGAGGCGCGAGGCATCCGCTGCTGGATCGCGCCGCGCGACGTTCAACCCGGCCAGCCTTACGCCGAGGAGTTGATTGACGCCATTCAGAACTGCCGGGTGATGGTGCTGGTGCTCTCCGCCAATGCCAACGCCTCGGCGCATATTCCGAAGGAAATCGAGCGGGCGGTGAGCCGCGGAGTATCGGTGATTCCTTTGCGGGTGGAGAATGTGACGCCGGCGAAGTCGCTGGATTACTTCATCAGCTCGGTGCACTGGCTGGACGCGATCACGCCACCGCTGGAGCAGCACCTGGAAAGCCTGGCCAATACGGTCCTGGCGATTCTCCAGGGGGTTACTCCGGCGAAAGCGGAACCGGCGCGGGTGGCGCCAGCAGTGCCCGCCCCGCCTGCCGGCGGCGCGCCTAAAAAAGGCCCGCCGAAATGGATGCTGGCGGCCTCGGCTGCGGTGGTGGCCGTCCTTGTAGCGGGATATTTCTGGAGCAGGCCGCCGGCGCCGGGCGAGCAGCCGGCGCCGATGGTGAACGGGCCGGCTCCGGCCATACCGAATGCGCCCGCGCCCAGCGCCGCTGCCGATCCCATCACCGGCTGCTGGCATTGGTACAACAACGCGACCGTGGTGATCTCGCCCGGAGGCACCATGCAGGCCGGGCCCTTCACCGCTCGCTGGCGGGTGGGGGATGCGGCCCGCCGGGTTTATCACTTCACCTGGCCGGAGGCAGTGGACACGCTGACGCTTTCCCCCGATGGGCGCACCCTCACCGGGGGGAACCAATACGGATTTTCGACCTCAGCGCTGCGGCTGTCATTCGGCCCGGGAATCTCGGGCAACTGGCGCTGGCCGAATGGGGCGATTGTGGTGGTGCGCCCGGATGGCTATTTCAGTGTGGCGAATTTTGCCGGGCGGTGGCGGGCGAATTCGCCGACCTCCTATGCGCTGACCTGGCCGAAACCGGTGGACACGGTGGTGGTCTCGGCCGACTTCCGCAGCCTGAGCGGCTCCAATCAGTATGGAATTCCGGTTTCCGCCAGCCGGATGGGCAGTTGCGGAGGGATGTAGGAATTTTCTTGCTATGCGGCTGTGAGGGGAGCGGCGGCGGACTTTCTGCGGGCACGCTGCAGTCCCGCCCAAAAAACCAGGGCAAAGACCACGCTGCGCAGCAGAGTGGAGATCAGCGAGGAACTGGCCAATACCTGATCGGGAAGCTGGCGGCCCCCCAGGCCGCGCAAAGTAGCTTCGACCAGGGAAGTGATAATCTCGCCGGCCATCGCGGCCAGCCAGAGAGCGAGCATGAGAGGCTGCAGACGGGGAACCAGCAGAACGAGCGCGGCGAGAAACACAAAAGTGCTGATGAAGGGCAGCAGCAGGAATTGCTGAAATTGCTCGCGGTAAACCAGATCTCCCCAGGCAAAAGTGGGCAGCAGGGCAACAAATGGCAGAGAGAGCAGAGTAACCGCGGCCGCCGCCACAGCCAGCGCCGCCCAGAGATTCCTCACCAGGCGCAGCGCGAGCGCCGCGGCCAGCGCCAGCAGGCAACCAAAGACAATTTCGTAGAGCCAATATCCGGCGGTGACGGAAGCGGAGCCGGTCAGGCTGGTCCACAAAACAAATGCCAGGCCGGCGGCGAGGTTGGCCGCGGCGAAAAGCCCGGTGCGCTGCCAGTCGAAAGACTTCCCTGCTCCGATGAGGGTTGCGAAACTCGGAGCTGCAGGCGGAGCCGACCGCGGGGGCGCCACTGCGGCCGGGGCTTGAGGAGGCGTCGCCGCCGCAGGTATCGCCGGCTGCACTTCAATAGGCGGCGCCACCGCTCTCGGCATGGGAGCGGGCGGCGCTGCTACCGGAGTATGGCGCGGGGCGGCCAGGGGTGGAGTCATCGCCGGCGCCCCTGATTGCCGTGCCGCCAGCCGGGCCTGAGCCGCCTTGCGGCCTTTGCCCAGAAGGCCGGAGATTGTGGCCTTGATGGCCGCCCAATCCTGGCGATTGATCGCGTCTTGCTTGTCGGCGGCCTCGCGGCCCTGCACCATTCTGCGATAAGCGAAAGTGCCGCGCGTGGAATTGGTGAACGCTCCCACGCAGGCCAGGGAAATCAGAAGCGAAAACCAGCTGTAGTAGTACTGGGATTGCGCTTGCGCCAGGTATGGATTCTGATAACCGGGATACTGGCGCGCTGCATTTTCGTAAGTGTCCACGGTGCGGCCCGCCGCCTGAAGGGCATTCAGATTCCCCAGGGCGGCGAAGGAACAGAGAACCAGACCGATGATGGCCGCGGGGCGTCCCATTTTTTGAATGCCGAAGGCGATAGGCGCGAAGATTACGGCGACGACAATGGGGCTATTCCAGCCCAGGCCGAGCACGGAGGCGCCGCCGGGAGTGGAAGTGAGAATCGAGGCCAGGAACGTTGCCGCGACAACGAAGGCGCAGGCCCACACGCCTTGCGAGGCGGCCTGGCGGGCATCGCGATCGGAGAAAATATCGGGCCAGAGAATCTTCTTCCATAGCGGCACCGGGCCCGTGGGCGCGGGGCGGCTGACCGCGAGCGGTTGCGGCAGCACGGCCGGCACCTCGCCGGCGCGCTCTTCCGGCTCGAGGGTGAGCGTTTCTACACGGGCGATCAAGGCGTTAAACCTGGGGTCGCCATGCAGCAGCTGGAAGCGGGGCTCGGTCTTCAGGTGGGCGAGACCGGCCGAGCGCTGTTCACAGGCATGGTTCAGCCATTCGAAGGCCTGCTCGCGGTCGCGCAGGTCAGCGCTCACCAGGGCCAGGTGATAAGGCGAGACGCGCACCCCCAGGCGCACCAGAGCGCGCAGCACAGCGACGAACTTGGCCTCGGGATCGCCCTCGTAGAGCTTGATGTGCTGAATGCCGGCAAGCTGATACTGCATGCTCTTGGGAATCCTGGCGTCTTCCAGACAGAGCGGCAGAAAGTGCTTGCCGCCCTCCCAGGCCAGAGCGACTTCCTTGGCGATGTTCTCCGACTGCATGGAGGTTTTGGAGATCATCAGAATGACGGTCTTGCAGGCCTCGATGGCATTGACGATTTCTTCGCCCCAGCGCTGCGCCCCGTCAATGCCGCCGAAATCAATCCAGGCCGAGACCCCGGCGGCCCGCAAGCGCTGCACGATCTGCATGACCCGCTCGCGGTCATGGCTGGAATAGCTGATCATTACGTCGGGAACCTGGGGCCGGGGCGAAGAGCTGAACGGATCCATTCGTGATCTATCCCTGTCTGACCTATCCCTGTGGTGGAATCGTCATTTTGATGGGGGAGTTTGGCGGAGCGAGGCGGAGACAGCGGAAAACCAGCCGAGGGCGCCGCCGGCTCCGACGCTGGATTGAAATTTTCGCCCCCTGCCGCAGCCGAGTCAAGCCTCGGGCAAGGTTCATGTTTGCAGCCAGTTAGGCAGGGAACGGACTGTCCCCTGTCCGTTTGGACAGCAGGCCGGCGTCCATTCGGCCGATTTCGCGGTGCCATGTTTTACATGACCAAGGTGGTAGCCCTTTGGCACCCGTGGGCCATTCCGCCGCCGGACGGGCGGGCCTAGCATCAATCCATCCCCAGAAAAGCGAGCGGCACATGCATACGGAACTGATCCCTATCGAACTTCTGGCGACTCTGGCCAAGTGCTACGAAGAAGACCCCAGCCGGTTTGTGACCTTGCCCAAGCAGACCGTGGACAGCTCCAGCGCGCGCCTGGCGATGGCCGAACTGCGCAATGAGGGCTACGTGGAGGAGCAGGTCCGTGGTGTGGTGAGGCTTACGGCGCGGGGATATCAGGAATACAAGCGGGAAGACGAAACCTCCGGCTACAAGAACTAACTCCGGCGGGTACTTACGCGAAGCGCGTCCTCTACTCGTTGTTTCTGCGGGCGCCGTTCCGAGGCAAACCGGGTGCTCCCGGGAGCAGCAAATCATCTCACTAGAAAAAGCACAGGGTGGCCGCCTGGGGCCACCGCTTGCAATTCTGTGCTTTACTCATCCAGGGTCCCGGCCTGGCGAGTCCTAACGCAAATCAGCCAACATCACCTCGGTGGCGGCTCCGGCCACGGCTTCATCCATGCTCGGGGGGACCCCTGGCATTCGCTGAAGAGACTCTCCAGCGATCCACACGTGCGAGAGATCACAGAGTCCGCCGGTAGTGCCGAAGACCAGCTTTGATTTCGACGGCGCTTCCGCGGCGTGCACCAGGCGGGTAAGCACGACCTTGTACAGGTGTCGGCCGTCGAGATCGCGGATGGCGATCATTCCCAATTCTGTGTGCCGCCCGGGTTTTCCCAGAAGGCTCTGGAACTGGTAGTGTCCAGCCGGGAAGGTCTGCTGCCCGACGCTAAACGGAAATGGAACGTTGGCCTGGAAGCTCCGAGTTTGGCCCCATGCGGACCCAGCTGAGAGCAGGATAAGAACCCCCACCAGCGTGAAAAGCGTTCTTTTCATTGGCCTAGTCTCCTTCGCTTGAGTTTGCGCGCCGACTTTGTCGGTGGCAGAAGCCGCATTCGGAAAGCGCAACGCTGGGCTGATTCAGAAAGGCTTCTACTAGGCATATCGCAAAGGGCGAGGGAAAGGCGACAGGCGGCAGAAAAAGTAGGTAAACCAGTAAATCATCGCGCTGGGCCGCGGTGCGGTGCGGTGGAGAGTTGGCCGCGCTCTGCCATGAGTGAGCACGCACTCGCACGCGCGGCGGGCGATGGGGCTAGGGCTTTCCCTTTCCCGGCAGGCTGGCGGGATTTTCGTGGGTACGCTCGCGGAAGCCGCCTTTCATTCCGCTCGCGAGGGTCACGCTCGATTCTCCGAATTTGTCGCGCAGCTTGTCGGCGGCCGAAAGCGCCTGCTGCCAGCGCCGGCGGCGGGCGTCTTCCAGTAAATCGCTCTGTTCGGCCTGCTCGGTGAACGACGAAGCGTGCACCCCCAACAGGCGCACCTCTGAACCCTTTCGCCAATTTTTGCGGAACAAGGCCCGAATCTGCTCGAAGATTTCGGTATCGAGCTGCGTGGGCGCGGCGAGCGTGTGGGCGCGTGTGATGGTAGTGAAGTCTTTGTAGCGCAGCTTGAGCTGGATTGTGCGGGCGTAGAGCGTTGCTTCGCGCAGGCGGCGGCCCACCATTTCAGAGAGCCGCATGAGCGTGGCTTCGAGCTGCTCAGGGCTGGCGGTGTCATGGTTGAAGGTGTGCTCATGGCTGATGGATTTGGCGGCGGTATCGGCGCCCACCTCGCTGTCGAACCATCCGCCGGCGTCTTCGCCGCGGGATTTGCCGGCGAGGGCCAATCCCCACTTGCCGAAGCGCTCTTCAAGAAAAGCTTCGTCGAAGCGGGCGAGATCGCCAACCTGGCGAATGCCCAGAGCGTGCAGATTCTGCTCAGTAACTTTGCCGACGCCGGGAATATCGCGCACATCGAGCGGGGCGAGAAACTTCACCTCCTGCCCGGCCACCACCCAAAGCACGCCGTTCGGCTTGGCCTTGGCGGATGAGACTTTGGCGATCAGCCGCGAGGCGCCGATGCCGATGGAGCAGTTGAGCTGCGTCTTGTCTTTCATTTTCTGATGGAGGGCATGGGCGGCGCGTAGCGGGGGGCCGTGCAGACGATCAGTGCCGGTCATATCGAGGTAGGCCTCATCAATCGAGGCCATCTCCACCTGGGGGGAGAACGATCCCAGCACTTCATAAACCTTCTGCGAGCACTCGTGATAGCGCTCCGGGTGTCCGTTGACAAAGATGGCCTGCGGGCAAAGTTTGGCGGCGGTGCGCAGGGGCATGGCGGAGTGCACTCCGAACTTGCGGGCTTCGTAGGAAGCGGCGGCGACTACGCCGCGCTCATCGCGCTGCCCGCCCACCACCACCGCTTTGCCTTTGAGCGAAGGATCGAAGAGTTCTTCCACCGAGACGAAGAAGGCATCCATATCTACATGGAAGATCGTTCTGGCCGGCGGCGCCATGGGGGAAAAACCGAGGCAGCGCGATTTTAGCAGCAATGGGCTGATTCAACCCGCGTGCTTAAGGCGCCTGATGAATGTTAACTGGTAAGGTGAGGCTGAGGGCCACACTTCCCGGAGCGCGACGGCTTCCTTGCAGAGTCTGGCGGAGAGGAGTGCCGGCTTCCGGGCGAGTTGCCGCGCTACACCGCGGCCAGGGGCGCCTCGCGGATTTGCGCCGCCTTCTCGTACACTCGAGCATATTCCTTGGCGGAGGCGGCCCAGGAAAAATCCTTGCCCATGCCGTTGCGCATGAGCTGCTGCCACGAGGCCTGGTCGCGGAAAGCGCGCAGCGCCTCTTTGATGGTGAGCAGCAGGGCTTCGCCGCTGTAGTCGGCAAACTTGAAACCCGTGCCTTTGCCGGTGCGCGGGTTCCAGGGCTCGATGGTGTCATCGAGGCCGCCGGTGGCGCGCACGATGGGAACGGTGCCGTAGCGGAGGCTGTAGATCTGGTTGAGGCCGCAGGGCTCATACCTGGAAGGCATGAGAAACATATCGCTGCCCGCTTCAATCTTATGGGCCAGGGCGTTGTCGTAGGCTACCTTGACGGCAATCCGGTTGGGGAACTGCTTGTTCAGGCGGCGGAACATTTCCTCATAAACGTTGTCGCCGGAGCCGAGAGCCACCACGATCATCTCTTCGCGGGCCAGGCGGTCCATGATCTGGGCGATGAGGTCAAAGCCCTTCTGCGCGGCAAAGCGGGAGACGATGCCGATGACCGGCAAGCCGGGATCGCTGTTGGCCAGGCCGAATGCCGCCAGGAGATCGCGCTTGCACTCGGCTTTGCCGCCGAGGTCTTTGGCGGAGTACTTGGCTGCGATAAATTTATCTTTCTCAGGACTCCACTCGTTGTAGTCCACCCCGTTGAGAATGCCGGCGACGGTGGCGGAGCGGTCGCGCAGCACACCCTCCAGCCCGAAGCCGAATTCCGCGGTCTGAATCTCCTGGCTGTATTTTTTGCTGACCGTGGTGACGAAGTCGGAATAGACGAGCGCGCCTTTCAAGAAGTTGACCTGGCCGAAAAACTCCATCTTGATGATGGTGAACAGGTCCCAGGGAAGAGTAAGCAAGGGCAGAGTGTCAGGCGAGAACAGGCCCTGGTAGCCCATGTTGTGAATGGTGAAGACGGTGGCCACATTGCGAAAGGCCGGGTCTTCGGCGTATTGCGTGTGCAATAAAACGGGCACGAGGGCCGACTGCCAGTCGTGGCAGTGGAAGACCTGGGGCACACCAAGAATCTTCGAGGCTTCCAACACCGCGCGGCAAAATAAGGCGAAGCGCTCGGCGTTATCGTGATAGTCGCCGGCCGAGGTTCCGTAGAGCGCTTCGCGGTCGAAAAACGGCGGATATTCCACAAAATAAAAGCGCACGCCGCCATGATTGCCGGCGGTGAGCACCGAGCAAAAACGGTAGTGGTCGTCAAAGGGCACGGTAATGCTGCGGACCACGGTTTGCGCATCCGAGAGCCTGGTCTGGCGGTAGCGGGGAATGTAAACGCTGACCTGGTGGCCGAGATTGGCCAGAGCGGCGGGCAAGGCGCCCACCACATCGGCCAGGCCGCCAGTTTTCGAAAAGGGGACGCACTCTGACGCGGCAAAGGCGATGTGCATGGCGAACTTCCTCCACAGATGAGCCGCAACCCTGCGCGCAAGTTATGATAAGCAAGCCGGCCGGGCGGTTGCACGGCCCCGGCGAATTCCGTAAAGAAAGCTCAGTTTAAACGCCGCGCAGAAAGAGGGTCAATTGCCAAAAGGCCGGGCCGCTGGCGCCACGCGCAAAACCAAGCCCAAACTGGGGCAGCACTTTCTGAGCGACCCGGCCGCGGCGCAACGCATCGTGGAGGCGCTGGGGGAACTTTCCGGAAAAACGGCGCTGGAAATCGGGCCGGGGCGCGGGGCGCTGACCTCGCGGCTGGCAAAGCACGCCCGCCGCCTGATCGCCATTGAGCTGGATAGGGTGCTGGCGGCGCAGTTGCGCATGAAGTTTGCCATGGCGGTCAATGTGGAAATTATCGAGGCCGACATTCTGACGGTTGACTTCGATACGCTGTTCGGGCCGCAACCGGGGAGCACGCGTCCAGGGCTGGAGATTGTGACCGAGCCGGTCCAGGTGGTGGGCAACCTGCCCTACCACATCACTTCTGAGCTGCTGCTGCGCCTGTTCGAACACCGCAAGTATTTCGATACTCTGGTGCTGATGGTGCAGCGCGAGGTGGCGGACCGGCTGGCGGCGAAGCCGGGCGGCAGCGACTATGGATTGCTTTCGGCCACAGCGCAGCTCTACGCGCAAGTTGAGAAGTTGTTCACCCTTCCGCCGGAGGCTTTTTCTCCGCCCCCGCAAGTTCACTCCTCGGTGGTGCGGCTGACGATGGCGCCGCGGGTGGAGAGCCTGGGAGTGCCGGAGCGCGAATTTGTGGACTTTCTGCGGCTCTCGTTCGGGCAAAAGCGCAAGACGCTGTGGAACAATCTGAAGGCGCGATACGAAGCCAAGGCTCTGCGCGCGGCGATGGAGCAGGCGGGGGTGAAGCCAACGCTCCGTGCCGAGGCGCTTTCGCTGGAAAAAAGCGCGGCGCTTCTTCGGGCGCTTAACGGCAGCGCGAATTCGGGCTAGTGGTCAGTTCGACAATTCATTCACCACGAAGGACACGAAGGCACACGAAGGAACGCCCATAAGCCGAGCCCTTCAAACCCAGGCCTTCAAACCCGGGCCCTCAAACCCAGGCCCTCAAACCCGGGCCTCCGTGCCCTTGGTGGTCAGACGGTTTTGCCTGGCTGGCACGAAACTGACCCACTACTGAATTCGCGGTAAACTTGAGTTCTGCCGCTTGCTTCCGGCTGGCGCTTGGTGTCACCTCTTCTGTTTCCCGGAAGGAGGTGTGCTATGCATACCGTGACCCGCGTTCCGGCTGTGGCCGGGCGCTTTTATCCCAAAGATCCGGAGCTGCTGCGGGCGGAGCTGGAGTCCTACCTGCCCCACAGCGGGAAGATAACGCCCGCGATTGGCTGTGTTGTGCCGCACGCCGGATACATGTATTCCGGGCATGTGGCCGGAGCGGTCTTTGCCCGGTTGGAAATTCCGCAGTGCTGCATTGTGCTTTGCCCCAATCACACCGGGCGCGGACATCCCCTGGCGATCATGAGCGCGGGGGCCTGGCAAACGCCGCTGGGCGCGGCCGAAATTGATTCCCAGCTGGCGGCCCGGCTGAAGCAGAGCTTCCCGCCGCTCACCGAAGACGCCGAGGCCCACCGCACCGAGCACGCCGCCGAAGTCGAAATTCCCTTCCTGCAAACCCGGCGACCGGGCTTTACCTTCGTGCCCATTGCGCTAGGCACGGGCCGGCTGGAGATTCTGGAAGCGCTGGGCGAAGCTCTGGCGCAGGCCCTGGCGGACTCTGGGCCGGTTTTGCTGGTGGCTTCGAGCGACATGAATCACTATGAGAATGACGCTATCACGCGGGCAAAAGACCAGAAAGCAATTGAGCGCATGCTGGCGCTCGATGCCAAAGGGCTCTATGAAGTGGTAATGACAGAAAAAATCAGCATGTGCGGTTTTGGCCCGGCGGTGGCAATGCTGACCGCCGCCAAACGGCTGGGCGCCTCGCAAGTGGACTTGGTCCGCTACGCTACTTCGGGAGATGTCTCCGGCGACCGGGAGATGGTCGTAGGCTACGCGGGGATAGTTGTAAGATGATGCCCTGCCATAACCTTTTCACGAAGTTATCGTCCAAGAGGAATATGCGCATGTCTTTGCTCCGTCTGCTGATTTTTCTGCTGCTGGTTTCTAGCCTGGCGGCCGCTCAAAGCGCAGAGGCGCCGCCCGCCGGCTCTTCTGCGCTGCCCTATATCCCCAGCCTCGACGTGAGCGCCATGGATACTTCCGTCAACCCATGCGTGGACCTTTACCACTACGCCTGCGCCAACTGGCAAAAACGCAACCCGATTCCGCCCGACCAGACCTCGTGGTCGGTGTATGCCAAGCTTTATCAGGACAACCTGATGTTCCTGCGCGGAATGCTGGAGCAGGCGGCCCAGCCAAATAAGTCGCGCGACGCCGCGACCGAGAAGATTGGCGATTTTTACGCCGCCTGCATGGATGAAGCCACGGTGGACGCGCGCGGCCTGGACGCGATCAAAGCTGATTTGAATGCTATTTCCAAACTGAAATCGGTGAAGGAGCTGGCGCCGCTGGTGGCGAGTTTGCAGCTCACCTACGGAAGGTACTTGTACCGAGACCCGATTCTGTTTTCGGCGCACTCGACGCAAGACCCTGACAACTCTGAAGCAGTGATCGCCGACCTGGATCAGGGCGGCCTGGGCCTGCCCGACCGCGATTACTACACCAAGGACGATGCCAAATCGAAAGAGACCCGGCAGCGCTACGTCGAACACATTCAAAAGGTGTTCGAGCTGCTTGGCGACACGCCTGAGAGCGCCGCCGAGAAGGCCGCCGCCATTCTGCGGATGGAAACCGCGCTGGCGCAGGCCGCACTCACGCGGGTGCAGCGGCGCGATCCGCACAATCTGGTGCACAAGATGAAGCTCGCCGGTCTGAAGCACGTGGCGCCCAAATTTGACTGGACTATTTATTACCGCGATCTGCATTATCCGCGCATTTCAGAGTTGAACGTGAGCGAGCCGGAGTTCATGCACGAGGTGAACACGCTGCTCGCCTCCGAGCCGATCGCCGATTGGCGGACCTATTTGACCTTCCACGTGGTGGATGTTTCTTCGCCTTACCTTTCGACAAAGTTTGCCCAGGAGAACTTCGATTTTTACCGCAAGTATCTGCGCGGGGTGCAGGAGATGCAGCCGCGCTGGGAGCGCTGCGTACGCTACACCGACGCCAACCTGGGCGAGGCGCTGGGCAAGGTCTATGTGGCGGCGGTGTTCTCGCCCGAGCTGAAGCAGAGCACTCTGGAGATGGTGCGGGGGATTGAAGATGCCATGGCGGAGCGCATCCGCAACCTGGATTGGATGTCCCCTGAAACCAAGAAGCAGGCGCTGGATAAACTGGCGGGCATCCGCAACAAGATCGGTTATCCCGACCAGTGGCGCGACTACGGTCCGGTGAAGGTCAGCCGCGATGATTTTGCCGGCGATGTGGAGCGCGCCCACCGGTTCGAAAGCCGCCGCGACATCAACAAGATCGGCAAGCCGGTGGACCACGGCGAATGGGACATGACTCCCACCACCGTGGACGCGTACTACGACCCGCAGATGAATGACATCAATTTCCCGGCGGCGGTGCTGCAGCCGCCGCTGTACGACCCGAAGTCCGATGCCGCGCCCAATTACGGCGATACCGGCGGCACCATTGGCCACGAACTCACCCACGGCTTTGACGACGAAGGCAGCCAGTTCGATGCCAAGGGCAACCTGCGCAACTGGTGGACCAAGGACGACCGCGAGAAATTTGACGCGCGCACCAAATGCGTGGCTGACCAGTACTCGCAATACATAGCCACGGATGACGTGCACGTGAATGGGCGGCTGACGCTGGGCGAGAACGTCGCCGACCTGGGCGGAGAGATCCTCGCTTTTCTCGCGTGGAAGAATGCCACCAAGGGCAAAGACCTGCAACCGATAGACGGTCTCACTCCGGAGCAGCGCTTTTTCGTGGGCTTTGCGCAATGGGATTGCGCCAATGACCGGCCCGAGGATTTACGAATGCGGGCGATGGTGGACCCGCATTCCCCGGCGCAGTACCGCATCAACGGGGTGGTGATCAACATGCCGGAGTTCGGCAAGGCATTCTCCTGCAAGCAGGGCGATCCCATGGTGAAGCCGGCGGACCAGGTTTGCAAGGTGTGGTAGGCGGGCAGTTCGTTTCGACTTCACAAACAAACGAAGGCCGCAGTTCACGAGAAATCAGGTGAGCCTGCGGCCGTTTTTATCTCAGGCGCCTATTTGCGAGGGCCGGCTCCGGGGCTGGCGCCCGCGCCACGCGGCATGGACGGGGCAGAACTCCCCATACCCGGCGAAGGCGCGCTCTGCATTCGCGGAGCCGAATTGGAATGCGAAGACATTCCGGTGCTGCGCGCGCCGCTCGGGTAATTGCCGCGAGGGGACGTGGACCGCGGCCCGTTTGCCATGGAGTTCATGGGCGTCTGCCGCAAAGTCGTAGTCGCCGAACCCTTCACCTCGGCCTGCTGCGAGAGCTTGCTCATGTTGTTGATGCTGCCGCGGGAGATGCCCAAACCGGCCGAGCCGCGCGCGATCACGGTGCGGTTGCCCAGGTTGGAAAGCCCCGGGCCGCGATTGACGGTGACCACGGTGCGCACGGGATTGACCGGCGGGCGAAGCGGGCGAAACCCTCCGGGCGCGTTGACGATGACCGGAACTGCATTCCATGCGCCCCAACTGCTGCCCGGCGACCAGCACCAGCCACCGCCGCTCGACAGGTAATTCCACGAGCCGTAGTAATAGGGCATCCAGCCCCAGGGATAGGCCGAGACCCAGGTGTAACCCGTGGGATACCAGACCCACGAGCCATTCATGAACGGGTCCCAGCCAGCGCCGGCGAAATAGGGCTGCCAGCAGCTACCCATGCCCGCCACGGTGGTAAAGCTGCCGTAGTAATTCAGATCGCTTACACCGTAAGAGTAGGGCGTGGGATTGTTCTTGCTCAAATAGCGGTCGTGATATTGCAACTGCTCCTTGTCCCAGACGTCGAAAGGCTCCTCGCTGACTTTTTTCGCCAGCGTGTATGTGCCCTGGCCGGCGAAGTTGAAGGTGGCCGACTGCTTCTTTGCCACCTCCACCGGGCCTGAGGGGCCTTCCACCTGCGCGGCGCCCTCGAGCACGGCGAGCGTGGCCACGTTCTGGTTCATCTGCACGCGAACATGAGCGGCCTGCGTAAAGGCGACATGCTCAGGCCCGAAGCTGAGAGTGAATTGGTCGCCGTTGCGGCCGGTGAAGCTGAGATAGGATGTGCCCTGCATCAGCTCCACGCTGGAATCTTTGGCGCCTGAGTCGCGCAGCGAAAGCACGGGGAACGAGGCTACTGTGCCCGGAGCCAGGTGCAGAATGCTGCCATTCTCGAACTCGACTTCGGCGCGGCCGTCGGACCTGGTTTCGATTTTCGCGCCCTGGGTGACCGGCAGGTTGAGCAGCGCTTTTTCGAAGCCCTGGCCGACGTTGCGGTCAATCTGCACGCCGCCCTGGACGTCACTCAAGCGGACAATGCGGGCATGAGATTCAGCAAAGGAAGGAATGGCGAAGAGCAAACCTGCGACCCCAACCCAACCCAGAAGAGCATTCTTTCCCGGTAGCGGCATAGCACACCCCCTCGGGAGACCTTTTGGTAGGCCCATTAGAACATAAAACGGGAAATACAGTTGTCAAGAAATTGTCGCCTCTGGCGGCGCCGAAGGCCTGCTAGTGGCCGGGTCCGGAGGCCCCCGCCGCGGCCAGCAGACTTTGGGCGCGGGCCCGGTCCACCCGCAGCACGCCCGGATCGTTAACGATCTGCTGAAGAATCGGGGAAATGGCCTGCAGCTCGGAGATCTGGTTGTCGCGGGAGGCCTGCTCCAGAGCTTTCAGTTCGTCATTCAGGGCCAGCTTCTGGTAATGGCGGTAGTAGTCGAGGCGGCGGCCAAATTCCAGAGTCGTCGAAAGCCCCTGGAAGAGCTGAGTCAGTTCCTGCACCGCCGGCACGGGGGAGTAGTTATAAGCGGCCTGGTGGCTGGTCTGGCCGTCTTTGTAGGCAAGGGTCTTGGCGCCGGTGGAGGCCAGGTTGGGCCGGTTGGAATCAATTTGCCCCTCGAAATAATGGGCCTTCTTGGCCAGGCCGAAGATTTTGGAGCAGGCGGAAGAGGAGACCATAAAGGCAAGGTGAAAGGGCACGCCCTCATCGGATTGAAGGCTCAGTTTCCCATTCGAGTCGTAGGTGGCATGGCAGTCGGAGTTGACGGCGATGGCGTAGTGCTCGGGCTCAGAGTGAGGAAAATCGAGCGTGAAGTTGACCGTGGCCGGGGGCACCCCAAGTGCCAGGCGGGCGGCAAAAATCAACAGGAAACCGGCATAACGCGACACGCCGTGGAAGCGGGGAGATCGGGGCAGGTGCATCAGAACTAGATTATGCCAAAACTTGGGGCCTGAGCGCTCCGCCGATCTTTCTTTGCGAGCTCAGCGGTCAAAAGCTTGCCGCGGCCCACTTGAACCGCCGAGATCGCTGAGTGTCACCGAGAGCGCAGAGGAGCACTTACACCGCATTCTGCCGCTGCAGGGTGGCGGCGGTGTGCAGATGGCAGATGGCAATGGCCAGAGCATCGGCGGCATCGGCAGGCTCGGGCACTGACTCCAGATTCAAGAGCAGAGCCACCATGTGCTGCACCTGATGTTTCTCAGCCTGGCCATAGCCGACGACAGCCGACTTGATGGAAAGCGGAGCGTACTCCGCGACCACCAGCCCAGCCGCTGAAGCCGCCAGCATGGCCACTCCGCGCACCTGCCCCAGCTTGAGCGCTGACTTCACGTTCACCGCGTAAAACACATCTTCAATCGCCACCTGCTCGGGGTGGTATTCCTCGATAAGCGCGCCCAGCCGGTCGAAAATCTTCGCCAGCCGCACCGCCAGGGCCTCGCGCGGCGAAAGCCGGATGGCGCCACAGGCCAGGCAGAGCAGGCGGCTATCCGCGGCAAGCTCCACCACGCCATAGCCGGTGCATTCGGTGCCGCAGTCCACGCCCAGAACGCGCATGGAAGAAAGTGTAACCCAGGAACAACGGAACGCAGAGAACCACGAAGGGCACGGAGAAAATCTCACTATTCCTGATCGAAGAGCTCCGAGCGATCCACGTTCTCCCCCTTCAGAAATACGCCCGAGATACGCTCGATGGCGGTAATGTCTTCCAGCGGATTGCCATCCACCAGCAGCAGGTCGGCATCGTTGCCCGGGCGAATAAGTCCGATGTGGTCTTGCTCTCGCAACAGGCGGGCGGCGTTGAAAGTGGCCGCCTGTAGCGCTACAGCCGGAGGAATACCGGCCTTTACCCATAGCTCGATCTCATGTTCAACGGTTGGACCGTGAACGATCAGCAGATTTCCAGCATCGCTGCCGGTCACCAGAGGGACGCCGTGCTTATAAGCCCGAAGAAGGTTTCCCTCGCCGATCTTCAAGTGAACCGGATATTGCGCGGCCTGCTGCCGCGTAGCCTGCATCTGCGGCGAAGGCAGCAGCTTTTCGGTATCCTGCAGCAGCTCCGCCGGGCCCACTTGCTGCACCAGTGAGCGCTTCAGCAAATCTGTGTTGCCTGCTGCGGCTTCCTCGCCCGCTTCTCCCACGCTCAGCGTAGGATCGTAAAACGTCTTCTGCTGCGCCATCTGAGCGAACAAGGCATCTGGAATCAGCTCGCGGAACGATCCATGCTCAATGGATTCGGCGCGGGCGTCGAGCGCGTCGGTCACGTCGCGCGCGTCGCCGGTGTGCACGGCCAGGGGCAGACCATCGGCATGCGCCTGCTGGGCCACCGCCATAAACAAAGCAGTGTCGAGGCGGTTGAAGACGCTGGGCCCGCCGCCTGACTCCAGCACCGCCTTGATGCAATCCACCCCGTCAGCTTTAAGCTCATCCACCTGCTGCCGCGCTTGCGCGGCGGAAGTTGGAATGCGCACGAACTGGCGTTCGGCCTGCTCGCGAATGCCCGAGGGAAGCTGCCTGAAGTATTCCGTGCCATGCCCGCCTGGCGCGGTAAAGAGAGGGCCGCAGGTGAACAGCTCCGCGCCCAGCTTGACGCCCCGGTTCACCAGCGAGCGGGTCTTCAGAATGGCATCCAGCGGGTCGCCGACGCTGCGCACCGTGGTCACTCCGCTGTACAGATAAGCCGCCAGGGCCCGCTGCATGGCGCCCTGGACGTCATAATTGCTCATGTCGGAATACAAACCGCCGGGCGCGGAGAGATGCACGTGCACATCAATCAGCCCCGGCAGAATGGTTTTGCCCGCGGCCTCAATGAGATCGGCGTGAACTGACCTGGGATCAGGCCCCTCGCCCGGATAGAGGGCGGCAATTTTGCCGTTGCGCACCAGGAGGGCGCCGTTTTCGATCACGCTGCCATCGCCAACAAAAATACGCGCGCCGCGAATGAGAAAAGAATTTTTGCGCGCCATCTCCCGCGCCAGAATGCGGGTCTTTTGCACGTTCTGCGAAGTGCGGGCCTGCCAGGCGCCGAGCAGCACAAAGGGCAGCATGACCGCGCCAATCCACAGCTTGGCCGAGGTGCGGATTTTTTCCTCCTTCTCCCAGCGAAAGAGTTTGTAAGAAATGAACAGGCCGACCACGACGGTCAGCGCCAAGGCCAGCACCGCCAGCCCGTTCATGGCCAGGGTTTCGTTGCGCAGCATCATGCCTTCGAGCCCAGAGACAAGATAGGTGGCGGGCAGAAATTGCGTCACCACCAGCAGCCACGAGGGAAACAGCGAAGGCGGAAAGGTGGCGCCGCTTAGAAAGAGCATGGGCAGGTAAACCAGCTGCACCATGATCTGGCTTTCCTGCATGGAATTGGCCACCGCCGCCAGAATCATGCCGATGGCGCGGAAGGCCAGAATGCCCAGGGTGATGAAGCCGAAGATCGACGCCATGCTGGCCGGCCAGGGCATGCCGTAGGCAAAGTGCGCGAGGGCAAAAATGAAAATCACGAAGGGCATGAACAGCACCCAGCCGACAATGGTTGCCGCGATGAGCAGCGGCGCCGGCGTAATGGGAGTGACTTTGTAGCGGCGCAGCATGTTGGCTTCGCGCTCCTGCACGGCGCGAATGCCGGCGCCGAACAGCCCGTTGCCCAGAATTCCCAGCACCGTAACCATGGCCACGATCTGGGTCATGGCCCCGCCCCGGTCGGCGTGCAGAATCTGCGCGAACACCACAAAGAAGATCAGCGGAAACATGTAATTGAAGAACAGGACGGAGCGCTGGCGCAGGGCCAGGCGCAGATCCAGTGCGATCAATGCGCGATAGGCCTTCATGGCTTTGTGCCGCCCTGCCGCTTCATTCCCGCAGTCTCTTTCCCGTGAGCTCGATGAAAACGTCTTCGAGGGTGGGCTGTTTGAGATGAACGTCCACCAATTCCAGGCCCTGCTGGTCAATCCACTTGATCAGGTCCACCAGGGTGCTTGCGGGGCGGCGGGAGATGACCGTCAAGGTGCGGCCGGTCTCGTCCAGCATGGATTCGATCGCCTGCGCCCAGAGCGGCCGCTCGGCGGGCACCGGCTGGTCGCAGGTGACAACGATGGTGGAGGCGGCGCGGCTCTGCTGCTGCAGCTGGCGCGGCGTATCGAGCGCGATGATGCGGCCCTGGTCAATGATGGCCACGCGGTCGCACAACCGCTCCGCTTCTTCGATGTAGTGCGTGGTCAGCAGAATGGTGCGCTTTTCGCTGCGCAATTGCTCCAGCAGCGAATGGATTTCCACGCGGACCTGGGGATCGAGGCCGGTGGTCGGCTCATCCAGAAAAAGCAGCGCGGGATCGTTGATCAACGCCAGGGCCAGGGCCAGACGCTGCTTCTGCCCGCCGGAAAGAGTTCCGTAGAAGGCATCGCGCTTCTCCTCCAGCTGCAGACGCCGCAGCAGAGCATGGCTGTCGCTGTTGCGGCTGTAGAACGAGGAAAACACGTGCAGCGCCTCGCGCACCCGGATTTTCTCCGGCATGTTGGTAGCCTGCAGGCAAACGCCGATGCGGTCTTTCAATTGCCGCTTCTGCCGGTCAGGATCGAAGCCGAGCACGTTTACTTCGCCGGCCGTCCGCGGGCGCAAACCTTCCAGGATTTCCACCGTCGTGGTCTTCCCCGCCCCGTTTGGACCCAGCAGGCCGAAAACTTCCCCCGGCTGGATTTCGAAATCAATGCCGCGGACGGCTTCGATGTCGCCGTAATTCTTGCGCAATCCGCGGACCGAAATCGCTGAAGCGGGCATCAGGAATGTACAGGCTAACGGAGGCGATGCTGGGCGTCAAAGGTGCTGGAGTCAATCACGAAGGCTCCCGAAGGAAGCCCCGGCCCGAAACTGGACTGCACGCATCACCGTCCCTGGTACGCGCCGATATTGGGCTTGTCGCCGCCTGGCAGCGGATTGCCCCAGAAATCCTCGGTGCCCATGGAGCAGCCGCTGATTCCGTTGCAGACGTTGGCCCCCGCGCCGGCCGCGGGAGAGTCTGAAAGCAAGGTAAAGGCCCTGCCGGGCTTGCCCACGGCATGATAATCGGGCTGGTTGAGCCTGGGATTGGCATAGAGACTGTGGAGGTCGTCTCTCGTGGCAGCCTGGTACGCGGCCAAGCTGGCGTAACTGGAAGGGCCAACCTGCCAGATGGGAGGCAAGATCGAGGTAGTCCAATAGAGGTTGTTGTCGAGAGTTAGCCCGGCACTCATCTCCAGCATGCCCGGTGCTGTGGAGTAGATGATGTTGTTGCGGAAAAAGCGCGGATTGGCGCCGGAGTAACTCACGCCCGCGGCGCTCAGCGCGGGGCCATTCGACGCCGGGTTCCAGGCGAATGTGTTGTCGTAGATCTGCACCCCATCGAGCGAACCCTGGTCCCAGGTATGAATGAAGACCTCGCCCTGCTTCGCAAGATCGCTACGGCGGCCATTGTGGGAGCACACGTTGTAGCGAACAATGCTGTTGACCGTGGCGCGGCCGCCTGCCCCGAAAATGGCGATGCAGTAGCCGGCGGAGTCGTGGCCGTAGTTGTACTGAACAAGGTTGCCGATATTGTAATAGTCTATGTCGAAGTCGCCGCCATCTCCGCCCCAGCTCTGGTTCGCATAAGACTCGTTGTACTGCACGGTGCAGGTATGGCAGTACCATTCCCAAAGACCCACCGGCGTGCTTCCGGTGCAATGGGGGCAAAGCCCGCTGTCATGCACCAAGTTCGCTTGCAGCAGTCCGTGGTTGAGTTCGGCAATCAGAATTCCATCGCCGTAAACGTTGTAGGCGGTCGAATTCTCGACGGTAACGTTGCTTCCGAGCGGCTGCGAAACTCCGTTGCCTTCAATCCAGGCGCCTCCGGCATTCACGAAAATGCCCTCGGCAACTCGGCTGTCATGGGCCACCACGCCGTCAATCAGAACGTCGTTCATGACCTCGCCGGGCGCGTTGGCCGAGAGAAAAACCTCGCCCGAATCCGCCCGCTTTTTCGACGTGTAACTTGCGCCGTGCACATTCAGGTTTCTGAGGTAAATGTGATTGAGGCTCTGGTGGGGAGTGTCACCAGAGACGTAAATGCCGTATAGCGCTCCGCCGGTGATTTCCAGATGGTTGATCTCCCAGTATTGCTGGTTGAAAAGCCGCAGCGCCTCCTCGGCCGAGCCGCCGTTGATAATCGGCGCCGGCCCTGATCCGTAAGCGTCAATCACAATTGGAGCATTTGCCGTGCCCGAGCCCTGCGGGCTGAGAACTCCGCTGCACTCTGCGCCGCGCTTGAGCAAAAGCCGGTCTCCGGGGGCGAAGCGGAACCCGCTCGCGCTAGCCAGAGAATTCCACGGGGAATGGTTGGTGCCGTTGCCGCTTTGGCTGGCCGAACAATCAAGGTAGTAGGTCGAAACGGAAGACGGCGGCCGGGAAGCCGGCGCTTTATCGCCGGAGCCGGAGTGCAGCCAGGCAAGGACCAGAACTGCCATCGCCGCTGTCAGGCTTCGCAGGAGCACGCACTATCCACCATATCAAAGGTCAAGACATCGGTCGGCCTGCCCGGGGAAATTAGGGCAGTGGTGCGGTTTGAGTGACGGAGGCTCGTATCAGGGCACGGCCCTGGCCGTGCCGCGGAGGCAACGAGTATGAGAGCACCTTCGTGAATAGATTGTTACAGAAGACGTAGGCCGCTTTTCTTAACGGAAAACTGATGATAGCTTCCCCATGTGCCGATTTGTTCTCCCGACCGACTATGGAAGCCAATCAATATGACCTGGTAGTGATCGGCAGCGGGCCTGCCGGCCAAAAAGGGGCCATCTGCGCGGCCAAAATGCGCAAGAAAGTGGCCATTATTGACCGCAAGAAGACCATTGGCGGCGTCTGCGTTCATACCGGGACCATCCCCAGCAAGACTCTGCGCGAGGCCGTTCTCTACCTGAGCGGCTTCCGCCAGCGTACCTTCTACGGCCGCGGGTACGTACTGAAAGACCGCATCGCCATGTCAGACCTGACCTTCCGGGCACAATCGGTGATGCTGCGTGAGGTCGAGGTCATCAAGTCGCAGCTGCGGCGGAACTACGTCAACACCTTCGAGGGCGACGCCCGTTTGGTTGACGCCCACACCATCGAGGTGCGCAGTGACGATGGCTCGCAACTGGTGCGCGGAGACTACATTCTTATCGCCTGCGGCACGCGCCCGGCGCACAGCGCCGATATTCCCATGGATGGCAGGCGAATCTTCGATTCCGACCAGGTGCACTGCCTCGACGAGGTGCCGCGCGATCTGGTCATTGTGGGCGCGGGCATTATTGGTCTTGAGTATGCATCCATTTTTGCCGCGCTCGGCGTGAAAGTCATTTTGCTTGACCAGCGCCCCACTCTGCTGGATTTCGCCGACCGCGAAATCGTCGAGAGCCTGTGCTTCCAGCTGCGGCAGATGGGCACTGTCTTTCGCCTGGGAGAAAAGGTGGTTTCCGTCGGCCTCGATCCGGTTAAGGACCGTGTCTTCGCCAAGCTCGAAAGCGGAAAGAACGTGCACGGCCAGGGGCTGCTCTATACCATCGGGCGGCAAGCCAATAGTGATCAGCTCAACCTGCCGGCCGCCGGCCTGACCTCCGACGAGCGCGGCAAGCTTCGCGTGAACGAATATTTCCAGACCGCCGTGCCGCACATCTACGCCGCCGGAGATGTGATTGGCTTCCCTGCCCTCGCCAGCACGTCTATGGAGCAAGGCCGCCTCGCCAGCTGCCACATGTTCGGCGTACCCTCCAAGATGCCGCCCAATCTCATCCCTTACGGCATCTACACGATTCCCGAGATTTCCATGGTCGGGTACACCGAAGAGCAGCTGACCAAAGACAGAGTTCCCTACGAGGTGGGGCTTGCCCGTTACGCGGAATTAGCCAAAGGGCAGATGCTGGGCGATGAACAGGGCCTGCTCAAGCTGATCTTTGATCCCGAGTCGCTGAAGCTCTTCGGCGTGCACGTGATCGGCGACCGCGCGGCAGAGATTGTTCACGTCGGCCAGGCGGTGCTTACGCTGGGGGCGAGCATCGAGTATTTTCGCGATGCGGTATTCAACTACCCAACTTTGGCGGAAGCCTACAAGGTCGCCGCGTTGGATGGATTGAATAAGCTGTAGCGGAGCCGGTGAATCGGCGCTCAGCAATCGGCGGTCGGCTCTCAGAAGTCGCGCTTGGCATTTTAGCGCGTGGCATTTCGCCGTCCGAGGTCGTGCGCAAGCCGCGATGGCCAAATGTTAATTGCCAAGCGCCAATTGCGAGGGCGGATCGCTGAATGCTGAGTGCCGACTCCTGAAGAAACGCACCGCGCCAACAATCGGGGGAAGGCAGGCGCGGTGCGGGCATGAATCAGGCCATGGCAGAGGCCTGCTTTTCGGCCAGATCACCGATTACGGGCAGTTTCCACATCTGGCCCTGGTTGGCCTTAAGTAGCAAAATGATCCACAGGATGAGGCCGCCCAGGCCCAGCAGCGGCCAGATGAGCAGCGTGGCCCAACCCAGAACCGGGATCATTCCAACAAAGCTCAGGGCAACCCAGAGCACGATCCAGGCGATGCAGAAAAAGATGTTCTGAAAGGCGTGGAAGCGGACGAACCGGCTCTTGTTGTACGGCGCCACCACCAGGAAAACGATGGCGGGAATGATGGTGACGTAAGCCAGCATGCCGGCGACGTTGTCGCTCATACCCCCGCCCGCGGCCGGCGCGCTCGCGCCCGCCTTTGCGCTGCAAGCCGGACATAACGTCGAGCCGTCCGCAATCTGCGTTCCACATCCGCTGCAAAAAGCCATAGTCCCCTCCCGGAGCGCGTCCGCGCGCACCAGCAACCGAATGCCGCCGCACGTTAACAGAATCCTGCTTCCAAAGCAACAAAAACGAGATGCTGGCAGTGGGCTGCGCGAAGCAGACCCACGACCGAGCCACCGCGCCGGCAAGAACTCCCCTTGCCTTCAGCATAGCCCCGATTGACGGAGGGCGAATCTCAGGGTAAGGTGATGCGGCTCGGCGAATCCAAGCCCCATTTTTTCAGCGCGAGGCACTCATATGTTCTGTCTGCATTGCGGGAAACCCCTGCCAGAAGGCGCGCGCACGTGCCCGGCCTGCGGGCAAGCGGTAGCTTCTGCGCCGGCGCAGCCTGCGTCGCCTGTGGCGGTGGCTCCGGCTGCGCCTTCCACGCCCGCGGCCATCGCGCCTCCCGTGACCAGCGGAAAAGCGGTGGCCAGTCTGGTGCTCGGGTTGCTCTCGCTCACCATTCTGGCTGCGATTCCCGCCGTCGTCTTCGGTCACCTGGCGCTCTCCGATATCAAGAAAAGCGCGGGCCGGCTGAAAGGCCGAGGCCTGGCCATCGCCGGCCTCGTGCTCGGCTATTGCAGCATCGCGTTTATTCCCTTCATCCTGATTATCGCGGCCATCGCCATACCCAATCTTTTACGTGCGCGCATGGCAGCCAACGAGTCCTCAGCCCTCAGCTTGGTGCGGACCATCAACACCGCCGAGATCGCCTACCAGACCGCGCGCCAGACCTACACCTGCTCGCTTCCAGATCTCGCCGCCGCCGGACTGATTGATGCGGAGTTAGCCAGCGGCAGCAAGTATGGCTACGTTTTCGTCTTACAAGGCTGCAGCCAAGGCGCCGGCGGCCCCGGCACGAAGTATCAGCTCACGGCTTCGCCGATGAAAGCCAACCAGACCGGAACGCGGGCCTTTTGCTCCGACGAGTCGGCGGTCATCCGTGCCGACCCCGCTGGTTCCGCACAAGCCTGCCTCGAAAATGGTTCTCCCCTGGAATAGCCCGCGCGGGTCACCTCGTCCCGGCGGATACAATAGCGGCATGTCAGTGGCCACCATGCCCATCAGCCCTCCGCGCCGCCGCCTGCGTTTCTGGCGGATCGCGGCCGTGTTGGTGGCCCTGCTCCTGCTCGCCGCCCTGGGCGCTGCGGCATGGTTCTGGTCCGCAGCCCGCTCCGCTCTGCCCCGCCTCGACGGCACGCTGCTGGTCTCCGGACTGGTTCAGCCGGTCATCGTCAGCCGCGACGGTCACGGCGTTCCAACCATCACGGCATCCTCGATCAGCGATTTATTTTTCGCTCAGGGTTTTGTAACCGCACAGGACCGCTTGTGGCAGATGGACATGATGCGCCGCGCCGCCGCCGGCCAACTGGCCGAACTTCTGGGCCCGGAATATGTGGAGCATGACCGCGAACAGCGAATCCTCGGCCTGCGCGAGGCGGCGCAGAAGATGCTCGAGGTCTCCACGGCAGAAGATCGCGCCCGTTTTCAGGCCTACGCTCGCGGGGTGAACGCCTATATCGCTCTGCACCACGAGTGTCTGCCGCTCGAATTTCGCATTCTCGGTTACCTGCCCGACGCCTGGAAGGCGGAAGACTCCACCCTGATCGCAGCCCAGATGATTGAGGAACTCACCACCAGCCCGAAACAGGCGCTGGTGCGGGAGAAAATTCTGCCCAAGCTTGGCCCTGAGCTTACCGCCGACCTTTATGTGAATTCTTCCTGGCATGACCGGCCGCCTACCGCGGCTCCGCCGAGCTTTCAGCCCGCGGGCGGCAGCGACGAAGTAAAGCCCCCGCCGGCCACCGCGGTCACCCGCAACCGGGCCATGCCGCGCGCCAGCGCACTGCCCGCCGAGTTGCCGTTGGTTGAGGGCTCCAACAACTGGGTGATCTCAGGCGCGCACACGCTCACCGGCAAGCCGCTGCTTTCGAATGACATGCACCTGGGCCACCAGATGCCGAACCTCTGGTACGAAGTTCATCTCAGGGGCGGCGGCCTCGAGGTTGCCGGCGTCTCTCTCCCCGGCATGCCTTACGTCATCGTCGGGCATAATCAGCGCATCGCTTGGGGATTCACCAACATCGGCCCTACGGTGGAGGACGCTTACATCGAGATCTTCAACTCGCAGGGCCAGTACCTTACCCCGCAGGGCTGGCAGGCGCCGCAGCACCGGCGGGAGGCGATCCACGTAAAAGGCAACCCCGACGTGATCGAAGACGTTGTGATCACGCGCCACGGCCCCATTGTCACTCCGCTTGCCCCCGGCGAAACCCGCAAGATCGCCCTGCGCTGGACGCTCTACGACGGAATTCGGAATCCTTTCTTCGATCTTGATTCCGCGCAAAACTGGGAGCAGTTTCGCGCCGCGCTTTCCCACTTCGACGCGCCTTCACAAAACGTCGTGTATGCCGATGTGGATGGCAACATCGGCTACCAGGCAACCGGCAAGATTCCCATCCGCGCGGCCGGCGACGGCAGCCTGCCCGAAAACGGCGCCGACGACGCCCACGAGTGGACCGGCTATATCCCTTTCGACAAAATGCCCAGCCTGTTCAACCCGCCCTCCGGAATTCTCGCCACCGCCAACGGCCGCATCACGCCTGACGGCTATCCTTACTCGATCAGCACCGAATGGGAGGCGCCCTGGCGCGCGGAGAGAATCTACCGCGTGCTGGAGTCGGGCAAGAAGTTTTCCGCGGCCGACATGCTGCAGCTTGAAACCGACGTTTCTTCCGCGCCTGATCGCTACTTTGCCGAGCAGTTCGTCTATGCGGTGGATCATGCCCGAAATCCCTCCCCCCGCGCTCGCCAGGCAGCGGATCTGATGCGCGGATGGGATGGTCAGATGGCGGCTTCTTCCCCGGCTCCGACCCTGGAGACTCGGTCCCGCACGGAACTGGCCCGCCTGCTGCTGGAAGCGAAACTGGGCCCGGAGCCCAGGGACGCCAGGCCGCAAGACACCACGCTGAACTGGACGAGTTACCGCTGGGGAATGCAATCGGTGTGGCTGGAAAACGTGCTTTTGCATCAGCCGCCGCGCTGGCTGCCGGCCAATTTCCCCAACTATACCGAGTTGCTGGCGGCGGCCGTAGAAGCTGCCGTGGGCGCTCCCGATGCGCCCCACAACCTCGCCAGCTGGAATTGGGGAAACTTTAACCCGGTGGAGATTCAGCACCCCATCTTCGGCCATGTGCCCATTCTCGAACTTTGGACCGGCCCCGGAACTCAGCCGCAATCGGGCAGCGGCTTCACGGTCAAGGCCGTCACCCGGCATCACGGCCCTTCCGAGCGCATGACGGTGGATTTATCGGACCTTGATCAATCCACTCTGAATCTCGTGACTGGCGAGGCGGGTAACTTTCTCAGCCCCTATTACATGGACCAATGGAAGGCCTGGTACGGCGGCTTTACTTTCCGCCTGCCTTTTTCGGCGCGGGCGGTGGCCAGGGCCCAGGCTCATCACCTGGTGCTGGCGCCCAACTAATGCAGGTCTGAGGGCGAGTTTACGGCGGGCTATCCACCAGCTTCACATCCACGGCCTGGCCGATGATATCCACCTGCGTGGCCTGCAGTGCGTCCGTGGTAGTGTCATAGATCCCCAGCTTGCCGTCCTGGCAGACATAGACAACACTGCGGTCGGTAATGGGCTCGATCGAGGTCACATCGCCGGTTTTCGGCGGAATGACGACCTTGCCGCCGGCGCTATCGAAAATCGAAAGGCAGCCGCGAACTTCACTCGAGCCGGAAGAAGCATTGATGTTGGTGCAGGTCCTCGCTCCTACGAAGAGCTGCCCGTTAGCGCCCATGGCGATGCGGTTGTGGTAGCCATCGGTGATCACGGCGGTGGAAGTCACCGTCAGCGAGCCCACGTCCACCACGTCTAGGCGCCCGCAGGTCGGCGCCGCGGTCGTGGTCCCGCCGCAATCCGCGCCCGGCGGGCTGCCGGCCACGTAGAGCTTGTTGCCCTCGAGCAGCGCAATGGTGGCGGCATCCACGGGAGAGGTGGCGGTAATCGTATCGCTGCCCAGATCGAGAGAACTGATGCTGGCCGCGGTTCCGCCGCACTCCGGGCCGCAATTCAGAATGTATGCCGTCGAGTTATCGCTGCTCACCACGCCCCATACCGGCCGGTCGAAACCCGGCACTACCCGGCGGGGGTCGTTTCCCGTGCCGATCAAGGCAGGTGTAATCAAGGTCACGGAATCGGAATCATCGCTGAAGGCCAGAATGCGGTTGCCATCCGGGCTCTGCACGATGTAACGCACGCCCGGGACCGGCACCGCAGCCGAAATGGCGAACGAAGTCAGGTTTACCACCTCGATCGCGCCCGGCGATTGTCCCGTGACCGGCGCCGTCGGGACCGCAACGTAGGCGTTGCTGTTGAAGGGATCAATCAGCATGCTCTGGCTGGCGCCCGGCAGCTTGATGGCGCTGGTGCCAGAAGCAAGGGCCTCGCTGGCGTTGGCCACCAGGGCCAAAGACGTGTCCGCTCCGCTGTAAAGCAGGGTGTGCCGGCGGTCGGGCGATACCACCATCAGCCCAGGATCCGCCACCGCCCCCAGCAGGCTCACGGTTGAAAACGAAATCTGGTCCAGCTGGGCATCTACGATATTCAAGACCGGAAGATGCGTCCCCAGGGAAGCCTGCACCGGATTCGAAATAAACGCCCGAAACTTTAGTCCGCTGGGCTGGTTCGTGTTCGTGGTGTTGGAGTTGACGCTGCCACACGAGACCAGGGCTATGCTGGCCAGAGCGAGCAAAGCCATTGCAATCAGGGTTCTTCTCAAACCTGGGACTCCCAACCGCAGGAAGGACAGAGATTTAGATGCAAGAAAGCGGATTATAACAGAGCACCGCGGCGCGATTTCCGCGCCTGCCTCACCACCGGCGGCCCGATTTCCCGGTCGCCTGGCAAGAGATCATCGGGCCGCCAAAGAGCGCCAGGGTCCCCTTCGTGCGCCTTCGTGCTTTTCGTGGTGAATGATCTCCCACGCACCCATACCACACCCTCATCGCGACGGGCTTGCGGCAGCCTTGGCCGAAAGCCATGCCGCCGCCGTCAAACATGCCGCAATCACAATGGAGGCGGCGATCGGCACGGCGAAGAGATACTTCCAGCACACCACCGCGATGGCGGCGAAGCAGAGAGCGAAGGCCCAGGCAGTGCCGCGCATGAGGGCCAGACTCGCCGCTGGAAGGCTGCCCAGCTGCCATGCCAGTATGGCCGCGAACAAATAGAAAATTCCCACCGTAAACCCGGCCGCCTCGAAGAGGTCCCAATAGCTTCGGCTGAACCCCTGCACCGCAAAATGGATTGACCGCATGGAGGCGAGCAGCGCATCCACTCCCCATCTGGGATCAGACTGGCGAAAACCGAGCGTGTGCCCTATCGCGAGAAGCAGCAGAAGAACCGCCGCGATTCGATAAAACAGGGATGCTTTCATCTCCTCCTCCAGAAAAACACCGCCGCGCGCCAACCATCGCCGGGGCAGGCTGAAACTCTACCACTGCCCGGCCGCGGGGCGGTTCAATTCCTGCCTTGCGATCCGCGTGTCCTTTTGTGGTCTATGGAGATCCTGAGCGATGCCCTGCAAAGGGTGCAAAAGCGGAAACCATCCTGTATTCTCAAGAGCAAATGCCCGCGGAATTTCTTGAGCGCCTGAAGAAGGCTCCGGTGCTGTGCGATGGGGCCATGGGGACCCTGCTCTACTCGAAGGGCGTGTTCATCAACCGCTGCTATGACGAATTGAATCTCTCGCTGCCGGAAATGATCCGTGCAGTCCACCACGAGTACCTGCAGGCCGGCGCCGAAATCATTGAAACCAATACTTTTGGCGCCAATTCATTCCGCCTCGCCCGGCACAGCCTGGCGAACCGCGTTCACGCCATCAACCTGGCCGGCGCCCGCCTGGCGCGTGAGGCGGCAAAGAGCTTCGATGTCTGGGTGGCGGGCGCGGTCGGGCCGCTGGGTGCGCGCATTGAGCCCCTGGGCAAGATTTCTTTCGAGGAAGCGCGCACGGCTTTTCGCCAGCAGATTGCCGCCCTGGCGGAAGGCGGCGTGGACCTGATTATTCTCGAGACCTTCGGCTATGTGGAAGAGTTGCACCAGGCGCTGCTGGCGGCGCGCGAAGCCGCCCCCAATCTTCCCATCGTGGCCCAGGTCACCATGGACGAAGAGGGCGTTTGCCTGGATGGTTCCACGCCAGAGATCTTCGTGCCTCACCTGGAGCAGTGGGGCGCCGACGTGATTGGCTGCAACTGCAGCGTGGGGCCGGTGGCTATGCTGGACGCGGTCGAGCACCTGCGCGGGCTTACTTCCCTGCCCCTGGCTGCCCAACCCAATGCCGGCATGCCGCACTCGGTCGAGGGCCGCAATATCTATTTGTGCTCTCCGGAGTATATGGCCAGCTATGCGCGCAAGTTTGTGGCCGCGGGCGTGCGCCTGGTGGGCGGCTGCTGCGGAACCACTCCCGATCACATTCGCGTGATGAAGTCCGCGCTGCGCGTGGGCGAGGCCCGCGCCCGCACCGTGAGTGCCCCGGCCAAGGGAGAATCCATTCCCACTGCGGTCACACCCACCGCTCTTGCCCAGCGCTCGCGGCTGGGCGCCAAGCTGGCCGGCGGTGAATTTGTCGCCATGGTAGAGATCGTTCCCCCCAAGGGGATTGCCGTTGGCAAAGAAATCGAGGGGGCGCGCTTTCTCAAGTCCATGGGGGTGGACGCGATCAACATTCCCGACAGTCCGCGGGCCTCCGCGCGCATGAGCAATCAGGCGCTCTCGCTCTTAATGCAGAAGGACGTGGGCATTGAAGCCATCCTGCACTATACCTGCCGCGACCGCAACGTGCTGTGCATTCAATCGGACTTGCTGGGAGCGGCGGCCACCGGAATTCGCAATTTGATCTGCATTACCGGTGATCCGCCGAAGATGGGCAACTATCCCGATGCGACGGCGGTTTTCGATGTGGATGCCATTGGACTGGTGAATATCGTCCACAATCTGAACCGCGGACTGGATTTGGGCGGGAACCCCATCGGCGCCGGCACCGGTTTTGTGATCGGGGTGGGCGCCAACCCCGGCGTGAGCAATCTGGACGAGGAAATTCGCCGCTTCGAATACAAAGTCGAAGCCGGGGCAGAATACGCGGTCACCCAGCCGGTGTTCGATCTTTCATTGCTGGAAAACTTTCTGCGGCGCATTGAGCATTGCCGCATTCCGGTGGTCGCCGGCATCTGGCCCCTGGTAAGCGCGCGCAACGCCGAATTCATGAAAAATGAATTGCGCGTCTCCGTGCCGGATTCGATTCTCGAGCGCATGGCGCGGGCGCAGACTCCGGAAGCTGCGCGCGAGGAAGGCATCGCCATTGCCCGCGAAATGCTGGCTGCGGCTCGCGGCATGGTGCAGGGCGCGCAGATCAGCGCCCCGCAAGGGCGCTACGCCTCGGCCGTGGATGTGCTCGAAGCGATCGGCAGCCGGAAGCTGGAACAGAAGCTGAGCCCGGCATAATAATTGGCTGATAGCCGGTTTGCGCATCCGCATCGCTCTTGCGCGGGTCAATTCTCCTCGAGCCTCGGGAAGCACCGTGGAAGCGGACGGCTTCCGCCGTCCGAGCCGCCGCAATTCCTTACATCCGCACTCGTCGCCGGGCTGATAGCCCGGCGCTTCCACGGAGGCGCCAGGGACCAGGCAATTCCCAGGGGTGTTTCCGGAGCCCCATTCGCGGCCGGGCTAACATTTCACTCGTCCTGAAAATTTGTATTCATGCCGCTTCATATCCACCTTTCGGCCGCGAAAGACCACGCCTTCACTCTCCAGGCGAAAGCGCTGCTCGAAGGCATACTCGCCCTGTAATTTGATCGCGCCACCCGCTCCCAGCACGCGATGCCAGGGCAGGCCGGCCGAGCCTTGCAGCGCGCGGGCTACTTGCCGCGCGCCATGAGCAAGTCCGGCGGCGCGGCCAACGGCGCCGTAGGTGGAAACCTGGCCGGCGGGAATCTGGCGGATGGCGGCGAAGATCCGCCGGCGCATCAAGCCACTTTTCGCGCCTTCCTTCACCGTTGCGCCACCAGAATCAGGCCGATCAGGCACAGCCCGACCCCGCTGATGTTCTTGAAGGAAAGATGCTCGTGATAAAACAGCAATCCCACCGCGACCAGCATCAGCGCGGTGGCAACGCTGCCCACCACCGACGCCAGGCTGATCTTCCAGCCCACGCGATAGGCGAGAAGAACCCCGAGCTCCACCGCCACGATGGCGGCGCCCACCAGGCAGCTCGCCCAGTTGATGTTTTTCACCGACCAGCCGCCCGGCCGCGAGGGAAACAGCGGCGCCAGCAACAGGCTTCCCACGAGCGCCGTCACGTAATTCATCACCAGCGAAAACACCGGGTTCACCTGCACCGGGACCGATTTCTGGGCAATGTGATACACAACTGTGCCCGCTGCCATCAGCATGATGGGAAGGTAGAAGTCCATTGCCTCTCGCTTTCAGTTGGGTCGGGTTCGACAGTGGATTCCCGTCTGAATCCACTCTGCCGGCTGCTGCATGCTGAGTTCCGAATGCTCCGGGGGGCGAGCCGCCCGCGCCACTGGTTTGCCGGTCAGGCCGCGGCGCCTTTGCGGAAGGAATCGAGCGCCTCTTTTTCGGAATCGAACACTTCAAACACGGTAAGCAGCTTGGTCACCTGCAGCAGGTCGCCGACCCGCTTGGTCAGGCGCGCGAGCTTGATGGAAGCTCCGGCGTTGTGTGCCGTGGTATAGAGAGCAACCAGAGTTCCCAGCCCGCCGCTATCAATGTAGTTCACTTCTCCCAGGTTGAGCACAATACGCGCATCTTTGGTGATAAGTCCTTTGACGGTGTCGCGCAGGGCCGAGGACTCGTCGCCGAAAACAATTCGGCCGACGCAATCCACCACGATGATGCCATCTACGTTGCGGGTATTCATCTTCAGTTGCATAGGAGTGCCCCTTCCAGGAAGCGCTTGCCAACAGAAGGGTATTCTTTGCGCCGGGCTTTCGCAAGGCGTCTGCCCTCAGAAGCCCCTCAGACGCCTTTTTTTTGGCGCCGGCACGCCCAGGTATCACCCGGGCGCTAAAACGCGAAATTAGACCCTGTGCGAAAGTCGCACAACGGTGTTTTTTGGGGCTCCTGACCGCCGATCACGGGCTGGAAAGCCCGCTTGCGTTCCCTTGGGTGGAAGTTGTTGAAAACAGGACGCAGCCCTCTGGAACCCGCGGAAACACTTCATTCTTCCTGGGCGCTCGGGCCCGCCAGCCCTTACTCTCATCACGTATAATCAGTTGTCTCCCCATGAGTTATCAGGTCCTGGCGCGCAAATACCGCCCCCAGAAGTTCTCCGAAGTCATTGGCCAGGAGCACGTCACCCGCACGCTCAAGAACGCCATTGAGCAGGGGCGGACGGCGCACGGCTATATCTTCAGTGGGCACCGGGGCATCGGCAAGACTACGGTCGCGCGCCTTCTGGCCATGGCGCTGAATTGCCGTTCCGCTGACCATCCTGTGCCTGAGCCTTGCGGGGTGTGCGACTCCTGCAGCGAGATTCGCGCCGGCAACTCTGTGGACGTGATCGAAATTGACGCCGCCACCAACCGCGGCATTGACGAGATTCGCGAGCTGCGCGAGGCGGCACGCTACCGCCCGGCGCGCGACCGCTTCAAGATCTACATTCTCGACGAAGCCCACCAGATCACCGACGCGGCTTTCAATGCTCTTTTGAAAACGCTGGAGGAGCCGCCCGGACACGTGGTGTTCATGCTGGCCACCACCCAGCCCGAAGATATTCCCCAGACCATCCGCTCGCGCTGCCAGCACTTCAGCTTTCGCGCTGTGCGCTTCGAAGACATACTGGGCCAGCTCAAGCAGATCGCGGGCAAAGAAGGAATCAGCGCCGAAGAAGATGCGCTGGCCCTGGTGGCCGAGGCCGGCGACGGCTCCATGCGCGACGCGCTTTCCATTCTTGACCAGGCCATTGCTTCCTGCGGGAAGGAATTGACCTCGGAAGGGGTGCGGCAACTGGTGGGCACGGTGCCTTCCGGAGTGCTGCAGGAAGTGATGCAGGCGGTGGCCGCGGGCGCAAGCGAAGACGTGCTGCGGCTGGCCGACAAGCTGCTCAGCGAAGGCCACAATCCCGCGCACTTTGCCCGGCAGATGGTGCGCTTTCTGCGCAATGCCGTGGTGGCCAAAGTGGCGGGCGGCGACTCTTCCCTGCTGCAGATTTCCAGCGACGAGCGCCGGCGCGTGGCCCAGGTGGCGGAACTGTTCAGTGAAGAAGACCTGGCGCGCTATTTGCAAATCATGCTGCGCACGCACGGCGAGCTTGGCTACCGGCAGGAACAGCGCTTCCATCTGGAGCTGGGACTGCTGAAAATGGCACACGCGCAACGGCTGCTGCCGCTGGAACAATGGCTGAGCGAGGCGGCGCCGGCCGCGGGCGCAGCCCGGCCAGCCATGCGGCCGGCGGTTGTAGCGGATAACCGGCGCTCCGATGCCGGGCCGGTGAGCCGGAGCAATTTTGTGTCTCCCTTCGCCGCCGATACGGCGCGCAAGAGCGGGTCGAAGCCGGAGCTTTCGGCCGAGGCCGCTCCTCCGGTTGGGCCCAGGCTGGTGAGCACCCCGCCAGTCGTGATGGGGGCGGCGGCGCCGGCAGAGCTTCCAACTCCCCAGCGCGAGCAGGCAGCCAAAGACCTAACCCCAGAGGACGCAGAAGACACCGAGGCAGACCGCCCGCGCGAGTTTGCGGCGGCAACGCCTGATCCATTGCGCGAGGCTGTGCTGGCAGCACTGGCCGACGCGGGGCACCGCATTCTGGTTTCCATGCTGGAAAACGGCGAGTGGCAGGTTGAAGGCAATGAGCTGGTGATTCGCGTGGCTGCCTCGGCGGCGGTGATTGATATGTCGCTGGGCGCCGATGCAAAGCGCCTGGCGATGGCAAGCGCCAGCGGCGCGCTGGGCCGGGCGGTCAAGCTGCAGGTGGTTCCGGGCGCGACAGGGCCGGCTTCTTCCGGAAGCGCGATGAAGAACAGCGCTGCCTCCAAGGGCGGAGGACGCAGCCGCGCTGAGCAGGATCCCGTCGTGCGGCGCATGAAAGAGAAATTCGGCGCCGAGATTCGCACGATTATTGATTATCGGGAGAAACGGTAGCAGCACTTAGCAATCGGCGTTTAGCACTGGCCGTTAGCACCTGGCATTTGGCCGTTTGCTTTCATCCGATGCGCCCCGAAATCCGAAAGCTGCATGCTAAAGGCCAAGTGCTAATGGCCAAGGGCTAAGTGCCGAGTTCTAAATGCCGAGGGACGAGGACTCCGATGGGCAGTTTCAACATTCAGGAACTGATGTCGCAGGCCAAGCGCCAGTACGAGGCGCTGCAGAAAAAGATGGAGGAGACGGTGGTCGAAGGCTCCTCGGGCGGCGGCAGCGTCACGGTGAAGATGGATGGGCGCAAGCAGGTGCTGAGCATCAGGATTGACCAGGAAGCGGTGAAGTCAGGCGACCTGGAGATGCTGCAGGACCTGATCACGGCGGCGATCAACGGCGCCGGGCGAAAGGTGGATGAGGCGATGCAATCCACCATGGGGGGCATGCTGGGCGGGCTGCAGGGGATGTTGTAATCGGGCAATTTGGTAATCGGGCAATTTGAAAACTGGCATTCCGGATTTGCGTTCTCGATCCCTTCGGTTTTTCAATTACCGGATTACAAAATTTCCCGATTAGCCAATCTCCATGTCTCGTTTTGCCGAGCCGATGACGCGGCTCATTGACGAACTGAAAAAGCTGCCGGGCATCGGCAGCAAGAGCGCGCAGCGGCTGGCGTTTCACATCCTGCGGTCAAGCGATGATGACGCCGAGGCGCTGGCCGCCGCGGTGCGCGAGGTGAAGGCCAGCCTGCGCCTGTGCTCAGTGTGCAACAACATCACCGATGTGGACCCGTGCGTCTATTGCTCAAGCCCTACCCGCAATCAGAAAATTATCTGCGTAGTCGAGGAGCCTACCAACATCGCGGCGGTTGAAAAGACACGGCACTACAACGGCGTCTATCACGTTTTGCACGGGGCGATTTCGCCCCTGCACGGCGTGGGGCCGGAGCAGTTGCGCATTTCCAATCTGATGAAGCGAGTGGAAGGCGGGCAGGCGGATGAGGTCATCCTGGCGACCAATCCCACGGTCGAGGGAGAAGCCACTGCCACTTATCTCTCTGGCCAGCTGCGCCGCGCCGGGTTGAAGGTGACGCGAATCGCCACCGGCATTCCGGTGGGCAGCGATATCGAGTACGCTGACGAAATCACCATGCTGAAGGCCATGGAAGGCCGGCGGGAGATGTAGCCGGCTGGAGCTATCTGTGCAAAAGCTTGCTTCTTTCGGACGGCCACCCCTGGGTGACGGCAGCAAGAGCGGCGATGTAATACGTTATCCATCAATAGATTAAAAGAATCTAATAAAGCATTGGTTGAGTTGATAGATTGGAACTGGGCGTGCACCTACCTCCCCGTCTGTTTCCTCGCTCCTCAGAGTTTTCAGCTGGCGCGAGGCAATGCAGTTCGGGAAACCGGCCTCGCCCACAATTGGGGCAGGCGCATTCCCCGCACCAGCGCGCGCCGCGCTGCGATGTAACCGCATCCCAACTCGACGCCTTAACAAAACCGGGCTAACCAGCCCGGTTTTCGTTGGCTGCAGCTTAAGGGTGGTGGTTTCGCCACAGCCAAGACCGGCCGGGCGCGAGTGGAGCCGGGTTCCGGAGCCCCGGCCCCTTGACCCACAGTTCTCAGCCTTGGGGTCTCAGTTCTCAGGTCTGGAAAGAAAGAAATTGCTCTCCTGCTCGACTGGCTGGAGTTCCGCAGGCAAGGCCCCGCCGTTGTATTCCGCCATGCGGTTTTTCCATTTGAGAAAATCCGTGATGGACTGCGGCTCGATGCGCACTTCCACTCTCCGCAGGCTGGCGAGCAAAAGATTCATCTCGTGACGAAAGCCGATGGCGGAGCGCAGGCCGCTGGCGGAAGGCCTAACGATCTCAATCTCGCGGCGATGGCACTCGAGCAGACCCCAGCCGGGGGGAAGTTCATGCGGCAAGAGCAAGCCGGGCGGGGCCAGGTAGAAGCGCTCGCACCCCAGGCCGGTTTTCGGCTTCTCACGCCAGGGCTTGCAACGGTCGGCGAGGAAATCAGCGCGCGAAACTTTGCATTCCACCACCACCGAATGGCAGGCGCGTTTCCAGCCGATAGCATCGGGCATTTCTCCGCTGGAGCAGGCCTGCTCGGAGAGCACAACTCCGCAGCGATACGACCGCAACCACTGGATGGCTCGTTGGACCAGTTGCGCATGGGTCATGCAGTGAAGCTACGACAGACGGCGGCAGGTTGGAAGTGGCGAGTTGGCTGCCCGGAAATCATGCGCCCGCCTTGAGGCGCCAAGGCTTCACCATCACTGGGCGGCGGAGTTGCATCTCGAGCATGTGGCGGGCGCCGGCCACGGTCTCTGCCAAAGGGTCGCGGGAGGAATATCCGGCGGCAGCGACGGTGAAAAATCCGTTCAGGCGATGCACCTTCACATTGTGGATTCTTCCGGAGCGGTCGGCATCGAGGGCATTGGCCAGGCGCAGAATGGCGGCCAGGCGCCGGACGTGTTGCCGGTCCTCCCGGGAAGAAAGCGAGCGCATGGCCTTCTGGCGGGCGCGGGGCAGAGCCCCGCGGTGGTAGCGGGCCACGGAGGCGGCCAGGTGAAGATCATGGCTGCGCACTCCCAGCGGCGCGGGAAGCTGGTGCACCAGGCGGTAGGTGCGCTTGTGGTGCTTCTTTTCGCCTTGGCCACGGCCGACATCGTGCAGCAGAGCGGCCAGGCGCAAGATTGCGCGCTCATTTTTTGCCACTGGGCCTTGTCCATCAAGCCACAAGCCGTCGAATAATTCGAGCGCCAGCCGGGTGACGTGCCGCGAATGCTTCAGGTCAGGGTCCAGGGCAGAGGCCCAGAGGGTGAGGCGGCGCATGGCGGCAGACTCGATCTGCTTGCCGTAGGGAAGTTCGGCTCTCCAGACCGGCCACAGACTGCCCTTGCCCACCATTTTCTGGCGGTACTTGTGAATTCTGCTTTCGCGCTCTTGGTGAATGCGGGCGTGCCAGCGGGCATGGGAGCCGGCATCTGGAAAGGCCTTCACCTGCTGCGCCGTCGCCCAGAGCACGTCGAGATCATGCACTTCCCCCAGCAGGTCTTGCAGTTCTTTCAGATCATTACTCCAGGCGGCATGCTGCTGCGGCAGGAAATTTTCCACGATATACCGGAAGCGCTTGATACCGATGCGCAGGCGATGCCATGACGCCTGCGAACGGTTGCGCAAAGCGCAGCGATGCAGTTCGCAGGCTTCCTGCCAGCGTTCCAGCGCGAGATGTTTGAAGACGAGGCTTCCGGGGCGCAACCTAGCTGCCCGGCGCGGCAAGGAGCGCGCCCAGCGCCGCCACTGCTTGCGATCGAACGACTGCAGCGCTTGCGCCGCATTCTGCTTCAGCTCTGATTCGCGGCCGGCGAAAGTCTGCAACAGTTTGCCGGTAACCGGATCGCCGGGAGTGTCGAAGTGGTGCACCCACTCCTCCATTACTTGAACATCGCGCAGATCGCCCAGAGCGCTGAACAGGGCTTTGCCGGTCCTCCTCATCTGCTTCCAGTCAGGATTGGGATCCATGGCACGAAGGCCATCCGCCATGGAGCGGCAACGGCGCAGCGCAACCCGCAGGTCATGTACCGGATCTGGAGAAAAATCGGCGGCCACCCGGTCACATTCCTCGAGCACTCGGTGCATCCAGAGAGCCAGGCCGGGTTTGGCGGGGGCGGGCATCGGGTCTTTGAGCAATCGGCATTCAGCCGTCGGCATTTAGCTTGGCATTTGCCAGCCTGACACTCGGGGACCAGGCGGCCAAGACAAAGTGGCGCAAGCGTGGCCGCCAGGGTCGCCAGGTTTACGGTGAGCGGCCAAGGGCCAGCCACTGTCTTGCAACGGTGCAATTACCTCGGTAATGTGCGCGGCCTCAGGTTTCGCATTACCCTTTTGCGGTAACCATCAGCGCGAGGAGTTCCCTATTCTCACGGCCGACACCAACAAGGATAGCAGGATCGCCTCTGCCCGTGCCTTCGTGCACAGCCTGAACATCCTGGTAAAGTACGTGCGCCTGTACGGGCTTGAGCACAAGCGCACCGAGGGACAGTTCAAGACGACCTGGGCAGAACTGCAACAGGGCTTGCCCAAAGACCGCGAAAGCGGCTTTCTGCTGGGCGTTTCCGAGAACAAGCTGCTGCTCGACGGCATACCGCTCGAAAGCGGGCAGGCGGAGCGCAGTTTTGCCCAACTGCTGACTACTGCGGGGCTGGCGAGCATTCAGTTTTCCAGCCAGGTTACCAAGGAAGACTTTACCCGCCTGGTCACGGCCTTCACCTCGTCCGGCTCTAAGGCGCAGGACATGGCCAAGCAGATCCGCGATGCCCTGGGCGATAACAACCGTTCCAGCATCAAGATCAACGAAGTAAAGTTCATCGCCACCGACCCGACCACTGGCGATATTTCCATCGCGGCGCAAATCGCGGCGCAAACCCTCGGGCCGGAGTTCAAAGACTGGCTCAATGAGCCTCAGAAGCTCTTGCAATTGATTGCGGCTGCGGAGGGAGCGCAGAGCGGCGGCGGAGTTCCCGGGGGCGCACCCCTGGGCACGGTGCCTAATGCTCGCGGAAGTGTATCTGCTGGCGCGGCGGCGGCTCCGGCTGCGGCCTGGGATGGCGGCGTGGTCCCCTTGCAGGAAGAAGAAGTGGTGCAAGCCATCCGCCTGCTGACTCGTTTCGGTGAAGTTGGCAGCGGGGGCGGCGAGTTGCGGCCGGAGTTGCTGCAAGGCGAGCTGAAAGAGGTAGATCCCAACGTCAAGTTCAACCTGATGCAGTTGCTGGAAGGCCTGGCGGCAAAAAACGCCTCCTCCAGCGAAGAAGGCGATACCCCGCTGCTGATGAAGGCGGCCGAGCACATGGCCATCCGCTTTGCCCTGGAGCGATTCCAGAAGGGCGAGGTGAAGGTCAACGCCGTGCACCAGATGATGGAGCACATGAGCCGTCAGATGGATACGCTGCGCCAGATCCTGCGCCTGCAGGAAGACAAGATGAGCAAGGCGGGCATCCTGGTGGAGTCGCACGCCGATATCCTCGACCGCATCTTCTGGGCGGAAGTGCCGGAAGCGGGCAAGAAAAGCGTGTTGCTTTCGAGCGAGGCTCCCTGCGTGCCCGCCCGCAACGTGCGGCAGTTTGTTGAGCTGCTGCTCGACCGCGGGGATAAGGAAACCGCAGGCGACATTCTTAAGAACTACGCTTCCTGCCTGAATGCCGGGGATATTGAGCCGCAGCGCAAAACCATGATCGGGCTGGGGCAGTTGGCCGATCTCTACGCCGCCGCGGGCGACGAGCTGCTTGCCCTGGCGGTGCAAAAAGTGGGCGAACGCCTGGCCGGCGAACAGGATGCGGAAATTCAGAGCATGCTGAGCGCCGCCTTCGTGCGCCTGAGCGCCGAGGCCAACACCCGCAAGCAATATGGCGCCGTGCACGCGGTATGCAAGGTCATGGACGCCCTCAACGTGCAGCGTGCCGCCCTGGCCAACGAGCTGCGCCCGCGCATCGGAGTGGAAAATCGCCTGCCGGAATTCATTGAAGAAGCGCTCCGCCTGCCCCGCTTCCCGGTTGAACTGGTGCAGGTCTTCCAGCGCACCGCGCCGGCCGCAGCCGAGCACCTGGCGGACCGCTTCTTCCGCTGTATGCGGCGGGATGAATGCGACCGCATGGTGGATCTGGCCAGAGAACTGGGCCCGGCCGGAATGGACCATCTGCGCGAGACTTTGCGCTCTGGCCAGCCCCGCCAGGCTGCGGCAGGGGTGGGCCTGTTGAGCCGGCTGGATGTTCCGGCGCTTCTCGAATTGCTCAGCGCCCGCCTGCGGGAATGGAACCGCTTCTATCACGATATGGTCGTGCGGCAGATCGCCTATGGCGCTGCCCCCGACCGCGGCCGCACCCTGCTGGAGCTGCTGGAAATTCTTGATCCCCTGGTGCTGCCCCAGGCCCTGGATGAAATCGGTATGAGTGGAGACCGCACTGCGGCGCCGCCGCTGATGGTGATCGCCGAAAGCGGCGAGGCGCAAGGCCGTTCGCCGCTGATCCAGGTAAAGGCGGTCGAATCACTGGGCCGGCTGCGCGAGCCGGAGGCGGTGCCGGTATTACGCAGTCTGCTCGAAGCCAAAAAAGTTTGGAAGTGGGCCAATCACCGCGAGCTGCGCATCGCCGCGGCCCAGGCCCTGGCCAAGATTGATCCCCGCTACGGCAGCAAGGTGCTTACTGAAAGCGGCCTGGAGCCAGGCGAACTGGCGATTGCGCCGCTCGATGCCGCGCCCGCCTGCCCCTGGGTACGGCAACGCCGTTATGAGCGCGTAACCTTGCGCAAGCCGCTCTCCGGCACGATTGGGAGCTCGTGGGGCAAATCGAGCATTTCGGTGCGCGAGTTGAGCCTCGGCGGCGGCATGGGGGTTAAGGAAGACAATCTGCGCGTGGGAACCGAGGCCAACCTTGAGATCTCCGTAGGCGTGCGCCGCATTCACGGTCAGGTTCTGCTGCGCCGGGCGCGGGTGAACGAGGTCGGCTTTGAGCTGGTAAATACTGACCTCGAGAGCCGGTACCGCCTGCGGCGGGTGATGATGGAAGCCCTCGATCAGGCCAAACAGGCCGCCGCCGGCGACTGGGACGGCGAGCGGAAACAATAGCCCTACTCAAAAAGACACAATAAAGCCCCGGCCTTCGGACCGGGGCTGTTGCTTTGCAACGTTGCCCTTTTCATTTCGAGCGAAGCGAAGGATCTGCTCTTTAAAGCACGAAAAGCGGATCCCCGGCCGCTGCGCTTCTCGGAACGACTCATCGAACTCGCTACGATCCCTAGCGTACCTTGGCGAAGATGATCACCAGCGTGTACAGGGCGAGCGACTCGATGAACGCCAGGCCGATGATCAGGCCAAGCTGAATGCCGGCGCGGGCCGCGGGGTTGCGGGCGAGTCCTTCCATGGCGGCGGCAGTCGCCTTTCCCTGCCCCAAGCCGCAGACGGCGGAGGCGATGGCCATGGAAAATCCTGCTGAAATGGCCACCCAGTTGGTTGCGCTGGATGCCGCTCCGCCCTGGGCAAAGGCAGGCACGGCAAAAGCCAGCATAGAGAGTCCCATAAACACCCTGCTCATGATTCGCATTGCTTTTTCTCCTTCAGGAATTGCCGCCAGGAGGTGGTTGACGCCATACCGTGCAGGCGCCCTCACGCTGAACGGCGAACTTGCTTAATGCTCCGCGCCAACCGCGCCGGCCAGGTAAACCATGGCCAGCAGCACGAACACGTAGGCCTGAATCAGCGAGACGCCGATGTGCAGGGCCATGAACGCCACCGGAATGGCGATCGGCACCAGAGAAAAGAAAATCAGCGTCACCATATCGCCGGCAAACATGTTGGCGAACAGACGAACGGTGAGCGAGAGCATGCGGGCCAGATGGCTGACGATTTCAATGGGCACCATCAGAGTGCCCATGAGCAAGTTAGCCCACCAGGGACCAATGCTCGGTCCGGCAAAGTGCCTCAGGTATTTGATCCCGTGCCGGCGAAAGCCGTAGGCCTGGTAATAGATGAAAGTCAAAACCGCGCAGCCCAGAGGCACGACCGGAACCGCGGTGGGTGATTCCATGCCCGGCACCAGGCCGAGCAAATTCGAGCACAGGATGAAAAGGCCCAGCACCGTCAGGAAAGCGACATAAGGGTGATTGTCGTGACCGATGATCTCGCGGCTCTGCTCGTCAATGAAGCCGTGAATGCCCTCAAACACATGCTGAAGAGCGCCTGGATCCTCCACCGAGAGGCGCGTCCGCACCAGGGCAAACAGCGTCACCAGAAAGACAAAGACCAGAACCTCCATGGCCACGCCGTTGGGAATGGGAGCCTGGGGGTAATGCGGCTCGAGGTGAAACGCGCGCAGCAGCGAGTCCACGGGGCCGGCGAACAGATGGTTGAGCAGGGCGGTAAACCAGAGTTGTTCCGGCATGGTAGCTGCTAGCTTCTGGCTCCTGGCTGTTCGCTTCTTGCCCGCCGCTTCTGAACCCGGCACTCCGGGCCAGAAGCTGGAAGCCTACCTTTCACCGATTACGGCCGTGTACGCCTCGTAGGCGCCTTCGCACGCGATGCCGGCAATCGGCAGAAACAGGCCGGCCAGCAATCCATACAGGCTCGCGCGAGAAAAAGTCAATATAGCATAGGCCCCGAGGGCCATCAAAAAGTAGCGCAGCAGGAAGCGGAAGACGACGCCTTTGCCGGATTGCTGCTGCCCGGTCTGGGTTACGCGGTCGGCCAGCGCGGCGATCACGCGCTTGAGCCAGTGAAAATTGAGGTAGGCGATGCCACAACCGCAGGCAAAGCCCAGGGCGATCTTCCAGCCATAAAGAGCGGCTGCCGCGGCCGCTCCGGCAACGGCAATCACGGCCATGAAGCGGCTGATGCGTACCAGAGCGCCGGAGTAAAACGCCTCGGCCGCCGGGTTGGGCGCGCTGCTCACGACCATGCAGGATAATCGAACGCCGGCCATTCTATCGGGCTGACCGCCAGCCGCGCGCCTGGCGGCGGAGTAGAGCTTCTGACGATCAGTTCTCAGTTCGCAGTTCGACGGTTCGTTAATGGCGGCAAATTACCTGTCAGACCCGATGGTTCTGGCCAGGCGGATGAGCTGCACGAACCCGGCAATGATTCCCAGGATCAACCCCACCAGATACAGCCAGGTGGTATGCAGCCAATGATCCAGGGCGACGCCAATCAGCCAGCCGACGACGGTAGCGGCCGGAAAAATCACCGCCAGCTCGCTATACTGCGCCAGCTGCACCACCAGGCTCTTCTTGTTGGGATTTTCGCCAGCCATGGATTGCCGCCCGCACCGCGCTTTCTCAGCGCAGCAGGCTCATCACCGAAGCTCCCTGCACGATGCCCAGCGACCAGTTCACCGACTGAATGAACCACTCGGGAAAAACACCGATGAAGACCGTGGCGAAAGCGGTCACACCGAGAGAAACACGAACTCCGGGGCTGAGCCGCAGCGGAGTCTTGTCGGTGGCCTCGCGCATGAACATGGCGTTGGCAATCCGCAGGTAGTAATACAGGCCGAAGACGGCATAGAAAACGCCCAGCGAGGCCAGCACGTAGTGGCCGCTCTCGATCAGGCTGAGAAAGATGAAATATTTGCCGTAAAAGCCGGCGAGCGGTGGAATGCCGGCCAGCGATAGCAGAAACAGCAGCATGAGCACTGCCTCGGCGGGGGCGCGGCTGTAGAGCCCGGCAATATCGTCAATTTCATCGCCGATCACATTCCTCTGGCGCAGCGAGGTGACCACGGCGAATGCGCCCAGGTTCATGAAGGTGTAAACCAGCAGATACATCAGAATGCCCTTGATGCCGTCTTCGGCCGGGCTGCGCGAGTCGCCCGAGGCCAGGCCCAGCAGCATGTAGCCCACGTGGGCAATGGAGGAATAGGCCAGCAGGCGCTTGAGATTATTCTGGGTGAGAGCTGCCAGGTTGGCGCCGGTCATGGTGGCGATGGCGACGAAAATGATAATCGGCAGGTAGACGCTGCGCACGGCGGGAAGTCCCCAGAGGAAGATGCGCAGCAGCATGGCCCAGGCAGCCGCTTTCACCGCTACAGACATGAATCCGGTGACGCTGGTGGGCGCGCCTTCGTAAGCGTCCGGCGCCCACTGGTGGAAGGGGATGGCAGCGACCTTGAAAAGCAGCCCGGTGCTGGTGGTCAAAACCGCAAGAATTATGACGGGATCGGCATGATATTGCTCACCCGCCATGTAATCGCCCAGGCGCGAGGCGATATCCTGCAGATTGGTGCTGCCCGTCAGGCCATAGAGCAGCGAGAGTCCGTAAGCGAAAATACCCGAGGAAAAAGCCCCCAGCAGCAGGTATTTCAGCGAGGCCTCGTTGGAGCGCCGGTCGCGGCGCAGAAACCCCACCAGCACGTAGGTAGAAATCGCCATCAGCTCCAGGCCGATGAAGATGAGCACCAGATCGTAGCCGGAAGCCATGCACATCATGCCGACCACGGAGAACAGCATGAGGGCGTAAAACTCGCCATGGTGCTCATGCTCGATTTCGAGGTAATGGACTGACATCAGAATGGCGATGGCCGTGGCCGCCAGAAACAAGTAGAAGAAATAGATGGCGTAGTGGTCCATCATGATGGAATCGGCAACCGCCTTGCTGAAGGTCAGGTGGGCGCGGCTTTCCGCAATCTGGATCTTCAACACCGCAGCCGCGGAAAAAAGAACCCCCACCAGCGCCGTGGCTGCATTCATCTTCTTCCACTCCGGCGGCAGCATGAGATCAATCAGCAGGATGCCCAGGGCGAACATGGTCAACAGAAGCATGGGCAGCGTGAACAGATAGTTCGCGCGGGTGAAGAGTTGTGCGATCGCAGTGGGCACTTACTTCTTCTCCTGCATGGCCAGGTCGGCGCCGGCCGGGTTTGCGGCTGGGGCGGCGGCGTTCAGGTTGTGGCCTATTCCCGGATAATCGGGCCGCACCGTCTGCACAATCTGATTGACCGGCTGCTCGAGAATCTGGAAGAACGGCTTGGGATAGAGGCCGATCCAGAACGCCACAACGATGAGCGGAGCGAAGGTCAGCACTTCGCGCGGCGTCAGGTCGTGCAGCTTTTCATTCTTGGGATTGGTGACCTGGCCGAAAAACACCCGCTGATACAACCACAGCAGATAGGCGGCCGCCAGAATCACCCCCGGCACCGCCCAGGCCGCCCAGCGCCAGTTCTCCATGAAGGTGCCCTGCAGAATGGTGAATTCGCCGACAAATCCATTCAGCAGCGGCAGTCCCATGGATGACAGAAACATAATCATGGTGATGGTGGCGTAGATCGGCATGACGTTGGAGATTCCGCCGTATTCGGAGATCTCACGCGTATGCCGGCGCTCGTACAGGATGCCGACGATCAGGAACAGCGCGCCGGTCGAGATGCCGTGGTTCACCTGCTGCAGCACCGAGCCACTCAGCCCGAGCGGAGTGAGCGCGAATATCCCCAAAGTGCAGAAGCCGAGGTGGCTCACGGAGGAATAGGCCACCAGCTTCTTCATATCTTTCTGCATCAGCGAGACCAGCGCCCCGTAAATGATCGCGATGATGGAGAGCGCGATCATCCAGCTGCGAACTTTGGTGTGCATCAGCACATCGGGGAAAAATGGCAGGGCGAAGCGGATGAAGCCGTAGGTTCCCATCTTCAGCAGAACTCCGGCCAGAATGACCGAGCCGGCGGTCGGCGCCTCGACGTGGGCATCCGGCAGCCAGGTGTGGAAGGGGAACATCGGAACCTTGATGGCAAATGCAATAAAGAACGCCAGAAACAGCAGAATGGCAAACGTCGAGCCATAGGCCGGGTCGTGGAAGATGTGCGGCGCGGTTTTGTAGAGCGCCTGAATGCTGAAGGTATATTCGCCGGTCTGGCGGAAGTTATAGAAGTAGAGAAAGAGAATGGCCAGCAGCATCAGCACCGAGCCAAGCAGCGTATAGAGGAAGAACTTGATCGCGGCGTAGAGTTTGCGCGGCCCGCCCCAGATGCCGATGAGCAGATACATGGGCACCAGCATGGCTTCCCAGAACACGAAGAACAGGAAGAAATCCAGCGCCATGAAGACGCCCAGCATGCCGGTCTGCAGCACCAGAAACCAGACGTAATATTCCTTCACCCGGTTCTCGATCGCGCTCCATGAGGAAAGAATCGAAATCCAGCCCAGCAGCGTGGTAAGCATGATGAGCAGGAAGGAAATACCATCAATGCCGAGAACGTAACCGGCGCCAATGGACGGGATCCAGTTGTTGGCGGCGCCCTCCATGAACTTGAAGCCTGGCTCGAAGCGCACTTCCCAGAACCAGGGAACCAGCGGCAGCGACACCAGGAACCCCGCCAGCGCGAACATGTTCGCAATCCAGCGGATGGTGTCTTTCTTCTCTTTAGGGACAAAAAGAAGAAGCAGCGCGCCCAGAAGCGGCGTGAAGAGAATGATGGAAAGAATGTGGTTTTGCATATGGGATTCAAATGTGGCGCGGGCACCCTCGGCCGCGACCAACCATCTTTACCAACCGGGCCCCGACATCTCCGCGTATCTACGGCTGCGCGGGCGAGGGCGCCCGCGCCACACGCTTATCTCAGCGAGTAATAAATGACGAACCCCAACAATCCCAGCACCATTACGAAGGCATACCACTGCACCAGGCCCCACTGCACCAGGCGCGCCGGATAGGAAAGCAATCTGGCGACAACCGCCGGCCCGTTTACGCACAGCCCGTCAATAATCCACTTGTCCCACCACTTGGAAATGTTGGCCGCGAGACGGGTCAACCGTCCGGCTCCGTTCACCGTGCCGTCAATCACCTTAGCGTCGAACCAGGCCGAGGCATCGCCCAGTCCCATCACGCCAAGCCGCGTTTTACCCAGCTTGCGGCGGCCGGTGAAAACGTAGTCGTAGCCTTCATCCACATAATATTTGTTGAGCAGCGTGGTGTAGAGAGGCGGCGCTGTTGCCGCAATCGGCTCGATGTAGCCCTTATCCGCCTCGCGATACCACTTCCACGCCATGCCCCATCCCGCAGCCGCCGCCGCCACGGAAAGAAACATCAGCAGGTACTCCATGGGGTCGGTGCGCTCTTCTTCGTGCTCGGCTTTGGCCAGTTGCGCCGGCTTCTCCGCCTGCAGGAGCTTCGCTTCCCTGGCGAAGACCGGGTGCAGGAAGGCCTCGAAACGATCCTTGCCCAAGAGGCTGTGCGGCCAGCCTAACAGGCCGGCAAAGATGGAAAAGAACGCCAGAATGACCAGCGGCACGGTCATGGACTTCGGCGATTCGTGAATGTGATGCTCCACTTCGTGGCTCATGCGCGGATGCCCGTGAAAGGTCAGGTACATGAGCCTGAACATGTACACCGCGGTCAGTAGCGCAGTGGCATAACCGATGAACCACAGCAGACGGTAAGCTCCGCCTTCCGAGGCCCAGCTTTGCCAGAGAATTTCGTCTTTCGAAACGAAACCCGCAAACGGAGGAATTCCGGCGATCGCCAAAGTGGCGAAAAACATGGTCCAGTGGGTGACGGGAATGCGGCGGTAGAGATCGCCCATGTTGCGCATATCCTGCTCACCGCTCATGGCATGAATCACCGAGCCCGCGCCAAGAAAGAGCAACGCTTTGAAGAAGGCATGGGTAAACACGTGAAACACGCCGGCGGCAAAAGCGCCGACGCCCAGCGCTAGAAACATGTAACCGAGCTGCGAAACGGTGGAATACGCCAGCACGCGCTTGATGTCGTTCTGCACCAGGCCGATGGTGGCGGCGAAAATTGCAGTCAGCGCGCCAACGATGGCAACCGTTTTCATGGAGGCCGGCGCCAGCACGAACAGCGCATTCGACCGCGCCACCATATACACGCCGGCAGTGACCATGGTGGCGGCGTGGATGAGAGCAGAAACAGGGGTCGGACCCTCCATGGCGTCGGGCAGCCAGATATAAAGGGGAAGCTGGGCGGACTTTCCACAAGCCCCGACAAATAGAAGAAGAGTGGCCGCGGTGATGACCGGGTCGCCAATCGCAAAATGTCCACTGCGCGCCAGCGGCGTAATTTCGGTAAAGCGCAGCGAGCCGAAGTACCACGCAATGGTGAACATCCCCAGCAGAAAGCCGGCGTCGCCAATGCGGTTCACGATGAACGCCTTGTTGGCGGCATCGCTGGCTGATTTTCGCTGGAAATAGAACCCGATCAGCAGGTACGAACACAGGCCCACGCCCTCCCAGCCGACAAATAGCAGCGCATAGTTATTGGCCAGTATCAGAACCAGCATCGAGAACATGAACAGATTCAGATATCCGAAGAAGCGGTAGTAGCCGCCTTCGTGCGCCATATAGCCGGTGGAATAGATATGAATCAGCATGCCTACG
>DATIYF010000050.1:0-11079 GCA_035517775.1 Terriglobales bacterium
CCATTGGACAAAAACACTCCGTCCGGCTTCATGCCCAGCACGTCTTCCGCCGGAGTCTGCGCCGGCACCACCGTCACCTTGCAGCCCTCGCCGCGCAGCTTGCGCAGAATGTTCTGCTTGATGCCGAAGTCGTAGGCGACCACGTGAAAACGTTCCGGCACGTCTTTCACGCCCACCACTTCCACCGGCTCGTGGGAGCGCTCGCCAATCTCCCAGACGTAAGGCCGATTCGTGGTCACGACTCTGGCCAGGTCGGTTCCATCCATTTTCGGAATAGAGCGCGCCTTGGTGATCAGCTTGTCGGCGTCGCCTTCCATGGTCGAGATCACGCCGCGCATCACCCCGTGATCGCGCAGATGCCGGACCAGCGCCCGCGTATCAATTTCGGCCAGAACCGGAATCTTGAACTGTTCGAGATATTCCTCGGCAACTTCCTGCGAGCGCCAGTTCGAGCTGACGCGGGAAAACTCGCGCACGATCAGCCCTTCGATATACGGCCGCGTGGCCTCGTTATCTTCAGGATTGGTGCCGTAGTTGCCGATTTCGGGGTTGGTGAGAACTACAATCTGGCCGCAGTAGGAAGGGTCGGTGAAGATTTCCTGGTAACCGGTGATGGAAGTATTAAAAACTACTTCCCCGTAACATTCGCCCTTCGCGCCGTAGCCTTTGCCTCGGAAGACTCTGCCGTCTTCCAGCGCAAGAATGGCCTGCATTCATGCTCCAGGGAGTGGATTTTATAAATTTTATCAGGAAACTTCCGGGGCTGAAAGAGCAGAATCGGTGGAAAACCCGTCAACGAAAGCCGCCCCCTAGTGCATGAATCGCAAAATGATGGCGACGACTGCGGCGGCAATGCCCACTGCGTAGCCAATCAGTCTCGCCTTTTTCACCTGCTGCTGTTCCTGCATAGCGCCTCCTTCTGAGAAAGCTATTTCACCCTTCCCATCTTGTCCATCGGCCAGTACCCGAAAACCGCCTTGCCGTAGATATAGCTCGAATCCACCGGGCCGAAGTCGCGGCTGTCGTTCGACATGTTGCGATGGTCGCCCAGCACGAAATACGAATGCGGCGGCACCACGATCTCAGGATACGAGCGCTCGTCGGCGTAAGCCGGCTCAACGTAATCCTCTTTGACCGGCTGATCGTTCACGTACACCTGGCCGGAATCAATGCGCACGCGGTCGCCGGCCACAGCGATCACTCGCTTGATGAAGCTCTTCGAGGGATCGCGCGGATAGTGAAACACCACGATATCGTCGCGCTCGATCGGCTCCAGGTGATACACGAATTTATTGACGAAAATGCGCTCCTGATCATCCAGGCTGGGCATCATGCTGGTGCCTTCCACCTTCACCGGCTGATACAGAAAGACGATGATGAAGGCCGAAATGGCCAGCGAGATGATCAGATCACGCAGCCAGACCGCCAGCACGGGCAGCGAATGCGTCGAAGGCGGCGGGCACGGCTCCGGCTCCACGACTGGACTTGTTTCCATGGAAGGAGTTACTGGCTCCGGCATTGTTCCCATTCTAACTGGATAGGCCTCCGCCTCCTAGAGTTGCCTGAAAGGTACCTGGGACAGAACGGCTACGGCCTCTGGCCAAGCCACGCCGCCGGCCTCAGCTCGGTTCCACCGATTCGCGCTACAATAGTGCGACTCGAGGAAAGCACATCATGCTGAAGCGTGGGCTCAGTCTGGCATTCATCTTTTTGTTCGCTTTTGCAGCCTCTGCCCCGTGGGCCAGCTCGGAAAACGGCCAGGAAGAGGGGCGAATTCCCGCCTACCACGCCGGGCCGCCGCCCAGAGGGGTCAGGCTGCCCGCCCTTTTGACAGAAGATCAGCTTTGGGGCGCGAGCGCCCAGTACCCGTTTCAAACCCACGCCTACAAGCTGGCGGCCAAGATTCCGGCGGTGATTTATCAGCAGCCCTGCTTTTGCTACTGCGACCGCATGGGCCACAAGAGCCTGCATAGCTGCTTCGAGGATGTTCATGGCGCCCAGTGCGCCACCTGCCTGAAGGAACTCTATTACGCCTATCTGGAACACAAAAAGGGGCGGACCGCAAAGCAGATTCGGGCGGGGATTATCAGCGGCCAGTGGAAGCAGATTGACCTGCAAACCGCCGCATCCATCGAGTAACGGCCTTGGCGCCGCCGGGGCGCGGCGTAGAGTTGACGCGCGTGCGCGGGCGCGTATAGCCTTGCAACGTTGAACGGCAGGATGAGAAGTTTTCCACAGGCGCTTGCCGGGCCGGTTCGGGCGGCCATGAACGCGGCTTGCGCCTCATTTATCCGATTTCCGGAAGAATATGGGCAATTCCCTTCTAAGGCATGGAAAAAGAATCAGTTAAGAAGAACCGAGGAGTTCTGCTACAGATGACCACCAAGACAGCCCCTAAGAAACCAGCGGTCGAAGATGCCCGTTTTACACAGGCTGTGCAAAACTACGAGTTGGGCCTGCGCGCCATGCAGGAGCGCAAGTTTGATAAAGCCCGCACCCACTTGCAGAAGGCCTTGGCCGGCGCGAGCAAAGAACTGGCCGACCGCGCCGCGGTCCACATCCAGACCTGCGACCGGCGTCTCGAAACCAGCAATCTTCAATTCAAGAGTTCCGAAGAACACTTCGACTACGCCATCTCGCTGATGAACGTTGGCGATTACGTGAGCGCCCGCGAGCACCTGGAAAAGCTCGGCAGCCAGTCCAGCAAGGCCGATTACGTGGCCTACGGCCTGGCGGCGCTCGATTGCCTGACCGGCCATCTGGAAGATGCGCTTCGCCATTTGAATGAGGCCATCCAGCTGAACCCGACTTTCCGTTTTCAGGCGCGCAACGACTCCGACTTCCAGAACCTGGCGGAAGATCCGCGCTTTACCGAATTGCTCTATCCCGATCCCGGCGCCGACGAGCCGGATGACTTTCCGGAGGACCGCTAGACCGCGTTCATGGCTGGCGACCCGCAGCACGCCGCTTCCAGTGTGAAGGAGACAGCCATCCCGCCACCCGGACTTCGGGTCGTGGCTATCGGCGGCGGCACCGGTCTTTCCACCCTGCTCAAAGGGCTCAAGCGCTACGTCACCTCGGCCGGCGAGCGCTTGCTCGGCCTGCCGCCAACGGCCGGCACCGGCGAGGCCGCCATCGCCGATCTTTGCGCTGTCGTGACGGTCACCGATGACGGTGGCTCCAGCGGCCGCCTGCGCAAAGAACTCAACATGCTCCCCCCCGGCGACGTGCGCTCCTGCATCGTGGCTCTCTCCGAAGACGAGGCTCTGCTCTCGCGCCTCTTTCAGCACCGCTTTCAGAGCGGCTCAGGGCTGGAAGGACATAACTTCGGCAATCTTTTTCTGGCCGCCCTCACCTCCATTACCAAAGACTTTGGCGAGGCCGTGCGCCTTTCCTCGGAGATTCTTCTCACCCGCGGGCACATCCATCCCGCCACTACCGCCAACGTCGAACTCGAAGCCCTGCTGGAAGATGGCACGCGGGTGCGCGGTGAAACCCGCATCACCGCAAGTAAGGGCCGCATTCAGGAGCTGTTCCTCGTGCCGCCCGGCGTCGAGCCCCTGCCGCAGACCCTCGAGGCCATCGCGCACGCGGACCTCATCACCCTCGGCCCAGGATCGCTCTTCACCAGCCTGATTCCCAATCTTCTGGTGCGCGGCATCGCGCAGGCCATTGTGAACTCACCGGCCATCCGGGTTTTTGTCTGCAATCTGATGACCCAGACCAACGAAAGCCTCGGCCTGAGCGCCGCCGACCATGTTCGCGCCTTGAACCGCCACGCCCAGGTGGACCGGCTATTCGACTACGCCCTCATCAATCGCGTAGAGGCCTCCCCCGAGCTGAAAGCCAAATACGCTCTGGAAGGCGCTTCCCAGATTTTTGCCGATCTGGATGAGATCGAGGAACTGGGCGTCTGCCCGGTGCTGGGCGATTACCTGGAAGAAGGGGCGGCGGCCCGCCATGCCACCGAACGGGTGGCGCGCGACCTGCTGCAGCTGGTTTCCGATGCGGCCGAACGCCGAAGATAGAATTCGGCATCTTCATGAACTTTCATCTGCTTATGCCCCACGTCGCCGTGACTAAAGAGAGCGTCGAACCTCTCCAGACATTCCTGGAATGCACTTCTCTCGCGGTATATTGAAGCCAATGCCCAAGCCCACGAAAAATGCTGCTCCGCGGATTGCCATTGCCATTATGGCGGCGGGCAAAGGCACGCGCCTGAAGTCCAAACATCCTAAAGTTTTGCATGAAGTGGGGGGCAAGCCGCTATTGGCCCACGTAATCGCCGCGGCTACGAAAATCGTGCCGGCCCGCGATGTCTTCGCCATCATTGGCCACGAAGCCGAGCGGGTCCACGAGGCCGTCGCGCGTATGGGAATCAACTTTGTTCTTCAGCAACCACAGCAAGGCACCGGCCACGCCCTGATGGTCGCGGGCGAGGCCCTGGCGGGCTACGAACACGTCATCGTGCTCTCCGGCGACGCGCCCCTGATCTCGCCGGAAACCATCCGCCATCTCCGTGATTTTCACCTGGCGAAGAAGGCCGCCATGACGCTGCTGACGGCTGAACTGGATGATCCGACCGGCTACGGACGCGTGGTCCGCAGAGGGCAAAACCATAAAGTACGGACCGATGAAGTCCGCGCCATCGTGGAACAGAAATCCGCTACTCCCGCCCAGCAAAAAATTCGGGAGATCAACTCTGGCTTTTACGTCTTCGCGGTCAAGCCTCTCTTCGCCAATATCGGGCGGCTTTCAACCGGCAATCCCCACGCCGAGTACTACCTCACTGACATGGCGGGCGTGCTGGCCAAGGCCAAGGCGAAGGTCGTCGCCTTCCCCACCGGCAATCCCGCCGAGGTCCTGGGCAGCAACACCCGCGCCGAATTGGTGGATATTGACCACCGCCTGCGCCGCGCCAAGTGCCTCCGGCTCATGGCCGAAGGTGTGACCATCTTCTATCCCGAGACTTGCGTGATTGACAGCGACGTGGAAATTGGCGCCGATACCGTGATCGAGCCTTTCGTCCAGTTGCTGGGAAAAACCCGCATCGGCAGCGACTGCCGGGTGCGCTCCTACAGCGTGATTCGCGACTCCGTGATTGGCGACGGAGTGCTCATCCGCCCGGGTTGCGTGCTCGACCAGTCCGAAATTGCTTCCCGTGCGCTGCTCGGCCCCTACTCTCACCTGCGGCCCGGCAGCCAGATCGGCGAAGGCGCCCATGTGGGCAATTTCGTGGAGACCAAGAAAATCCGCCTGGGCAAAGGCTCGAAGGCCAACCACCTGACCTATCTGGGCGACGCCGAAATCGGCGAAGGCGTCAACATCGGCGCCGGCACCATCACCTGCAACTACGACGGCGCGCACAAACACAAAACCGTGATTGAAGACGGCGTCTTCGTGGGCAGTGATTCCACCCTGGTTGCCCCCGTGCGTCTGGGCAAGGGCGCCTACGTAGCGGCCGCTTCCTGCGTCACCGAGGATGTTCCGCCTGAATCGCTGGCCCTCGGCCGCGCCCGCCAGATCACGAAACAAGGCTGGGTGAAAAAGAAGCGCGAGGCCGCGGGAAAGAAGTAGATCTCATTCCGCCGTCCTGTCTCTAACCCCGCTGGCCGGAGTTAAGCGATTTTCAACTGGATCTCTGCGCCGGCGTCGCAGCTTGCCCGGAAGCGCCCCGTGACGGCCAAATGCCAGGCGCCAACTCCTGACTCCTTCCCCTCATCTGAGGGGCGTAAAATAAAGGAGTGGGGTTTTTCATCCCGTGCATGGGGTCAGCGCGTGATCGAATCTTTGCTGCAACGCAAAATTGAAAAGCGTGCCCTTCAAGTCCGCCTTCCCGGCCGCGTTCTTTTCCTGACCGAAGATCCCGAGCTCATCAAACGCCAGCTTGCCGGCGAGGACCTTCCCTGGGATACGAAAAATCCCGCCGCCAACCCCAAGCTGCGCGACGATATTTCCACCGACGAAATCACCCCCGCGCACATCTGCTTCTTCTTCGACCAGACGCTGGGAGAATTTCCCTACACCGGCCTGAAATGCGGCGCGGAAACGCCCATCCAGCGCGGCGATGTGAAGAAGGGCGGCTTCGTCGCCGCGGTCAGCGGCAAGCGCCGGGGCAAAGGCTCCAGCCGCGAGCAGTCGCCCTATGCCGAGCTTTGTGCCGGAATCCAGGTGGTGATCGCCGAAAACATCGAGCGCATTTACAAGCAGAACTGCCAGAACCTGGGGGTGCTCACCTCAACCGATTTTTCTCTGATCGATAAAATCCGCGCCGGGGAGGAAATTCCCCTGGCCGAATTCACCCGGGGCGAAGATGAAATTACCCGGCAGATCATTGAGCATGGCGGCCTGTTCCACTTCAACGTGGCCCGCCTGCAGGGTAAAGTCTTCCTGCCGCCCATCCAAACGCCCAAGCGCCCTATGACCCTGGCCGAGAAGATCTTCGCCAAACACATGGGTCGTGTGGGGGCGGGGCTTGGCCCCGCCCAGGCCGAGCCGGCCTCGGCCGTCAAGCCCGGCGACGCCGGCTTCGCCCGCACCGATCTCCGCTTCAGCCACGAATACGTCACTCCCATGGCCGCCATCTTTTTCGACCACCTGGTCGGAAAAGACGCGCCGGTCAACGATCCATCCTCCGTCGTTTTCTTCCGCGATCACCTCACCTTCCTCGACGACGTCATCTCCGAGCAGAAGCGCAAAATGGGCTTGCTCGACCTGGCCACCCAGCTCAAGCTCAAGCAAGAGGATTTCGCCCGCCAGCGCGGCATCCGCCTGCACGGAGAACTGAAAGATCGCAAGGGTTCAGAAGGCATTTGCCATTCCGTGGTCCTCGAAAGCTACGCGCTGCCCGGCCAGTTGATAGTCGGCTCCGATTCGCACACGCCGCACTCCGGCGCCATCGGCTGTGTCGCCTTCGGCATCGGCACTACCGACGTTTTCAATTCCTGGATCACCAAAGACGTGCGCGTGCGCGTGCCTGAGTCGGTGAAAATCATCATCCGCGGCAAGAAACACCCCAACGTCACCGCCAAAGATTTCATCCTCAAAATCCTGAGCCTCGATTACGTGCGCAGCGGCAAGGCGCTCGCCAAAGTCATGGAGTACGCCGGCCAGGCCGTCGAAGAGCTCAGCGTGGATGAGCGCGCCACCATGACCAACATGGCCGCCGAAATCGGCGGATTCACCGGCATCGTCGCCCCCGACGAAAAAGCCGTCGAGTTTCTCATGCAGCGCCGCGGCATGGAACGCGCCCGGGCCGAAACAATGATCGAAGGCCTCTCCAGCGATCCCGGCGCCGAGTACGCGCACGTGATCGAGCTCGAGGCCGGCGAAATCACGCCTATGGTCGCGACCCCCGGCGATCCCGGCAACGGCAAATACATCCGTGAACTGAACACTCCGGTGCCGGTCGAACTCGCCTACGGCGGCACCTGCACCGCCGGCAAAAACGAAGACATGGATATGTACGCGCGTGTGCTGGCCGATGCACTGAAGCAGGGCAAGCGGATCGCCGCTTCAACCAAATTTTTCATCCAGTTCGGCTCGCAGGAAACGCGCGACTACTGCGTGCGCAAGGGCTATCTCGAAATCTTTCAGAAGGCCGGCGCGCAGGTCATCGAGCCCAGCTGCGGGGCCTGCATCAATGCCGGCCCAGGCGTGACCACGCGGCCCGACCAGGTCGTCATCAGCGCCCAGAACCGCAACTTCCCCGGGCGCAGCGGCCCCGGCCAGATGTACCTCGCCAGCCCTCTCACCGTCGCCGCCAGCGCGGTGGCAGGCTATATCGTCGAGTACGAACCGAGCGGGACAAGGGAAATGGTGCCCAGCTAGCAGAAGTCTCTCTCCCGGAACCCTATCATCCTGAGCGGAGTCGCGCCGCAGGCGCGGCGGAGCCGAACCTCGCTATAAGTCCCTAGAAACACGAGCCTTCACGCGCCGGCGTGTATATATTTGACCTATGACTCGGGACGAGGCATGCGAACTGATCATTGACGGCTTGAACTACGCCGCGTACCGGGAAACCGACTCATCACTTTTCGATTCCGACAAAAACTGCCTTTTCGGCTCCGAGCACTATCAGTCTGGTCGCCATATCGCAAGGCCCAGCCCTTGGCCAGACGGGGACTTTGAAGGAAAGATGGCGACGTTGCTCCGTTGGGCCAACTCTCTCAACCACGGGAAGCAGGCTTTCCAGGACGCGCAAAAACTTCTTGAAACAGAAGAGAGTGTAATCGGTCGCGTCATTCGGCGCGCGAACTGCCTCGCCTGAAATGCCTCGTCTGAACAGATGCCGACGGTCAATTGCCTCGCAGCGAAAAGAACAATGGCCCCGATCTCTCGGAGCCATTCTCCAATCCGTAGTGTGAGCACTCTGTCTATCCCAGTATTCGAAAAAGCACCTTACGGTGTCAAGTAACCTGAGGAGATTATCTCTGCGTTTTCTCCTCAAACAGAACTCCTCCACAAGGGAGAATGGACCCGGCGGGATTCGAACCCGCATCTGCGACTGTGACAGAGTGCCATGTTGCCATTACACTACGGGCCCTGTCGTCAGGATTGCGATCTGATGATCCGGTTACAAGGTTACGCGTCACAATTTGTACGTCCTCATCCAGACTGGAACCGGTCCTTGATCTTGGTCATCTTGCCCATATCCGGTGGAGGCTGAGACGACGCGCCGGGCGGTGGAGGCGCATGCCGCCTACCACATCCATTTTTACGATGGTCTCATCATCGCCGCCGCCGAGCGCGCCGGGTGCCAACGGATCTGGTCCGAAGACCTGAACCCTTCTCAAAAATACTTCGGCATCACAGTGGCCAATCCATTTCGATAAACATTCAGGGTGGCGACGCAACACCGCTCTGTCATCTCGGCCACAGCCTGGCCTTCCGAAGAAAGGGCGCACGGAGTGGAGAGACCTGCTGTCGATGCTTGAACTCCACGCTCCCGCGGGAGAGAATGCCACGACCATGGCCGCCGAATCTTCCCGCCCAATGCACGGTGTGCTCGCCCTGCTGGCAATTTCTCTCTTCATCAACTACATAGACCGCGGCAGCCTCTCCATCGCCGCGCCTCTGGTGAAAGATGAATTTCACCTCACCGCCACGCACCTTGGCCTGCTGCTCTCATCCTTCTTCTGGACCTACTCGCTTTTCCTGATCGTCTCCGGCTGGCTGGTGGACCGCTTCAACGTCAACTGGGTGCTGGCCGGCGGATTCCTGCTCTGGTCACTGGCCACCGCGGTCACCGGTATGGTGCACGTCTTCGCCGCGCTGCTCGCGGCGCGGCTGGCCCTGGGCGCGGGCGAGTCGGTCTCCTATCCCGCCTGCTCCAATCTTCTGTCGCGCCACTTTCCCGAGCACCGCCGCGGCTTCGCCAATGCCGTCATCATCGCCGGCATGGCCTGTGGCTCGGCCTTCGGCACCTTCGGCGGAGGCCTCTTCCTCGGCCGTTTCGGCTGGCGGCCGTTTTTTCTTCTGCTCGGCCTGGCCGGGCTTCTGTGGCTGGCGCCGTGGTCTTATTGGACCGTGCGCCACGCCAACCTAAAGCCCTCGCTCGATGCCGCATCAAACCATTCCGCACCCACCATGCTGGCGATTCTGCGCCAGCGCTCCGCCTGGGGAACCTGCGCCGGTCTTTTCTGCATGGATTACGCGCTCTATTTCCTGATCACCTGGCTGCCTTTCTATCTGGTGCGCGACCGCGGCTTCTCGCTGGCTACGATGGGAAAAATCGGCGGCCTGGCCTACCTGCTGATGGCGCTTTCCACCACCGCCGCGGGATGGGTTTCTGACCTGTGGATCGCCGCCGGCGGCAGCCCCACGCTGGTGCGCAAGACCTTCATGTGCGCGGGACAAATCGCCACTGGAATCCTGTTGGCCGCCTGCGTGGTGAGCGGCACCCAGCTTGCCGTAGCATGGTTGCTTCTGGCAACCGTGGCCTGGGGCGTCAGCGCCTCCAACACCTGGGCCATCACTCAGACACTGGCCGGGCCGCTGGCGGCCGGCAAATGGACCGGCCTGCAGAATTTCATGGGCAATCTGGCCGGCGTGGCCGCGCCCGCGCTGACCGGCCTGCTGCTGGACCGCACTGGTCGTTTCTTCTGGCCCTTTGCCATTACCGCGCTCATTACCATGGCCGGTTCGCTTACCTGGATATTCGCCGTCGGCAAGCTGCTTCCGATTGACTGGACCCGTGCATCCTCTGGCCTCGCAGTAACCCCTCTGACCGAGCCATGAGCGCGGCGGCCGTGGGAACCGCGCCCACCTTAGAATTTCCTGCTCTCATTCGTTCAACCCCACCACCGACACCTCTGAGAATTCCTTCGTGGTCCTTCGTGCCCTTCGTGGTTAATCTGGGGTCCCTATGCGCCAACCGGGGAATGGAGCAGAATCGCCGTCCGGCGGCCCTGAGACGCCATTCGGCCTTACCCGGCCGGGCGGGAATGAGATATCCTGTACCCATCCGACCATTCTTGCTAGAATGTGCGGTTCCGTGGGGCAGGAGCTCCGGCCCGGAACCCGTCCAGGAGAACAAACGCCAATGGCATACGTGATTGCTGAACCGTGCATCGGGACCAAAGATACCGCCTGCGTAGATGCTTGCCCGGTGGATTGCATCCACCCCAAAAAGGACGAGGAAGCCTACGCCACCGAAGAGCTGCTCTACATTGATCCCGTGGAGTGCATTGATTGCGGCGCCTGCGTGCCGGTGTGCCCGGTGTCGGCCATCTTCGTGCTCGACGACCTGCCGGAGAAGTGGAAAGAGTTTACCGCCCGCAACGCGGCCTACTACGGAAGATAGCTTTCAGCACTCAGCCGTCAGCTTTCAGCAAGAGCAGTTTTCACCGGTGGCGGCTTTCAAGGCGCGATTCCTTTTCAGGAAACGCGCCTTTCGCTTGTGTGGAATTGTTAGGCCCTCAATCGCGAGGCTTTGGAAGGTTGCGGTGTTGTCTTGCCCGGGAGGTCCAAATGCCAAGGCTAATGGCTTGAAAGCTGAACCCTGAACGCTGACTGCTCCATGCCCCTGAAAGAATCAGAAGCGATCGTGCTGCGCACCTATCCGCTGCGCGAGGCGGA
>DATIYF010000051.1:0-5943 GCA_035517775.1 Terriglobales bacterium
TTAGGCCTCCCGCGGCATGGCCCCTGCCAGCAGAAGAACCGCGCCGCAATACATCAGCGTATCCGCCATGTAATTCAGGCCAAGGCCAAGGCTGGCGCGGTCCACAATTCCAATGGGCACGTACACGACTAACTCCACGAAAAGTACCGTCAGGCCCAGCCATGTGGCTGCGGCGCGGGTTTTCTTACCAATCAGCAAAAGGGCGCCCGTGACGGCGTAACCCACGGCCGCCACGTAGGTCCAGATGGCGTGGCCGTAGATCCACGTGGGCGTCAGCCGGTTCAGCGGAACGCCGGGGACATAATTGGCGTGCAGGAATTGCTCCACACTGTAGAACAGCACCCCGATGACAATGAAGTAGCGCGCAATCGTGGCGAAGAGCCGCGCGCCGCGCTCGCTCCACTGCGCGCTGAGGCTGGCGGCCAGCGCCAGAGCGCCGCCGCTGAACGACAGTTCCCGCAGGGTCAGGGCCGCCGCAAAGCGGCTTCGCGGTTCTTGCGCGCAGCCCGGCGCGTCCATCAGCACGACGAAAAGAAAAAACGTCAGGGCGAGCAGACCTGCCGCAAGGCGCGCCTGGATCTTCGTCACCAGGCTCAGCCCGGCTGCGATAAAACACGTGCCCACGAAGTACGCCCAAAACAGATGCCACGGAATCCAGGCGGGCACGATCGAGGCGATTGCCTGCGTCTGCGTGAAATGCTCCGTGCCAAAAGCGGCGAGTGGCGCCGCGTAGAAAAGCGGCCCGAACAGAATCAGCTTGTCGAGTCCCCGCGACTCTTGCCAATCACCGCGAAGAAAAATCACGGCCAACCCGATGGCAGAAACCACTCCAAAGGAAAAGTACGACCAGATCACGTCGCTGGGAATTGCGAAGAGAGCCAACACCGGTGCAAATTTCACGGTCGAAGATTAACACGGCCGGTCACGGCGCGCCTTCACCAGCCCAGGATCGCATGGCTGACCCCTGCCACCAGCCCGGATTGATCCGCCATGCGTACACCAAGGCGCGGTCCAGTTGAACTTGTGGAGCAACTAAGCAGACGGGGTATGTGGTTAGAGCTTTACTTCTTCTGCCCCAGCTTCTTGGCGATTTCCTCTACCAGGCGAGGTTTCAATTCGGCAAGGACGCTATCTACGATGCTGGCGATTGCGTCAGGACCGCCGGTTGAGGCAGGCACGGAATCGGCTACTGCGTCGGAATGTACGGCCTCGGCGCTGGGCTGAGGATCCTGCAAACTGGCCGCGGCGACCTCGGCGAGTTGCGAGGTCATCTGCGGGCTGGCCACGGTGTCGCGAATCTGGCGCCATTGCGCCCACGCGGCAGCCAGCTCGGCCTCGCGCTGCATGGCGGCTTCCACCTCGGGCACGGCGGCGCTTTCAGGCGATCTTGCGTTTTCGGCCGCTACCACCGAGGTGCTTACTGCGAAAGCAGAAGCGCCGGCGGATGCGGAGGCCGCTGCGGCAAGGGCGGGCTCGGGCTGGGCTTGTTCCGCCACAGCCTCGCTTGCCGTGCCCGCGACAGCCGGTTCAGGTTGCGGCTCCGCGGATGTCTCGACCATCGGCGAGGCAACCGCTTCCCCCGGTTCGCCAGGCCCGGCCATTTCGGCGCTCTCAGCTGCAGCAGAGGCAACTTCCCGCTCGGGCACAGCTTGAGCCTCAGCCACCGCGGAAACTGGCTGCAGTTCGGCAACCGGCTCCGGCGCCTGCGCCACGGCAACCGGCTGGGCTTCCTCGGAACAAACCGGAACGTCTTCTACGACGGCAGGCTCAGCCGTTTCCACGGCCACGACCGGCTGCGAAAGCTCTTCGGACTGCGACTCAACGGAAGAAGAAATTTCCGCGGAGGAAATCTCCGCAGCCTCAACCGGCGGCGCGATTTCTTCGCGCTGCGCCCCGACCCCTTCCGCAACCAGTTCGGCGGCGCTGGGCAAGCTGACTGCAGCTTCTTCTTCGACCGGCGCAGCTTCTGCCGCTTGTGCGGGTGCGAGCAAGGCTTCCGCGCTCAGAGTCTCGACCCCTGCCTCCTCAATCTGTACCGCTGCTTGAGTCGAGGCCATGGCCACCGCGCTCTCTTCTGACATGGCGGCGTAGGCCTTTTGCATTTCTCTTTCCAGGAACGAGGCTTCTTCCTCAGAGACGGGAAGCTCTTCCGCAATCCAGCGCGCACGAGGGGCTTGCACGGCGCTCGCCTCGGCAGAGGCGGAAGGCTCAGCGCCGCTGACCACATCCTCGGTCTGGCGCCAGATGGCCTCCATGATTCCGCCGCCGCTCATGGCGAAGGATTCAGCTTCGGCGGCCGCCGGCATCTCAGACGAAGAGCTGGCCGCAACGTCCTCAACTTGAGAAGCAGCCTCAAGCGCGGGCATTTCCGCCTCAACCGCTTCCGCTTCAGCGGAAGCGGGCGCCGCGGCCCCGGAATCTGTGATTGAATCTGTGGCCGGGGCTTGCGCCTCTGCCACGGCAAGCCCGGCATCTACAGAAGCGGCAATCTCCTCAATTGCAGCCAATGGCTCGATGGGCGCTGAAGGTTCAGGTCGAGCTTCTTCCGCTACCGGCTCCGGCGGGGCTTCCACTACGGCAGCCTCGGAACTCATCGCCGTCTCAACCACCGCCGGCTGTTCGGCAGGCGTTTCGACGGACTCTTCCAGATTTTCCTTCCCCTGCTTATCCAGGGCCTCGGCCGCGGCGCTGATGGCGGCAATCTCATCAGGAGTGATCTCGCGCAACAACTGCTCCGCCGCCTCAGTTTCGACCGCAGTGTGCCCGGCTGGCGCATTAGCCGCGCGATTGAAATCGCGAAACGCCATGGCATCAGCCGGTCTCGCCGGGGCAGCCTCAGGCTCCGGTTGCTCGGCTACTTCCAGCTTGGGGCCGCTCGGAATACGCAGGCGATCTTTCCAGCCGGTGGCGGCGTCTCCGAATTTCGTATCTTGCGGGGTTGTGGAGGCCTCCATCGCCGCCAGCGCCTTGGCAAAGCTGGCGGGAGGATTCGCCTCCGCCTTGGGAACGATCTTGTCTTCCAGCTTGATGAGCGCGGCAATCAGCTCGCTGGCTTCAAAAGGCTTGATCAGGTAAGCGTCGGCCTGCACCCGCTTGGCTTCATCGGCCTTGAAGGGCTCGAGCTTGCCCACGGTGAGCAGCACGGGAATGTTGGAAGTTTCGCTGGCGTTCTTCAGGCGCTGGCAGACTTCCAGGCCGCCGTAGCCGGGCATGTAAACATCCAGCACCAGAAGGTCGGGCGGGTGCTCGGCCACTTTCTTGAGCGCGGCCGACCCGTTATTGACCGTTACCACTTCGTAACCGGCGTCGGTCAGAATTCTCCGGCCCATACTTTGGGCTGTCACACTGTCATCAGCGAGCAGTATTTTCCGCGCCAAGGAAATGTCCTCTGGTGTGGGGGAGATAGCGCGAAGGTAGCGTGTTCCAAATGGTAAGTCAATGAGGATAATGGGTTAAGCAGGTTACCAGCGGACAGTCCCCAGCGGGCGGAAGGTGATTCGAACGGCCACTCCACCGCCCAGTCCGGGGGGGAAAGGTCAACTCGCTGATTCAGAACGGAATAACTTTCTTCAGCCCTTTCTTCTTTTTGTGCTTGCTCGAAGACGTGCCGGAATCGTCTGCCGTATTAGAGGACGATGACCCCTGAGACTGGGCACTGGCCGAGGAGTTCTGGCCGCTGCCGCCCGGTATCTCATTCACCTGCTGTGGCGGAGGCGGGGGCGCAGCGCCGTCATCACTGGGTACGTTGGGTTTGAGTTCGTTGGAATCGGAGTTGACATTGGGGGTCAGCTCGTTGCTGGCGGGCGTGGTTGCGCCGGTGCTGTCAGTGGTAGCCGAGCCGTCTGCAGGGGCGGTTGCATCGGAGCGCGGCGCAGGTTGGTTGGGCGGAGGAGCGCCGGTGCCGACGGTTTCGACGGAAACCGAGTTGTTCCCCCCAGTGTTCATGCCCAGGGCGGCGCGCGTAGCTTCCTGCACGACGGAGGTGGCGCTGACCGGTTGCGGGTCCACCAGGGTGGGATCGCCGGTGTGCGCGGCCTGGGCCACATCGGGATGCTTGTTGAAGTTGCGCAGCACCTTGGCCATCGTGCCGGTGTCATGGCGGCTGGCTTGCTCGGCCTTGTTGCGCGAAATCTCAGCCGCGGTGGGCTTGGGAACCGGCTGATGAAGGGCGATCAGCCGCTGCTTTGCATCTTCCACGCGGTCCATGACGGGATAGCGGGTCAGAATGCGGGAATAAGCGGCGGTGGCTTCGCGGGTGAAATCCTGAATCATGCGGGCTTTGGCGGCCTCGGGCACGCAGCCCGGCATATAGGGCTTGACGCAGGTGGGGCGAGCCCGCATGGCGTCAATTTCGCCTTCGTAAGAGCGGCCCAGAAGGTAGAGCACTTCATCCGCCTTGCTGTAGAGCGGATAGCGGTCAATTACAGTTTGCAGGCGGGCGATGGCGGCCGGGTAGGTTTCACGCATGTAATAGAAGCGGCCCACTTCGTATTCGCGCTCGGCCAGCACTTCCTGAACTTCCAGCAAGCGTTGCTTGGCCACCGGAACCAGCTTGCTGTCAGGGAACTGGAGAATCAGGTTGCGGTACTCTTCTTCCGCCCGCATGGCGTGGGTGAAATCGCGGTCCGGCTTTTCCATCTGCTGATAGTGGATGTTGGCGATCTTGAGCTGGGCTTCGGCCGCCTCGGGCATATTGGGGAAGAAGGTCTTGAAATCGTTATATTCGACTTCGGCCTGCTGCAAGCCCGCGGTTCCACCTTCGGCGTACCAGGAATCGGCGATCCCCAGCTTGGCGCGGGCCAGGAATTCAGAATCGGGATAGGTATTGATCAGGGTCTGCAGGGTGAGCCGCGCCACGTCAAAGCGGTTGTGCTTCATGGCGTCCATGGCCCGGTCGAAGAGCACCTTGTCGGGCTGCTTGGAATCCACGTTGGAGAGCGGGTTGTTGACTTTCTTATTGGTGCAGGCCGCGGCGAACAGCAGCGCACCCAGAAGCAGCAGGACCGGAATACGACGTGACATAGAAACCCTCAGAAGCCAGAATCGGGGCGCGCTACCGCGCTAAACCTTCTGCATGGCGGCCTCGGTGGCGGCGCGCAGAAGCCTCTGCGCATTAGTCTTTGGATCGCCGTGGCCGAAGACGGCGTTGCCCGCCACCAAAATTTCCGCCCCGGCACGAACCACCAGCGGCGCGGTCTCTTCGGCGATGCCGCCATCCACCTCGATGCGGTAGCCCAGGCCGCGCTGGGCACGAATCTCGGCCAGGCGGCGGATCTTGTGGACCGAGCCAGGAATGAACTCCTGGGCGCCAAAGCCGGGGTTCACCGACATTACCAGTACGTAATCCGCCAAGTCCAGCACTTCGCTCAGCGTTTCCACCGGGGTAGCCGGATTGATCACCACCCCTGCCAGGCAGTCGTGGTCCTTGATGTGGTGCAGCACCCGGTTGAGGTGCACGCAGGCTTCCTGGTGCACGGAAATCCACTCAGCCCCGGCCTCGGCGAAAGCCGGAATGAACTCATCCGGATTGTCAATCATGAGGTGGCAATCCAGCGGGAGGCTGGTGGCCTTGCGCAGAGACTTCACCACCGGCGGTCCCACGGTCAGGTTGGGCACGAAGTGACCATCCATGACATCCACGTGGATGACCGTGGCCCCGCCTTCGGCGGCGGCGCGCACCTGCTCGCCCAGGCGAGAGAAATCCGCAGCTAAGATCGAGGGTGCGAGTTCAATCAACTTCCGCTCCTGGGATAGGCCGCTATCCGGCGATTTTACCACGCTCTCCGCCAGAGAACTGAAGTCTGCGAGCAGGGAATTCAGGAGCGGCAGACACTCGTAAGTAATTCTTAACAATAGTCGTTAAGGGCTAACCATGAAGGCGTCGGAGAATCCAGGGCGGGCGGCCCACGTCTGCCGCCGCCTTCAAACCTGCACGATCTTAAC
>DATIYF010000052.1:0-9997 GCA_035517775.1 Terriglobales bacterium
AGGTTGCGGTGTTGTCTTGCCCGGGAGGTCCAAATGCCAAGGCTAATGGCTTGAAAGCTGAACCCTGAACGCTGACTGCTCCATGCCCCTGAAAGAATCAGAAGCGATCGTGCTGCGCACCTATCCGCTGCGCGAGGCGGACCTGCTGGTCACGCTGTTCACCCGCCTGGAAGGCAAGGTCAAGGGTGTGGCGCGCTCGGCCAAGAAATCGAAGCGGCGCTTCGGCGGGGCGCTTGAGCCCCTGACCTGGGTGCGAGCTTTTTATGAAGACCGCGAAGGGCAGGAGCTGGCGCGGCTCGATTCCTGCGAGGTGCTGGAGTCGCCCCTGGCGAGCGAGGTGAGCTATGCGCGGGCAGTGGCGCTGGGGCACGTGGCCGAGTTGCTCGATGAGCTTCTGCCCGACCGCGAGGCCAACGACGCAGTCTTCCGGCTGGCGCTTTCCGTGCTGGCCGGGCTGCGCGGCGCCGAAATCTGGCTGCCTGTCACCTACTTCGAGCTCTGGATGACCCGCCTGATGGGCTACCTGCCCGAGCTTTCCGAGTGCCTGGCCTGCGGGCGCTCGCTCCATGGCAGCCGGGCCTACTTTCATGCGCTCGCCGACGGCCTGATGTGCCCGGAGGACAAGCGGCTGGCTTCCTCCGAGATGCCGGCGGAGTCGCGCGCGCTGGCGGCACAGATGTTTCGCGCGCCCCTCGAAGCCTTTGCCGGCAAGCCCTGGCCGAAATCCCAGGCGGCCGACCTGCGCAAGTTCCTGATCCAGACCCTGCAGCGGCACATCGAGAAGAAGCTGGTTACCGCCGGAATGCTGGAAAAACTGGGCGGCTGACGCGCCAATGTTCCGCGCGGAACATATCGTCAGCACAGAATTGTATGCACAAAACAGTATGCACAGAAATGTATTGACAGCCAAGACAGAGAAAATAAACGGGAACATTTATCCTGAGCGCGGCGTAGAGAAAGCTGCGAGGGAAAGCATCTCATAGGGAGAACTTGGGGTCTCCCTCCAGAATCTGAGTCTCCAACTTCGGCGTCTTTCCTGCTTGCCAAATGCGGGAGCGAAATCTTACGCGATATTTGACAGGCCCGCCGTCCTCCCGAGCGCTCGGCTGGAGCGGCCGAGGAATGCAGACGAATTCGGTTTCCAGGCGGTCGCCGGCGACGCGAACCATAGAATAGCCATGCCCACCCATGTCCACGAAGGAGACATGCGGCGACAACTCCGGGTTGGAGAGTGACCGCGCTCTTTGCACATCTCCGGTCTTCACGTATTCCAGGCATGACCTGACGCCGTGCTTAAGAAGCAGGTTTATCGTGGGCTGAGGAGCCTGGTCATTGGGGCCCTGTCCAACATAAAGCTCCCGCAAGGGGTGGCTCCTGGAGAGCGAATGCTCAAGCGCTTCGGCAAGGCCCGGCGCCGAAATGGAACCCGTGACAAAGGCAATGCCGACGGGAGAGAAGGGATGGGGCGGAAGAGATTTTGCGGCCAGGCCCGCCCAGAAGCTGTGCCGGTCGCCAGCGATGATGGCGAAACCTGTAATTCCGTGTTCGCGAACAAAATCGTATATTTCACCTCGTTCGCAATACGCCGTGCTCCAATCGGCGATGGGGAAACCAGCATAGCCCTGCAAGGGCCACGGCTTACCAACGCCGGGCGGCAAGTTTTGCGGATCGGCGCGCATCTCGAGCGTGGCAGTCGTATTCCCCCAGATTTTCCATACAGCCTTCGATTGCTTTAAGCGTTCAAGGAACCATGCTTTCTGTTTCTGGCCGAGAATGGTCTGCGAAGGCCGGTGACTCCAGACATTGGGGACCTCAGTCTTGCCGTCGGCAGAGGGCACACTGGGCGGCGGATTTCCCTGGTGACAGGCGCGACCTGCATCCAGAATTTCCATGGCCTGCTGCGGCATCAGCTCGGGAAAATCGCCGCTCATGAGAGGCTTGGCTTCTTCCATGCCCGTCGGCTCCTCTGAGCAGTAGCTGCGCTGGTCGGTGATGATCAGTTCGAGATTGCGTCCCCAGCGCAACGCACGATAGCCCGTAAGGCTGCCGATGGCTTTAAGATTGTTCACTTCCTGGCCTAAGCCATGGTCGTCAAATCTGGTAATCGGCGTGTCCACTACTTTGGGGCCATCGAACTGCTCCAGAGAATGGCTGTTGGGCCGGGTCATCCGGGCAGGCTGAAATTCAAAAAACGCCTGATTGGCGGCGACCTTGCGGGTCTGCGCCGGCCGCGTCTGTCCCTGAAACTTTTGCAGGGATTGCCAACCCAGCCAGCTGAACTCGTGGTTGTCCCACATGTTGACGAAGGGCCAGCGGGCGCGCGCATCCTGCAAGTCGGGATCATGCAGGTAGGCGCGGTAAACCGCGCGGTAATCCTCGAGGCTGGCGGGCACATGAAAGTCGCGGATTTTTTCGCCAAGCGGATAACGAACAATGTCGCGAAGCTTGCGGCCGTAATAACCCTGGGGGCGGTCTTCCGGATACCAGACGATCTCATAGATGAAGTCGCCAAGGTGCAATACGAACCCGAGTTGCTTCTCCGGCAGTGCGCGCTTGTCGTCGAAGATCATTCTGCGATACGCGTTCTGCGCGCCCATATTCGCGTTCTGGCAACTCACAAATGCAAAAGCGAAAGGCCGGGGATCGTGGCGATCGGGAGCAGTTATGGTTCGACCCACGCGGCTTCCATTTCCATCTCGATCCATGAACCGGTACCAGTACACTTTTGCCGGTTTAAGTTGTCCGACCAAAACCCGGCAGGTCCAGTCTGAGGCTGCCAGGGCCCGGGTACTGGCGGTTGCAATTACATTTTGGAAAAGCTCGTCCTCCGCGACCTCAACACGAAGGCCGGCGGCCTTTTCCTCACTCTCCCGGGGATATCGTGTCCACAATAAAACGCTGTTGCTGCCGGGGTCTGCCGAGCACACACCTTCGGGAAACAGATCGCGGCGCTCACGCCACGAACTGGTTGAGGCTTTGCCAAATCTGTTGCCCCAGGCCGCCGTCGCGCCCATGGCCAGAGCCAGCTTGGTGAATGCCCGCCTATTAAGCAAACTCATCGCGTGTCCTTTTCACGGGATATTTTAATGAAATCGCGGCGGCGGCAGTTCTGGAGCCAGGCCGTTCCGGCCCGGTTACCAGTGTTTTCAGTCACGCGCATGCGTGAGTTTGGGCACAGCGGGGAACAATGGGGCCATCCTAAATTTCCTGCGTAGTCCTGTCTCTTGGTCCGGGACCGTTAACGTTCACGGAAGCCTGGTTCGCGGCTGGAAGGTATGCCCGGAGGCGGTTCCAAGGGCGGCCGGCAAGGCGTGATCCTGCGCCACCCCGAAGCCGGTTGTTCTCATGTAATGGTTAGAACAGAAACAAGGAAATCGGAGATGGAAGCGGCGTGCGGAGCAGCAGCCCCGGACAGCGAATGCGGCGCTTGCGCAGGTCTGGCCCGGAGCAGCGGCGGCCAGAATGCCGGGAGCGAAAAAGGACTTTGATTGGCTTCATTCAGACAACTTCATATGAGGGAAATTATGCACCGATTACTCAAACCTAAAAGACGCTTGCCGATGCTGCCAGCGCTATGCCTGCTCCTGTTCTGCATAGGGACAGGGTATGCGCAGATCACCGGCAGTTTGCTGGGCACGGTCACCGATCCCACGGGCGCCGTGATTCCCAATGCGCAGGTTCACCTGCAAAACGAGGCCACCCTGGACAGCCGCCAGACGGTAGCCAATGAGGTTGGCCGCTTCACCTTCGCCGGGGTACGACCGGGAAGTTACACCCTTATGATCACCGCACCCGACTTCAAGACCTGGCGGCGCACCGGATTCGTGATGAACCCGGGCGACACACGTGACCTGACCGACATCGTGCTGGAGGTTGGGAGCACGGGACAGGTGGTCACGGTCGAGGCCGCCACCACCCAGGTCAACCTGGTGAACAGCGGGGAGAAATCCGCGGTGCTGAGCGCCAGCGACCTGAACAATCTGGCGCTGGTGAGCCGCAATGTTTCCGAGTTGCTGAAAGTATTGCCGGGAGTAACCAGTGTGGCCACATCTCCGGGCAACGGAAACGGACTGGGCTTCGATTTCACCAACTCCAGCTCCACCGGCAGCGCCATCGGGGTGGGACTTTCGACCAACGGAGCGCCATATCGTGGCGGTTCCATGCTGCTGATGGATGGCGCCAACATCATTGACCCGGGATGCAACTGCTGGTCCACGGCGGTGATGAACCCGGAGATGACGCAGGAAGTGAAAGTGACGACCTCGAACTTCGGGGCGGATCAGCCCAACGGGCCAATTGTGTTTTCAGGCATCAGCAAATCCGGGGGAGACCACTATCACGGCAGCGCGTACTTCAACGCACGCAATGCCCTTCTCAACGCCAATACCTGGCAGAACAACCGCAACGGCGTGGCGCGGCAGGATGCAGCCTGGTACTACCCCGGCGGCAACTTCGGCGGCCCGGTGCCGTTTACCCACAACAAGCTGCTGTTCTGGACGGGCTACGAGTATTACTGGCAAAAACTGCCGACCCAAAATCCGCTCACGGCCTGGGTACCGACGGACAGCATGAGGGCCGGCAATTTCGACCCGACGGCTGCCGACAACGCGGCGGTGTGCTCCGCTGTCGGAGGATTTAGCCCGACCGCGACCAACTTCTGCAATGACCTTTCAGGCACGGTGCTTCCCAATGGAGCGCTGCTGACCGGGACGCAGATTCCGGCGGGGGCCATAGACCAGAACATGGTGAACCTGATGAAGGCGTATTTCCCGGAGCCGAACGCGGACCCGTCGAGCGGGTACAACTGGTACCTGCCGATCAGCTCGCAGCAGAACGGGTACGTATTCCGGGCGCGGGTAGACTACAACATCACCCAGAACACCAAGTTCTATGTTTCCTATCAGTACGGCAGCAACAGCTCGTTCCAGCCGGCGCACATCTGGTGGAATCCGGGCAACTCGGTTCCATTCCCGGGCGGCGGCATCAACAATCCGACGGCCAGCAAGAGCCTGTCGGCAAATTTCCTGCATGTGTTCAGCCCCACGATGACGAATGAAATCATCGCCACCTGGAACCACCTCACCAGCCCGTACACGCCGAATAATTTGCAGGCGGCATACCGGGCGACGGTGGGCTGGAACTATCCCACGGTGTTCGGCAACGGCCAGAATGACCTGATGGTGCCCAACGTGTACTCGGCGGGCGATCGCACTTTCGGAGAAATGTCGCAAGGCGACGTCTTCCAGCACAACGGACAATTCGGCCTGACCAAAGCCACGCCGACCTTGCAGGACAACCTGACCAAGGTGTATCGGAACCACACCTTCAAGGGTGGGTTCTTCTACAGCATGGTGGGCAACTACCAGGTGAACTTTGTGCGGCCGAACGGTGTGCTGTCGTTCGACAGCATCGGGAACACCGACATCACCAACCTGATTGACGGGAACTTCTATGGCTCGAAGAACCCGGTGGCGGACTTTCTGATGGGCGTTGCCTATGGCAGCAACCCGGGGAACGGAAGCACGGCCTACCAGGAAAACAGCCAGACCGATGTCTTCGACATGGCATATCGCACTTACGCGTTTTACGCCATGGACGACTGGAAGGTAAGCCGCCGGCTGACGGTGAATGCCGGCTTCCGCTTTGACCATCTCGGGCGCTGGTATGAGCGCACCGGGACGGGCATGGCGGTATGGCTGCCAGACCTCTACGCCAATGACGTGGCCGCGGGCATTCTGAATCCGGGGGTGCGGTGGCACGGAATTGATCCCGGCATACCGCTCAGCGGATCGCAGGCCACCGATCTGTTTATTTCGCCGCGTCTGGGCTTCGCCTATGACGTATTGGGAACCGGCAAGACGGTGCTTCGGGGAGGCTGGGGAGCTTATCGCTGGAATGACCAGTACAACGATTATTCAGGCGACCTCTCGACCGCGCAGGGGCTGCAAACGTTCAACGTCTCGTCGGGACGCTCGCTTCTGCTCAGCCAATTAGGTCCCAGTCTGCTGAACTTCTCGAGCGTTGCGGGTTCGGGCAGCATCTATGCGGCCGATCCCACCGACCACAAGGTGCCGGTGACCTATAGCTACAATTTCACCATCTCACAGCAGATGCCGCTGCATTCGCTGATTGAGGTGGGTTACGTCGGCAACCAGACTTCCAATCTGCTGATGGGCGGCCAGAGTGGCGCGGCTGGCATCGGCGGCAGTGACTTCATCAACCTCAACAAGATCGCACGCGGCGGCCTGTTCGGCGATGACCCGGTGACCGGAGCAGCGCGTCCGGCCGACCTGGAATTCACCGGCAGCAGCGGCAATTGGGCTTTCCAGCACTACTTCCCTTACTGGCAGGGTTACGGCACCAACCAGGTCATGGTGGGCGAGCATGTTGGCTACTCCAATTACAACGGCCTGCAGGCGGCGTGGGTCAAACAGAGCGGACCGCTCAGTTTTGACCTGAACTATACCTGGTCGAAATCGCTGGGAATCGTCAATTCCACCGTGGACCCGTTCTCGGTGCACGGGAACTACGGAGTGCTGAATATTGACCGCCCGCAGGTGATCAATACGACGTACTCCTACAACATCGGCGAGCGCTATCACGGCAATGGGGTGGTGGAGCGAGCGCTCAATGGCTGGACGGTTTCGGGCACAACCACGTGGCAGGCGGGGGCCAATCTGCAAGCGCTGACCCAGCAGAACCTGTACCTGGCTCTGCAGGATCTGGATGGCAACAGCCTGAGCACCAAGACGTATTACGGCACCAACGTAGGGGAAATTCTGCCGATTTATACCTGCAATCCGGGCAGCGGGCTCTCCGGTAATGAGAAGATCAACCTCTCTTGCCTGAGCGCGCCGGCGATCGGAGCGTACGGCAACCGGCAGCTGCCTTACGTGAGCGGCCCATCGTACTTTGACCAGGACCTGGCGGTGCACAAGGGCTTTGCCATCAGCGAGCGGCAAAAGCTCGAGTTCCGCTTCTCGGCCTTCAACCTGTTCAATCACCCGCTGTGGGCGTTCAGCGGCAACAACCTGCTGAGCCTCTCGCTGACGCAAACCGCTTCGGGATGGGCGCCCAACTCGCTGCCCAGCAACTGGGGACAGGTGAACACCAAGAGCGGCAGCCGCATTGTGCAACTAGGAGTGAAGTACAGCTTCTGATTGAGGCCCCGGGCTGCACTCCGGTTCCCGGCTGCGGCCGGGGACCGGGGCCGGCCTGGAGCATATTCTTATTCCCTCCCGAATTTCTTATTGCTTCCTCAAGAATGCAGGCAGCCCAGCTTTTCCTACAAAATATAAGTCTCGAAGGCGGCGGCCGCTTTTATTGCGAAGGCGCGGCAGCAGTCGCGGCGCGAAGCGGGGATTGAATCGGAATGGACTGCGAGGGACGGGAACAGAGGATCAACGGGGTGGTCCGAGAATATTTCTCTAACCAGGTCAGCCCCCGACACCGGGGCGCGAACCTTCGACATTGCTCAGGGCAGGCCCTGGGGCAGCGGCAGACCGATGTCCGCCCTGCCGGTTCGCTTGACGATTCTTTGGCCGGGGATGAGAATGTCGGCCGGTGAGGAGGCTCACACATGCGAAAACTGGCGGTGGTGGTGAGTGCTTTGCTGCTGGCTGGGTCCCTGGGAGCGCTGGCGCAGAGCAAGGGCGGAATGAAGGGCGACAAGGCGGCGATCGAGGCCCTGGAGAAACGCTATGTGGAGGCATTCAACGCCCGGAACGTGGATGCCATCATGTCGGTATATGCGCCGGGGGAGCAGTTATTCGTGTTTGATGCGGTGCCGCCGCGGGAGTATCCGAGCGCCGAAGCCTACCGCAAGGACTGGGAGGGATTGTTCGCGGCGTATCCGGGGCCGCTCTCGAATGCGATCTCGGAGCAGAGCATCACCGTGGTGGGGCCGGTGGCCTATGGGCATAACATCCAGACGGGCTATTTCACGAGCAAAGACGGCGCCCGGACGGACGTGGCGGTGCGGGTGACCGACGTGTATCGCAAGATCGGGGGCAAGTGGCTGATCGTGCAGGAGCATGTATCGTTTCCGGTGGATATCGAGAGCGGCAAGGCGGATTTGATGTCGAAGCCGTAGATTGGATCGGAAACTGTTGGGTGCAAGCGCGTCGGTTGGCTTGCCGAGATCCTGGCACGTTCTCGCCTCACTGGGCGCGGCTGCCAGCGGCGCGTAGGAGTATCTGACCCAGACGGGCGAGCGCGTATAATAGCGCTTGTCCGCCTTTCGTCTGCGACCTTAGCGTTGATCTCGAAGCCATAGGCAGCGGCCCGCTTCCTGCAGAAGGGTGATCCAGCCCGCCTCGTGACTGAGCAATCGAAACCGTTCCGCTGTTTGCGTTGCGGCAGCACGGAAGGATACCGCTCCCGGCCCCGCAATCTCTTCGAGAAGTTCTGCCTGCCGCTGGTGTCTATGCAGACGGTGCGCTGCGGTCAATGCTTCCGGCGGACCTACCGGCCGAGATCGGTGAAGGTTTCCAATCCCGCCCACGATGAGAAGAGCGCGGCGTAGATTAACCGCGAGGAAAGCTCCAAGGAAAAGCAATTAACCACGAAGGACACGAAGGATCACGAAGGAAACCCTTGAAGGCGGAAATTAACTAGGAAGGACACGAAGGATCACGAAGGAAACCTTGAAGGTCGAAATTAACCACGAAGGACACGAAGGAAACCCCTGGCTTGCTTTCGTTGCGCGGGTGTTCGGCTGCCGCTATACTTGTTGATATCTCATCCGGTTAGGGAGCCCTCAGTCGCAATCGGGTGAGGGAGGCTCGTCTTCAGCAGTAGTGGAGACCAAATTCGGAGTTTCGAGAGCGGGCCTGGGAAAGCGCCGGGCCGGTTTTCGTGGGCGCGAGGCGCTGCCGAGAGTCTTTTTGCCACGCTGTTTCCCGCCGATTGCCGCCTTTGCGGATCGCCGCTGACGAACATTTCGCGCCTGCCGGTGTGCCTGGAGTGCCTGCAATCCATTCAGCCCATGGGATGTGAGACCTGCGTACTGTGCGGCGAGGGACTAGCCGCCGGGTTTAGCGTTCCTGAATTTGCGGAGCGGCTTTGCGGGCTTTGCCGCCGCGCGCGGCCGGTGTTTGCGCGGGCGGTGGCTTATGGAAGTTACGAAGGTGCGCTGCGCGGGCTTATCCATCTGTTGAAATATGACGGGGTGCAGCCGGCGGCCGGGGCGCTGGGAAAGCGGCTGGCAGCGGCGATGGCGGCTTTGATGCCGGTCTTCGAGGATGAGACGGTGGCGGTTGTGCCCGTGCCCTTGCATCGCGAGAAGCTGCGGCAGCGGGGCTTCAACCAGGCGGAACTGGCGGCGAGGGCCGCACTCAAGCTCGTAGGCGGAGGCTTCGCGCTGGAGGCCGACGTTCTGAAACGCGAACGGCCGACCGAGTCGCAGATCGGGCTGACGCGTCACCAGCGGCGGGCGAACCTGCGGGGCGCGTTTGCGGTCTCCCGGCCGGAGTTGATTGCGGGCCGGCCGGTTCTGCTGGTGGACGATGTGTTGACCACCGGGACTACGGCTTCTGAGTGCGCGCGGGTGCTGCGGCGGGCGGGCGCATCCAAGGTATGGGTGGCCACGGTGGCGCGGACGCTGAAGACCAGTGTCAGCGGGCAAGATCAGAGTGTGGTGAGGATGGCGGCCGCGGCGTAGAGTGCGGCTGGGGAAGCTGAAAGGAATGTCGCTGCGGCACAATTCGGTAACCGCGCAGGTGCTGGTTGCTCCGGCCGAGGGGGCGACCAATGGGCATGCGCTGCACGCGCCGGTGCTGGTGCTCAACGCTTCGTATGAGCCCATCAACGTGTGCGCGGCGCGGCGCGCCATCGTGCTGGTGCTCAAGGGTGTGGCCATGACGGAGGAGGAGAACGGGCACTTTCTGCACGCGGCACGGCTGGCGATTCGTGTGCCTTCGGTGATCCGGCTGCTGGAGTACCGGCGGATTCCGCACCAGACCCGGGCCTTGTCGCGGAAGAACATTCTGCTGCGCGA
>DATIYF010000053.1:0-2426 GCA_035517775.1 Terriglobales bacterium
CGCAGCACAACTCCGCCCGCCTCCATCCTGAGCAGCGCTTTTTCGATCTCCGATGCGGGCAGGCCCAGCAAGGCGCCAAGCTCCGTTGCGGTCGTGGGCCCGGAATGCATCATCCAGCCGGTGACCAGCGCCAGCATGGCATCATCGCGCGATGAAGCCGCGGTTTCGACCTCCGGCAGCGCCTGCTCAAACCGAGCTTCGGGAAACAGGGTGGCGAAGCTCTTCGCGCGCTCCGCCGGGACCCAATATTTCCGCCCGCCATCTAGGGCCCGCGCCGCCCGGCCCTGTTCTGTCAGTTTGGCAAAGTAAGCCGCCCAGCCGCCATTGGACTCCGGGTTCTTCTCCATGAGCTCGGGGAACGCGATCAACGTGTGCAGCACGTCGTGCAGTTCGTCCGCATCGCGCACGTCCGGCCACGCTTCCTCGCGCACCTGGGCGATGGCGGCCGGATCAAGCTTGCCCACCTCCTCCAGCACCGACTCCGGAAGAATGCGCCGCATCTCGACCGCCCGCGCCCGGCGTTCTTCGAGCGGAGCATCGTCCAGATAGGCATAGGGGTTTGCATTCAGAATTTCATGCGAAAACTGCGAGGGCACCGGCGTGTCAACCGCAACGCAGCGCACCCGGCTCTCTTCTATGCCGCGAAGCAGAGCCTTCAGGCCGTCGAGGTCCATGGCCTCGCTGAGAACGTCCTTCATGACCTCATTGACCAGAGGATGGTCGGGAATCTGAATGTCGCCCACGATATTTTCCTGGCAGGCGGCCACATCGGGAAAAACCGAGGCCAGAAGATCATCCGAGCGGATACGCTGAATCTGCGGCGGAACTTTCTTCCCGCCCTGAAAACGCAGCAGGGCCAGTGAGCGATTAGCGTCCCAGCGCCAACGCGTGCCAAAGATGGGTGAGGCCAGCGCCGCCTGCTCCAGCAATTCCTTCACCGTTTCCGTGCTCAGGAAGTGAAAAACATCGGCCAGCGGAAAGCCGTGCTGCTCGGCGAGAGCGATGTTCAGGCCATTGTCGGTAGCCGCCGCCTGCAGTTCGAAATTGAAGCCGCGGCAAAAGCGCTTGCGCAGCGCCAGCCCCCAGGCTTTGTTGATGCGCCCGCCCAAGGGGGCATGAATCACCAGCTGCATGCCCCCACCCTCGTCGAAGAAGCGCTCGGCGATAATGGTCTGCTGGGTAGGCACGGCGCCCAACACGGCTCGGCCTTGCAGAATGTACTCAACCGCCTGCTCGGCCCCGGAATCATCGAGACCGCATTCTGCCTTCAGCCAGGCGACGGTATCGGCCACTGCCGGCTGATTTTGCGAAACTCCCACCGGAGAGACGTTGATCAGGCGGTCGCTGATCTCCTGCCTCAGATTCGCCACCTGCGCCGAGAGCTCCTGCGTCCGCGCCGGCGCCTCGCCCAACCAGAAGGGAACCGTGGGCGGCGCGCCGTGCGCGTCTTCGACAATCACCCGGCCGGACTTGCCCTCCACCCGCCGAATGCGCCACGAGGCGTTGCCCAGCAGAACGATATCGTCGCGATTGCTCTCGACCGCGAAGTCTTCGTCGAGCGTGCCGACTACGGTGCCTTCCGGTTCGGCCACCACAGTGAAAAGCGCGGTCTCCGGGATCGCTCCTCCGCTGGTGATCGCCGCCAGCCGCGCGCCGCGGCGCGCACGAAGCTTGCCATTCACCCGGTCACGGTGAATGTAGGCCCCGTATCGTCCCCGCCGCGCGGCAATGCCCTCAGAAAGCATTTCCAACAGGCCCTCAAAGACCTCGCGCGAAAGATTGCGGTAGGCATAGGCGCGCCTGATCAAGGCGAACAGTTCATCTTCATCCCAACCATCATTCTCGGTCCCTGTAGGTAGCGCGGGCGCCCCCGCCCGCGGCTGCCGGCTGTTTTCTTCCCCAAGTTGCGGCAGTTGGGCCTCGGGGCGAGGCGTCCGCGCCGCGTGGGCAGCCCCGGCCGCACAACAGGCCACAATTTGCTGCGCCAGAATGTCGAGCGGAGCTTCAGGAATCATCAGGCGGTCAAGATCACCATGCCGGATGGCCCGCACCAGCGCCGCCGCCTCCAGCATGTCGTCACGCGTGGTGGCAAAGAATCTTCCCTTCGGAACCGCGCCCCGCCAGTGGCCGGACCGCCCCACGCGCTGCAAAGCCACGGCAATCGCGCGCGGCGAGCTGATCTGCACGACCAGATCCACCGTGCCGATATCAATTCCAAGCTCGAGCGAGGCGGTGGCCACCAGAATCTTGATCTTGCCTTCCTTCAGCTTGCTCTCGGCTGCCAGCCGCAGTTTGCGCGAGAGGCTGCCGTGGTGCGCGCCGACGTTTTCTTCTCCCATGCGCTCGGCCAGGTTGAAGGCGACCCGCTCCACCAGCCGGCGAGTGTTGACGAAGACCAACGTCGAACGATGCTGGTTGGCCAGCTC
>DATIYF010000054.1:0-43577 GCA_035517775.1 Terriglobales bacterium
TTCTCGTATCGGCCTGAAAGGCGATTCTTGCAATGCAACCCGTGCTCGAAGCACCAGATGACGCGGTTGCGCAGCTTCATACCCAACTTCTTGCATATCCGATAGATAAAGATATCAATGGGGAAAATCTCGCCGTCGGTAGAGACGTGATTCCCGACCTGCCAGCACAGGCTACCGTCCTCGGCGAGCACCCTGTGAGCTTCCTTGATTGTTTCTTCTTGCTGCTCCAGGTAATGCTCGAACTCAAGGCGTTTTTCGTATTTCTTCCCAATGTTGTACGGGGGCGAAGTGACGATCAGGCGCGCCGCGCCATGAGGAATCTGACGCAGGAGCTCGAGTCGGTCACCGTGGAATAGCGTTGCACGGGCGTTGGGGCCGTAGCGCGCGACAGTCGTGTGCACAGTAACGGGCGATGCCTCCATCGCGGCTGGTGCGGAGAATTGGAGCCGGGGCGATTCCAACTATAAACGTAATGCAAGTGATGAGCCAAGGCCCAAGGTCGGTGCACTTTCTGTGTAAAACTAAGGGGCAATTCCAACGACCCAGATCGGCAAGGTGATGCTCATTTTGGCATACGGGAGTTCGCGGACGACTCGCTCGTAATGGGCGACGTTCTCATCGATTGTGTTCGCGAACGCCTGCATGGGCACTACCAGCACCCCCACGTCGATTAGCTCGAGCGAGTAGCTTACTTGGAATTTGAAAACATCCGTATACCACCGCGCCATGTTCCCAAATTGCACCTCGACCTGAATGCGGGATTTTTTGTAGTCAGCTTTGATCCCCGTCACCTTATCTGAGGTCACTGTGGGCTGACACTCCCATCCTCTCTTCTCGAATTCGTCGTCGAATAGGTCGTTCAGTTTCTTCTGACTGGTAATGAACGTCCATGTTTGAGTCTTACCAGTCCTTTTATCGGTCCGGGTACGAGTCTTGGGCGGGTCGAGCAGGGGTACCCTGCTTTTGGCGAGAACTTGGATAATCTCGTCGCGTTCCTTGCAGAATGCTGGACTGTTGAGTACTTCGGCCGCGAAGCGGTAAGAGAACGTCGTGAGTTGCACGGATAGAATCAGCCTATCCGCTGCTGAAAGCTGGGACTATTGTCAATCCGTGTACACGAGACTTCGGCGGCCGGTCCACTTCTGCCGCCGGCTCAATCGCAAGGTTCCGAGACCCGTGGAAGAAAGACTTTTTCTACGAGCGAGGTCCCATCCGTTCGACTTCGCTGAGGATGACAGGGTGGCTAGGGTTGTTGGCTGGTCCACCCTGCGCAAAGAGCGCGCAATGGTGGGGCAGCCCGATGTCCCCACATGAGTTCAGGATGGTCCTCCGCTGCGCGCAGGATGACAAGGCGTGTGATGTTTGACCCTCCTTCTGGCCTCCTTTAGACTCAAGTGTTTCAGCGAGTTTCTGGGCGAATTTCCTATGTCCGACAACATTCACATTCAGCTTCCGGATGGAAGCACGAAGGAAGTGCCTAAGGGGACGACGGCGCTCGAGGTCGCCAAATCTATCAGCCCGCGGCTGGCGGAGGCGGCGCTGGTGGCCAAGGCGAGGCCGCTCTCGGGAAATGGGGGGGAAGAGAACCCAGGTCTCGCAAAATCGGCGAGACCTGGGGCACCCGCGGGACCTGGGGCACCCGCGAGACCTGGGGCACCCAGCCTTCCCACACAGGAACAGGCGGGCGAGGGCGCCCGCCCTACACCAGAGCTGATTGATCTCACCAAACCGCTCGAGCAGGACGCCGAAGTGCGCATTCTGACGGAAAAAGATCCGGAGGCGCTGGGGGTGTACCGGCACTCCTCGGCGCATCTGCTGGCGGCGGCGGTGCTCGAGCTGTTTCCTGAGACCAAGCTCGGCCACGGGCCCGCGACCGAGAGCGGATTCTTCTACGACTTTTATCGCCCCACGCCTTTCACCCAGGAAGACCTGGAGAAAATCGAGAAGAAGATGCAGGAACTGGTGCAGCAGAACCTTCCCTACGCGCGGGAATTTCTGCCCCGCGCCGAAGGCCTCAAAAAGTTCAAGGGTGAAGGCGACTTCATGAAGTGCCACTTCATTGAGCAGTTCACCCAGCCCGATGAAAAGATTTCCATCTACAAGACCGGCAAGTTTCTGGATTTTTGCCGTGGGCCGCATATTCCTTCCACCGGAAAAATCAAGGCTTTCAAGCTGCTCAATATCGCCGGGGCTTACTGGCTGGGGGATGAGAACAATCCGCAGCTGCAGCGCATCTACGGAACGTCGTTTTTCTCGAAGAAAGAGCTCGACCAATACCTGCAGCAAATTGAGGAATCGAAGAAGCGCGACCACCGCGTGCTGGGGCAGCAGCTTGACTTATTTTCTATTCAGGAGCTGGCCGGGCCGGGGCTGATCTTCTGGCATCCCAAGGGCGGGATTATTCGCAAAGAGATGGAAGACTGGATGCGCGCCGAGTACCTGAAGCGCGGCTATGCGCTGGTGTACACGCCGCACGTGGCGCGGCGGCAGTTGTGGCAAGTCTCCGGGCACGAGGGCTACTACGCGCAAAACATGTTCGACCTGATGGAGCTGGACGATGCCGAATACCGCATCAAGCCCATGAACTGCCCGTTCCATATTTTGATTTACAAGGATTCGCTGAAATCGTACCGCGACCTGCCGGTGCGCCTGGGCGAACTGGGCACGGTGTACCGCTATGAGCGCTCGGGCGTGATGCACGGTTTGTTGCGGGTGCGCGGCTTCACCCAAGACGATGCCCATATTTTCTGCACTCCCGGCCAGATTGAAGCGGAGATCGAGGCCTGCCTGGATTTTGCCCTCGATGTGCTGAAAGACTTTGGGTTCGATCAGTACCAGACGGAGCTTTCCACCTGGAACCCTGAAGACCGCAAAAACTTTGTGGGCAGCGAAGAGCAGTGGAACATGGCGACGCAGTCGCTGGAGAATGTGCTGAAGCGCCGCCAGATCGAGTACAAGACCATTCCCGGCGAGGCGGCGTTCTACGGGCCGAAGATTGACATCAAGCTGGTGGATGCGATCGGGCGGTTGTGGCAGCTTTCGACCATTCAGTTCGATTTCAACCTGCCGCAGCGGTTTGCGCTGGAGTATGTGGCCGAAGACGGCTCGCGCAAGCAGCCGCTCATGGTGCATCGGGCGCTCTATGGGTCGGTGGAGCGCTTCTTTGGCGTGCTGATCGAGCATTATGCCGGGGCGTTTCCGGTTTGGCTCTCGCCGGTGCAGGCGGTGATGATCCCGATCTCGGAGCGGCACGCCGATTACGCCCGCAAGGTCGCCGGGCAGTTGAAAGAAGCCGGCGTGCGAGTGGAAGTGGATGCGCGCAATGAAAAAATGAACGCCAAGATTCGCGAGCACGCGCTGCAGAAAGTGCCGTTTCTGCTGGTGGTGGGCGATAAGGAAGCCGAGGCGGGCAAGGTCAACGTCCGTAGCCGCGGCAAAGAGAAGACGGAAGACATGCCGGCCACCGAGTTCGTGGAGAAGATCAGGAAGCTGATCGCCGAGAAGTCGCCGCAGCTATGAGCATTCAGGTTTCTAGCTGATTGGCTGCACAATCAGCGCCGTCCGCAGATATCCCTTCCTGCGGAACCAATCTTCCATGGCGGCCTGCAGTTGATCGAGGGGCACGCGCGTGCCGATTTCCATCACACCGTCGGCGATGGGCAGAGTGTCGTCAAAGGCGCTCGCGTTGGTGAAGTTGCGCATGGAGAAGCTGTCGAGCCACTTCAGCGGGCAGGAGTGGCGCTGGCCGTCTTCTTCGTACTCCACGCGAATGCGGCGGGCGAACATGGCCTCATTGTAACCACACCACGCCTGCGATCTCGGCTGAAACCTGCGACGCGCGTGTATATTTGTGCATCCAAGACATGCTTACAAGGGGGCGCTCTATGTTTCTGATCTGGATTCTGCTGGTTGGGCTGGTCGCCGGCTGGGCCACGGGCAAGATCATGAAAGGCTCGGGCTACGGTGTGATTGTGGACATTCTTCTGGGCATTGTGGGCGCCTTCATCGGCAGCCGCCTGCTGGGGCTTTTCGGCATTTATTCGAACGGCGGATTCATTCCCAGCGTGCTGGTCGCGATCGTGGGCGCGGTGGTGCTGGTGGCCCTGGTAAGGGCGCTGCGGAGAGTGTGAGAGTTCTCATCGGCCCCGCAGAATTTCTTCCGCGCGGCGCAGGTCTTCCTCGGTATCGACGCCGATGGTGTCGAAAGGCGTCTCGGCAACGTGGATGGCGATTCCATTTTCCAGAAAGCGCAACTGCTCCAGGCGCTCACTGCGCTCGAGGGGCGATTCCGGCAGACTTACGAAACGGTCGAGCGCCGGCTTGCGGTACGCATAGATGCCCAGGTGCTTGAAGCAGGGCGGGTGGGGATGATCGCGGTCAAAGGGAATGGTGGCGCGGGAAAAATAGAGCGCCCGGCCGGCGGAGCCGGTGACCACTTTCACCGCGTTGGGATTGTTGATCTCTGCGGCGGGGCAGGGCGTTTTGAGAGTGCCGACCTGAACCGCGGGATCGCTCATCACGCTCAGCAATGCGGCCATGTGCTCGGGGCGGGTGAGTGGCTCATCGCCCTGGACATTTACTATGACCTCATAAGCATCCGGTGGGAGGGTGTTGGCCACTTCGTGGACGCGTTCGGTACCGCTGCGGTGAGCGGAGGAGGTCATTTGTACGTGCCAGCCGTTCTTTTGGCAGACTTGCAGGATTTCAGGCGAATCGGTGGCCACGATCACCTCTGCCAGCAGCGGCGAAGAGCGCACTGCGGTATAAACGCGGCCGATCAGCGGCATTCCGGCAAGCTGGCGCAGCGCCTTGCGCGGCAGCCGGGTGGAGGCCAGCCGGGCAGGGATGATGGCAATGGCGGCGGTTTTACTCATCGAGTTCAGGCGAGGCGGCTACAGTTTCAGGGTTCCGGCGTTTTCTTGCAAGGGCGGCGTGACCCACATCACAGACAGTTTCCGGCGAGAGAAGTAGCGTAGCCGTGATGCTTGCCGGAGGTGGCCATGAGGATCACTCTACGCCGCGCTCTCATGACGGCGGCCCTGCTCTTTGCCATCTTCAATCTGCTTTACTTCACCGTGCTGCGCTCCTGGCACATGCGGTGGGGCGCAAGGGCTGCCGAGCTGAGCGCGACCTTGCCCGGAGACCGGCTGCTGCCCGAAGCGCCGAACGGCGCTACGCACGCCATCACCATTCATGCCTTGCCGGAGAAGGTTTGGCCCTGGCTCATGCAAATGGGGCAGGACCGCAGCGGCTTCTACAGTTACACGCCGCTGGAAAACCTGGTGGGCTGCCAAATGCCGCGAGTGGAGCGCATTGTGCCGGAATGGCCTGCCCGCCAGGTGGGAGAGACCGTCTGGTTTGCCACCCCAAAGCACTACCAGGGGCAGGGCAAGATGATAGCGGCAGTGGTGCAGCCGAGACGGGCGTTTGTGATGGTCAGCCCTTCGGATTGGCAGCGCCTCCGGGGCGGCCAGCCGGGCCAGGAGGGCCTGTGGGAGTTCGCGCTCGCCCCTGCAGCGCCAGGGCAAACCCGACTGATTGCCCGCGTGCGCGGAACCCCCAACAAGAGTTTTGCCGGACATCTCGCCGATCTTTTCTTCTGGGAGCCTGCGCATTTCTTCATGGAGCGGAAAATGCTGCTGACGATCAAACGGCTGGCGGAGAGTTCCCGTTGAGCCCCGGGCGCGCTTTGGGAGCATTCCGTCGGTTTGCCCGGCATCCGGCCTAGCGGTATAGTCTGATATCAGAATGTACGGCGATTTCCACGCTACCGACCGCTGGACCGGGAAGGAAGCGCACTGCCTATATCAAGCGCTCATTGTTGCCATTGCCACGCGGCATGCCGATGCCGTGGACGTAAAGTTTCTGGTGGATGGCCGAACGGTTTGGGTGGCGCTGCCGCATCCTGCCTGGGGCGAGTACTACAAGCGCAGCGGCAAAATGATTACCGATCCGCTGGCGATTGATATTGCCGGGCATTACCTGAAGACGGCTTTGGAGTCGGGCGAGGGCGTAGGCCGTGAAATGTACTCTCTCACCGTGGAAGAGACCCTCAAACACCTGGAAGCGGCCGTTCATGAGGCGACGGCGGAGCCGGCCGCGGCGGGCTGAGCTTGCCTGAATTTCCACTTCTTTCCGTTGGCCGAACTATTCTGAAGCAAGCGTGAAGAATTTCAACAGCCGGGGTCCGGTCGAACGTCCCGCATGCCGTGGATGTACTTCCGAGTGCCGGGAGGACGCAAAGTAGGCATCAGTCGCGGATTTTCACAGTTGACATTGCAAAAAGACCGGGGCTAAATGGGGCGTCGGGTTTCTCCTGCGGGCGTGCAGCACAGTTTGTGCGCTCCTCAGGACAAGCGAAACCCTGCCAGGAGAGAAGATGAATAAAGCGGACCTCGTTAACCGGATCGCAGCCGGCAGCCGCATCAGCAAGGCGCAGGCGGCGACTGCCATTGACACAGCCGTGGATAGCATTACCGCCGCTCTGAAGAAAGGTGACCGGGTAGCCCTGATCGGCTTCGGCACTTTCTCCGTCTCGCAGAGGAAGGCTCGCAACGGGCGTAACCCGCAGACCGGAGCCACCATCAAGATCGCCGCCCGGCGGGTGGCGAAGTTCACCCCGGGGGCAGAACTGAAGAAGGCCGTAAACCGCAAGTAGGGGCCAAGGGACAAGGTTGGAAGGCGGCAGGGGGTCGGCCCTGCCGTTTTCGTCTTTTTGGGGCCGGTGTTTGCTGAATCCCGCCGCTATCCGCTAGAATCTAACGGTTCGCAAGCAAAGATATTGGAGAGCCATGAAGGCAGCCATTCATCCCGCATACCACGAGGTGCGCGTTCTGTGCGCCTGTGGTCATAACTTCACCACCCGCTCCACCCATCGGGGCGATATTCACGTGGAGATCTGCTCTAACTGCCATCCCTTCTTCACCGGGAAGCAGAAGCTGGTGGATACAGCCGGCCGAGTGGAGCGCTTCCGCCGCAAGTACGCCAAGGCTGAGACCGCCAAGAAGTAAGGCATTCATTTCCAAGGGTTTGCACAGATGGAAGAAGGCCTCGGTTTGCGGAGGCTTTGCCGTCTCTGCCGGGCTTCGCTATTGCTCCTCGTCTGCTTCGATGGGCTCGCCCACCAGGTTGTAATAGACCTTCTTCGGCTTGGCTGGGGCAGGTCTTGCCGGCTGCGCAGGCTTGGCACTTTGGGGCGGAGGCGTTTTTGCAGGAGGCGGAGCAACCGGCTCGGGCTGAGGGCTCGCGGCTGGCTCCGGCAGGGGTGCGGCCGGCGCGACCCGATTGGGCACGGGTTGAGGCGGCGGCGCCGCCGGCGGCGAAAGAGACAGGCCCTGCCGCACAGCGGCTTTCCGCTTTGCCGGCTTTGCCAACTGGCTGGTCCAGGCGCTCACCACGGCAGCAGCGATGGCGGCAAAGCAGAGCTCCAGAACCGAGGCGAAAAACGCGGCCACGTTGTAGTCGCCCGTACCCAGGTAGAAGGGAGATTGCGGGTCGGCGGGCAAGAGCCGGGCCAATGCCGGAATGACGACGTGGCTGGTGAGGGAAGCGACAAAATTCCAGATGGCGATGCCCATCATGACGGCGACGATGAGCCGGCCAATCCACCTTCTTGATCCCGCCGGAGAAAGCTCCGGGGCAAATGCTGGGTTAGGTTCGTCCATGACCTTCGGGCTTCCACTCTGATTGTGGCACAACCGGGAAGCGGCTGGAAAGGCAGTAAAATATCCCCATGCGCAAGTTCTGGGACAGCCCGTCCGGGACGGACTCGTGTGGGGCGGAGGCGGCCGTCTGCCTGTCCCCAGGCGCGCCGCTCGTGGCGGAGAGGAGCAGCCACGCGACAAAGGCAGTGCCTGCCCAACTGCGCATTGGCAACGTTGAGATCTCTCCGGCCACCGTGCTCGCGCCCATGGCGGGCGTCACCGATACGGTCTTCCGCCGCTTCATTCGCAACCTGGGCGGCTGCGGGTTGATTATGACCGAGTTCACCTCGGCCGACGGCGTCCTCCGTGCTAAAGACAAGAAGGCCAAGCGCTACCTGCACTTCTACGAAGACGAGCACCCCATTTCGGCGCAGCTTTTCGGCAGCAATCCGCAGGTGATGGCCGATGCCGCCCGCATTGTGGAAGACCTGGGCTTCGACCTGGTGGACCTGAACCTGGGCTGTCCGGCGAAAAAGGTGGTGAAGTGCAACGGCGGCTCGGGGCTGCTGCGCGACCTTCCGGCGATCGGCAAAATCTTTGAGGCGGTGCGGGCGGCGGTGAAGATTCCGTTCACCGTGAAGTTCCGCGCCGGCTGGAATGACGATGAGATTGTGTGCGTGGAGCTGGCCAAAATGGCGGAAGACTGCGGCCTGTGCGCAGTGGCGCTGCATGCCCGTACCCGCGAGCAAGGCTACAGCGGGCAGGCGCGCTGGGAGTGGATTGCCGCGATTAAGGCAGCCGTGAAAATTCCGGTGATCGGCAACGGCGATATCCGCACGCCCGAAGATGCGTGCGCCATGGTCAGCCAGACTGGCTGCGACGCGGTGATGATCGGACGCACCGCGCCCTCCAATCCCTGGATATTCCGGCAGATTGAGCAGTACAAGGCCTGGCTTGGCGGTGGTTCTGTGGGGATGGGGCCCGGCTCCGACCGGACGGGGCAGAGCCCCGTCCCCACACGATCTCCCTACGACCAACCTTCCGAAGCCGACCGCTACCAGATGATCCGGACTTACTTCCAGATGCTGATCGAAGAAGAGTTGCCCGACGCCGCCGGCAAAATGAAGCAGTTCGCCTCCTGGTTCACCCACGGGGTGCCGGGCGGCGCCGCGCTGCGCAAGGCGATCTACGAATCGAAGGACCCGCCCGAAATTCTCAGCCGGGTGGAAGAGTTTTTCGAGGCCCGCCTGCACCCTTTGGCGCTTCTGTAGAGATGTTGTTTGCAAGGCCTCACGCCGAGACGTAGCAAGCTACGTCTCTACAGATGTGGGATGCGGTCTGCTATATTTCCCTGCCGCGCGTATCCAACCCGAGAGAGGTCCGCAATGAACCGGTTCGAGCAAGCGGTCTACGATTGCATGAAGCCTACGGCGGAGCTGCTCGGGCGCACGACCAAGCCGCTGCACCGGGCCATTCTGCTGAACTTCTGGCGGCATGTGCATTTGGAGGGCGCCGAAGAGTACGACAAAATCGTGGCCGCCGACATGATGGTGGAACAGCCCGTGTACCGTGTGACCTGGGGAGCGACTCCGGCGGTGATTGAAGGCAAAGAAGGCGTGCTGGCCTTCTATCGCAGCGTGGGCGAGGCTGTCTTGTGGCACTCCGACGATCGCCTGGCGGTCGAGGACTGGGGAATCTGCGACGAGATCACCTTCCATCAACTGGCAATAGGCTCTGACCTCAGGGCGATTGGCTATGAAGTTGATCACCCAAAGAGCCTCTATCACGTGTACAGCCGGCAGGCCTTTGTCTGGCCCTATGACGAGCAGGCGCGCCTTGCGGGCGAGCATCTTTATGAAGACAAGACCAGCCTCCGCATAGAGGAAGTCCCTCGTTCCGAGGCCATCACGCCGGTGAGGGTGCGCGAGATTCACCGCGAGCAGCTGAGGAAACTCGAAGCGGAGCGCGGGCCGAACTTCTGGGTGCTGAACCGGGCCTGAACAGTTGGCGCGCGGCGGCTAAGGCGTCCTGGGCGCCATCTTGCCTTTTTCATCCTTCTCTACGTAGGCCCACGGCAGGTTCGGATCGTGGGTAAACATGGTGAGCCAGCGCTCGGGCAGGGCCTGGGCATAATACCGCTTGCGGCTCTCCACGGTTTCGAGCGGATACAGGTCAAACGCCATCACCCAGTTCAGCTCCAGATGGACCGAGGTGGGTATTAAGTCCGAGATATAGCAGGCCGTCTTGCCCTCGCTGCGGAGAATCACGGCCTGCATGTCGCGGGTGTGGCCGGGATACACCGCCGCTGAAATTCCCGGCAGAATTTCCTGATCGCCGCGCAGCAGTGTCATCTGGCCGCTCTCGACCAGGGGATCGTAGTTCTGGTGGAGATAGCTGACACCGTCGCGCTGATTCTGGTGGGCGTGCTTCCACTCGCCCTCCTGCACGTAATACTTCGCCCGCGGAAAAGTCGCGGCTACACTCTCGCCCTTCCGCACGGTGTTCCAGCCGCAGTGGTCGAAGTGCAGGTGAGTGTTGATGACAATGTCCACATCCTCGGGCGCAACCCCCGCGGCTGCGAGGTTTTCCAGTAGTTTGGCGGGCTGGCCGTAAATCTGCGCCATTTTTTCCGGCAGCTTGTTGCCGATGCCGCTTTCGATCAGAACGGTCTTTTCGCCGGTGCGCACCAGCACCGAGTTCAGCCCGCTGGGCACGAGGTTCTTTTCATTGGCGGGAAGTCTGCGTTCCCACAGCGTTTTGGGAACCACGCCGAAAAAGCCGCCGCCGTCAAGGTGATAAATGCCATCCGATACGGCGATCAGCTCGAAGTTGCCCAGGGTAAGGCGGTGCATGAGGTCTGGTTTCTTTCTTGCGCAAGCAAATGCGGCGGCCAGGGTTCTTCGACTGCGGCTGAGTTGCGCCGCGCGAAGTTCATTCCTCGCTCAGAATGACAGTTGCCCAAACCAAGTCCGCGCCTACTTCAGCTCGTGCTCGAAGTGCTCTTCGATCATGTGGAAGAGATGGTCCCGGTCCACCGGCCCTGAAATGCTGTGCGTCTTGTTGGGATAGACCATAAAGCGGAATTGCTTGCCCGCCCCGATCAGCCCTTCCACCATCTGAATGCTGTTCTGAAAGTGCACGTTGTCGTCGCTGCTGCCATGGACGAGCAACAGCGCGCCATGCAGCTTGCCGGCGTCGTGGGTTATAGGATCGGCATAACCCTGCGGGTTGTCTTTCGGCGTTCCCAGCCAGCGTTCGGTGTAAATGGAATCGTAATTGTGCCAGTCGGTGACCGGAGCAACCGACACGCCCGCCTTGAAAGTTTCTGAATGCGTCATGGCATAGAGCGTCATGGAGCCGCCATTCGACCATCCCCAGATGCCGATGCGGCTGCGATCGAGTTGCGGATACTGGGCCAGCAACTGATCGAGGGCGGTGAGTTGGTCCTGCAGCTCAAGGGCGCCGAACTGATGGCGGATCGCCACCTGGAACTTGCGGCTGCGATTGGGAGTGCCGCGGTTATCCACGGAAAAGACGGCGAAGCCATGGCGCGCCAGCACATTGGCGAACAGGATCTCCGACGCCGTCCATTGATCTACGACCACCTGCGCCGCAGGTCCGCCGTAGATGAACACGATCAGCGGAGTCTTCCCGGCGGCCGCTCCTCCAGAAGGCAGCAGAAGCTGGCCGTGCAGAGTGGTGCCGTCGCCGGCCTTGAAGTCCAGAAACCTGGGGGCTGCTATGCCGTAGTCCGCGATGCTGCTCGATTCCCAGATGCTTCGGCAGGCCGCGGTCAGGTTGCAGAGCGAGACGGCCGGCGGAGTTCCGACCGCGGAAGAGCGGTCCAGGTAATGTTTGCCATCGGTGGCAAAGACGGCGACGTGGGCGCCATCTGTGGTGGAAACCCGCTGCATCCCGCTGCCATCGAACTTCACCGAGTAGAGTTGCTGCTGCCGCGCATCGCCTTTGTTGCAGGTGAAGTACACCAGGCCGGCGGAGTCATCCACGCCATCCACCTGCAGCACTTCGAAATCGCCCTGGGTAAGCTGGCGCTCCAGTTTGGCGTCGGCGGTAAGAGGGTCCTGCTTATCGAAGCTGTAGAGGTAGAGCTGGGTGTGGCCATCGCGCCAGCTTGACCACAGAAAGCGGTCGCCCGAGCCGAGGATGCGGAAATCGTCGTTGACGTTGATCCAGCCCTCGGGGTCGGATTCGCTCAGCACTTTGCGCGACTTGCCCGAGCCGGCGTCCACGAAATAGAGATCCATCGCGGTCTGCTCGCGGTTGAGCACCTCGGCCCATAAAATGCCGTCACGCACCCAGCCGAAGCGCGGCATGTAGATGTCGGCATCGTCGCCCAGCGGGAGCCACTTCACGCCTCCGCCCGAGCCGCTGACCACTCCCAATCTGACCGCCGGGTTGGGGTCGCCCGGCTGCGGATACTTCTGCATATCCACCTTGGCGTGCGTTAGCATCCAGTCGGTAATGGGATAAGAGGGGACCTTGGTCTCATCCATCTGCAGGAAGGCGATGTCTTTTCCGTCGGGCGACCAGAAGTAATTGCTGCGCACGTTGAGCTCTTCGGCATAGACCCAATCCACTTCGCCATTGAGCAGGTTTTCGTTCGTATCCTTGGTGAGCTGTTTTTCTCCTCTGCCCTCCACCGAATGCAGGTAAAGATTGTGCTTGCGCAGGTAGGCCACGTGTTTGCCATCGGGCGCGAATTTCGGATCAGAGACCGGATCGGGCGAAGAGGTCAGCTGCACGCCGGTTCCCGTGCTCAGGCTGTAGAGCCAGAGCTGGCCTTCGGAATCGAAGAGCAGGTGCTGGGAACCAGGCGACCAGTGATAAGAAGCGATGTGATAGCGGGTGACGCGCTCGCGCTCGCGTTCATTCTTGATCTGGTTAGGAGAAGGCGCCAGCAGCGCCAGCTTGTCTTCATTGACCAGAACCTTCTTTTCGCCGGTCGCGGCATCTATCCACCAGAGTTCGGCGTGCTCGCCGGAATCGTCGCGCAGAATATAAGAGGCGTGGCGGTTATCGGGGGTCCACTGCACGGTCTCAGGGGCGCGGCCGGTGATGCCGCCGCCGGCAAAGATGGATTCAATGGTAAGCGGCTTCGAACCCATGCCGCCGGAGGGAGTTTGCTGGCCGAAGGCCAAGCCAGGCACGAGCAGAACCGCGAGCAACCAGTTTGCGCTTCGTTTCACCAGGATTCCCATGGGAGAGACTCACCTGCCGCAAAACTTTAAAGTGTACACCGGCGAAGCCTGGGCTTTCCTGCACGTCCCTTCGTGGCCTTCGTGGTTATGGTCTCAGGCTGTCGGCAGCGCCCCGGCACCGGGCTGCGCGTGCCCAGGGACGTGCTAAAATCACTTGGGAAGATGCTTCCAGACGTACAAGCCCTCATCGCCCTGCAAGAAGCCGACCGGGAGATTCTGCGATTAAAAGAGGAAGTTGCCGCCTTGCCCAAGCGGGTGGCGGCGATTGAGGCAAAGCTCTCAGGCACCAAAGCCCTCCTGGAGCAGGCCAAGGTTGCCGTCAAGGCTGACGAAGCCGCGCGCCGCAAGTACGAAAGCGCCATCTCTGACCTGCAGCAGAAAATCTCCAAGTACCGCGACCAGTCCCTGGAAGTCAAAACCAACGAACAATACAAGGCCCTGATGCACGAGATTCAGTTCGCCGAGCGCGACATCCGCGCTAACGAGGACAAAATTCTCGAGCTCATGGTCAACGCCGAGGCCCGCGAGAAAGAAGTAAAAGCCGCAGAGGCCGAACTGAAGGCCGAAATGGCCGAAATCGAAAAGGAAAAGGCCGAAGCGCGGGCCACCACGGCGGCCGATGAGAAGCAATTGGCCGAGTGGAATGCAAAGCGGGAAAAAGCCCGGGCCGCCGTGAATACTGATCTGCTGCGCCACTATGACCGGGTGGCCAAATATCGCGGCACCGGCCTCTCTGAGGTGCGCGACCAGAAATGCATGGCCTGCCAGGTGATGCTGCGCCCGCAGACCTACAACGAGGTGCGGGCGGAAGGGGGCGTGATCATTTGCGACTCCTGCCAGCGCATTCTTTACTACGATTCTTCAAAAGAGACCGCCGTCCCCCAGGCCGTGAACACGCGCAAGCGCCGGCCGCACCCAAAAATAGATGCTGGCCAGGCCTGGTTCTACCGCCCCGATTATGGCGAGCAGGGCGAGGTATTTCTGGCGTTCATCAATGACGGCCAGACCTCCAGCCGCCGCGTTTACGACATCACCACCGGACGCAAGCAGGGCGATACGCTGGTCCGCGAAGGGCAATACCGGCTTGGCTTCCCCGAGGACCTGACTGGCGCCATCCGCCTGAACGGCGCCTGGAGCGAGGCTGAACTCGATGAATGGGGCGACGAACTGCCCATGGTGGTGCTCGACGCCCTGCAGCGCGACCTTGACCTGGCCCGCGCCGAAGCCCATGCCCGCACCCCCACCCAGACCGCGACAGAAGCGGCCGCCAGCGAACACCCCGCCGCCAGCTAGGCTTCAGGCCGTCTCCGCGAGTGTTCAGTGACGGTCGCTCCGATTACCTCTACCATCCGGGGCGTGCCCTCTGAGGTTGTCCTGAATGAAGACGACGGCATGAAGTCGGCGGGCGCGGTAAATCTGCACAACGCGGTCACCATATCGCAACAGCAGCTGGGCCGGCGTATCGCTCAACTCAGTTCAGTTCGAATGAGCGAAATCTGCGCCGCCCTGCGTTTCTCGTTGGGTTGCGACCTGGATGACTAGGCACGAGACCGCTACTTAAACGGGCCGCGCCCCTAGCTCTTGGCTCTTGCTTTCAACCGCACGTCGCCATCGTGCATCTCGACGGAAAACTCCACCGCTGGGCAGCCGTACTGCTGGCGAATCTGGGCCGTCTTCTTTTGGACAAAAGCTGCGAAGCTGTCGAGGTTGCCGGCTGTGTCTTTGCCGGCGCGTTTTTTGGCATCGGCCAGGGCGTGGAAGAGTTTTTCGACTCGATCGCGCTCGGAGCGGGCATCGCTGCACTCGACCGTGAACGGTTGGGCTGCCGCGCGCGAGGCCCCTCCACCAGCGGCGGCGGCCGCCGCCTTGCTGACGCCGTAAACCTTGTGCTCAGGCTCCGGTTCGGTGGAGCGCACGCCTTGCACCGAAAGCAGCGCGTCCTGCGGGCGGCGGTAGCCTTCTTCCCGAATGCGCCCCTTCTTACGCCACAGGTCGCTATAGATGGCGTAGCGCTGCGCCATTTCGTTATAGCGGAAGCGCTGGGTGAAGCTCATGCGGCCGCCGTCGCTGAACTTGCGCAGCAGCGAGAGCACCTTCCATTCAATGTCGGTCGGGGGCCGCTTGGTGGGATTGTTGAAAAAAACCTCGTATTCGATCTTGAGCCGGCGCAATTGCGAATCGAGCAGGTTGAGTTCTTCGTCAATAGTCACCGGGAGATCTCCAGCACCAGTTTAGGAGCTAATCTGGCGGGTGACGAGATTTCCCCCGCCCACGGAAGGGATGGTACGAAAGTAACCGCCATTCAGCGCCCGGCAATCAGCATTCAGCACCTGGCATTCCCCCCACACGCTTGTCATTGCGGCCGAAGGGAGGAATCCGCTGGGCGGAGAGAAGCAGATTCCTCGTCGCTTCGCTCCTTGGAATGTCCTTGGAATGACAAGCCCTGGAAAGGGTGGTTGGCTGAAGGTTGAGAGGTAACGGCTGATTGCCGGAGCTGTCAGCTACTTTCCCGCATTAGCCGCCATTTTTTTCACCATGGCGAGCACCAGTTTGCGGTCGCTTTCGTTGAGGCTGACGGCGTAGCGGCGAATCTGGCTGAGGAAGCGCACTTCGTCATCGGAGAGTTGGGGTAAATTCTTGGAGCCATTGCTGTTTCCCGACTCGGCAAAGAACTGCGAAAGCGGCAGATCCATGGCGCCGGCGATCTTGGAGAGGGTATCGAGCGAGGGTATGGTGTGGCCATTCTCTACCCGGGAGAGGTAGCAGCGAAGCAACCCGGTGCGCTTTTCGATGTCGCCCTGCGACATCCCCTTTTGCAACCGGAAATTCCTGATTGTGTCGCCAATATTCATAGACCGGGACCCACCGGGAAAACCGCCCGCGGCGGCCCGCAGGATGGCTGCATAGTAACCAGAGTAGTACCGTCTGGCAAGTAGAAATTTGTTATAGCCGTCATTCCTTTGGAAGCCAGCTTGCTTTCAGGCGCGTAGCCGCTATTTCTTCAAGGTGCCCGCCAGGAACGCAACCGTGCGCTGCCAGGCGTCGGCCGCATCGGCGGCACGGTAGCCCGCAGTGTTGTTCGGGTTCTCGAAGGCATGACCGGCGTCGGGATAAATGTGAATCTCCGCTGTCTTGCCCAGTTCCTTCAGTTGCGATTCGAACTTGCGCACACTGTCAGGGGTGATGCCCTGATCCTGGCCGCCAAAAATTCCCAAAATGGGAGCGTTGATCTTCTTCAGAGTATCGCTATCGGTGGCGAGATGGCCGTAGTTGATCACGTCTGCCGCAAGGGTTGGCTCCTGTAGAGCCACGTCGAGCGAATAGCCCCCTCCCATGCACCAGCCGATGGCGCCAATGCGGTCTTTCTTTACTTCAGGTTGCGAGCTGAGAAAGGCAAATGCGGCGTGCAGATCGCGGGCGGCGCGGTCTTCGGGCACTCCCCGCATGATCTCGTGGGCCATCTCTGGGTTGGTGGCCACTTTGCCGCGATAAAGGTCAATGGCCAGCGTCACATAGCCCTGGTCGGCCAGCTTCGAGGCTTGGCCCTTTACCCAGTCGTTCAGCCCCCACCATTCGTGGATGACGATCAGCGCGGGAAACGGCCCTTTGCCCTCTGGTGTGTAGAGCACCGCCTGCACGGTCTCATCGCCGCTTTTGTAGGAAACGGTCTTGGAAGTGGCGGCGAATGCCGCGGCGGTCAGGCCAAAAACAGCAGCTAGAACAAACAGTTGTCTCATGAATTCACTCCGCTAAGGGCAGAAAGCCGGCCTACGAGCCTACAGCTCAAGTTCCATGTACATTGCGCCCTTGATGGGATTTTCCCGGTACGGGCGAATCTCCTTGAACCCAAGCAGGCGATAAAGCGCCACGGCATTCTGCATGATCGGCTCGACGGTATCAAGCCGCATGCGTTTATACCCGATGCTGCGGGCCTCCGCGATGATGGCTTCTGCCAGCGCCCGCCCCAGGCCCTTGCCGCGAAATTGCGGGCGGAGGTAAAGCCGCTTCATCTCACAAACTCCCCCTTCCAGCTTGTGCAAAGCCACGCATCCTGCGGGAGCGCCGTCGTATTCCGCCAGAAGCAGGCGGCCCTCGGGCGGAGTGTAATCCCCCGGCAATTCCGCGAGTTCCTTGTCAAAGCTCTGGAAGCAAAGGCTAAAGCCGAGCGATCGCGCGTACTCGAGAAAAAGCTCCCGCACCTGTGCGATCTGCGCCGGCGATTCTGCCTGCGCGAACGAAAAAGACTTAGCTACAGGGGTGCCGCAGGAAGGCCTTTCGTGCTGCGACTGCTGTTCCATTCCTCTATTCCTCTGTGGCTAGGCCTGAACGGCTACCCCATCAGCATTCCGCCGTTCACGTTCAACACCTGGCCGGTGATGTATGAAGCCTCATTCGAGGCAAGAAACGCCACGGCGTTAGCCACATCTTCCGGGGCGCCCACTCGCCCCAGGGGAATCATCTTGACCGCGTTCTGCCGGAATTCATCGCCGAGGGCGGAGGTCATTGCCGTCTCAATAAATCCCGGCGCCACGGCGTTGCAGGTGATACTGCGTGAAGCAAACTCGCGCGCCAATGCCATGGTCAGCCCGATCAGCCCGGCCTTCGACGAAGCATAATTCGCCTGGCCCGCCTGCCCCATTTGCCCGAAAACACTGGTGATGTTGATGATGCGACCCCAGCGCTGCTTGAGCATCGAGCCGATCACTTGCTGCACGCAAAGATAAGCGGAAGTGAGGTTGGTGTGGAGGACCGCATCCCAGTCGGCGCGCTTCATGCGCATCACCAACTGATCGCGGGTAATGCCGGCGTTATTCACCAAAATATCCACCTTGCCCAGCTGCGCGATCACCGCCTTGATGGCGCCCTTGATCTGCTCTTCGTCGGATACATCCATGGGAAAGGCGGCTGCAACGCCGCCGCTGGCCGCAATCTCGCCCACCAGTTCATCCAGCTTTTCCTGATTGCGCGCAGCCACGGCCACCGAAGCTCCGGCAGAGGCGAGCTTCAGCGCACACGCCCGCCCGATCCCCTGGGAAGCTCCGGTAATCAGGGCAACGTGGCCGGAGAGCGTCATGCGTGCTCCTCAATCAGGATGAAGACAGAAATTATACCTGCCGGGGCCGCTGTCAGCGGGCGTTCAAGCTTGCCGGTTCTGCGGCTCATCCACCTCTTGGCCGCGAAACAGAACCCGCAGCAGCGGGGGCGCAATGAATGTGGTCACCGCCGTCATGAATACCACGATGGCATAGGCGGACTGGCTCACGATCCGGCTTTGCAGCCCCACCAACGCCACGATCAGTGCGACCTCGCCGCGCGGCGTCATGCCGACCCCCACGCGCAAGACCTCGGTCCAGCCGTCGCGCAGCAGGGGCAGCCCGCAGCCGATCACCTTGGAAAGGATGGCCAGCACCGAGATCACGCAGGCCGCCACCAGCACATCTTTATTGAAGAGGCGCAGGTTGAGCTGCGACCCGATGGAAAAGAAGAAATACGGCGCCAGGAATTCTGTGATTCCGCCGACGCGCGAGCGCAGGTTCCATTCCCGGGCGCGGTCAGCGAACATCAGGCCGGCGAAAAAAGCGCCCACAATCGCCGCCATGCCAATGGTCGCCGAGAGCCACGAAAAGAAAAGGCACAGGCTGAGCGCCAGAACCAGCGTGGCACTCTGGGTCGAGAGCTTTTCCACCCGGGGATGAATGCGGCGCACGATGCGCGGCGCAACGAAGATCATGAAAAGCGCAAAGGCCACGGCTTCGATCAGCAGTACGCTGAGGTGGAGGAGCTCCAGCCCGCCGGAAGTGGCCAGGCCCGCGACAACCGCCAGCAATACCATCCCGAGAATGTCGTCGAAGACCGCCGCACCGAGAATGATGCGCGAAGAGCGGGTGTTCAAAACCTTAAGGTCGCCGAGCACTCTCGCGGTGATGCCGACGCTGGTGGCGACCATGGCCGCGGCCACGAAGATGGCTTCGCTGCTCGCATCGCCGCGCCACTTCATGTAGAAAAAGCCCAGCACGAGGGGCGCGGCCACACCCGCTACCGCTACCAGCAGCGCCTGCCGGCCTACCCGGATCAAATCATGCGGGCTGGTCTCAAGGCCAGCGCTGAAGAGCACAAAGATGACTCCGATTTCTGCAATCGAGTGCAGCGTGTCACTGGGATGGATCCATCCCAGAGCATACGGTCCCAAAGCCACCCCAGCGGCGATCTCTCCCAGCACCCCAGGCACGAGCAGGCGCTCGAAAAGCTCTCCGGCAACCTTCGCGGCTACGAAAATCAGCAGCAGCTCGAGTAAGAGTTGTTGTGGGCCTTGCGACATGACCTTGGCAGAATAGGACACTGCCTTCGACGCGGCCAAGGGAAATTCGCAGCTTCCTCCGTGTCGTCAGGCGTTAAATTCCCAAGCGATGGCGCCGGCAACCCGGAGGCCGCCGCGCCGGTGTAAGATTTGATCTTCTGAAATCGAGGCCATGCCCCATGCCGGAAGTTGCCGAAATGACCGCCGCCACGAATGCCCATCCGGAAGCCGAGAACAAGCCTGCGGTTGAGGTTTACGCCGTCTATGGCGTAGAGCCCGAAGTGCAGGCCTACGCCATGGCCAAGTATTCGCGCTCGGCGCTCTCCATGAAAGAGTCGCTGAAGGAAATCAGCCGGCAGAAGGCGGAAAAATTTCTCAACACGTTTTATTTCCAGTACGGCCACCGCTCTATTGCCGATCTGGCGCACATTGCCCTGGCCATTGAACGGCTTTCCATACTCGCCGCCATCGCCGTGGCCGACGAGCAGCGCTGGGACGGCCAGGAACGCTCCACCCGCTACCAGGATTTCAAGAAGAGCGGCTATTACACCCCGGACTTCCGCGACGCGAATGAAGTCGCCGGTCTGCTTCCCGCCCCGGCCCTCTATCGCGAAACCATCGAGAATCTGTTTGCGGCGTATGAGTCGCTTTCCCAGCGAATGTTCGAGCATCTCGCCGGCACTACGCTCAGGCCCGACGATATGAAGCAGGAGGCCTACGAGCGCACGTTGCGGGCGCGGGCCTTCGACATCACCCGCTACCTGCTTCCCCTGGCCACCAACACTTCTCTGGGCGAGATCGTCAATGCGCGTACCCTTGAAAGCCAGGTGTCGCATCTGCTCTCGCATTCACACCGCGAAGTGCGCCAGCTCGGCCAACTGCTCAAGCAGGCGGCCAGCGAGCCTGCCTACAATCCGAATCTGGAGCACCTCGAAGAATTGGTCGAGCAGATTCGCGCAGCCTCACCCGAGCTGGGCGAGAAGGCCGCGGAGGAATTGTTGCGCGAGGTGCGGGTAGCGCCGACCTTGGTCAAGTACGCCGACCCGAGTCCCTATGAGATCGAGACCCGCCGCGAATTGCGGCAGATCGCGGCCGAGCTGATGGGAGAGTTGCCGATCGCGCCCGCGCCGCTGGTGGATCTGCTGGACGAGGAGCCGCTCGAAGTTGAGCTGGCAACCACCCTGGTTTACGAGCACTGCCATTATTCTTACCGGCAGGTTCGCATGGCGGTGCAGGCGGCGGGCGAAAGGATTCGCCGCGAGATCATTGACATCGGCTTGCGCCATCGCGGCCAGCACGATGAAATGCTGCGCGCCTATTGCTCCGGCCAGCAGTTCCGCTTCGACATTCTGATGGATATTGGCGGCTTCCGTGATATGCATCGCCATCGCCGCTGCGTGCAGATCGGCCAGGGCTTCACCACGCGGCACGGTTACGACACTCCGCCCGAGATGGAGGCCGCGGGCGTGGGCGAGCGCTATCACGCCATCATGCGCGGCACTGCGGAGGCGGCGCAAAAGCTGGCCCGCTCCGGCGGCTCGGAAGCCGAAGAAAGTTCTCAGTACGCGATTCCTTTGGCCTTTCGCAAGCGCACGCTCTTCAAGATGGATTTCGCTGAAGTGGTGTACATCTCGGAGCTGCGCACCGGGCCCGCGGGGCACGCGTCGTACCGCAACGCGGCTTATGCCATGTATGAAGCGGTAGCGAGAAATTATCCCGCGCTGGCCAGGTATTTCCGCGTGCACGACGTGAAAGAGCCGGTGGACTTGCTGAAGCGGTGAGCGACTTATGCGCATGCACATGCATGTTATAATGCGGGTGTATGCGAACCACGGTTGAAATGAAGGCCGAGCACCGCAGCGCTCTGCTGGCGCTGGCGGCGCGCCGCGGCGAAAAGGGTTTCTCCTCCGTGCTGACGGAGGCGATCGAACAATATCTGGATAGCGAGCGTGCACGCGCCGCGCGGCGCAAACAGCTTTTGTCACTGGCCGGCTCTCTTTCCGCCGAAGAGGGCGAAAGACTTCGAGGCGTGTCGAAGGCCTTGCGGGAGCACTGGCGTTGATTCTCGCCGACACCGACGTGCTGATCGATTATCTGACCGGCTTTCAGCCCGTAGAAGACCAGGTGCGGAAGTACATTGAGTCGGATAGCCTGCAGACTAGCGCTGTGACCTGCTTTGAACTTCTAAGTGGCGCTCGCGAGGGCAGGCGCGGCCAGAAGACGCGCGATTTTGTCGAGGCTGTGCCTGTTCTCCCGCTGGATCGCGAGTCGGCCGCACGGGCTGCCACGGTACGTCACACTCTTGAGAGGCTGGGTCTCGCCATCGGCATGGCCGACAGCTTGATCGCAGGCATCGCTCTGACGAACGATCTGCCGCTTCTAACGCGCAATCGGAAGCACTTCCAGCACATCGAGGGCCTGAGCTTGATTCAGGCGAGATGATTGGCTGGAAGAGTGGAGGCCGGGAAGCTCCAGCGACAACCAGGCCGCGAATCGGAGCCAGGTGTACCTGCCGAGGCCTTAATGAATAACTGGCCTCCGCACCGATACGGCGATTCTGACGGACAGCCACGCAATGACTGCCGTCGTTATGCAAAAACCAGCGAGATAGATCGGCAGTTTTCGCAAGTATTCCCACGCACTTCGGAACTCAGCCAGAGCTGAAGTCGATGCTGCGCCCCCGAGTAGCGCAACCAACAAAGCTCGCTCTGGATTCGTGTCTGCTCAACCCGCGCCGCTTGCAGGGCCCCGCGAAATTGCGGCAGCCCTGTCCAGCCTCCGACTGCAAACCCCAGGAATGCAAGACGATTGAGAAGTAGGAGAGCAGCTATTACGCACGCTATCACCATGCAGCCTGAGATGACCCGGAAGAGACGAAATTGAAATAACTCCCGCATGGTCCAACCCTAATGCGAATGCCAATATCTCCAGGTGTTGACACCACCTACGTGTACATCACCTTCCGCTCCCCTTTCACGATCCTGCCGACGGTATAGGCCTTCTCCCCGGCCCGCTCCAGCACGCTCTGCGCTTTTTTGAACTTTTTTGCCGGCACGATCAGCAACATGCCCAGGCCCATATTGAAAGTGCGCAGCATCTCCTCCTGGGGAACGTTGCCCAGCGATTGCAGGTGCTGGAAAATCGGTTGCACCGGCCAGGTGCCTACTTCGATCACCGCGGCTGTGCCTTTGGGCAGCACTCGCGGCAGATTCTCCGTGATTCCGCCGCCGGTGATGTGCGCCATGGCGGAAACGCATTCGGCCGCCACCAGCTTCTTGACGATCGCCCAGTAGCTCCGGTGGGTGCGCAGCAGTTCGTTTCCCACTTTGTTTTTCACGTCATTGACATAAGTTTCCGGTGTATAGCCGGCCACTTCGAACAGCAGTTTGCGCGCCAGCGAATAACCATTGGTGTGGAGGCCGTTCGAAGGCAGGCCGAGAATCACGTCGCCCGCCTCGACTGCCGCACCGGTGATGATCTTGCTGCGCTCGACCACGCCCACAATGAATCCCGCAAGATCGTACTCGCCGTCCGGGTAGAAGCCCGGCATCTCGGCGGTTTCCCCCCCAATCAGCGCGCAGCCATTTTGCTTGCAGGCGGCCGCCAGTCCTTCCACTACTTTCTCTGCGGTCTCAGAATCCAGCTTTCCCGTAGCCAGATAATCCATGAAGAACATGGGCGTCGCGCCCTGCACGGCAATGTCATTGACGCAATGGTTTACCAGGTCGGCGCCTACGGTCGAGTGCACGTTCATGGCAAAGGCGACCTTCAGCTTGGTGCCCACCCCATCCACGCTTGAGACCAGCACCGCGTCGCTGTACTTTTCGCGATCAATCGAAAACAGCCCGCCGAAGCCGCCGATTTCGCTCAGCACTCCGCGAGTAAAAGTCTTGTGGGCCAGGTACTTGATGCGCTGCTTGGTGCGGTTGGCGCGGTCTATATTTACACCCGCATCGGCATAGGTCACGGGGCCGGTCTTGGGTTTTGGAGAGTGAGCCACGGAGTCAGTCCGCTGCCTGCAAAATGTGGGGATGCCGGTGAATTATTCCTACTTGGAAGACGAGCGCGCGGCACATTGTAGCACGTCCGTTCTGGAGCCTCGGCGAGGCGCTGCTTTCGGAGGGAAAGGCGGAAGCACCGTGATGGCGCCAGGTACACTCATCCCCGGGCGTAACGGAACAGCTTCATTGGCCACGGAGTGGCAGCCGCAGCCGGCTTACTTAGTGGGTAACGTAGCCCGAAAAGTAGTAAGCCAGTACCCCTAGCAGCGTCAGGCCTGAGATCGCATATGCGGTCAGAACCCAGGTGCCGCGGCCTTCGTGGTGAGATGGACAAGATCCCTGCTGATCTGTGGAAACCGAAGATTTACCGGGGGCCCGATGTTCCATGAGTAACCCTCCTCGTGGAGCGAACATCGTGGCGCAGAATGAGCGTCACGCAACCTGCATCCGGGCAGGTTGGATGCGGCGGATTGTACTACGTGTGATCGTTGTCACAACAAAAAAGTGGCGCAGAGTGCAGCTTTTTGCGCTTGAAATTGCCGATTTGGCACCATTTTCCGCAACTTTCAAGGGTGTTCTCCTGCCCCGCCGCGGCGCCTCTCATCTTCCCAATCTCCCGCCCCCAAACCGTATTCGCTATTTCTTCGCCATTATGTTATGCTTTCCACAAGTTTTGTGACGAATGACCTTACACCCTGCCAGCCCAGACGTGTAGGCTGATGTGTCTTTTTCACATTTCTGCAAGGAGCAGCCATCATGGCCGATGAACGTACGAAAGCGATTGATCTGGCGTTTGCCCAGATCGAAAAGCAATTTGGCAAAGGCTCGATCATGCGCCTGGGCTCGAAGGAAGCCATCGTCCCCATCTCCGTGATTTCCACAGGCGCCGTCTCTTTTGACGCGGCGCTGGGCGTAGGCGGCTTTCCCCGCGGCCGCGTGGTAGAAGTGTTCGGCCCGGAAAGTTCCGGAAAGACCACCATTACGCTGCAGGTCATCGCTGAGGCACAGAAAGCCGGCGGCATGGCCGCTTTTGTGGACGCCGAGCACGCGCTTGACCCCGGCTACGCTAAGAAATTGGGCGTGGATGTGGACAACCTGCTGGTCTCGCAGCCCGACTACGGCGAGCAGGCCCTGGAAATTACTGAGGCGCTGGTGCGCTCAGGCGCCATTGATGTGCTGGTGGTGGATTCGGTCGCGGCCCTGGTGCCCAAGGCCGAGCTGGATGGCGAAATGGGCGACAGCCACATGGGCCTGCAGGCCCGGCTCATGTCGCAGGCGCTGCGCAAGCTGACCGGAACCGTTTCCAAATCGCGCACCTGCCTGATCTTCATCAACCAGATTCGCGAAAAGATCGGCGTCATGTTCGGAAATCCCGAAACCACCACCGGCGGCCGTGCCTTGAAGTTCTATTCCTCGGTGCGCATTGATATTCGCCGCATCGCCGCCATCAAGGAGGGCGATCTGGTTACCGGCTCGCGCACCAGGATCAAGGTCGTCAAGAATAAGGTGGCAGCGCCCTTCCGCGAGGCCGAATTCGACATTCTTTATGGGGAAGGCATCTCGCGCGAAGGCGATCTGCTTGATCTGGCTGTGAACCACAACGTGGTGGAGAAATCCGGCTCCTGGTTCAGCTACAAGGGCGAGCGCATCGGCCAGGGCCGCGAGAACGCCCGCCAGTTCCTCAAGGACAACAAAGACACTCTGTCCAGGATCGAGGCCGAGGTGCGTAAGGCGGCCGGCCTGGTGCCGGCAGCCGCCGCGCCCCAGCCGACGCCGGCCCCGCAGGTAGCCCGCGTGACCACCATGCCCACCGGAACCGACGCGGCCAAGGCCCCGGCGGCCAGAAGGTAATTTTCAGTTCTCTACACCGCTCAAAAGCAGGCACCACAAACGCCGCGAAGGTTCACGAAGGTGGTTGCTCAGAGCTTCCTTCGTTTGTCTTCGTGCCCCTTGTGGTTGACCAGGATTCTCCTCCAGGCTTCCTTGGCGGCCAGGATACGTCAGGTTATCTCTCTGCGTTAGTATGGTGCTGTACCGTCCCAGCGGGGCGGCGAAGCCAATGCCCAAGAAGAGCAGAAAACCAGCCTCGCGAAATGGCACGAATCATCGCGAGCGCCGCTCGCCAGACCTTGCCGGCTCGCGCAGCTACACCATCCTCGATACTCGCCTGGAGAAACCCAACTTCCAGGTGCACCAGGTCCGCCATGGCGAAGCGTTCCGCTATGAGATCACGGGCGACCTGGGCGCACCCGCGCCACCCATCCGCGACTCGAAATACCTTAACCGCCAGCAATGCATCGAGCTCTACCGCTGGATGCTGCTCAACCGCAAGATGGAAGTTGCCCTCGAAAACCTGTACAAGCAGGGCAAAGTTGTCGGCGGCGTTTACTTCGGCTTGGGGCAGGAGGGCTGCTCCTGCGCCTCGGCCTACGCCCTCGATAAAGACGACTGGTTCGCGCCCATGATCCGCAACCAGGGCGCGCTGCTGGTGCGCGGTTTTCGCGCCCGCGACACCATGATGCAATACATGGCCAAGGCCGATTCCCCGACCCGGGGCCGCGACGGCACCTCGCACTTCGGCGATATCGAAAAGCGCAATATGGTCTCACCCATTTCCATGCTCGGCGATCTTGTTCCGGTTCTTGCCGGCGTGGCCCTGGGCGCGCGCCTGCAGGGGCGCAACATCGCCACCCTTACCTGGATTGGCGATGGCGGCCAGTCCACCGGCGTGACTTACGAAGGCCTTAACTTTGCTGCCGTGCAGAATCTCGGCGTGGTGCTGATCGTCGAAAGCAATCTCTGGGCTTATTCCACGCCTTCAGAGATGCAATACCGGGTGAAAGATCTCGCCGAGCGCGCCATCGGATACGGCATTCCCGGCGTGATCGTGGATGGCACCGATGCCTGCCAGGTTTATGACGCCGCCCGCGACGCGGTCGAGCGCGCTCACCGCGGTGAAGGCCCCACGCTCATCGAAGCCAAGATGATGCGCATGAAAGGCCACGCCATTCATGACGCCGCCGACTACGTGCCCCAGCCGATGTTCGAATATTGGAAGCGGCGCGACCCCATCGCCCGCTTCGAGAATTATCTGGTCAACGTGAAAAAGTGGCTCACTTCGACTGAAAACCGCGAGCTGATTGCTGGGGTGGAACAAGAGATCGAAGCCGAGAGGGAGGCTGCGGTCAATTCACCGATGCCTGAGCCGAACTCAGCCGTGGGCGGCGTGTTTTGCGAGGAGGGCTGCCACGTGATCAAGCCGAAATACGGCATGCCCAAAGTCCGCGCCGGCAAGGCGAGCAGCGGGCCCAAACAAACCCAGGCCGCCGCACATTTGAAATGAAACCTCCCATCCTGTCAGCTCCGGCTTTTTGTCCACCCGCAGAACCATGCGCCCGTTTTGCGGGCACAAGGCGCCCTCGAGGGACCTGCTTCCTCACCCGCATAAGGTTAGTTTGGGTGATGCGTCTTCTCGCCATCACCGCCATTCTCAGCGTTGCCTGCTTCGCCCAGCAGGCCGGCTCCCGCGACCTCACCGCTTCCTGGCGGGCGCCTTCTGACACCATTCCCTCGCCTTCTTCTTCCTCTTGTCCGAACCTGAATTCCACCATCGCCACCCCCCGCAAGAGTGCACAATCCACGGGCAATGACCTGCAACTCAGCATCACAGAAATTAGTCCGCCCCAGATCACGGACCGCGGCACCTTCACTGCCGTCGTGCGCCTCAAGAACGCGGGTTCTGCCAGGTTCAAGATCCCCTGGCAACCTGATGGCGAACAACTCGCCCACATTTCGCAGGATGGCAAAGAGGAGAGCTACGAGGTCGCCGACGTGACCTTCTGGCTGAAAACCGGCAACAAGAGCCAACCCGCGGTCTTTCTACAATCCGAAGGCGCTCTGTTTGCCAACCCGGCCGATCGCGCCACCTACCTGGAACTCGCTCCCGGCGGATGGGTTGAGATCAAGATGAAAGGCGTGGTGGAGTGCGGTCTTCCCGAGTGCGCCGGCCATATTCAGGCCGATGACCACGCCATTTTGACCGCCTGGTGGTATCAAAGAGTGCTCACTCACCGCGTGGATGGGTGCAACGAGCAGCACAGCAGCTCCAGTGTGCGCGAGCTGGATTCGATTCCGTTTCCCGTGGTGGTTCGGCCGGCCGCGGAATCGGAGAAAGAACCCTGAGGAATATCTCCATGCCTCAACTCACTTATCTTGAAGCCATCCGCCAGGGAATCTGGGAAGAAATGGAGTGCGACCCTACCGTTTTCTGCCTGGGGGAAGACATCGGCATCTATGGCGGCGCCTTCAAAGTGACCGACGGCTTCATTGATCGCTTCGGCCCCGAGCGCATCATCGATACCCCCATCGCGGAATCCGCCATCGTGGGCGCGGCCTTCGGCGCCTCGCTCACCGGCATGCGCCCGGTCGCCGAGTTTCAATTCATGGATTTCATCGCCTGTGCCATGAACCAGATCTCGAACATGGTGGCGAAAACTCACTATCTTTGGGGCGCGCCTGCGCCTCTGGTTCTACGCGGTCCCAGCGGCGGCTACGTGCACGGCGGTCCGTTTCACTCGCAGAATCCGGAAATGTGGTTCGTGCACAATCCCGGTTTGAAGGTGGTTTGCCCGGCCACGCCCTCCGATGCCAAGGGGCTTATCAAATCCTCCATTCGCGATAACAACCCCGTCGTCTTCTTCGAGCACAAGTATCTCTATCGCCGCATTAAAGAAGAAGTACCCGCCGGCGACTACACCGTTCCCCTCGGCCAGGCCCGGCTTGCCCGCGAAGGCCGCGATCTCAGCGTGATTACCTATGCCGCCATGGTGCACAGCGCCCTTGAAGCCGCCGCGCTCCTCAGCAAAGAGGGGATCGAGCTCGAAATTCTCGACCTGCGCACTCTGGTTCCCATGGATCGCGAAGCCATTATCGCGACCGTCCGCAAGACCAATAAAGTCATCATTCTTCACGAGCATTCCCGTACTGGCGGCCTGGCGGGCGAAATCGCCGCCATCATCAACGAAGAAGCGTTTGACGATCTCGACGGCCCCATCGTGCGCATCGCCGGGCTCGATTCCGCCATTCCGTTCTCCCCGCCGCAGGAAGAATACTTCCTGCCCAAGGTGGGCGACGTAGTGCGCGAAGCGCGCCGGCTGAAAGCGTATTGATCCATGCGGGGACAGCCAGCGCCCGGCTGTCCAACGATAAACGATATCTGCAAGCTCACAGACTGTAGGGGGCCAAAGCGGGGAAGTCGAAGAGGCTGTCCGGCTAAGCGAAACTCGTCAGCAGAACATGCATGAACCCCTCGTCACCATCGCCACCTTCTATAACGAGCCGGAATTTCTGCTCGCCCGCAGCCGTCTTGAATCTGCCGGAATCGAATGCTTTGCGCTCGACGAAAACATGCTTCGCATCGCCGCCTTCCATTCGCATATACTCGGCGGAATCAAGTTGCAGGTGAGAGAATCAGAGGCTCAGGATGCGCTGGCCATTCTGCGCGCCACCGCGCCCACCGGCGAAGAGTAACCGGCAACCAGGTCCCGTGAGGAGGAGGCGCCATGCGTAATTTCATCTTCGGAGTCATCTTCACCTTGCTGCTGCTGGCTGCCGGCGCGCTCGCTTTTCTGCTCCTCGGCTACATGCCCACCAATGCCGACTCGAAGCCGCCGCACATGGAGAGCCGCATCGCCAACAATGCTCTTGACGCCTCCATGGACCGCCATGCTCCCCGCATCACCAGCCCCCTCCCCGCGACCGACGATAATCTGATTGAGGGCATGAAAATCTACACCATGAATTGCTCCGGCTGCCACGGCACGCTCGACAAGAAGCCCAGCCCGCAGGCGCATTCCTTCTATCCGCCGCCGCCGCAAGTGATTTTGCATCCCCTCGACGATCCCGACTGGCACATTTACTACTCCATTCGCACCGGTATTCGTTATACCGCCATGCCCGCCTGGAACACCGTTCTCAAGGAAGACGAGATGTGGAAGGTGACGCTCTTTCTTTCTCATCTGGAGAAACTTCCTGCGGCGGTGCAGGACCAGTGGCAGAAAGCTTACGGAGCACCGGCGCCCTCCGCCCCCGAAGGCAGCAGCCCGCAGCAGGAACACTGATGAGCCTGCACTAGGGCTGAGCGGATCAGCGTTTACGAAGCATCTGCCCTAGCAGCGCGACCGGCAGGCCAACCACGTTGAAATAGTCGCCCTCGATGCGCGGAATCCAGCGCGACGCCATGCCCTGAATGGCGTAGGCCCCGGCTTTGTCCATGGGCTCGCCAGTGGCGATGTAAGCCTGAATCTCATCTTCGGTCAGTTCGTTCACGGTAACCAACGTGGTCTCTGAGCGCGTGTCTTCCGAGGGTGGTTGCTCTCCGCACGGGCTGATCAGGCAAACGCCGGTAGTTACGCGATGCCGCTTGCCTGAGAGCAGGCGCAACATGCGGGCGGCATCGGCGCGGTTGACCGGCTTGCCGAGAATTTCTTCATCCACAACCACGACCGTATCCGCGCCGAGCACCAGATCATTGGGTCGCTGAGCGAAGACCGTTCGCGCCTTCTGTCGCGCCAGCCGCTCGGCGTAGGCCTGCGGCGATTCATCGGGCAGTAGATCTTCGGGAATGTCTGCGGGCTGCGTCACGAAGGCAATGCCCGCGTTGCGCAGCAATTCCTGGCGGCGCGGAGAGGCCGAAGCTAGTACGAGCATTGCTTGCGATTCTAATTGTTGCCCACGTGCCCGCGCACGGAGTCAATCAGCCTGGCCGGGTCGTACCCGACCCCATCCTTAAATACGATCTCGACCTTCTCGATATCGCTGATGTTCGTTGACGGGTCGCCCTTGACCACCACCAGATCAGCCTGCTTGCCCGTCGCAACCGTGCCGATATGATCGGTGTCGCCCAGATACTGCGCGCCGTTGGCGGTGGCGATGTGGATGGCCTCAAGCGGCGTGAATCCCGCCTCCACCAGAAGTTCCACTTCGCGCTGATCGCCAAAGCCGGCGATCACGCCGCCCATGCCGGTAGGGTCGAGCCCGGCCAGCAGCAGGCCGCCGGCTTGGGCAAACGCATGCTCGAATTCCATTTCCTTCTTGAAGACAGCCGGCCACGGCGAAACCTCCGACCCATAGCGTTTGCGCAGCCAGGCAGAATCGGCCGCGCGCACTTTGTTGGCAAGGAATGCCGCTTTCGCTGCCGGCGCCAGGGCATCGAGCACGCGCGCCTCAATCGGCGGCCGCCCCGGCACGATCATTTCGAAAACCGGCAGAGTCGAAGTCATCGCCACGTGGCGCTGCACCAAATCCAGAATCATCTCGTGCACTGCGCCGGACTGCACCTCCACTTTGCCCAGGATATCCAGGCTCTTTCCATCTTCATCCAGGCACGTGTCCGGCTTTTTCCACGGATAAATCTCCGTATCCACCACCAGGCCATGCTCCAAATCATCAATCCCGAGAGCCGCCGCCTCGCGAAATCCGATCGTGCACAAGTGCCCTGTAACTTTGGCGCCGCGCTTGTGCGCCGCCGTGATGGCCGCAGAAAGCTCGCCCGGCGTGATGAACATGTACGCCTTGAAATTGTCCACGCCCTCATCGATCCAGTAGTTCACGGTTTTCGTGGCATCATCTGGTCCGCTTAGCTGGTGCATCTGCAACGCCCACGAACCTTTTCCCTCCAGGTAAGGCCCGGTCACATGCATGTGTGGCCCCGGCATTTCGCCGGTGTCAATTTTTTCTTTCAGATTCAAATCGGTGTACGGCTCGAGCGCGCCGGTCGTCCGAATGGTCGTCACCCCGCCGGCCAGATAGAGCCTGGGAAAGCTGTACCCCATCTCCCCGTACATTCCCCCGCCCACCGGATAAAACATGTGATCATGCATCCCGACCAGGCCGGGAATCACGCTTTCACCATGTAGATCGAGCACCTGCGCGTCCTTGGGAATGCTGGCCGAGGCTGCATCGCCAACCGAAGCAATTTTCCCTGCGGAAAGAATCACCGTTTGATCCTCCCGCGCCGCCGCGCCCGTTCCATCAATGACGCGCACATGGGTCAGGGCCACCACCGGCGCATCTACTTTCACGAACTCGCGCACCTCCGGCGAAAGCTTCTGCGCCCAAGCCGATGCAGCCGTAAGACACAGCAGGATCACGAGAGAAAACTTGCGCATATTCCTCCCCCTGGATGTAGGTCTGCATTCTACTCCGTGCCTCTGTGGTTTAATCCGTGCCCCTCTGGTCGGCTATCCGCACACGAGCGTCCACCACAGCATCAATGCGCCCATTGGAATTGCGGCTCTAGATTTCCCGCCGCGCTGCGAATGGCCGGGCGCCAGATTGCTGGGGACGAGTGCCTCCATCGCCACCCCTCGCCGCCTGTTAAAATCACACTTTGGCCGCTCTCCCTATGGATGCCGCATTCCTCCGCAATTTTGCCATCATCGCGCACATTGACCACGGTAAATCCACGCTGGCCGACCGCCTGCTGGAGCTGACCGGATCGCTCACCGCGCGCGAAATGCAGGCCCAGGTGCTCGACTCCATGGACCTGGAGCGAGAGCGTGGCATCACCATCAAAGCCCACGCCGTGCGCATGATGTACACCGCGCAAGACGGCCAGACCTATCAGCTCAATCTGATCGATACCCCCGGCCACGTGGATTTCTCCTACGAAGTTTCGCGCTCGCTCGCCTCCTGCGAAGGTGCGCTGCTGATCGTGGACGCCTCGCAGGGCGTCGAAGCGCAGACCCTGGCCAATTCTTACCTCGCCATCAATCACGGCCTCGAGATCATTCCCGTCATCAACAAAATTGATCTGCCCAGCGCCGACATTCCGCGCACCAAGGAAATGATCGAAGGCGCGGTCGGCCTCGACGCCTCCGACGCCGTTCTCATCAGCGCCAAAACCGGCCAGGGCGTACCTGATGTCCTCGAAGCCATCGTCAAGCGCATTCCCCCGCCCAGGGGCAGCCCCGAAAACCGGCTCCAGGCGCTGATTTTCGACTCCTGGTTCGACTCCTATCGCGGCGTCATCGTCCTCACTCGCGTCTTTCAAGGCACGCTGCGCAAAGGCCAGAAAATCCGCCTGATGTGGAATGGCCGCATCCTCGATGTGGAAACTCTCGGCGTGCTCACACCGAAGCCCGTAGAGGTCGAGGAGCTGCGCGCCGGCGAAGTCGGCTTCCTGATCGCGAATATCAAGAACGTGGCCGACACCAAAATCGGCGACACCATCACCGAAGAGAACAATCCCGCCATCGAGCCTCTGCCCGGTTTCGAGGAAATCAAGCCCATGGTCTTCGCCGGCCTTTACACCGTGGACGCGCACGAGCATACCCAACTGCGCGAGGCGCTCGAAAAGCTGCGGCTTAACGATTCGTCGTTCTTCTTCGAACCGGAAAGCTCGGCGGCTTTGGGCTTCGGCTTTCGCTGCGGTTTTCTCGGCCTGCTGCACATGGAAATCATCCAGGAGCGCCTGGAGCGCGAGTTTGGCCTCGACCTCATCACCACCGCCCCCGGCGTCCGCTACAAGATCACCAAGACCGACGGCGAATTGATCGAAGTAGATAATCCCTCGCGCTGGCCGAACCCAAGCGAGATCGCCAAGATCGAAGAGCCGGTGATTCTGGCCACCATCCTGACCAACGAGGAATACGTTGGCGGCATTCTCAAGCTGGTGGAAGAAAAGCGCGGCAAGCAGAAGAGTTTCGAGTACGTCAGCTCTTCGCGGGTCATGCTGCAGTATGAACTGCCGCTCAACGAAATCGTGCTCGACTTTTACGACCGGCTGAAATCGGTTTCCCGCGGCTACGCTTCGCTCGACTATCACCTCGCCGGAACCTGGGTATCGCCCATGGTCAAACTCGACATCCTCGTCGCCGGCGAGCCGGTGGACGCGCTCTCCATCATCGTGCACCGCGACTTCGCCTATGAGCGCGGCAAGGCGCTGGTTTCCAAAATGCGCGAGCTGATTCCCCGCCAGATGTTCGAAGTGCCGATCCAGGCTTCTATCGGCGCGAAAATCATCGCCCGCGAAACCGTTCACGCCATGCGCAAGAACGTGCTGGCCAAATGCTACGGCGGCGACATCACCCGCAAGCGCAAGCTGCTCGAAAAACAGAAGGAAGGCAAAAAGCGCATGAAGCGCATCGGGCGCGTTGACATTCCGCAGGAGGCCTTTCTGGCCGTCCTGAAAGTCGGCGAAGAGAGCGGCTAGCCGTTCACGCCCTGGAGGGCCGGTGCGCGGTCTACGGAGGGAAGGTGGTCATACCGGAGTCCTGGAGCGCCCGGCTGCCATTTCTGGCCGCCCTCGAACGAGAGTGGCGGCCGCTTTCCCGTTGGGCGGTCTGCGCCTGGCTCGCCTTCTACGCATTGTTCCTCGTGCAGTTGGCGCATGGCTCCGGAGTGCTGCCTATGATCGATCTGGTCTTTATTCCCGTTCATGAAGGCGGCCATCTGCTCTTCGGTTTTTTCGGACACACTCTCATGATCGCCGGCGGAACGCTCTTGCAACTGTTCGTACCTGCGGCGCTGGCCGCCTATTTTTTCTTTCAGCGCCAGATCGCCGGCACGGTGTTTTGCATGTTCTGTTTCTTCGAACAGTTCTTGCCGATTTCCACTTACATGGCCGATGCTCGCGCTCAGCAGTTGCCCTTGCTGACCGTGGGCGATCCCGAGTTTGTGGAGCACGATTGGTTTGTCATGTTCCGCGGCATGGGGGTTTTGCAGTACGACACACGGATCGCATTCTTTGTGCGTACTCTCGGCTGGATGGGAATGGTCGCCACCGTGGGCTGGCTGGTTTGGCAAGGCTGGGCAAAGGGCAGAGCGCAACCAACGCTATGAACCCAACTGATTCCGTGTGCCCCGTTTCTCGCGGGCTCTGTGCGAATTGGGCATGGTGTATCTTCAATCCTCTCCTCGCGAGTTAGAATTACGCTGATTCACGGGGTCCGCTGCTTTCCAAGCAAACGCCGTGGCCGTTGCGTCGAAACTCGGCATAGACCGGCAAACACTCGAGCCAGCCCAGAGCTCGGCCGCGCCCGCCTCGGGCCGCAATCGCAGCCTCGACGCTCTGCGTGGGCTCGTCATGGTTCTCATGGCGCTCGATCACGTGCGAGATTTTGTGCACCACGATGCCGCCCTCTATTCCCCAACCAACCTGAGTCGCGCATCCAGTGTGTTGTTCCTCACCCGCTGGGTCACCCACTTCTGCCTGCCGGTGTTCATGTTTTGCGCCGGCGTGGGCGCCAGGCTCTGGCTCGCGAACGGCCGCAGCATTCCGCAGCTTTCAAGATTCCTGTTCACCCGGGGCTTGTGGCTGATGCTGCTGGAAGTGACCGTGATGCGGCTGGCATACAACTTCAGCTTTTCCCTGAACTATTTGTGGCTGCTCATTATCCTATGGGGCTTCGGCGTCTGCATGGTTGCCTTTGCCGGCCTGGTCTGGCTTCCCATGCGATGGATCCTGTGCTTGAGCGTGATTGGCATTCTCGCGAGTAATTGCCTCGATTTTGTCCCCCCGCCCGCGAACGGCCTGCGCCTGTGGATCTGGACCGTCTTCCGGCAACCGGGCTTTGTGAAAATCGGCCACACCGCATTCGTCGCGCCTTATCCACTCATACCGTGGCTTCTGGTGATGAGCGCCGGATATTGCTTTGGAACCCTCATGGCCCGGCCGCGGCCGGAACTGCGCCGGCTATCGGCCTGCCTCGGCCTTGCGATGTGTGCGGCCTTCGTCTTTCTTAGGTTATGGAATCACTATGGCGATCCCGCGCCCTGGACTCGCATGCCAAGCGCCCTGTTCACCGTTCTGTCATTTCTCAACTGCACCAAGTATCCGGGCTCGCTGGATTTTGTTCTGATGACGCTCGGGCCGGCTTTGTTGCTATTCAGTCTGCTTTGCCGCTTCGATTTGCGTTCCCGAAATCCCCTGGTCGCCTTTGGCAGGGTTCCGCTCTTTTATTTCATCCTGCACTTTTATCTCATCCATCTGATCGCGGTGGTTATAGATTTCGTTCGCTACGGCCGCGCAGCGCTGGCATTTACTTTCATGCCTTTGCCCACCATGGGAGGCGAAGCCGGCCTCTTTCCCGCCTCCTATGGCCTTCCCCTCTGGGGCGTGTATCTTGTCTGGCTGTTTGTCCTGGCTTTCCTTTATCCGGTTTGTCTCTGGTACGGAAATGTGAAGTCGCAACGCCGCGGCGGCTGGCTGCAATATCTCTGAAGATCCCGTCTCAAACTGGAAGATTCCCCACTCGATCACAACCTTTCGCTTCTGACCGCCGACGCGGGCATCCGGCGGTGTGCCGCCGTTCACACCGTCTGGTAATCACGGGTGAGTAAGCTGTCCCGTTTCTGGATACGAAGGCATAACCAGAAATCTCCCCGAATGTGCAAAACTGAATATCCGCTGCCACGCCGGTATGCCGCCAGACGGTCTATGGTTCTGACTTGACGCACGGCTAACCTGCATTGTCCTCTGTGACTTACAGTCCAACGCAAGCTGTCGCGTCAGGGCAAATGGTGAGACCTGTCACAATCTAAGGGAAAGTCTTAGTGGCATTCCACAAGCTTTCCACAGGCCGCGAGCATGGTGCTTGACTTGCCAACTGACCCAGATTTGTGATGGCTCTCTTGCTACTCCGGCGGGCCCATTTCCTCCGGCGCCGGCGTGGCAAAGCGGGTGGAGCTCTTCAGGAAGGCCAGGCCCACTTTCCCGGTGGGGCCGTTGCGCTGCTTGGCAATAATAAGTTCGGCCCGGCCTTGCAATTCAGGATCGTCCTGCTTGTAAACCTCTTCCCGGAAGATGAACATCACCACGTCGGCATCCTGCTCAATGGAGCCTGATTCGCGCAGGTCGGCCAGCTGCGGCCGGTGATCTCCGCCCCGGCTCTCTGGCGCGCGGCTCAACTGCGAAAGCGCCAGCACCGGCACGTGCAGCTCCTTGGCCAGCGCCTTCAGCCCGCGCGAGACCGCCGAAACTTCCTGCGTGCGGTTCTCATAGCGCCGGCTTCCCCCCGACATGAGCTGCAGATAATCCACCACCAGCAAATCCAGCCTGCCCTGTTGCTGCTGCAGCCGCCGCGCCTTGGCCCGCATCTCGCTCAGCGCAATGCCCGCCGTGTCGTCAATAAAAATCGGCGCCCGCGCCAGCTGCTCCATCGCCTGCATCACCCGCGCCTCATCTTCGCGCCACAGCGAGCCGGTGCGCATCTTGTGCGAGTCCACATTGGCCTGCGAGCACAGCAGGCGCAATAGCAAAGCCTCCCGCGACATCTCCAGCGAGAACACGCCGACCACCTTCTCATCCTTCACCGCGGCATTCTCTGCGATATTCAGCGCCAGCGCCGTCTTTCCCATCGAAGGCCGCGCCGCCAGAATCACCAGGTCTGAGTTCTGCAGCCCGCTGGTCATCTCATCGAGGTCGGGAAAATGCGTGGCCAGCCCGGTGATGCGCCGGCCCCGCTGCAGGAGCGCATCCACCGAGCCGAATGACTCTTTCACGATCTCCTGAATGCCCATGAAGCTGCGCCCGATGCGCTTTTCCGAGAGCTGAAATATGGCCGCTTCGGCGTCATTCAATACTTCTTCCGCCGGGTCGCTCTGCTCCGCGGCGCGGGCAATGGCGGCGTTGGCGGCGTGGATCAGCCCCCGCAACAGTGCCTTGTCGCGCACAATCCGGATGTAGTGCTCAATGCTGGGCCGGTCGGGCACTCCATCCAGCAGGCCCGAAAGATAGGCCACGTCCCCGATCGCTTCCAGTTCCTTGGTCCGGTCGAGCTCTTCGCTGAGCGTAATCAGGTCAATCGGCCGCGAAGATTCCATCAACTCCACCATGCGGGAGTACACCCGGCGGTGCGAGTCGAGAGAAAAATCGTCCGCCTTCAGGTGCTCTGCCGCCTGGTTGTAAGCGAGATTGTCCAGCAGAATGGCGCCCAGAATCGAGCGCTCCGCCTCCACATTGGCCGGCATGCTGTGCGCGAGAGTGGACTCAGTGGTTGCCAATTTCTTAACCCGAAATCCCCCCGGCAGCCATCCTATTCATAACTGCGCTGTGGATTCGAGGCGTGTGCATTGGAAATTCGTGGATCAATTCGAAATTCTTCGGCGGCTCGATTGCCATCTGCCTGGTTTTCCACTATAGGCGAAGATAAAGCGAATTAGCAACCAGGCAGGGCAAGTTGCTTGCCACCCTCCAGCGGCCAGGCGCGAAGAGCTAAAAGCTAAAGCTTCTCCAATAACAAACGCGGCCAGGGGCCAGCCACCCCTAGCCGCGGTGTGCGTGAATTCTCCTGGCTTGCCGCTACCGCACTATGCGGTGCGGCTCTGTGCCGGGCGGCTTCATTCCCTGAGGAACTTCGCCCCTCCGCCACCGCCGCTTGCCAAGCTCAAGTCCGAAGACTTTGCTTCGCAAGGATCGCAGAGGCCAGCAGCCTAGTCCTGCCTTGCGGCAAGACTCTCTGAGGAGGCCGCAACGCCCAGGTACCCCGGGGCGCGCCGTAGCGCGCTCTTGGATCCCTCCGGCAGTTCACCGTCGTGGGAAGCGCCGGCGCCGCCAGCTCCGCAATCTACAGCGAGCTCAGGAACACTCACGCTTGCGTTGGCGGCTACTGTGCGGCAGTTGCGCGGCAAGCGCAACAGAAAATTGGCGCAAACTTGTGCAGAAGCTGTGGACGACGAAAATTCTTTGTGGAAAGGCGGCGAAAAGAGGCAAGATTGAATGGGGCGGGCATCGCTCACCCGGAAATTGCGGAGCGGGCGGTCTCGGCCGTGGTCGGGCAAACGCCTCCTCCGCCGGTTCCTCAGATTTTCTCGGCAACCCTGGGAAACCGCAGTCCACCAGGCAGCGTCACAAAATCAAAAGGTCGTGTCCATGAAAACCCTCGCTCTCGCCGCTCTAATCATCGTAAGCCTTTGTCCATATCAGGCGGCCCAAACCGCTTCCCGAACCCCTGCCAATCAACCCGCAAGCTCCTCTCAGATGGCTCGCGGCAAATACATCGTCGAAGACGTCGCCGTCTGCGGCCAGTGTCACACCCCGCGCGACAGCAACGGCGAGCCCGAGGCCAATCACCAACTGGAAGGCGGCCCGGTATGGTTTCAACCCGCCGCTCCCATGCCGAACTGGCCGCTCAAAGCGCCCCGCATCGCCGGAACTCCGCCGGCCAGCGATCCCGACATGGTGCGCCTGCTCACCACCGGCATCTGGACCGATGGCAAGCAACTGCGCCAGCCTATGCCGCAGTTCCGCATGACCTCGGAAGATGCGCAGGCCGTGGTCGCCTATCTCAGGTCCTTGACCCCCAACCGTCCCTAGAGCGATGAATGCTGGAATGTGTGCCGCCACGCGCCGACAGGCTGGTTTCGGCCCCGGCGGGCTCGACTAAAAGACAAAACCCGCGACCATCATCACAATGGTCGCGCTTTCGATCGCCACCGCCCATGAGAGCAGACGCTTGGCCAGCCTGAATCGCGCCAGCAGCCGGCAGCCAATCAGGCCTACGACGGTCACGGGGGCGGCAAACAAGCGCAGCCCGCACAGATCGCCCAGCACCGTATTCTTCTGCCCGATCGCTGGGATCAGCGCCAGCCCCAGGCTGAGCGGCGCCAGCAAACTAAAAGCAAACAGGAACTTCGAAAGCGCCGTGGAGGTTTTCTCGCGCTCCCGGCTGATAAAGGCGAGAAGAAATGTGGGTATGAGCAGCAGGCCAAAAAGAAACAACTCCAGCATCCAGTCGCCGAACGCCCCCATGCCGCCGTTGAAATCGTTCGGGTTTCGCCTCTCCAGCAGGTAGCGGCCGGTCACCACCACCGCCGAAAACGCCAGCACCGCCCCATAACATGCCGCCACCAAGCCCACCTGCGTCCGCCATGAGAGATTCGGCCATTGCATGAGGCGATTCTACGTCCGCCGCCCCCGCACGCCCTCATTACTTCCGTACGCTCGGGGTGCCGGGTGCCCCTCGATAAGAGCGAAGGCGTTGTCAAGGACAAACCTGTCCTGGCGGTGTGTGAGCACCGCCCGCTGTGCCAGAGAAGGTGAGGACCAAGACTCTGGAAATCTCACGCGGAATCACTTTGCGGTGGAGTTACGTTCCACCAACCATCGATTCGGCCACGACCTCGGCCATGATTCTTCTATGCGAACATCCCGCCGGGTGCGGGATGCGAGAGCGCCCAATCAACGTTTCGATCTAGCTCGCGCCGATCCGGGGCACCGCGCCGGAAAGGGTCAAATCAACGAGCGACCAACGAGGAAGCCGAAGCCCAAGCGAAGAAGCTGGGTTACGATAAAGAGGTTAACGATGCCCCCTTCAACGCGCACGGTAACGGAGTATTTACTAATGGGAAGAACTTTATCACCGCCGATCGCGATGTCCACAGTGGTGGGTACTGGAAGCTGTTTGACAGCAGTGGAACGCGGCTAGGCACATACAACGAGGACTCATCAACCCGAATCGGACCATAGCCATGTTCTGGATTGGATTCACGCCCGAGAACGTGCTCGAACTTTAGCCCGGTGAAGAAGGGCTTACTGGTATGCTCATGCTCGGGCACCACGAAGAAACTTTTATTGCTCACACCTGGACTTGATGCTCACAGCAATACCTCGAGCACTGGAGGCAGGGCTTGACCCGTGCGCTTGGCGGCCAGCCGTCGGCCCTCATTACCGACATGCGAACACCTGCTCAGTCGAGCCATTTGGTCTGGTGGCCCGTCTGGAAACTCGGGCGCGAGCTAGTGTTTCAGAATCAGGCGCTCTTCTTTGCGAAGCAAAACGTTGCGGGGGCGCATATCGATGTCGAACACCTTTATAGCCTGATCGGGAGGCACACATCCCTCAATAATGAGGGTATACCAATCTCCGAATGGGTAGCCCCTATTTCCGACGTAGAGGGATTCTTAGCGTCTTACCCGAGCCGTGAAGATTAATGCCTGGTGCCCTAGGGCTTCCTGTCATAATCCAGCTTGATTAGCAAGCTGTAGACTTCTCGGAGCCTGCATTCTGCGCGTTTAGCCGACCTGCGACCTGATCCCCCGTTTCGTCGGAAGCGGCGTCAGGGCCCGGAGGGGGCATTTTGCCGTGGGTATACACCACCCCCACTCGCGTTTGACCGGTTTTTTCGCGGGACGGTAAGATCAGAGGTTCAGCATTTAGCATCCAGCACTCAGCAATCAGCCGTCAGCATTCAGCCCCGAACCGGCGTCTGCGGCTCGGGGAGTTTTGTTCCAAACGGATACGTGCTGGCTGAATGCTGAGTGCTGACGGCTGAGTGCTCGAACCCATGCCCCACGAACTTCCCAAATCCTACGAGCCGGGCGCGATTGAAGCGCGCTGGGCGGAGTACTGGGTCAAAGAGAAGCTGTTTCACGTGGACACGCCGGCCGAGGGCGACGAGCGTCCGCGATTCACTATGCTGCTGCCGCCGCCGAATGTCACCGGCCAGCTGCACATGGGGCACATGTTCGAGCAGACGCAGATGGATATCATCGTCCGCTGGCACCGCATGCGCGGCGAACTGACACTGTGGCTGCCGGGCACCGATCATGCCGGCATTGCCACACAACTGATGGTCGAGCGGCAGCTGGCCGCGGAAGGCAAGAAGCGGCGGCAGATCGGCCGCGAGGCTTTCACCGAGCGGGTGTGGGAGTGGAAGCGGCACTACGGCGGCGCCATTCTCGGCCAGATGAAGCGGCTGGGCGCCTCGGTGGATTGGGGCCGCGAATACTTCACCATGGACGAAAACCTTTCGCGCGCGGTGCGCGAGGTGTTCGTCCGGCTGTATGAGGCCGGGCTGATTTACCGCGGCAAGTACATCGTGAACTGGTGCCCGCGCTGCGAGACGGCGATCTCTGATCTCGAGGTCAAGCACGAGGAGGTCGCGGGCAAGCTGTATGAGATTCGCTATCCGGTAATTGAGGGGGAGTCAGGGCTTCGCGCCGATGGACAGCCGGGGGCGGTTGTCTCCACGCAGTTCATCACGGTGGCCACGACGCGTCCGGAAACCATGCTGGGCGATACGGCGGTTGCGGTGAATGAGCGCGACGAGCGCTACCGGCACCTGCACGGCAAGAAGGTTCTGCTGCCGCTGATGAACCGCGAGATTCCCATCATTCTGGACGATCTGGCGCAGCCGGAATTCGGCACCGGCGCGGTGAAAGTGACGCCGGCGCACGATCCCAATGACTTTCAGGCCGGGCTACGCCACGACCTGCCGCAGATTGACGTGATGGATGAGCACGGGCGGATGAACCAAAACGCCGGCCCGTATGCGGGTTTAGACAGATATGAAGCCCGCGAGCGCGTGCTGCACGATCTGCGCGAGCAGGGATTCTTGGTGGGCGTGAAGGATTATACGATCCCCATTGGCAAGTGCGATCGCTGCAAGACGATTGTCGAGCCGAGGCTTTCCACGCAGTGGTTCGTGAAGATTCAGCCGCTGGCCGAGCGGGCGATTCAAGTGGTGGAGAAGGGATACATTCGCTTTACGCCGGAGAACTACGGGCAGATTTACCTGAACTGGATGCGCAATATTTACGACTGGTGCATCTCGCGCCAGTTGTGGTGGGGGCACCGCATTCCGGCGTGGCATTGCGCGGGGTGCAAAGAAATTATTGTCGCGCGGGAGGCTCCGGCGAAGTGCCCGAAATGCGGCGGCGCGGTCGAGCAGGATAAAGATGTGCTCGACACGTGGTTTTCCTCCGGGCTGCTGCCGTTTACGTCGCTGGGATGGCCGGAGGCGACGCGCGATCTGGAGGTTTTTTATCCGACTTCGCTGCTGATTACCGGCTTCGACATTCTGTTTTTCTGGGTGGCGCGCATGATCATGCTGGGCTGCTGGTTCATGTCGCCGCCGCACAAGCCGGGAGAGCGCACGCACTCCGGCGACCAGTGGTTGAGCGAGAGCGTGCCCTTTCGCGAAGTTTACATTCACGCGCTGGTGCGCGACGCCGAGCGGCAGAAGATGTCAAAGACAAAAGGCAACGTGCTCGACCCGATTGAAGTGATCGAGAAATACGGGACGGATGCGACCCGTTTTACGCTGGCGGCGATGTCCTCGCCGGGGACGGATATTGCCTTCAATCCCAGCCGCACGGATGGGTATCGGGCGTTTGCCAACAAGATCTGGAATGCGGCGCGGTTCATGTTCATGAATGTGGACCGGATGGGAAGTGGGCATGTGGAGGCGGGGCTGCGCCCCGCCCTGGACGAGGCAAAGCCTCGTCCCCACACGAGCCCTCACACGAGCCCCCACACGAGCCCCTACGCAAGCCACCACACAGGCCATCCCGGCACAAGCAGTGCCAAAGACTGCGGCATTGTTGGTTTCGCGGCGAATGCTCTGGAAGACCGCTGGATTCTCTCGCGCTTCAACCGAGTTGCCGCCCAGGTTGATGCGGCGCTGAGAGCGTATCGCTTCGATGAAGCGGCACGCGCGATCTACGACTTTTTCTGGGGCGAGTTTTGCGACTGGTATATCGAGCTGATCAAGCCGCGGCTGGCGCCGGAGAACGCGGAGTCCGCGCGCGCAGCCTGCGACAATCTTGTGCTGATGTTCGAGGCTTCGCTGCGCCTGCTGCATCCCATCATGCCCTTCATCACGGAAGAAATTTGGCATGCGATGTATGACGGGCGGCCGCCGCTGAAGTCCATTGCGCTGGCGGAGTATCCGCAGGCGGATGAGAAGCAATTCGATCTTGCCGCTGAGACCGAGATGGCGATCCTGCAGGATTTGATCGTCAGCGTGCGTAATTTGCGGGCAGAGTTGAAGATTGAACACAAGGAGCGGCTGACGATCCAGATTTTTACGGAGGATCCGGCTGTCCGGTCGCTGATCGAGCACAATCTGGGGGCGGTAAAGCAACTGGCGAATGTGGAGACGGCCACATTCTCCGATTCCTCGCTGGCTAAGCTGCCGGGCACGCGTCATACTGCTCGATTTGACGTGCACGTGGTCTATGAGAAGAAAATTGATCTGGCCGCCGAGTGCGCTCGGCTGCGCAAGGAACTGGAGCGCATCGAGAAGGACTTGGCAGGCAGCCAGCGGCAGTTAGGCAACAAGCAATTTCTGGCCAAGGCCCCGGCGCAGGTGGTGGAAGGGCTGCGCCAGCGGCAGGCGGAGTTGGAAGTCTTGCAGGAAAAGACGAAGAGCAAGCTGGAGGAGTTGGGGTGTAAGTAAAACCGTCAGCGTTCAGCAATCAGCATTCAGCCAACTGGGTCTGAGGCTGGACCTCGCAGGGCTGAATGCTGATTGCTGAAGGCTGAGTGCTTCACGCAAACCTATGGACTGGAACAGCCGCCGTATTACCGCGATAATCGAAAACGCTCTGCTCGAAGACCGGGCCACGCGCGACGCCACCAGCTACGCCTGCATTGATCCTAACCAGCGCGCCGCGGCCACGGTTCTGGCCAAGC
>DATIYF010000055.1:0-57744 GCA_035517775.1 Terriglobales bacterium
AAGATCTTGCGCGCCAGCCACACCGGGGCGACCAACACATGCACGGGATTGGTGAGGAAGGCCGGCTTGTTGCCTTCGATCAGGTGGCCGAGCCAGGCGAGGGCAAAGGCCGTGGGAATCAGCAGCAGAGCGATGAGCCAATGCCACCAGACTACGATGATGGAAGAAAATCCCAGCGGGATGGCAATCGCGTGGAGAGCGCGGTTGACGGGGTGGGTATGCGCGCCGTCGTAATGAGAGTAGAGGCCCATGGAGCACCTGCCGGAAACGGGCGGACGCGATTATATACTCCGCCAGGCTTACAGCGGTTGCGCGGAAGCGGGGCGAAGCCCCACCGGACGGGGCGGAGCCCCGTCCCCACACGATCTGGGCTCGGCGAGGAAGCGCTCGAATACTTCGTTTGAGAGCAGGCGTCCGCGAGCGGTCAGACGGAGAATCTCACCCTGCCGCGTCAGCAGCCCCAAATCTGAAAGCTCGGCAAACATGGCGAAGAGCGGGGAGACTGCTTCTTCTCCAAATTGGGCAGCAATGCTTTCCAGATTCACACCCTGCGTCAGCCGCAGGCCGAGAAAGAATGCCTCTTCCAGCGCGGATTGGGTCGAGACGGAAGCGGGGCGCAGCGGCGCCCCGGCAAGGTAAGCCTCCAAAGAATCGGGCGTGGCGAAGCGGACAGCACGCGCGTCTTTCTCCGCTGTGTTCGACTGGGTCCCGGTTTGCGCCAGCTCAACCACCGTGGAAGCGCAGGCCTTCAGGCCGGCGCAATACAGCATGGAGTGGGCGTCTACGCCGAAACCCAGATAAGGCTGGCGGGTCCAATATTTCAGATTGTGGCGCGATTCCCAGCCTGCGCGCGCGAAGTTCGAAATTTCGTACTGGGCGATGCCGGCCGTCCCCAGCCGCTCGCAGGCGCTTTCGTATAGCTCAGCAGTCAGGTTTTCATCGGGCACAAAGTGGGCGTGGTATTTGGTGCCGCCCGCGATCAGCTCGCGTCCCAGGCGGGAATCTTCGTCTATTTCGAGCATATAGACGCTGATGTGGGGCGCGCCGGCTGCAAGCGCCTCAGACAGAGAGAATTCCCAGCTCGCCGGAGTTTGATGTGGCAGCCCGGCGATCAAATCAAGGTTGATGTTCGCAATGCCGGCGGCACGCAGGCGGGCAATGTCATCGCGAGCGACAGCCCGCGTGTGCAGACGGCCGACGGCGCGGGCTTCCTCATCCACGAAAGATTGCACGCCCAGGCTGAGGCGGTTGACGCCGCAGCGAACCAGAGTTTCGAGCATCTTCGCGCTCAGGGTTCCGGGCGCACACTCGATGGTGATTTCAGCCTCAGGCCCGATCTGGAAATTTTGCCGAATGGTGACAAACAACTGCTCCAGCTGTGTTACATCGAGAATGGTGGGAGTGCCGCCGCCGAAATAGATGGTATCCGCGCGAGGTTCGAAGCAGCCGCCCATCTGGCCGGCGGTTTGGGGGGCGCGGGCGATATCGAGGCAGAGCCGCTCCACGTAGTTTTGAAAAGCCGCTGGCGAAAAGACGCCGGAGGCGAAATTGCAATACGAGCACTTGGTGCGGCAGAAGGGCAGCGAGATGTACAGGCCGAGCGGCATTCTGTAGGATTATCCCACTTCGGCGGAACGCAGGGACCTGGGGCGGCATCTCAGATTCCGCGGGCACGCCGGGCGTTAGAGCAGAACTGGAGATGCTGGCAGTCGTACGATCCTTCGGCGCCGAAGCGCCAGGTATGGCAATGTAATCGTGGTCTAGGGCAATTCATATGCTTCCTCGCGTAGTCATTACCGGCATGGGCGTGGTCAGCCCCAACGGCCTGGGCAAAGAGGCCTTCTGCCGCGCTCTTCTGGCCGGCAAGTCTGGAGTGAAACGGATTTCGCGCTTCGACCCGACATGCCTGCCGGTGCACATCGCCGGCGAAATTCCGGAATTCGATGAACTCGCCTGGGTGGATGCGCGGGAGCGCAAGCATGTTTCGCGTGTGGTGCCCCTGGCGTTGGCGGCTTCAAGCGAAGCCATTCGCGACGCCGGCCTCGAGCCCGAACACATGACCATGGAGGAAAAGCGCGAGATCGGGGTGATTCTGGGGACGGGCGGCGGCGCGCAGGAATTTTCCGAAGAGCAGTACCGGCTGTGGCATTCGGGCCAGGAGAAGAAGGCGAGCTTGTTCTGCATTCCCAGCGGCACCATGGGAACGATTTCGAGCGAGATCAACCTGCGCTTCGGCTTTCGCGGCTGCAGCCACGTGGTGACGGCAGGCTGCACCTCTTCCACCGACGCGCTGGGCTATGCCTATCAGCAAATTCAGGCCGGAGTGCAGCCCATGTTTCTGGCCGGCGGCGTGGATTCGGCCATTACTCCCGGCATCATCAAGGGCTACACCCTGCTGCGGGCGCTTACGCAGTCGTGGAATGAAGCGCCGGAGCGCGCCTCACGGCCGTTTTCCAAAGATCGCGATGGTTTTGTGATCGCCGAAGGCTCGTGGATGTTCGTTCTGGAAAATTACGAGCATGCGCGAGCGCGCGGTGCCCGGGTTTATGCTGAAATCGCGGGATACGGCGCTACCTGCGAGGCCTTTCACCGCGTGCGCATGAGCGACTCGCCCGAGGAACCGGCGCGGGCGATTACTCTGGCTCTGGAAGAGGCGGGAGTTGCGGCGGAGAATGTGGATTACGTGAATCTGCACGGAACCTCAACCGAGATGAACGACCGGGTGGAGACGCGGGCGGTCAGGCTGGCGTTAGGAAGGCAGGCGGCGAAGATTCCGATGTCGGCGCTGAAGTCGCAGATCGGCCACGCGCAAGGCGCCTGTGGATCAGCCAGCGTAGCGGCGACGCTGGTGGCCATGGAGCATGGGCAGATTCCGCCGACCATCAACCTCGATGAGCCTGACCCGGAATGCGATCTGGATTATGTCCCGGAGGCCGGGCGCAAAGCCGAGATTGAACATGCCATCTGCAATTGCGTGGGCTTCGGGTCGAAGAACTCGACGCTGGTGCTGAGGAAGGCCGGCTAGCCTTCTGTCATCGCCGGGCTATGGCGTAATGCGGCCCAGATAGAAGGCGGGCTGGGCCCCGCCCCCTGCAAAGGCAAGGGGCGGGTTCCCGTCTCAGTTCCGGCTGATAAAGAGGTTTTGCAACTTTCTCAATGGTTGTGCGGGTGGTCGTTGTCGCTGTCCCAGCCGCCATGCCAATTGCGGTCGCCCCAATCGCCGCGTCCCCAGCCTTGAAACATGGAGCCATCCACGACGCTGCCCTCGCGGTAGTCGAAGGTGCGCGGGCCATTGGGGCCACGGGCAAAGATACGGAGGGTTTTCACCCGCCCCGGGTCAGGATCCACTCCGAAAGTGCTGTTGCCCATGCGGAAGGAGCGATCGGAGCGGGCCAGCTGCCGGAGGCGGTCGGTGACATCCACGTGACGGCGCTCGGTACCGTATTCGGCGTGGAGAATGACGAATTGACCGGAATCGTGGTTCTCGCCTTCCCATCCTCCTTGCCAGTTGCCCTCGCCCCAATCGCCGCGTCCCCAGCCTTGAAACATGGAGCCATCCACGGTGCTGCCTTCGCGGTAATCGAAGGTGCGGGGTCCTTCCGGGCCGCGGGCGAAGATGCGGAGGGTTTTCACCCGCCCCGGATCGGGATCCACTCCGAAGGTGCTGTTGCCCATGCGGAAATAGCGATCGGAGCGGGCCAACTGACGCAGGCGGTCGGTGACGTCCACGTGATGACGCTCGGTACCGTATTCGGCGTGGAGAATGACGTACTCGCCGGAATCGCGGCCATCGGCCCGCCGGTCATGGTCGCCGTGATTGGGTTCAGCGGTGGCGGCGCCGGCCACCAGGAGGACAAGGCACGCTACTGCCAGAGCCAAGTGAAGAATTTTTGCAGAAGACATAATTCGCCCCTTTGTCGCAGTTTTCGAGCACCCCTTTTTCCGACGGTCCGCGCCTTTCGATGGCGGCAGCAGTGAGAGGGATGTTTCCCGAGCTTCTTTTCCAATAGTAATCCGTTTTTCGAGAAGGCGCACGCCCGCTAGGTCAGCGCCAGAGTACTTGCTCCTGGCAGCTGCGCGACCATTTCTCAGCTTATGATGCGGCCTACCTGGCGCTCGCTGAAGCGCTCAAGGCTCCGCTTGTCACGCGGGATGCACGGCTCGCCGCGCCAGGCCATTCCGCGGCGGTAGAAGTGTTTTAGCGGCGCGATTGCCGCCGGGAGAGTTGCCGGGGAAGCGGGGTTGTTTGGCAAGAGCGTCACCACAAAGGGCACGAAGGCACACGAAAGAAAACCCGGTGTGCGACGGGAATCCTGCTTGGTACACTGTGGAGCCAATGGAGCTAGGGATGCCAAACCTCAGTCGCTCAGGTCGTCTGCAGTTCGCGCGCTTCGCATCGCGGGCGCTGGCGGTCATCATTCTAGGATTGCTTGCATCTCATGCCGCGCCAGCGCAGAAGATCAACATTCAGTTCGACCAGGCGGCTGACTTCAGCAAATACAAGACCTTCAACCTGCGCGAAGGCCGCTTGAACAGCGGCAATCCGGCGCTGAACAGCGAACTGGTCAAGAAGCAGATTGATTCCGACATCCAACGGGATCTGGCCGCGCGCGGCCTGACCGAGGTTAGCGGCAAGGCCGATCTGAATGTCTTTTATCACTTTGGTTCGGCGCGCAGAACCCAGCTTGAAAGCTACCCCGCGGGCTGGCGCGGCCTGGGCACCCGCGTGGTACGCGTGCCCTATGCCGAGGGCACGCTGGTGATTGACCTGCACGATGCGGAGAGCCATTCCCTGGTGTGGCGGGCTATCGCCAGCGAAGAGAAAAGCGACCCGGCTAAAATTCAGGGCAAGCTGGATGACATGGTGAAAAAGTCATTCCAGAAATACCCGCCCAAGAGGAAGTAAGTGCCACTCTTCCGCTGACCCCTAACGCTGCCTTCACAGCAATCAACGCTGGGAACAGGCGCGGCATCCAACCCCATGATTCGGGGTAAAAGCGGCCCGTGCCCGGGCAGTGGCCGCCGACCACGGTGAGAACCACCAACTTCCGGAAAGGAAATGATCATGGCGTCCAAAAATCTCGAGGGACTCAAAGTTGCAATCCTAGCGGCCAACGGATTCGAACAGGTGGAGTTGACAGAGCCACGCAAGGCGCTGGATGAAGCGGGGGCCGAAACCAAGATCGTCTCGCCGGAAAAAGGCAAGGTGCGCGGCTGGAAATCAACCGATTGGGGTGACGAGGTTAAAGTAGATCTTTCACTGGAGAAAGTGAAGGCGGAGGAGTTCGATGCCCTGCTCCTTCCCGGAGGAGTGATGAACCCCGATAAACTGAGAATGATTCCCGAGGCTGTGGCCTTTGTGAAATCATTTTTCGACTCAGGCAAGCCGGTGGCCGCGATTTGTCACGGTCCCTGGACGGTGATCGAAGCGGGAGCGGCGATGGGCCGGCGGATTACCTCGTGGCCGTCGCTGAAGACCGATCTGCGCAATGCCGGCGCCAATTGGGTGGACCAGGAGATGGTGAGCGACAAAAATCTGGTGACCAGCCGAAACCCGGATGATATCCCCGCCTTCAATCGCGGGATGATTGAATTGTTCGGCGAGAAGGGAACAACGCAGAAGGCGGCCTGATAAGCAGAGGCGAAATATCAAACCCGGTGGGCAGCGGAGAGTTTTCGAACGGGCGTTATGGGCTGCTCGCCGTTCGACGTGAGCCGGAAACTGCCCACCAGGTTTTGCAGCTCTTTGGCCAGGATATCGAGTTCCTTCACCGAAGAAAGGCAGTGCTGGGAGCCGAGAGCGGTCTGCTGAGTGATTTTCGCGATCTGCTCGATATTGCCGCTGACTTCTTCGGTAGCCGCGGATTGCTGGGTGGCGGCGGTGGCGATCTGGGTGATCATTTCGCCGACCTGGTCCGACATCTCGATGATGGAATGCAGGGACGCGCCGGCCTTGGCGGTAGACTCGACGCCTTGCTGGACCTGCCCGGTGCTGGACTCCATGGCCTTGACCGTGCTCTCGGTTTCGCCGCGAATGGAGGCGATCATCGCGGTGATCTCTTTGGTGGCGCTGGTGGTGCGCTCGGCCAGCTTGCGCACCTCGTCGGAGACCACGGCGAAGCCGCGGCCCTGCTCCCCGGCGCGGGCGGCCTCAATGGCCGCATTCAGGGCGAGCAGGTTGGTCTGGTCGGCGATATCGTCAATCACAGCGATGATGGCGCCGATCTGATGCGAGCTCTTGCCTAACTCCTCGACTTTGGCGCCCGCCTCGGCAACGGAAGCGGCGATGGCGCGCATTTGCTCCAGGGTCTGATTGACGACCTGGCCACCCTCCCGGGCGGTTTCGGCGGCGCGGCGCGAGGCTGCGGCCGCCTGGTTGGAGTTATCGGAGACCTCGGCCACGGTAGAGGCGATCTGGTGCATGGCGGTGGCGATCTGATCGGTGCGCTGTTTTTGCTGCTCCGCGCCTTCGGACTGCTGCACCACGGAGCAGGACATGGCGTCGCTCGAGCTCGCCAGGCGTTGCGCGGCGACGACGACTTCACCGAGCGTCTTCCCCAGGTTCTTCTTCATGAGATTGAGCGCGGAAGCGGTCTGGCCCACTTCATCCTGCGAGGAGACGGCGATATCAACCACCGTGAGGTCGTTGGAGGCGATGCTGGAGGCGAGGGCCAGGGCCGCATGCAGCGGGCGGATCACGAGGCCGCGCACCAGGAAAAATACAACCAGAGTAGAGAACGCCAGAGTGCCCAAAGTAGTGAGCAGGATCATCCAGGCGTTGCTTCTTTCGTTGGCGGCCAGAACGTCGAGCGGTGCAGTGATGGAAAAGAGCGCTTCCAGGTGGCGGGTGCCGGCAACCTTGGTTTCGCTTTCGGGCTTCCATTCCGTGTGGCAGACCTGGCATTCCTCTCTTACTCGCACCGGTTTGGCGTAGAGCAGAACCGGATGGCCATTCACTGAGGCGTGTTCGGTGTATTGCTGCGCCTCGGGATGCGACTCCAGCATGGCGAAAGCGCGTTCGTCAAAAGGATTGAGAACGTCATTGGGATCATTGGGCGTGCGCGCGGGGGTGTGGAACAGATAACCCTGGGTCTTGGCATATTGTTGGGTCACCTGCCAGGCATGACCGCCCTCGGAGTTGCTGACGCGAGAGCCTTCGGCCACATCGGTGAGCATGCGCAGCTTGTCGAGGAAGGCGCCCTCTTCCTGCTCGCGGACGCGACTCTGTGAGAGCCAGAAGCTGGGAACCGCGGTGACCACCAGAGCCACAAGAATGGAGCCCACAATCTTGACGGTCAGATTGCGCGACTCCCAGAAGGACCGAAGTGCTTTCAGCATGCGGAGGTTGACGGTGCGTTGGCGCGGGCTTCCGACCCGCCCGCTTCACGAATCGGCGAGGCCAGAGCCGGGAAGCCTCTGAACCGCCGATCCTTTGGGATCAATCGGCAGAAGTGTCGGCGGCCTTTACTGCTGGCCGCGATTCCTAATGAGATAGTTTCGGGTCCTCTTAAACCGGTTTAAGAATGGGAAACACAAGCAGAGTTCTGCGGCCCTCAGTTGAACATGGCCCGCAGGCGGCGCATGGCGGCCAGCGCGGTCTGATAGCGCTTATCCAGCCCGTAGGCCATGGCGTAGCACTCTTTGGCTTTCTGCCATTGGTGCAGATGCTCGTACACGCGCCCCAGATTGAAGTAGGGATAGCAGCGGGCCTCATAGCGCGGGGCGATCATGGCTTTCTGAAACCAGGGGATGGATTCCTCCCATTTATCTTGTTCAATCAGGTAAGCCCCGATATCGTTGTAAGGATTGCCGAACTCAGGATCCACCTTGATTGCTTCCAGACACTCGGCGATGGCGCGGCCGTAGTCGCCCAGGAAGGAGTAAGTCCAGCCGCGAAAGGTGTAGGCTTCGGCGGTGGGGAAGGCCTGGATGGAGCGGGTATAGAGAGCGATGGCCTCGGGGTAGTCGCCGGCCATTTGCAGCTCGTAGGCCTTTTGAAAGTATGCGGCGGCGGATTGTCGGGCGTCAGCCTCGGACATAGAACCTGATCCCAATGACGAAATTCTATCGGAAGAAAAGTTTCTGGCTGGCGGGAATTCTGCTGGCCTTGCTGGCAGGCATGTGGGCAGAGGGCGCGGCCCAGGCGCCCTCGCCTGTGCCACCGCAGACCACCGCAGAGGGCCAGGGCGCGGTGGCTTCACCGGAGGCGAAGATTTCGCCGCAGGAAGCGGACGAATTATTCCGCTCGGTGGACCAGATCCTGAAGTTTGCCAGCCAGGATACGGATTTGCCCATCAAGCATGAAGTGAAGCGTCGGCTGGTAGGGCGGGATGAAGTGGAAGCTTACGTCACCAAGCACACCACCGAGGGCGAAGACGCCAAGCGGCTGCGGCGGGCGGAGCTGGTGCTGAAAAAATTCGGACTGCTGCCCCGCGATTTCGACCTGAGCAAATTCCTGGTGGCGCTGCTGAAGGAGCAAGTGGCGGGCTATTACGATTCCAAAACCAAGACGGTGAATCTGCTGGACTGGGTGCAGCCGGCACTGCAGAAGCCGGTGCTGGCGCATGAACTGACGCATGCCTTGCAAGACCAGTTCGTGGGCCTGGAGAGGTTCATGAAGCCGGGCGAGCGCGACCTTGACCGCGAAAAGCAGATCACGCCCGAGGACATTGTGGAAGATGAAGCCGGCACAGTGCGCCAGGCAGTAACCGAGGGCCAGGCCATGGCGGTGCTGCTGGATTACATGCTGGCGCCGGCGGGAAAGTCGCTGCTGGATTCGCCCGAGGTGGTAGCCGCGCTGAAGGCCGGCATGATGAGCGGTACTCCCGAGGACGTAGAATTCCACGACGCTCCTATCTATCTGAAAGAGTCGCTGACCTTCCCTTACCGCGACGGGCTGGATTTCATCGCTGCGCTGCTGGCCAAGGGGGGCAAGGAGGAGGCTTTCGCCGAGACGCTGCGCAATCCTCCGCACAGCACCCGGCAGATCATGGAGCCGCAGACGTATCTGGCGGGAGAAGTGATACCCCCCATGCCGCTGCCGGACTTCAACCGCGACTTCAAGAACTATGACCGCTTTGATGTGGGGGCGGTCGGGGAGTTCGATGTATCGGTGATTATTGATCAGTATGCAGGCTCAGAGGCCTCGCGTGGTCTGTATCCGGCGTGGCGGGGCGGCTATTACTATGCCGCCCGGCCCAAGGGGAACTCCGCGGCTCCGCTGGCGTTGCTCTACGTTTCACGCTGGGCAAGCGCACAGAAGGCAGCGTCGTTTGCCGCGATCTATGCGAAGTCATTGACGAAGAGATATGAACATGTGCAGGCGGCGGGGGACGATCCTGTGGGGGATTTAGAGAAGCTCGACAGCCTGACGGGCAAACACACGTGGAAGACCGAAGAAGGCGACGTAGAGATTGATGTCAATGGCGATGAAGTACTGGCTGCGGAAAGCTTGGATGACGCGACGGTGAAGAAACTGGAAGGAGAAGTGTTTGCCGCGCTAATGGTGGAGTGAGACTGGTCGAACCGGCTTGGCGGCGGGAATGTGTTGGTTCTGCGTCTGGTTCATCGAAAAGATGGGTACCGCTGAACCGCAGGCGCCGTTCGGTATAATCACGGGTTCACGACTGCCGATAGGATTCATCAGGAGAGTTCTTTGCCCCAGGCGGAGATCGGGATCATTGGAGGCAGTGGGCTGTACGCCATGCCCGGGCTGAGCAAGACCAAGGAGGTCCGGCTGCGCACGCCGTTCGGGGCACCTTCCGATGCCTATGTTCTGGGAATGCTGGCGGGCCGCAAAGTCGCCTTTCTGGCGCGGCACGGGCGCGGGCACCGCCTGCTGCCCTCGGAGCTGAATTTCCGGGCCAATATTTACGGTTTCAAGCAGTTGGGCGTGGAGCGGATCGTTTCGGTTTCGGCGGTGGGGTCGCTGAAGGAAGAACATAAACCGACAGACTTCGTGATTCCCGACCAGTTCTTCGACCGCACGCGGCATCGGGTGGATACATTTTTCGGGCACGGCATAGTGGCCCACGTTGCCTTTGCCGACCCGGTGTGCGCCGAGCTGGCGAAAGTTGTGGAGGGGGCGTGCGCCAAGGCCGGAGTCGCCGGCAAGGGCGGCGGCACTTATGTTTGCATGGAAGGGCCGCAGTTTTCCACCAAGGCGGAATCGAACGTTTATCGCGGCCTGGGCATGGATGTAATCGGCATGACTAACCTGCAGGAAGCCAAGCTGGCACGCGAAGCTGAGATTTGCTACGTCACCATCGCCATGGTTACCGACTACGACTGCTGGCACCCCCATCATGACTCGGTGACCGTGGAGCAGATTATCGCCGTGCTCAACAGGAACGCGGAGAATGCCTGCAACGTAGTGCGGGAGACGGTCGCGGCCATGCCCCGCGAGCGAAGCTGCAAGTGCGGCTCGGCACTGAAGCATGCCATCCTGACCGACCCGAAAAAAATTCCCGCGGCCACGCGCAAGAACCTGAAACTCATCCTTGATAAATATCTCGGAGCCCGCAAAGCATGAGCATTCTAGCCGTTGGTTCGGTGGCCTTTGATTCTATTACCACTCCGGCGGGCAGCGTGAAAGACATGCTGGGCGGCTCGGCCACGTATTTTTCCCTGGCGGCCAGCTACTTCACCAAGGTGCGCGTGGTGGCGGTGGTGGGTGAGGATTTCACCTCCGAACATGAAAACGTACTGAAGAAGCGCGGCGTGGATACGCGCGGCATTGAGCACGCCAAGGGCAAGACCTTCCGCTGGGGCGGAAAATACCTGGAAAACCTGAACGAGGCCAAGACCGACTTTACCGAGCTGAATGTGTTCGAGAAGTTTCAGCCGCGCATTCCGGTGGAGTATAAAGATTCAACAATCCTCTTTCTGGGGAATATTCATCCTGCTCTGCAAGCGGCGGTTCGGCGCGAAATGCAGAATGTGCAGCTGACCGGCGGCGATACCATGAACTTCTGGATTCAGGGCACGCGCCAAGAGTTGGGCGAAACCCTGAAGCTGGTGGACGTGCTGCTGATCAACGATGGCGAGGCCAAGATGCTGGCCGGCCAGACCAATCTCCCCCGCGCCGCGCATCACGTGCTGGCCATGGGGCCGAAGGCCCTGGTCATCAAGCACGGCGAGTATGGCGCGACGATTTTCTTCCGCGAAGGCGCGTTTGGCATTGGCCGGCATCCTTTCCGCGCGCCCGCCTTGCCCATCGAGGAAGTGAAAGACCCGACCGGGGCGGGCGATTCCTTTGCCGGCGGCTTTATGGGCTACATCGCCTCGCAGGAAGAGTTAAACCGCGAAGTACTGAAGCGCGGGCTGTTCTATGGCGGCGTGATGGGGTCGTTCGCCGTGGAGCGTTTCGGCACCGAGCGGCTGCAATCGCTTAGCCGCGAGGAAATTGACGCGCGCTTTGAAGTGTTTCGCGAGTTGACCCACCTCGAATGAGCACGCCCGCCAGCCGCCGCTGGGACCAGGAGACCATGCTGGTGGCCTGGCTCGCGGCCGGCGTTTCTCTGCTCTCTTTCTTCTTCTACCTGCGCCATGGCGAGCTGCTTCTGTATGGCGACGCAGTGGCCCATATCGGCATCGCGCGGCGCGTATTTGACTCGCGCACACCCGGGCTGCTGCAGTTGGGCACGGTGTGGCTGCCTCTGCCGCACTTGCTGATGATTCCTTTTCTGATCTCCAATTGGATGTGGCAGAGCGGGGTAGGCGGATCCATTCCTTCGTTGGTTGCGTTCGTTCTGGGGGCTGTGGGGATTTTCAGGCTGGCGCGGGGCGCTTTGAGCTCATCTGATCCGCCCGGTCCGTCCGCGCGGAGTGCTGCCTGGGCTGCAGTCGTCATCTATGTTGCGAACCCCAATCTGCTTTATTTGCAGGCCACCGCCATGACGGAGGCGCTGTACCTTGCGCTCTTCATTTGGTCAGTGGTGTACTTCGCCGAGTTTGTGAGAGGTGAAGAAGGTTCGCCGCTGCTGAAGTGCGGCCTGTGTTTGGCGGCTGCCTGTCTTACGCGTTATGACGGATGGTTCTTGGCTGCGGCGGTGGGCATCGCGGTTGCTGTTTGTGTTTGGCGCAAGCAAGGCGCCGCGGGTTTGTTGCGGCGGTGGTTCATCTTCAGCCTGTTGGTAGCCGCAGTGCCCGCCTTGTGGGTGACCTACAATGCGGCGATTTACGGCAATCCGCTGGAGTTTGCGAACGGGCCGTATTCGGCGAAGGCGATCGAGCGAAAAACTGCGGTGCCGGGATTTCCGCCGCACCCGGGTACAGGGAATCTGGCGGTCGCCGCGTCATATTTTCTGAAGTCCGGCGAACTCAACCTGGCCGCGGGCAACTGGGGGCGGTTCTGGCTGGCGCTGGCGGCAATAGGAACTGGGTTAGCGGTCTTCGGCGGCCGGAGCCATTGGCCTCTGCTGCTGCTCTGGGTTCCGCTGCCGTTCTATATGCTCTCGGTCGCCTACGGCGGAGTGCCGATTTTTCTTCCTGTCTGGTGGCCGCACTCCATCTATAACGCACGCTACGGGCTGCAATTGCTGCCCGCCTCCGCAGTCTTCGCGGCCGTGGTGGCGCACTTTCTCGCGGGCTGCACGCCAAGGTGGCAGATCAAAACTTCTATCGCTGCAGCCATGCTGATTCTGGCCGCGGCGAGCTATGCCTGGACCTGGGGCGGCCGCGCCATCTGCTTCCGCGAGGCCTGGATCAACTCGCGGACGCGCCTGGCTTTGGAAGCCGAACTGGCGGCATATCTGAAAGCCCTGCCGCCGAATTCGACCATTCTCATTTATCTGGGAGATCATGTCGGCGCGCTCGAAAGCGCAGGCGTTCCTCTGCGGCGCACCATCAACGAAGGCAACCATCGCATGTGGAAGCGGCCCGCGGACCCCGAGGGCCTATGGGAGCGCGCCCTGGCCAATCCGGCAAAGTATGTGGATTACGTGATTGCCATGAATGGCGATGCGGTCGCGGAGCAGGTCAATCGAAGCCAGTTGGCAACCCTGGCGGTGATTCACGTTTCAGGGCAGGCGACCGCCACCATCTACAGCACCGGCAAATTGCCAACATCGAACGGCCGCGAATCACTGACGTTACCTCGGGGACCCAGAGCCGCATTTCAGCGATGATAGAATTTCTTCACCGCAACACTTGTGGCGTGAATGAACCCTGCTCTCACCTCAATTCCCTTCGTCAAGGCCAGCGCCTGCGGCAACGACTTTCTGATCATTGACGGCATGCACGCTCCCGCCGACATTGCGGGCTTCTGCCGCCGCATTTGCGACCGGCACGCCGGGGTGGGGGCGGACGGCGTAGAGTGGCTTTTCCCCGCCAGCGATGCCGACGTGAAAGCGCGCCTGTTCAACGCCGATGGATCGGAAGCGGAGATTTCGGGCAACGGAACCCGCTGCGTGGCGGCCTACCTGTGCTCAGAACAAGCGAGGGAGAAGGTTGTGGTGCGCACCGATGCAGGCCGCAAAACCTGCACGCTCACTTCCCACAGCGAGGCGCAATACGAGTTTGAGATCGCCATGGGCGAGCCGCAGGTGGGCGATGAGTTCGCCATCAAGCTGGCTTTCGGCGAGGTGCGCGGCATTCCGGTCTCCATGGGCAATCCGCACTACGTGGTATTTGTGAAAGAGTTCTCTCCGGGTTGGCAGGCGGAGGCGGCCGAAATCGGGCGGCACCACGACTTCAAGCAGGGCATCAACGTTGAGCTGGCTGCGGTGAAGGATGCGCAAACGGTTGCCGCGAGGTTCTTCGAGCGCGGCGTGGGAGAAACCCAATCCTCGGGCACCGGATCATGCGCCGCCGCGGTAGCGGCGATCTTCACCAAGCGGGCGGAGTCGCCGGTGCACGTCCAGGCTCCGGGAGGAACGCAGGCCGTGCGCTGGGAAGGGCAGGTTTTTCTGCGCGGCCCGGCCCAACTCGTCTGCCGGGGAGAATTTTTTCTTTAGAGGTCGAGACCGCATGCCGCCGAGCCGTGCCAAAGCGCGCATCAAACCCCCGGCCTTGCGGCCGGGAGATGTGATTGGCATTGTGGCGCCAGCCAGCAACCTCCAGCGCGAACGGCTTGAGGCCGGATGCCAGCAGCTGCGGCGCCTGGGATACGAACCTTTTTACTTTGATTCGATCTTCGAGCAGGATTTGTACTTCGCCGGGCCGGCGGAGCGGCGGGCACGCGAGCTGGAGCAAATGTTTTCACGCGACGAGGTGCGGGCGATTCTTTGCGCGCGCGGAGGCTACGGGGCAAATTACCTGCTGGGCGCGCTGGATATGGAGGCGATTGCCCGGCATCCGAAGATTTTCCTGGGGTACAGCGACATCACCACGCTGCTCACGTATTTTTCCGATGCCGCCGGCCTTGTGACCTTTCATGGACCCATGGCGGCCAAGGATTTTGCGCTCGAGGATGGGGTGGACCTCGGTTCCTGGAACGCCGCTCTGGCCGGGCGATCTGACTGGGGATTGGAGTTTGGTCCAGGCTTTGGAGTGGAGTCGCTGGTGGAAGGTGAGGCCCAGGGAAGTCTTTACGGCGGCTGCCTTTCTCTGCTGGTTGCCTCGCTTGGAACTCCCTACGAGGTGCAGACCGCCGGGACCATTCTGTTCATGGAAGACATTGCCGCCAAGCCCTTTCAGATTGATCGCATGCTGATGCAACTCAAGCTGGCGGGCAAGCTGGCCGATGTGCGCGGCATCATCTTCGGCGAAATGAAGGAGTGCATTCAGCAGCGAGACCAGGGTTACACCTTGCAGGAGGTGGTGCTGCGCGTAGTGGGGGAATTGGGTATTCCGGTAGCATACGGGCTACGCTCGGGGCACGTGTCGCGGGCGAACATCACGCTGCCTATCGGGGTGCAGGCGAGGTTAAGGGTTGGAAAAGATGAAGTGAGTTTAAGGATGCTGGAGCCGGCCACGGTTTTATAGCGCTTGCTCCGGAAAAATCGGTTAACCCCAGAGGACACAGAGGACAGAGAAAACCGCATCAGCGCATATGGAAAAGAAGCACATCCATCTCATCGGCGTCTGTGGCACGGCGATGGCTTCGCTTGCGGGAATGCTGGCGGAGCGCGGCTTTCGCGTTACCGGCTCGGACGCCGCCGCTTATCCGCCCATGTCGGACTTTCTGAATTCGCTCGGCATCCCGGTCTCTCAGCCTTTTGCGGAGGCGAACCTGAACCCGCGGCCCGATCTGGTGGTGGTCGGGAACGCTATTTCGCGGGGCAACGTGGAGCTCGAACACCTTCTCGACCAGCGCATTCCATTCTGCTCGATGCCGCAGATTCTTCACGATGAATTCCTGCGCGGCAAGGAAGTATTGGTGGTCGCGGGCACGCACGGCAAGACCACAACCACATCCATGCTCGCCTGGATTTTTCACTCGGCGGGCTTGCAGCCGTCGTTTCTGATTGGCGGCATCGCCGAGAACTTCGGCAGCAGCTTTCAGTTGGGACCGGGAAGGCATTTCATTCTTGAGGGCGACGAATACGATACGGCATTTTTCGACAAAGGCCCCAAGTTCCTGCATTATTTTCCCGATCAGGTGATTCTGACCTCGGTAGAGTTCGACCACGCCGATATCTATAAAGACCTTGACGCGGTCGAGACCGCGTTCAAGCGCCTGGTGAACCTGGTGCCGCGCCGCGGGCGCATTGTGGCCTTCGACCACGGAGAAAGCCTCAAGCGCTGCCTGGTCAAGGCATTTTGCCCGGTGGAGCGTTATGGCGCGAGCGATCTTGCCGGCTGGAAGGTTGACCATCTCCGCCTGGAGCCGGAGCGCACCAGTTGGTCGGTCGTGCACAATGGCGAGCCCTGGGCCGACCTCGAGTTTGCGCTGGGCGGCGAGTATAACGTATGGAATGCCACCGCGGCCGCGGCTCTGGCTGCGGGCTGCGGCATTTCCCGAGAGGCGATCGGCGAAGCGCTGAAGACTTTCAAGAGCGTGAAGCGGCGGCTGGAAGTGCGCGCGCAGGTAAACGGCGTCACAATGATTGACGACTTTGCGCACCATCCCACCGCAATCGCCGCTACTTTGACCGCGCTGCGCGCGCGCTATCCTAGGGCGCGGCTGTGGGCGATTCTCGAGCCGCGTTCCAACACCATGCGGCGCAACGTGCTGCAGGAAGCGTTAGGCAACAGCCTGGCCCTCGCTGACGAGGTGATCGTGGCCGGCGTATTCAAGTCGGAGGCCATTCCTGAGGCCGAGCGGCTTGACCTTGATGCGGTCGTGAAGCAGATCGCGAAACAAGGAAAGAGAGCGCGCATTGTGACGGAAGCAGATGGCATCGTTCAGCTTGCCGCGCCTGAAATGCGCCCGGGCGATGTCGTCGCCATACTGTCGAACGGGGGTTTTGGCGGCATCTACGAAAAGCTGCCCCGGCGTCTGCAGGAACTCGCCGGAAATACGAAACAGGAGGCTTCAGCGAAGGCATGAGAACAGGCACGGCCAGGCTCTCCAGGCAGCCAGGCGCACGGTTTCACCTGGTGGGGCTCGTTCTCTTTATTGGAGCACTGGCCGGGTCTTCGTTCGCTCAAATCGGTCAAACGGCAATTTCGTACACCGTCTCCCTGGCGCAGCCCGGCGATCATTTAGTACACGTCACGATGGCGCTGCCGCCGGGTCCCGGTGAGCGCCAGTTGCAGCTGCCGGTGTGGAACGCGCTATATCAGGTGCGGGACTTTTCGCAATATCTGGATTGGGTTCGCGCTGAAGACGCCGCCGGCAAGCCATTGCCTCTGCGGGAACTGGATAAAAGCCGGTGGCAGCTCGATGGGGCGGAGCACGGCGCCAGCATCAGCTATGAAATCCTGGCCAACGATCCCGGCCCCTATGGCGCCCAGTTGAATGCGCAACACGCCTTCTTCAATCTGGCGGAAATTCTCATGTACCCCGTGGATGCGCGTTCTTTCCCCATGCGGGTGCGTTTCGTTGACGTGCCTTCGGGCTGGCGGGCCGCCACCGTGCTGGCCTCGCCGGCGCCCGATGAATTTAGCGCGGAGAACTACGATCGCCTGGTGGATTCGCCGGTGGAATGGGGAACCTTTCAGGAAGAGGATTTCGATCAGGGCAGCGGCCACTACCGCATCGTGGTGGATGCGGCCCCCGGCGACTACGACATGCAGAAGATCGTGCCCATGGTACGGAAGGTCGTGGCTGCCGAAACCGCCTGGATGAACGACCGCCCGTTTCAAACCTACATGTTTCTTTATCATTTTCCCCGGGCTGAGGGGCAGGGCGGCATGGAGCATTCTTACTGCACGGCCATTGACGTCAGCCCGCAGGCCGTGGCCAACGACCCGCTCACCCTGGACGACGTGACCGCCCACGAGTTCTTCCACCTGTGGAACGTGAAGCGCATCCGGCCGCAATCGCTCGAGCCGGTGGATTATACGAAAGAGAACTACACTCGCGCCTTGTGGTTCAGCGAAGGATTTACCAACACGGTGGCCGGCTACACGTTGCTGCAGGCTGGCTTGACGGATGAGAAGGCATATCTGGCCAAGCTGGCCTCCACCATCACCCGCCTGGAGCAGCGCCCGGCATTTCTCACCCAGTCAGCCGAGGACTCAAGCCTGGATGCGTGGCTGGAGAAATATCCGGCGTATTGGGCGCCCCGCCGCAGCATCTCTTATTACAGCAAGGGCGAAGTGCTGGGCGTGATGCTGGATCTCGAGCTGCGCCAGGCCAGCCACGGCACCGCCTCGCTGCGCGATCTCTTCCACTGGATGAATGATAATTACGCCCGCAAGGGGCTGTTCTTTCCCGGCACCGAGGGCGTGCGCCGGGCGGCTGAGGCGGTGGGCCACACCGATCTTGGCTGGTTCTTTCAGAAATACGTCGCCGGCACCGACCAGATTCCGTGGAATGATTTCTTCCGTACCGTCGGCCTGCAACTGGTGCAGCAAACCCACGCCCTGCCCGACATGGGCTTTCAGGCAACCCGCAGTTTCGACAGCGCGGCCACGGTCATGGCGGTGAGCCCGGGCAGCGACGCAGAACGTGCCGGGCTGCGGGCAGGCGAGGTGATCGAAAAAATCAATGGAAAGACAGCCGAAGCCGATTTCCAGCAGCGCTTTTTGGAATTGCAGGTCGGCGACACTCTGCGCCTGAAGGTCCGCAGCGAGTCAGGCGAGCGGGAGCTGGAATTCAAGGTCGGCCATCGCGATATGGTTGAATTCGAGCTGAAAGACCTGGAGAACATCACACCTGCGCAGCAGGCGCGACGCGCGGCCTGGCTGAGCGGTCAGGACCAGCCGGCCAACGAGGCGCAACCGTGATTCGGACGAGCCTGATGCTCGCCTTCTGGATAGTTCTGCTGCCGCTCGTCGTTCTGGTCACTTTTCCCTGGACGTTTCTTACCGGCGACATCCGCTTTCTTTACCGCCTGGGAATGTGGGGCGCCTTTGCCGGGGTTCGTCTGGCGGGGGTGCGGGTGCAGACGATTGGGCTGGACCGGCTGAATCTGGATCGAACTTATATCTTCATGGTCAACCACGTTTCCAACATTGATCCGCCGCTGATGATTCCGCTGATCCCCCGGCGCACCTCGGTGATGGCGAAGAAAGAGCTCTTCAGCTATCCGCTGTTCGGGCGGGCCATGCGCATGGCTCGCCTGGTGCCGGTGGACCGCGGCAACCGCGAGGCCGGCATCGCCGCGGTCCGCGCCGCCGCCGAGGTCATTCATGATGGAATCAACATGACCATCTACGTGGAAGGCGGCCGCTCCTTCGATGGCAAGCTGCTGCCCTTCAAGAAAGGCCCGTTTTACCTGGCCGAGGAGTGCAGCGTGCCGGTGGTGCCGGTGACGATATCGGGTACTCACTACGTGATGCCCAAGGGGCGCTTCGCGATCAAGCCGGGCAAAGTCGAGCTGATTTTTCACGATCCCATCGAGCCCAAAGACTTTGGCGGACGCGAAAGGCTGATGGCGAAGGTCCGTGCGGCCATCGAAAGCGGACTGCCCACAGAGTACCGCTCGCAAACCCAACCAGTTTGAGGTTCAGGAATGCTTCTCGGCCAGCGCCCGCAGCGCTCTGGCCATTTCCGGAAGTTTGCCCAGCAGGGCGGAATATTTCAGCCACAGCTTGTGGTCCACGGCGGGGGCGCCGCTCACAATGGCGCCGGCGGGAATATCGCCGGCAACGCCGCTTTGCGGCGTCACGATGGCGCCGTCGCCAACCTTGCAATGGCCGACCACGCCCACTTGCCCGGTGAGGATCACGCTTTTGCCAATCTCGGTAGAGCCGGCCATGCCGGCCTGGGCCGCAATGAGCGAATCATCGCCGACCTGCGACCCGTGGCCAACCTGGACGAGGTTGTCAATCTTCACGCCGCGGCCGATGTGGGTCTCACCCACGCTGGCCCGGTCAATGCAGGCGTTGGACTGAATCTCCACGTCGTCTTCGATCACCACCGGCTGCGGCTGCGGAATCTTGTGCCAGCGCCCGGCCTCGTCCTTGGCGAAGCCGAAGCCGTCGCCGCCCACGATCGCGCCATTCTGCAAAGTCACCCGATTGCCGAGCCGGCAGTTCTCGCGAACCACGGCATGAGCATGGGCGAAGAATTGATCCCCGATTTGCGCTCCCCGATAGATCACGACATGAGCCAGCAACACGGCATCCGCACCGATCTTTACATCTTTATCCACGACCACATAGGGGCCAATGTGGGCGCGCGGCCCAATGCTTGCCGAGGAATGAACGGCCGCTGTGGGGTGAACCCCCGGCTCATACTGCGTGGATGGATGAAAGAGCGCAATGGCGCGAGAAAAATCGAGATACGGGTTCCGGCTGCGCAACATGGCCACCGGAAGCGCAGGAGCGTTTTCGGCGATGAGCACCGCGGAGGCGCGCGTAGTCCTGGCCGCGGCTGCATACTTCGGGTTGGCCACGAACGTGAGCTGTCCAGGCCCGGCTTCTTTGATTCCAGCCACGCCGCTGATCTCCGTCTCCGGCGAGCCGTTTTCCAGACGGGCCCCGAGTGTGCTCGCAAGTTCTCCAAGTTTCATAAGAAGTTCCTGATTGTGAAATCACAAACGTGCTGAAGTTGAAAAATGATTGTAGCGGAGAGAGGTGAGGAGGTTTAGTGCCGGCCCAAATGCAGGCCGAGGAGCGGGAGCGGCCATGAACTTCAGAGCGCAATTGCGGTGCGGTTCATGGCCGTCGTTCTCTTTAAGACTTCACTTTCCGTACTGCTGTACTGCCTTGGCAATGCCGGGAGCGGCGGCAGCCAGATCCTGCGGATTCATGACCGGCCGGAAAGAGATTTTGGCGTTGAACGACAGAAACCAGGGCTCGGCCAGGGCTGGAATCTGCGACGTATCCTTCATATCGAACACAATCGAGCCCGAGCGGTTGCCGGCGTCGTCGGCCATGAAATAGGCGGCCTCGGGTTTCAGATCGGCCAGTATGCGCTCGATCGTAGTTCCCAGTGTGCCCGCTTTGATGGCGGCGTTTCCTTCTTCCGCCGGAATAGATACTCTCATTAGCATTCGCATGTCGTTTCCTCCTTAGGAAAGGGCGCGCTATTATCACCCGTCCCGGCCGGCCGAACGCAAGGAAATGTTAAGAGGAGGTCTTTTTCAGCCCCGCTCTGGCTTGCCGTCGAAATGACTTCGTCAGCCTCGCTTGTCTCCCGTCCGTAACCACCTCGCCAACTTGACTCTCTCAGAACACTCTGGGATCATTCGCAGCCATACCGATCGACAAGGAGGTTTTATGCCACATTACCTGCACCAGGTTTCGTACTCGCCTGAGGGTTGGGCGGCGGTGGTCGCGCATCCTCAGAACCGGGTGGAAGCTGTGAAGTCGTCCATCGAGAAGTTGGGAGGCAAGATCACCACTGCGTGGTTTGCTTTTGGCGACTACGACGTCGTGCTGATTACTGAAATGCCGGATAACGTCAGCGCGGCGGGTATTGCCATCGCCTTTGCGGCAGGCGGCGCCTGCAAGAGCGTGCGTACCACGCCCTTGCTCTCGCAGGAAGAAGCCCTGCAGGCCCTGAAGAGAGCAGGAGAAAGCGGCTACCGGCCGGCCAAAGCGGCGTAAAGAACTGTTCGGAGGAAAAGGCGGCCTGCCGGGCCGCCTTTTTTTTCGCTACTGAACGGTGAGCTGGAAGCTCGCGGAATGCGTGATGCTGGCGGTGCTGGCCCTGACGTTTACGGTATAGGTGCCCTTGGGAGTGCCGGGAACCGTGCCTCCGCCGCCGCTGGCGTTTGTATTCCCGCCGCAACCCACTCCCGTCACCAGGAAAGCAAGCAGCACCATCCCCAACAAGCTGCTCCAGGCGCGGCGTTTGGTTGGCCCTCCCACCAGGAAGACGCCCGCCAGAAGTGTTCCGCTTAAGGCAAAGAGAGAAGCGAAGTACTCCAACCGGCGCCGCGGCGATTGCAAGGCGGCATTCTGCGGCGCTGCGGTGGTGATGCTTAAGGTGGTGCTGCCGCTGCCGGGCACGGTCGTCGGATTAAAGCTGCAACTGCTCTTTGAGGGCAGGCCGGCGCAGTCACCCGGAGTGAAGGTAATCGTGCTGTTGTAGCCGGTCGTTCCCGTGATCGTGAGCGTGATACTTCCGGTCTGGCCCTGAGTGACCGTGAGCGATGGCGCCGACGCCGCGATGGCGAAATCCGGCTGAACCGTGACAGTTGTGGGCGCCGAGGTCGAGGTCGTGTAGTTGGTGTCTCCGTTGTATTGCGCCGTGATGCTGTCCTGCCCGGTAGGAAGCTGTGAGCTGGTGAAGAGCGTAATCGAGCTCGCCGGGCTCAAGCCATCTTGCGAGACGAAACTCACTGGCGCAGACCCCAAAGAAGTGGTGCCGGAAAAGAAGGTCACGGTGCCGCTTGGAGCGTTGCCGAAGCTCTGAGTCGTGATGGTTGCCGTCAGGGTCACTGCCGCGCCGCTGGTGACGCTGGTGCTGCTCGAAATCAGCGCCGTGGTGGTTGAAGCCTGGGTGATCGTAATATTGTCGGTCCCCGAGGTGCTGGCGTTAAAGCTGGCATCGCCCAGGTAGTGGGCGGAAATCGAATGCGAACCTGGCGTCAGCGTCTGGTAGCCGTTCGGGCTGGTGGCTTCTCCGTCGCTGCTCAGCAGGTAACTGACGAAGGGTGCTGAGCCATCGAGGAATTCCACGCCGCCGGTGGGGATTCCCTGGCCGGATTGCCCCGCTACGTCGGCGCGCAGATAGAGGAACGAGCCGTAGGGTCCGGTGGTGAACGGTCCTGCTCCGCCGCCCGGCAGCAAGGTCAGGGCGGTAAGCGCCGTGCTGCTGGCTTCGGGCGTAACGGTCACCGTGACCGGGGCCGAATCGCTGGCTGCGTAGGTTGAGTCTCCTGCGTAATGCGCAGTTACGGTGTAAGTTCCACCCGGAAGCTGGTTAGTGCTCGAAGCGATGCTTCCGCCAGCCAATGTGAAGCCGTCGGCGAAGATTCCTGTGCTGGTCTGCAAGGCCACGTCGCCTGTGGGCACGCCCGTGCCACTGCTGGGAGCCACGCTCGCAGTCACGTTCACGGCCGCGCCGTGGGCGATGTTGGTGGTCGGCGCCAAGCCGAGGGTAGTCACGGTGGGATTGAAGCTCACTGAACTCCATTTGTTGATCAGGTTGGCGACATTGACCGAGCCCAGGCCCGTAGCCAGATCGTACCCGGTGGCGCTGGTATAAGAGTTCGTACCGCCATATCCTGCCTCGCCCGGCACGGCATTGTTTCCAACCGTGACGTCGTTGAACACGCAAGTGGAAGCCGGCAGGCCTGAGGTCTTTGAGCCATTGCATTGTGAAAGCGTTTCAGCCGCCGCCAGGCGGTACAAAATGTAGTTGGCATGCCCCTGGCGTCCGCCCATCTTCTGGTCCACCAGGGCCATGACGCCGGCAAAGGAAGGCGCCGACGCGGAGGTGCCCGAGATGAACCAAATGAGGTCTTGTTCGCAAGATCCCTCGAAACACAAGAGGTAGGGATCATGGAAGGCCGCGGTCAACGACACGTCGGGCAAGTCGCGCGCGCCATCGCTCGGGATTCCAGTTACCCCCGATTGCCACGAAGGCTTCGCGAAGAAAACGCTGGCCCCGCCTCCGCCGGCGGCGATGTTGGCGTTTTCGCCGCCGCACTGTGCTACGGTGCAGCTCTCATTCCACACATTCTCCGGAATGTAAGAGAGGGCGGTCCCGCTTGGGAAAGAAGATGAACTCCAATATTTGCTCGACTGCGCGCCTTCATTGAACATCGTGCCACCGACCGCGGTGGTGAAGGGAGTCGCCGCCAGAATGTTTACCGAGAGAGGGCCGGTAGCGATCTGCTCGATGTTGGGATTGTCGCAGCCCTCGGCGCCGGAATCGCCGGTGGAGACCATGTAGGTAATTCCCTGGGCCGCGGCCTCCTCCGCCAGCAAGCTGATGCCGAGAGCGTCAGCACTCGTATAGAAGGCTTCGCAGGAGCCGAAGCTCTCGGTCATGACGTCGGCCAGATTGTTATCAACAATATAAAGCTCAGAAAGAACCACGCCATCGGTAGTGTCCGTGGACGCGGAGACCACCAGCTTGATGGTGGCGCCCGGGGCAGTGACTCCGGACCAGGTCGCATCCAGCACAGCCTCAAATTCCTCCCCGCCGCCGAGATCGCCGGGTTCAGCGCCATCGTCCACAATCTGCGGCAAGTTGAGCGGCAAGCCGAACGCGGCGCGGAAATCCGCAACGTCCTGCAGGTTGATATCGGTGCGGCCCACCACTCCGATGGTCACGCCTGCTCCGGTGATTCCGCTGTTGTAAGCTGGATTGATGTTGTAGATGGTGGCGTAGTCCGGCGGCCCCAGAGCGTGAATTGTGGGATTTGTAAACGTCACGTGCGGCGTCGGGGTGCGGCTGAAAGTCGCCGGCACCTGCTGGGTTCGGCTGATCTCTGGCTTGGAGTAAAAGTTGTTCAAGGTGAGGACCCCTGCCACCACCGGAGCTAAGGCCGTGGGAATGGAGGGGTCACTCGAGTTCGCCCAGTGTTGCTCTCCGTTCACAACATAGGAATGAATCGCGGTGTGGAAGGCCTGCTGCACCTGGGCGGCGGTGCCGGAAAATTCGATCACCGTTTTTCCCCTGGAAATGCTGGCCACCTGAAATCCCTGGGTTTGCAGCCAGGAAGTAACCGTCTGAATGTCCTGATCGGCGGGGCCGAAGAGCTGCCCGAACTGCTCCGGCGTGAGCCACTTGTGATAGTTGGGCGAGGCCTTATCCTGCTGATCGTCAAGCAGTTTGCGCAGCGAGGCCTCCTGCTGCGGGCTGCGCTGCAAGACCAGCAGCATGCGGTTCATGGGCAGGTCGGGCGGGGCCGCGCCCCGGTCGAACTGCGCGCGGGCCAGAGGATGAACGTTACCTTGCAGTACGGTGAGCTGGGTTTCATCCACCGGCTGCGTGATACGCGGCTGGATGATTGACTGAGCCGTCGCGCGCTGTGAGAAAAGCAGGGGAAAAGCTAGAGCAAAGAGAGATAAGAAACACAAAGCAAAAGGGAACCGAGTGGAGCGCATGGAACCTGCCTGGGTTGAGATCGAATCTTGGCGTTGACCGCCCTTTCAGCAGCCAAGCAACGAGGGGAGCAGTACGGTACCCTACTTGTCGGGCATTGGCAAGCAATATTAAAGGTTTGCTTTCAATATGTTGGCAGTAATCTGATGCGCAGGAAGAGTACCGCTGGCCGTCTCGCTCTAGGTCAATTCAGAGGGACTGGCGGCATATTCTTCGATCATCCGGCCAGCCATGCGCCCGCCCTCATATTCCGGAATGATGACCTGGCTTGCTCCCGAAGCCCGCATGGCCTCGGCATAACGCTCCTGGCCGGCCCGGGTGATGATCCTGAGCTTGGGGTTAAGGCTCTTGGCGGTGATGGTGATGTAGAGATTATCGGCGTCGTTATCTATGACAATGCAGATGCCGCGGGCCCGCTCGATGCCGGCCGCCTGCAACACGCTGTGGCGCTTGGCATCCCCCTGCAGCACGACCATGTTCTCCTGCAGAATCTGGCGGTAGAGGCCTTCATTGGTTTCGATCAGGACAAAGGGAATCCGGGCGCGGGTAAGGTGTTCCACCACCGTGCGGCCCACCTGGCCGTAGCCACAAATGATGAAGTGGTCGCGCATTTTTTCCAGGTTGAATTCATTCATCATGGATTTCCATACCTCCCGGCCCTGATGTCCGAAAAACGACAGCAGGATGCGCTCGGCAAACCAGATTTGAAATGCAAACACCCCGACGAAGACAAACAACGCGAATATCTTGGTGGCGTTGTGAACCCGCTGATAATCAATGGCATGGGGCAGGATTACCCAGAACAAGGCATCAATCCAGGGCAGATGCTCCAGGCGCATGTAGGTCAGCACGCAAACGCTCACGAAAGCCGCGAATAACAGCAGCGGAAGGAGCAGGCGCCGGAGCAGGAGGAGGAGAGCGCGTCTCATGGCAATTGCAAAACTGCGAACCGCTGCTCCGGGAAGAGGTCTTTCACCTTACACGGGACGGCGCGCCCAAAGCAAGCGGCGCATCATCGCACTTTTACATAGCTGGCAGGAATTATTGATTGGGGAGGAATACCGGTTCCGCGGTAACCAAGTTCGGCAATCGGTAATTTCATCGAACCCGTACAATTTCCGCATGACCTACACGCCGGCGCCCATTGACACCTCCCACGTAGAGCTGAGCGATGACATACTGCGCCTGACGGAACAATTAGCCCAGAATGCGCACGAACTGTGGGCGCAGGAGCGCGTGGCGCAGGGCTGGCGCCACGGCAAAGAGCGGCATGATGGGCGGAAGGAGCATCCCTCACTGGTTCCCTACGAGCAGTTGTCCGAAGCGGAAAAGGTCTTCGATCGCAACACTGCCATGGGAACTCTGAAGGCGATTCTGGCGCTAGGCTACCGCATCACGCGGAAATAGCGATTACGAGGGCCATTGCAGTTGCCGGGGTCATCACTCAAACCTGGCATCGGCAGGAACACCGCCCGCAAGGTAACCTCCTTCGCTTCGCTCAGCATGATGGGCAGGAGGCAGGAAGTTGCAGCCAGATCCGGCGACTACACGGCCGTCACAAAACAAAAAGCCTCCCACTTCCAGAGAGGCTCTTCATGCCGGGCATTGCGCCCGAACAACTACTTCGGCTGCGTGGGCTGTTCCGCGCTGGCGCTGGTCGGCAACTGATCCACGTCGTTTTTCAGGAAGCTGACTTCCACGCGATTGCCGCGGGAGTGGCTGCCCTCTTCGGCGGCTGTGGGCGCGTTGCCCATGGCCAGCACGTAGATGCGGTACGCGGGAATTTCGTGGTTCAGCACCAGGTAGCGCACCACGGAGTCGGCCATGTTGCGGGAAGCCGCAATGCCGGCCTGCCCGTGGCTGGTGGAGAAGCCCTGAACTTCAATCACGTAGCCGCGCTGGTCTTTCAGGCGGGTTGCCATCTCGTCAAGCGCGTCTTTGGCCTGCTTGCTAAGGGCGGTTTGTCCCGGGTGGAAACGAATCACGGTTTGGTTGGCGGCCTTGTACTGGTCCAGGGTTGAAACTACGGTCTCCACTTTTCCAACATGCGTGTTGGCCGTGGCTGCCGTCTGCTGCGCCGTCACAGCCTTGTTGGAGGCATCGAGGGCATGCTGATCGGCCTCCTCCGCCTTGGTCGAGGCCAGCTGAATGCCTTGCTGGGCGCGGGTATCCACGTCCTTGATCATCTTGCCGTTAGAGGAGGTCAACTCATCGAGCTCGTTGACCCGGTCGCGGATGGCATCCAGATTGCGCTGCACGTAACCCTTGCTGGCAAAAGGATGCAGAACCAGCCAGACGATGCTGGGCTCGTCGCCATCCCAGAAATTGGTCTGCTCGCGCCGCAGCGGCTCGCGGCCGGTGGCGGTTTCCACCTGCGAAGCGGCGGTCATCTGATCGGAGCTCGACGCCTGCGAGCTGGAACTTTGCTGGGCAATGGCGGGAAGGGCAAGAACTGCACACAAGAAAAGCACTACAGAGATGCGTGTCTTCATTTTGTTTTTCCTCCCGAGCGGGAGCATTCGGGCTACACCAGCCGCTGGGCAGCGCTGGCGCGGGCACAGGCTCAGTCGGTTCGCCAGAAAGAATACCACGCTCGGCTGGCCGCTGGCGGGGAAATTTGCGCTGGGGGCGGCTTTGGCGGGGTCTCACGCCAGTTGCGGCCCCTGGCCGGAATCGAATCTCATTCGGGATTACAATAGCCCCATGCCTGACCCACTCATCATCGCCGGGCGCCAATTCCGCTCCCGTCTGATCGTCGGCACCGGGAAATACCGGTCTTTCCAGGAAACCGCGCGCGCCCTTGACGCCAGCGGCGCCGAGATGGTCACGGTGGCTGTGCGGCGGGTGAATCTCGACCGCAGCAAGGAATCACTTCTCGATTACATTGACCCTAAGAGCTACTTTCTGCTGCCCAACACGGCGGGGTGCTATACCGCCGACGAGGCGATCCGGGCAGCCCGGCTGGGCCGCGAAGTGGGCCTTTCGGATTGGGTCAAGCTGGAAGTGATCGGCGACCAGGCCACCCTTTATCCCGACGTACAGGCAACCCTGGAGGCCACCCGGGTGTTGGTCAAGGAAGGCTTTACTGTTCTTCCCTATACTTCTGACGATGTGGTTTTTGCCCGCCGCCTGCTGGAGGCGGGAGCCAGCGCAGTGATGCCGCTGGGAGCGCCGATTGGAAGCGGTCTGGGCATTCAGAACGCCGCCCATATTCGAATTCTGCGCGAAGTCATCACCAGCGTACCCTTGATCGTGGATGCCGGGGTCGGCACCGCCTCCGATGCGGCTATTGCCATGGAGCTGGGAGCTGATGCGGTGTTGATGAATACCGGCATCGCCGGCGCGCAGGACCCGGTGCTCATGGCCGAGGCCATGCATCATGCCGTGCTGGCCGGCCGCCAAGCCTATCTTGCGGGACGCATGGCGAAGAAGCTCTATGCCACCGCCAGCTCGCCGCTGGAAGGCGTAGTGCGGTAGAGATTTCGAACCCATCCCGCGGACACCTGACTCGCCCGCACCGTCAGGGAAACCTGCGCCCCACGCTTCACTTTTCGCCTTCCCAGCCTTTCGCGGCCGCCTGATACGTTTTGCTGATCGCGGACACTATTCCGAAGTGAGAGCCGTTCGAGATGCAGCCAGCGACGGCCAAGGAGGATCTATGCCTACTAAGACAGCAGCAAAGCTTGAGCATCCAGCCAGCCCTGCCCCCGTAATCAGCTTTCCGGGAACTCCACTCTCGGTCCACAGCCTGCCCGCGCTGGAACTGGCGCACCAGCGGGCGATCGCCATCGCCGCCGGAGATCTGCAAGTCATGGTCAAGCGCGAGGTCCTGCGATTGTTGGAGGAACACAAGGGGAATCCGATGGGAGCAGTCAAGGTGGGCTTGGAGAGGCTGCTTTCCGATGGAGCCATCACCGCCACGGAGTTCAACACTCTGAGCGAGGTCAGCGAAGTGGTGCTTGCCGCCGACCGTGGAAAGGTGGACCCGAACGTGGCATATCAGAAGGCGCAATCAGCGTATCATCGGGTCCTTTTGGACAACGCTGCGAGTCCTCTCGCGCTGGCGATTTTGAGTGTCCTGACATCGGCTTACGCCTCGGTTCCGGCGGAGGCAGGCGGGCCCGCGAGCGACGCCGTGTTCGCCGCCAAGGCCAGCCAGGGAGGCGATATCGGACTGGTGGGCGGGGCATTGATCGGCGGCATCATCGGGGGCAGCCTGGGTGGCGTCGGTGGCGCCATCATCGGCGGAGTGATCGGAGGAATCGTCGGTGGTGTGGTTGGGGTCTGCGCCTCGAAGAGTTAACTGCGCCCTGCCGGCGGCTGCTGGGCGCGATAGACGACGAAACACACGAAGTCTCACGAAGGAGCCGAAGCCTTCGTGAGACTCGTGGTCAAACTTTCTGGACTCTCGCTCGAAGGCGAGGTCAGAGCATTTTGGCGCTCATCACGTGGATCATGTCGCCTTCCACGTGCCCGGTCACGGCCACGTGATGCCCCACATGGTCCTTGAGCGCATCGGGGTTCTCGACGGTGAGCACCTTCTGGTCGCCATCGGTGACCACGACCATCTTTGCGCCCTTATCCAGGCACTTCTTGGTGCACTCCATGGCCGCGGCGTTGGCGCCTTTGGCTCCGCACGCAGAATCAGTGACCCAGCCCTTGACAGTTTCAGACTTGCCCATTTTCCCCATGTCATCGGCCGAGGCCAAAGCTACGGTGAGGAACAGGGCGCAGAGAGCGAAACAGAGCAACAACAATTTCTTCATGATTGACTCCTCAAGATTGTGCGGCCGGAACCGCAGATTGGGCCGAATTCAGCCATGCATCGGGGCGCCCGCTGCCGGCACTTTCCGAAATACCTGAACTCTGCACAAGGCAAGTTCACACCCCGCATCGTTTGACCTGAGTGGGCCAACTATATCACAAACCCCACACGGGCCGAGGGTAGGAAGGCGCTGAGAAAAGCGAAAGTTGTAAAAGAAAATTAACAAAAAACTCGAAGCGGGTGAGATCGGCAGTTACTTCTGCGCCGCCTTAGTAAAGGACTGCACCGGCGGGGGCGGCGCGGGCGAAACGTACACAATTTCGCCGGGGCGGGCGTAGTGCAGCTGCTCGCGCGCCTCTTTCTCGATGGCTTCGGGATTGCTCTTGAGCGCCTGGATACGGCGGGTGTACTGGTCGTTTCCCTGCTGCAGGCGCTGCACTTCCTTTTGCAGAGTTTGATATTCGGCCTTCTTCTGCCGGTACACCACCATGCCGTTGGCGCCAAACATCACGTGCACGAATAGCCAGGCGGCCAGGGCGGCAACCCCGGCGGTGGCCAGCTTGCGGCGCATCAGGCCTAACCAGTCGAGCAAGGGACGCAGCTTGCAGAGCACACGGCCGCCAAGCTGCTCGGCAAACAGCTCCGCCTGCTGAGCGCGCCCGTTCAAGCCGGGCAGAGCTGTGCCGCGGGTGCGGAGAAGCTGAAGGGCCGGTTTCCCTGTCGCCGATTTTCCTATGCGAAGATTCATTGCGTGACTGCTGCGCTCAGTGTCTTCTGCCTGCCTTTAACTGCGAGCCCCGGGGTGCACGCGCATCAGCGCCCTGCCGGTGCGTACCGCTTCTACAACTTTTTCGGCCAGAGAAGTGGCTGGGATGCTGCTGTAGCTCTCCAGTGAACTTCGCCTTCACTCCGGCGTCAAGCGGAAGTTCTTGCGATCGGGGTGAAAGGAACCAACTTTGGCAAATGGCTGCTTTCAAGGATGCGTTTTGAACGCGAATTCTTGGGCCAGGCTGGCGCGCCGATCCGCAGGCGCCAATTGGTTTGCGCACCTACGCTTCCTTGCGGAAAGTGCTATCTTGATTTTTCCGCCGCGCTTTCACTCTGCGGCTGGGGTGATTTTATATGACCGACAAAAGCCTCGTCCTGACCACCGCCGGTTCCCATGATGAAGCGCGCCGCATTGCCGACGTTCTGATCGAACGGCGTCTGGCGGCCTGCGTCAGCATCGTGCCCAAGATCGAATCGGTGTACCGCTGGCAGGGGCAGGTGGAGGAGGCGGAAGAATGGCTGCTGCTCATCAAGACCACGCAGGCCGCTTTCGAACGCGTGCGCGCCGCCGTCTGTGAGCACCATTCCTACAAGCTGCCGGAATTCATGGCCATTTCCATTGACGCGGGCAGCCCGTCTTACTTGAAGTGGATTGAGGAGGCGGTGCAGTAAGCCCGCGCCAGTCACTCTGAAACCATCATCTTTACGATCTCATACATCATCTCCGTCCCGGTGCGCACATTTTCGATCGAGATGCGTTCGTTGTTGCCGTGCACGCCGGATTCATCCGCCTGGGGAATAAGAAATGGCGCATAGCCATAGGCCGAGATACCGCGGTCCCGGAAGAAATGACTATCCGTGAATCCGGTCTCTACCGAGGGCACGATTGCGGCAGCGGGATAATGCTCTTTAGTGACCTTCACAAGGGCGCGATACAGCGGCGTATCGGTCGAGGAGATGGCCGGTGTGAACCCCAGTATCTGCTCAATCCTGATTTCCGGATCATTCAGCGCATTTCGCAGCTCCTGCATAAACTCGGGGATGTTCTGGTCGGGCAACAGGCGGCAATCCAACTGGGCCTCGGCCTCGGGTGGTATGACGTTGATCTTGTCGCTCCCCTTGAGCATCGTAATGGAGCAGGTGTTCCGGGTAAGCGCGGCCAGGTGAGGATATTCCGTTTGCAGGCGCAGCAACTGGTCAGGATCTTGTATGGTCTTGGCCATGTCGGCGAAAGCGTCCTTCCATTGTGGAGCGGCGGTGGGAGCAAGTCCTTTGAAGTAGGCATCCACGGCAGGAATAATGCGCGGCGTGAACTGGTAAGTCTGCAGCCGGTACAAAGCGCGGATGAGATGGTTCACGGCTGAGGCCACCGGCGGCTCCGAGCCATGGCGCGGCACGCCGGTGGAAGTCAGCCTGAACCAGTAAGGCACCTTCTGCGTGACTTCAATTCCGAACTGCTCGCGGCCTTGATCTACATCGCCTCCCCCGCCCTCGTTCAGAACGAAGCCCGCGCCCTGAAAGGCTTCCGGATGGTGCTCGACCACCCAGCCGGCGCCGTATTTCGCTCCGGCTTCTTCATCCGCCGTAGCCATGAAGATGACGTCGCGGTCGAGCGGCATTTTGGCGCGATGTAAGGCCAGGAAGGCTTCGAGTTCCACGATGCCCAGGGTTTTCGTGTCGAGGGTTCCGCGGCCCCATAGGTAGCCGTCTTTGACCGTGGCTGCGAAGGGAGCCTCGCTCCAGTATTTGGCGTCGGCGGGCACCACATCCATGTGGCTCAGCAGCACCAGGGCGGGCTTGGGTCCGCCTTTGAGCCGCGCCCAGATGTTGCCCCGCCCGGGCGCGGACAACGCCGTCTGAAATGGGATGCCTTCCTCCGTGAATATCTGGGCGAAGAACTGCATGGTCTGCTCTTCGTTTCCCGGAGGGTTGGTGGTGTTAATGCGGATGTACTGCTCGATCCGGTTCACGGCTTCATCCTGCAGCTTGCTCATTTCGAACGCCTGCTGAGCGCGCAGACTGGTGGGCAGCGTGACACAATAAACAGCGAGTAGTAAGAGGAAAGTAGAGATGTGTCGCAGATCAAGGCCGGGAGAGGTGGATTTGCTCATCCGGGTATGCTGCCCGAAGTTGAGAGCTGGCGCAAGCGACTCCGGGACTACACCGCCGCCAGCGCTTGGTCCAGATCAGCAAGAATATCTTCCACGCTCTCAATCCCCACGGAAATGCGCACCATGCCGTCGGTGATCCCAATCGCTTTGCGTCCCTTTTCCCCCAGCGCGGCGTGGGTCATCGTCGCGGGATGGGAAATGAGTGTCTCCACACCGCCCAGCGATTCACCGAGAGAACACACGCGAACTTTTTTCAGCATCTTCTTCGCATTCGAGAGCGAGCCAGTCTCGAAGGTGATCATGGCGCCGAAGCCGGTCATCTGCTGTTTGGCCAGTTCGTGCTGAGGATGATCGGGCAGGCCGGGGTAGAAGACCGCGCGCACTTTCTTGTGGCCAGAGAGAAATTCGGCGACCCGTTGCCCGTTGCCGTTGTGCTGCTCCATGCGCACCGCCAGGGTCTTGACCCCGCGCAACACCAGCCAGCACTCGAAGGGCGAAAGAATCGCTCCAACGGCCTTCTGCACAAACGCCAGCTTCTCGGCTTGTTCGGGGCGCGTGCAGATGACGACGCCGCCGAGGCCGTCACTGTGGCCGTTGAGAAATTTCGTGGTCGAGTGCACCACCATGTCCGCGCCCAACGCAATCGGCTGCTGAAAGTAGGGCGACATGAAAGTGTTGTCCACCACCAAATCAACTTTCTTCCGCCGGCAAATGCTGCTGACGGCTGGGATGTCCGTTAACGTCATCAGCGGGTTGGTGGGCGTCTCTACATAGACCATGCGGGTGTTGCGGCGAATGGCGCGCTCGACATTGGCGGGATCGGAGGTATTGACGTAGGTGAACTGCAGGCCGAAATCGGCCAGCACCTGGTTGAACAGGCGGGGCACGCCGCCGTAGAGATCATGTCCGCAAACCACATGGTCGCCCGACCGGAACATGGTACAGATGGCGTTGACCGCCGCCATGCCGCTGGCAAAAACTCGGCCGGCGATTCCGCCTTCCAGCGCTGCCAGGTTTTCCTCCAGACGGGTGCGCGTGGGGTTAGAGACCCGCGAGTACTCGTAGCCCTTGTGCTTGCCAAGTTCCTCCTGCACATAGGTGGATGTAGCGTAGATAGGCGCGGTGACGGCGCCCGTGGAGGGGTCGGGTTCCTGGCCAGCGTGAATGGCGCGGGTGGCAAAACCGGGTTGAGGGTTCTTGGTCATGGGTTCGGAATCCTGGTGAGAGCGTACACCCGCCAGGCCGCCTACACCCCACCCTCAAAGATTTTCTTGGACAGGTAGCGCTCGGCGGAGTCGGGAATAATCGTCACTACCCGCTTTCCTGCCTGCATTCTGCGCGCGATCTGCACCGCGGCGAAAACGCTGGCCCCGCCGCTCGAGCCCGATAAGACGCCCTCGCGGGCGGCCAGTTCGGTCACCATCCCAAAGGCTTCCTCGTCGGTGACCTTGAAAACTTCGTCGCAGACAGAGGGATCGTAATTTCTGGGTATGAAGCTGTTGCCAATGCCCTCCACCTTGTGCTTTCCCGGCGGGCCGCCGCCCAGCACCGAACCCTGCGTTTCGACCGCGACCGTCAGAACCTTGGGCAGGCGCTGTTTCAGGTAGCGGGCCACGCCGGTAAAGGTTCCCGAGGTGCCTACGCCGATGGCGACCGCATCCACGCGGCCTTCCATCTGATCGAAGATTTCAGCGGCGGTAGTTTCGTAGTGGTAGTCGGGATTGGCGGGATTATCGAACTGCGAGGCCATAAAAGCGCGCGGGTCGCGCGCCGCCAGGTCGCGCGCCTGGCGGATGGCGCCCTCCATGCCTTCGTCATCGGGTGTGCGGATGACCTCGGCGCCCAGAGCGCGCATGATCAGAACTTTTTCTTCAGAAAACTGCTCGGGAACAAAGAGCACGACTTTGTAGCCGCGATTCACGCCGATCAAGGCCAGGCCGATGCCGGTGTTGCCAGCGGTGGCTTCGACGAGGGTGGCGCCCGGCCTCAGCCTGCCCTGCTCCTCGGCCCGCCGGATAATGCCCACCGCGGCGCGGTCCTTTACGCTGCCGCCAGGATTCAGGTATTCCAGCTTGGCATAGACTTCGGCGGCGCCCCCCGGCGCCACCCGCCGGAGTTGCAGCATGGGAGTTTCGCCGACCAGTTGGGTAATGTCGTCGGCTACCCGCAGCGAGGATTTTGCGGTTTTAATCTGCACACTACAGAGTAGGGCGCAGAGATTACGAGCGTCAATCTAACTCTTGGACGCTGCATATACGGCGGTAACCTCAGTTCAGCCCGCCCTGACCGGGCGCAGAATTGGCATAGTAGCCGCTGCGGGTGCGAACCGTCAGCTTGCCGTAGCCCTTGGCCCTGGCTTCCACGTGAATGGTGCGGTAACCGCCTGCGCTGGTGGGAGTGGTCGGCTTGTATCCGATGGTGTACTGGCTGCGGATGTCATGCGCTACCGCGCTGCTGATTTCATCGACCTGGTCGAGGGTTTTGGGGAAGAATGCGATGCCCCCGGTATCTTCGGCGATGGTTTGCAGCGCCCGGCGCGCCCGCTTCTGCCTCTCTTCTCCCAGCAGGCCGATGGCATAGACGGTGGGGCCGTTGGGTTCCTGCAGGCGCTTGACCGCCTCCTCCAGCGATTCGCGGCTGGCGTTGTCTTCGCCATCGGTCACCACGAACAGCACTCTCTTCTGCAGCCGCGACTGTTTCAGTTCGTCGGCCGAAGCCACCACCGCGTCATACAGGGCGGTGCCGCCGCGCGCTTCCACTTTTTCCAGCGCGTCTTTGAGCTTAGGCACGCTGCTGGTGAAGTCCTGGTCGAGATAATACTCGTCGTTGAAGTTCACCACGAACACCTGGTCCTGGGGATTGCTGGCGCGCACCAGATTCAGCGAGGCGGTGTTGACCTTCTCTCGTTTGTCCCGCATCGAGCCGGAGTTATCAATGACGATGCCCATGGCTACGGGAATATCTTCGTGGCGGAAGGAGGTGATGGCCTGCGGCTTGCCGTTTTCAAAGACGCTGAAGGCGTCGCGGCCCAGGTTCATGATCATATGCTGCTTGTTATCCACCACGGTGGCGTGCAGCACCACTTCCTGCACTTCTTTCTTGAAGACGAAGACGCCGTTGTCGGTGGCGGGGGCCTGCCCTGGATTTTGCTGGGTCTGCCCCGGCGCAGACGGGCCCGCGGGAGCGGCCGGCTGCGTCTGGTTTGCCGGGGGAGGCGGAGGGGCGCTCTGCGGCGCCGCCGAGACCAGACCCAAGCAAAGAAAGAGAAGTAAAAGGCAGGTGAGAGCGTTATTGCGAGGGTGCATAGTATCCCGACTTGGCGAACACACGCAGCGGCGGCAATCCTTTCGGCGGAATCAGCTTCACCCTAATCTTACGCCACTTGCCGTCACGTGCCCGGTTGTTGGGACGGTAACCGAGCACATATTGGTTGCGTAACTCGATGCCGATTTTTGTCGCCACGTCAGCCAAGTCGTTGGGATTATCAATGGTAAAGGCACGCCCGCCGGTCACTTCCGTGATCTCGCTGAGCAATTCCGGTCCCAGCTGCTCTTCCGGGGTGGGGAAATAATGGTCGTAGATGCCGATGGCATAGATCAGCGTGTCCGCCTCGCGCACCATGGACTTGATCTCGCCTTCAGTGTAGCGGCTGTGGTTATCGCCCCCGTCCGAGATGATGAGCAGCGCCCGCTTGGGATACTTAGCCTGCCGCATCTCGCTGATTCCCAGATAGATGGCGTCCAGCAGCGCGGTACGCCCCTTGGGCGCGGTAAACAGCAGCTTGTTCTGAATCTCATCCACATTCTGGGTAAAGCTGGAGACTTCTTCGGGCTTATCCGCAAAGGTGATCATGAAGAACTCATCCTGCGGATTGGCGGTCTTCATGAACTGCACCACGGCTTCGCGGGCGCGGTCAATCTTGCTGCCCATGCTGCCGCTCATATCGAAAATGATGCCCATAGAGATAGGAGCGTCTTCGCTGGAGAAGTGCTGAATCTGCTGCCGGTTCTTGTTTTCGTAAACCTCGAAGTTATCCTTGTCGAGCCCGGTGACCAGACGGTTCATGGGATCGGTGATGGTCACGGGCACCAGCACCAGGTCAGCATCCACCTTGATGGGCTTGGTATGGGTCTCAAGCGCCGGATTGATGAGTTCTTTCTTGGCCGCGTCGGTGACCGGGACGCGCGGCACCACGTGCACTTCATTGATGGGGTCGGACTCGGTCTGGGCCTTGGCTGGGAATGACGCGAAGGCGACTGCGATCAGCAGAGCAGCGGAGAAGGCAAAGCCGCGCCGGGCCTGGATTCGGGACGCGAAAATTCCACACGGGCAGCTACTGAATTGCGGGGAGGAATTCTGGTTGGGCCCCGGGCGGGAGCGGAACCCGCGTTGGCGGGTCATAAGTACCCCTTTAATGCCGATACTATGCCACGTTGCCTTCGCCGATGCCAGTGATTTTTGCAAAGCTGAGTTCACGATCGGCTGTGCAAAAAATTTCTTCTCTCCTGAAATCACGCACTTCCCATCTGCCCGGCACATTTCCCACGTCCTTTAGTTCGTCTGGTTCCAGTTTCTCCAGCCGGCTTGCTCTATTTTTGGCGCTGCTCCTGTACAATTCTGGGTCTCCCGCTATGGCAAATATCGGCCCGTTTCGCGCTCTCCGTTACGACCCCGGCCGCGTTTCTCTGGCGCAGGTGGTCACCCAGCCTTACGACAAAATCAGCCCTGAGATGCAGCACGCCTATTACGCGGCTAGTCCTTATAACCTGGTGCGCATCATTCTGGGCAAGCCGGAAGCCGGCGACGGACCGGCCGCCAATCGCTACACGCGGGCGGCGGCGAGCTTGCGCGACTGGCGCCGGCAGGGCGTGCTTAAGCCCGACCCGGAGCCCTCCATCTACCTTTACGCTCAGCGCTTTACCCGCCCCGGCAGCAAAGTGGAGCTGGAGCGCAAGGGCTTTATTGCGCTGGGCGAGATCGAGGATTACTCGGCCGGAGTCGTCTTTCGCCACGAGCAGACCCTGGCCAAACCCAAGGCCGACCGCCTGGACCTGCTGCGCGCAACGCGGGCTCATTTCGGGCAGATTTTCATGTTGTACAGCGATCCGGCGGCGGAAATCGAGACCGCCCTGTCTTCCAGCCGGGCGCCCGATAACGAAGTGCAGGACGAGTATGGCGTGGCCCACCGGGTGTGGCAGGTCTCGGACCCCAAGCTGATTGAGCTGGTGCGCGAAAAGATGAGAGATAAGAAGCTCATCATTGCCGACGGCCACCATCGTTACGAAACCGCGCTGACTTACCGGAACGAGCGCCGGGCAGAAGCCGGCGCGCAGAGTGCCGGCGCAGCTTACGAGTACGTGATGATGACCTTCGTCAACATGGACAGCCCGGGGCTGGTGATTCTGCCCACGCATCGCGTGGTGCATGGTCTGCAGTCTTTTTCCAGCGAGGCTTTTCGCGAGAAGGCCCAGACATATTTCAGCGCGGACGAAGTGGACCCCTCGGCGGACGCTGCCCGGGCGCAAGTGATTCTGCGCGAGGCGGGCCATTCGGGCACGGCTTTGCTGGCGGTCACCAAAGACCGAGTCTTTCTGCTGGATACGCCCCGCGCCCTGGGCTCTGATATCTTCCAGGGCCTGTCGCTGCGGCAGCAGTCGCTGGACGTGGTGCGGCTGCATAAATGCCTGCTCGAAGGCGTGCTGGGAATCTCGGAAGAAGCGGTTCGCGAGCAGCGCAACGTGAGCTACGTGCGGGAAGCGGAAGAGGCGATGAACATGGTGCGGGGCGACAGGGCCGATGTCGCTTTTCTCATGAATCCCGCGCGCATGTCGCAGGTGCGCGACATCGCCCTGGCCGGCGAGGTGCTGCCGCAGAAATCCACGGATTTCTATCCCAAGCTGCTCAGCGGACTGACCATCTATCCGCTGGAGTAGTTGATATGCTTCCCTTAACTGGAAAGCTCGCGCTGCACAAGCAGCAGAGCATCGCATAAGATGGAGTGTTAGCGGAACTCTCCGCCTCAGCTTACGTTGTATCCCACGCCATTTCGTTCGAGAACACATCATGGCCGGGCTTCGAGCCCCCGGGTGAGACTGGCAGCCCGCGCAGTGGCGATCTTCCTCGCCTGCACGCTGCTTGCGGCTACGCCTCCGGAATCACGAAAAATCACCGTTTATTCTGCCGCCGCGAATTATTCGCTGCCGGTTTCCACTCTTGGCGGCCAGGACTACGTGGGCCTGCTGGAGATTCTCGACCCCCTGGGCGCAGTCAGTGCCACCAGCAACCGGTCCCGCTGGATTCTGCGCTTCAACAATGCGCCAGCCGAATTCAACTCAGGATCGCGCAGCGCGCGGGTGCGCGGCGAAGCGGTCGAGCTTTCCGCGCCCTTTCAATTGCAAGGCGGCCGCGGTCTGGTACCGCTGGCCTCGTTGAGCGCATTGCTCTCTCGCATTCTGGGAGGGCCGGTGAACCTGCACCAGGCTTCGCGCCGGCTGTTCATCGGCAACGCGGCGGTGCACTTTACGGCGGCGGTGGGGCGTGCCGGCCGCTCCGAGGTGGTATTCAACTTCACCTCGCCGGTCAATCCCATGATTGCGACCGAGCCGGGCAAGTTGCGCATGGTGTTCAATCATGAGCCGGTGCTGACTCCGGCTTCTCCGCGGCTGAGCTTTGAAAGCAAGGAAATTCCCTCGGCAACCTACGAGGAAGAGAACGGCACGGCAGAGATTACCGTCAACGGCAATTTCCCGCTGATGGCCAGCTTCAGCAATGACGGGCGCACGATCACGGTCGGGCCGGCGCCCCAGGCGCCGCAAGCGAGCGGCAGGCCAGCGGCAGGCACATCTCCCGCCCCCGCACCAGCAACTTCGCCGGCCCCTGCGGCCGCGGTTCCCCAGCCTTCGACCGCAGTTCAACCCGCCGCTGCGTTGGCGCCGGAAGCCTACTTCGCCGTGGTGGACGCCAGCCATGGCGGGAATGATCCGGGGGAGGCCCTGAGCAGCACGCTGGCGGAAAAAGACGTTACCCTGGCCTTCGCCGGCCGGCTGCGCCTGGAACTGGAATCGCGCGGCTTGCGCACCCTGCTGCTGCGCGAAGGCAACGCAAATCTCAGCCTGGATCAGCGCGCCAATTTGACCAACGTAACTCACCCCGCCATCTACCTCTGCCTGCATGCTTCTTCTTTGGGAGAGGGAGTCCGGCTGTACACAGCGGTTTTGCCGGCCGGCGGCGATGACAATGGTCCGTTTCTCGACTGGAAGACGGCACAGTCCTCTTTCCTCTCCCTCAGCCAGACTACCGCGAGCACGCTCGCCGAGGGACTCAAGCAGCAGCACATTCCAGTACGCGTGCTGATGGCGCCGCTGCGCCCGCTCAACAATGTGATCGCTCCCGCGGTGGCGGTGGAGATTTCTCCCATGGAGGGCGGTACGAACAGCCTCACTTCGACCGACTATCAGGCCAGCATCGCCAGCAGCCTGGCCGCCGGCATTCTGTCGCTGCGGGACAAGCTGGGGGCGGGGCGATGATCCCCCGCCACCTCTGGATTGGCGTCGCCATCATGCTGGCCGCAGCGCTGGCCATGGGCTTCTACGTCTGGCGCATGCACGGGCGGGCGCAAGTGGAGTCGGCAGTGACCGATACTCGCCCGGTAGCCCCGCCACCTTCGGGCCCGACCGAGCAGGCCACTCTTTTTGTAGCTTATGACGATCCGGGCGTGCTCTTGCCGCAATCGGCCCAGATCGCTCTGCCCCAGGGCCGCCAGCAGCGGGGCGAGGAGCTGCTGCGCGCTCTGCTGGATGTTTACCTTGACAAGTCTTCTCCCCACCCTATCCCCTCGGGCTCCGAGGTGCTGGACGTCTTCTTCGTAGATCCCGGCCTGGTCGTGATTGATCTCAACGGCGCCTTCGCCAACGGCCACCGCTCGGGCATTCTGGAAGAAGAACTCACCGTCGCTTCGATCATTCAGACCCTTACCTACAATGTTCCCGGCATTACCAGGGTGAAGTTTCTGGTGGATGGCCACGAGCGCGATACCCTCGCAGGCCATGTGGACCTTTCGGGAACGTACGACATCTCGCAAGTGAGCCAGATGGTGAAAGCGTTGCAGAGCACGCAATAAGCTTTCCTGCGGAGCAACGGCTTCTTTCAGTTTCTCTCGGCGACGTTCGCCAGGCCCTTGCGGACTCTGCGGTCAACTTAACGGCGGAGAACGCAGAGACCTGCCGTGCCTCATTTACAATCGGCGCTTATGTTCTATCGCTCGGATAACCGTACACCGGAGCAGTTGCGTCCGGTCGTGTTTCATGCGGATTACATTTCCACCGCCGAAGGCTCGGTGCTGGTCGAGATGGGCAATACGCGCGTGATCTGCACTGCCTCGATCGAAGAGACCGTTCCCCAGTTCCTGCGCAATACCGGCAAGGGCTGGATCACCAGCGAATACAGCATGCTGCCCCGCTCCACCCTGACGCGCACGCCGCGCGAGGTGAGCAAGGGCCGGCAGAGCGGCCGCACGCACGAGATCCAACGCCTGATTGGCCGCTCGCTGCGTGCCGTGACCGACCTGGACCGCCTGGGCGAGCGCACCATCTGGATAGACTGCGACGTAATCCAGGCCGATGGCGGCACGCGTACGGCCTCCATTACCGGCTCGTTCCTTGCCCTGGGGCTGGCGCTCAAAAAGCTGGTGGAGGCCGGAACGCTAAGCTCGGTGCCGCTGCGCGATTACGTGGCCGCGGTGAGCGTGGGAATTGTGGAGGGCGAGATCCTGCTCGACCTTTGCTATGAAGAGGACTCGCGCGCCGAGGTGGACATGAACTTCGTCATGACCGCCAGCCACAAGCTGGTGGAGGTGCAGGCCACCGCCGAACACCAGGTCTTCGATGAGTCGCAACTGGAGAAGATGATCGGCCTGGCGAAGCAAGGGGTACAGGCGCTGGTCGCCCGGCAGCGGGCCGTGCTCGAGCCGCTGGCGTTGCGGCAGTAAGAGTGGCCAACAGGCATCGCTCGTCCCAAAAAATTTGTATTCTCAAAGCTGCAAACTCTTTTCCACGGCCGGTCCGTTCTCGGGCCGATACCGCCTGCGCCGTGGTTTACAATTAACCAGTCTCAGCAATCATCGGAGGAATCTATGAAGCTCACCCCGGGAAAATTAGCCGGACTTAAGAAAGTGTCAAACGAACGTGGCGTCATCGCCGCCGCCGCCATGGACCAGCGCGGTTCTCTGCAGAAGTCGCTTGCTAAAGAGAAGGGCGGTGAGGTCAGCAATGCCATGATGGAGGAGTTCAAATCGCTGGTCACGGAAGTGCTGACCCCTCACGCCAGCGCCATTTTGCTTGATCCCGAATGGGGTCTGCCCGCTTCCAGGCGGCGCGCCAAAAATGCCGGACTTCTGCTGGCCTATGAAAAGACCGGCTATGACAAGACCGGCCCCGGCCGCCTGCCTGATCTTCTGGATTTGTGGTCGGTGCGCCGACTGAAAGAAGCCGGCGCCGACTGCTGCAAGATTCTGCTCTATTACACGCCCTTCGATCCCAAAGATGTGAATGACAAGAAGCATGCCTGGGTGGAGCGCATTGGCGATGAGTGCCGCGCCAATGACATTCCGTTCTTCCTCGAGTTCGTAGGCTACGAGGAGGGCGCCGACGAAAAAGGCTTTGAATACGCCAAGAAAAAGCCGCAAATTGTGATGGCCAGCATGAAGGAATTCAGCAAGGACCGCTACGGCGTGGATGTTCTTAAGGTCGAGGTGCCGGTGAATATGAAGTTTGTCGAAGGCGCCAAGGCCAACTCCGGGCAGGACGCCTATAGCAGGAAAGAAGCAATGAATCTCTTCCGCCAGGCCGCGGCCGTCGCCAGCAAGCCCTTCATTTATCTTTCGGCCGGCGTGAGCAACGCCGAGTTCACCGAATCGCTCGAACTCGCGGCCGAGGCCGGAGTAAAGTTCAACGGCGTGCTTTGTGGCCGCGCCACCTGGAAAGATGGCATCCCAATCTACGCCAAGCAGGGCGCCGAGGCCTTCCGCAAATGGCTGCAGAGCGAAGGCGTGAAGAACATCAACAACGTGAACGACCGGTTGAAGGCCGCCACTTCCTGGCACCCCATCTATGGTATGGAGCCGGCCATGGCCGGCGCGTAGGTCGTTGGCGCGAAGTCTCAGAGGCAATCGCTGGAGCAGGCGCGGGCATTTCTGCTCGCGCCCGCTCGATTCTTTTGGGCGAAATTCGGTGCTGAAAAGAATCGCCATGTTGCGCGAGCGGGTGGAGAACTGGAACGCCTACCCGTTCTCCGTCTCCGCGGTGCGCAACCTGACTGAACTCAATCTCCACTCTCCAATTTGCTTTTTCAGCGGAGAAAATGGGAGCGGAAAATCCACGCTCCTTGAGGCGATTGCAGCTCACTACGGTTTCGGCAGGGAGGGAGGAAATCGGAACTTCGCCAACAACTCAACCGAGAGCAACCACTCGGTGGATCCACTAGTCAGAGCTTTGCGACTTTCGTTCGACAAACGCACAGGCGCCGGGTTCTTCCTGCGAGCTGAGAGTTGGTTCAACACGGTCTCCCATATGGACGAACTAGACAAAGAGCCGGGATTTGGTCCTCCGATCAGCGCTTTCTATGGTGGCCGCAGCCTGCACACTCGCTCTCACGGGGAAACCTTCCTCACGCTCCTCGACCTCAAATTCCGCCGTAACGGCTTGTTTCTCCTCGACGAGCCCGAAGCCGCCCTTTCGCCGCAGCGGCAGTTGAGTTTCCTGGTTCTGCTGCACGATGTTCTGCACCGGTGCAAAGACGCCCAGTTCATCATTTCCACTCATTCTCCGGTTCTGCTCGGATACCCTGACGCGCAAATACTTTCATTTGACGGCGGACGCATCCACGAGATCGAATACGAGGAGACGGCGCCGCTCCAGATCGTTCGCCGATTCTTGACTGGACGCGAAAGCTTTCTCGAAGAACTGTTCAACCAGACGCCATCAATTTTCAGGGAAGATACGGACAGTTGATTCTGCACCCACCGCTGATGGACCGAGCGGGAACAGTCTTTGAGAGCTCTTTCCCTTACTCCCACTCAATCGTTCCCGGCGGCTTTGACGTCACGTCGTACACCACGCGGTTCACGCCCTTCACTTCATTCACAATGCGGCTGGAGATCGTCTTCAACACTTCATGCGGCAGCGCCACCCAGTCGGCGGTCATGCCGTCTTCAGAGTAAACCGCGCGCACCGCGCAAGTGTAAGCATAAGTCCGCTGATCGCCCATCACCCCCACCGACATCACCGGCAAAAGCACTGCAAATGACTGCCAGAGCTTCGTGTACAGCCCGGCGCTCTTGATCTCAGTCACCACAATATCGTCGCACTCGCGCAGAATCGCCAGCCGCTCTGGCGTCACCTCGCCCACGATCCGCACCGCCAGTCCCGGCCCCGGGAACGGCTGCCGCTGCAGGATTTCCTCCGGCATACCCAGGTCGCGCCCGATCTTACGCACTTCGTCTTTAAAGAGCTCCTTCAGCGGCTCGATCAGCTTCAGCTTCATCTTCTCCGGCAGGCCGCCGACGTTGTGGTGTGACTTGATGACCTGCGACGGCCCCCGCACCGACCGCGACTCGATCACATCCGGATACAAGGTTCCCTGCACCAGCCATTCAACTTTTCCTTCCTGTTGCTCGATGCGGTGGGCCTCTTCTTCGAACACCGCGATGAACTCGTTGCCGATGATCTTGCGTTTCTTCTCCGGATCGGTCACGCCAGCCAGCTTCTTCAGGAACCGCTCAGTCGCGTCCACCGCGTCCAGGCGGAGCCCTAGTTTGCCGCGCAGGCTCTGCTGCACTTTTTCAAACTCGTTTTTGCGCAGTACCCCGTTGTTCACGAACACGCAAGTCAGCCGCGAATGGCCTTTCTCGTCGCGCAGCGCCCGGTCCACCAATGTTGCCGCTACCGACGAATCCACTCCACCGGAAAGCGCGCAGATCGCCCGCCCGCTGCCCACCGTCTGCTTCACACTGGCAATCGTCTCGTCAATAAAGCGCCGCGCTGTCCAATCCGGCTTGGCCCCACAAATATTCAAGGCAAAGTTGCGCAGAATCTCCCTGCCCTGCGGCGTGTGCTGCACCTCGGGATGAAACTGCACCGCCCACATCCTCTTCCCTGCATTCTCAATCGCCGCCACCGCATTCGGCGATTTCGCCGTAAGATGAAAACCCGCCGGCAGATCCACGGCTTTGTCCCCGTGCGACATCCACACCGAAAGCCTCTCCGGCAGCCCTTCAAACAACCGCGAGCCATTGAGCAACTCCACCTGCGCCTGCCCGTACTCGCGCTTTTCTGCCGGCCGCACTTTGCCCCCCAGTGCATGCACCATGAATTGCAGGCCATAGCAGATGCCCAGCACCGGCAGACCAAGCGCGAATACCATCCGGTCAGCGGCGGGCGCGTCTTGGTCGTAAACCGACGAAGGCCCGCCGGAAAGAATGATGCCCGCGGGCGAGTAGCTGCGAATCTCCTCCAGGCTGGCGTTACAGGGCAGCACAACCGAAAAGATATTCTGTTCGCGGATGCGGCGCGCGATCAGCTGCGAGTACTGCGCGCCAAAATCGAGCACTACGATGGACTGCCCCGGCAGGGTTTGGCTTTCCACGAATGAGTCTCTCAGAATTGCCAGACAGTGTAAAGGGCGAACCAAGAATGGCTGGGTTCCACTCGCCTCTGTGAGATGAGAGCCGCCAACTGATTCGTCAAACCTACATTCTGATCCCGGAAGGCTGGGTTCTCACCCGCCCGCTTCCGGTATCGGCGGAACGTCGCTCAGAATCAACTCCGAGCCATCCACACTCGAAGGCGGCGCTTCCGCCAGAGGCTTTGGCACTTCCGCCGGTCTCTCCGCAATGTAAAGGTAGGCAGCCAGCCGCCCCACATACAGAAAATCCGCTACGAAAAAATACATCAGTGCGACCAGCAGAACCCCGCCCATCACAACCCCCGCCGGCAGCACCCCGGCAAACGCCAGGGGAAACGCCACCACAGACGAGGCCACCACCAATGCCACCACATGCGCCAGACCGAACCAGGTGCTGGCGGCCGCCACCGCACCGCCGCGTTCGCGGCACAAGCCAGCCGCCCCGGCCAGCGCTTCCATCGTTTTTTGCTCGCCTGTCGCCATCACCGCTGCCAGCGTCAGTAACCAGTTCACCAGCAGCCACGCTGCAGCTACCAGCAGCAGAATCGTCGTAAACACCAAAAATGCGGCTCCCGGCGAGGGATCGCTGTCGGGAGAAACCGCGCCCGCGAGCAGAAACCCGGCCACGCCCCCAAACCCCGCAGCCAGCGCCACCGTCGCGCGCAAAGCATTCAACCCCGCAAGCGTACGCAACCGCCAGCGTGACGTGCCGGCCACGGCCCCGCGTTGGCGAAAATAATCGCGCAAGCCCGCCAGCGTAATCGCCCGCCCGCAGGAAGCCACCGCAATCCAGCCCGCCGCCAGCGCCAGAACTGAAAGTACCGCCGCCTCCGCCGCCCGCGCTCCACTGCCTCGAAAGATATGGGCCAGCGCCTGCGACACCAGAAACGGATGCCGCGTACGCAGCAGAAAAAGATCCTCCCCCGATACCGGAAGCGTAGCCAGAAATTCGAGGCAGCCGAAGGCCGCCAGCAAAACCACCGCTGCGCCAAAGCTCCAGCGCCAGGCGATTTCCGCTAATCCAATTTCGGGGCGCCGGAACATCGCGCGAAAACCTTCGAGGGTGGGCGACTTGGGCTTCACTTAAGCTTTAGGATAAATCAACCCGCCTAAATTGTTCTTTCGCAGGAGCTAGGGCCGCCAGCCATCCTCTTTCCCCCCCGTTCGATCTATCGTCTTACGATATAACTTGCAACCTCGCCGGAACCGGGGGCATCTGTCTTGAGTGAGTCTCAAATTCTTGCGCCGGCGCTGTCTATCGCCCTCGCGGGAAAGTGTGTTGCGCCAACCGGTTTAACTATGCAGGAGGAAAATCAGGTTATGACATACACCAAACTTTGCGCCTTGACCGCGGCTCTGGCATTTCTGTTCTCCATCGCCGCCTTCGCCGGAACCAAAGACCAGGGCAAGATGCAGCTGACCGATCCCGTAGAAATCGGCAGCACTCACCTCAAGCCCGGCAATTACAAGGTGGAGTGGAATGGCACCGGCAACAACGTGCAGGTAGATATCGTGCAGCACGGCAAGACCGTCGCCACTACCTCCGCCCGGCTGGTGGAACACCAGAAGCCTTCGCCCTATGATGCGGTCGTCACCGACAAGAAGATGAGCAAGGTCGCCCGTCTCGACGAAATTGACTTCGGCAATCGCACCGAGGCCCTGGTGCTGCGGCCTTCAACCATGGCCAAAAAATAGTTCCGGCTTCAGCGCACCACAAAGTTCACCAGTTTGCCGGGAACCACAATCTTTTTGACGATTTGCTTCCCGGCAAGCGCGCTTTTCACTTTTTCATCGGCTAGGGCGCGCTCGAGCATCATTTCCTGGGAGACCTCTGCCGCAACCCTCACCACGCCCCGCAGTTTGCCGTTTACCTGCACCGGAATTTCAATTTCTTCTTCTTTGGCCAGCGCCGGATCGTACTTCGGCCAGGGCGCGCGCAAAAGCGCCTGCTTCTCACCCATCGCCTCCCACAGCTCGTGCGCCAGATAAGGCGCGAAGGGTGCCAGCAACAGCACCAGCGTCCGGTTCGCCTCCGCCAGCAGCCCGGCCGGAACGCTTTCCTCCCGCAGAGACCTTGCGGGCAACGTCTGCGGCCGCGCCTCTCCTGAAGATTCAGCCGAGGCGGCCGACGTTGCCACCGGCGCCTCTACCGGAACCGCGGCATAAAGTTCATTCACCAGCTCCATGATCGCTGCAATGCAGGTATTGAAATGCCAGCGGCCGCGGAAGTCGTCACTCACGCGCTTGATGGTCTGGTGCAGTTTCCGCTGAATGCTTCGCTCGAGAGGCGTCGCTTGCAGCCTCCCCGCCGCCCCCGCTTTCACTCCCGCATGTCGCATCACGAAGCGGTACACCCGTCCGAGAAAACGCTGGATCCCCTCAATTCCCGTGTCCTGCCAGTCCAGATCGCGGTCCGGCGGCGCGGCAAACAAGCTGTACAGGCGCGCCGCGTCGGCTCCGTAGCGCGCCACCATTTCATCCGGGGTTACCACGTTCCCCAGGCTCTTCGACATCTTCGCCCCGTCTTTGATCACCATGCCCTGGGTGAAGAGCCGTTCCACCGGCTCGTCGTGCCCCACCAGGCCCATGTCGCGCATGAACTTCGTCCAGAAGCGCGAATAGATCAGGTGCAGAATGGCGTGCTCCACCCCGCCAATGTACTGATCAATCGGAAACCAGTAATTCGCCGTCTTCGAGTTGAACGGCGCGAGCGCGTTGCCGGCGTCGGTGTAGCGGTAGAAATACCAGGAAGAATCCACGAAGGTATCCATGGTATCGGTCTCGCGCCGCGCCGGCCCGCCGCACTTGGGGCAAGTGGCGTTGATGAACTCCGGCACCTCCAGCAGCGGCGAGCCGCCTGTGAGCGTAATCTTCACCTTGTCCGGCAAGATCACCGGCAAATCATTTTCCGGCACCGGCACAATTCCATCTTTCTCGCAATAAAGCATGGGAATCGGCGTGCCCCAGTAACGCTGCCGCGAAATCCCCCAGTCCTTCAACCGGTATGTGACCGTCGCCTTGCCAAAACCATTCTCCTGCGCATAGGCCGACATCTTGGCGATCGCTTCCGTGCACTCCAGCCCGGTGAACGGCCCGGAATTGATCAGGCTGCCGTCCATGGTCGTGAAGGGCAGATTGAGCTCCACCGTTTCGTCGGGATCGGCCGTGCGCTGCACGATGACCCGGCGAACCTTCAGCCCGTACTTCCTGGCGAACTCGTAGTCGCGCTCATCGTGCGCCGGCACGCTCATGATCGCGCCCGTGCCGTATTCCATCAGAATGTAATTCGCAATCCAGATCGGGACCTTCTCCTGGTTGTAGGGATTGATGGCGAAGCGGCCCGTATTCACCCCGTGCTTTTCTACCGCGCCCACATCCCCGGCCTGCTTTGCGGCGTGCAGCTCGGCGGCCAACTGCTCCACTTTCGCCCGCAGCTCCGCATTTCCCACGGCCAGCTCAGCCACCAGCGGATGCTCCGGCGCCAGCTGCACCGAAGTCGCGCCGTAAATGGTGTCCACGCGCGTGGTGAAAACGGCGATGGTCGCACCTCCCGCGGTGCCCTCGAGCTTGAACTCCACCAGCGTGCCTTCGCTGCGGCCGATCCAGTTGCGTTGCATGGTGCGCACTTTTTCCGGCCAGCCCTCAAGCTTTTCCAGATCGCGCAGCAACTCTTCGGCGTAGTGCGTGGTGCGCAGGAACCACTGTTCCAGCTCGCGCTGCTCCACCCGCGTATCTTCATGCCGCCAGCAGCAGCCATCCACCACCTGCTCGTTGGCCAGCACGGTGGCGCATTTCGGGCACCAGTTCACTTTGCTCTTCTTGCGATAGGCCAGCCCCTTCTCATACAGCTTGAGAAAGAACCACTGGTTCCAGCGGTAGTATTCCGGAAAGCAAGTGGTCACTTCGCGCGACCAGTCGTAGCCAAAGCCCAGGCGCTTCATCTGCGCCTTCATGTTGGCAATGTTTCGCAGTGTCCACTGGCGCGGCGGCACATTGGCCGAGATGGCGGCGTTCTCCGCCGGCAAGCCAAACGAATCCCAGCCCATGGGATGCAGCACGTTGTAGCCGTTCATCCACATGTAGCGGGCCAGCGCATCCCCGATCGCATAATTGCGCACGTGTCCCATGTGCAGCGCCCCGGAAGGGTAAGGCAGCATCTCCAGCACGTAGAATTTCGGCTTGTTTGAAGCGGGTTCCGCGGCGTAGAGAGCGCTGTCCTGCTCCCAGCGCTCCGCCCACTTGGGCTCGACGCGCTGCGGGTCGTAGCGCTCATCCTGCGCAGCCGGTTTCTCGTCCTGCGGCATAGGGAAATTTTGGAGTGATGGGGTAAAGCCTTAATCTTACAGGAACAACCGTAGAGACGTAGCTTGCTACGTCTCGCCCGAAGGGACACATAAAATCCAGACCTCGCTTGCTACGTCTCCCTGCGGAGCCGTCGCTACATCGACGTTGCAAGCAACGTCTCTACGCTCAGCCAACCTCGTTCACCAGTGTCCCAATCGGCGGAATCGTAATTCGAATTTCATCGCCGGTTTGCAAGGTGAATGAATCCGGGGGCACGATCCCCGTCCCGGTCAGCAGAAAACATCCCGCAGGAAAGCTGCATTGCCGGTAAAGATATTCCGCCAGTTGCGCGGGCTCGCGTTTCATTTCTTTCAGACTGGTTGACCCGGAAAATGCGCTTTTCCCCTCCCGCATGATCTCCATCTGAATCTCGGTAGATTGCGGCAGCGGCTCCCCGGCAATCAGCAGGCACGGCCCCAGCGCACAGCTCCGGTCATAGACCTTCGCCTGCGGCAAATACAGCGGATTCTCGCCTTCGATATCTCGCGAGCTCATATCGTTGCCCACGGTGTATCCGGCGATCTTTCCGCCCGGCGTGATGAACAAGGCCAGCTCCGGCTCCGGCACCGACCATTTCGCATCGCTGCGAATAGCGACTTTGCCATTCGGTCCAACCACCCGGTGTCCTGCTGCCTTGAAGAACAGCTCCGGCCGCTCCGCCGAATACACCCGGTCATAAAAGTCGCCCCCACCAGCAGCGTTCGACTCCTCCATGCGGGCGCTGCGGCTGCGGTAATAGGTCACGCCCGCCGCCCACACCTCCTGGCTGCCCATGGGAACGAACAGTTGCTCAAAATCCGGAGCCTGCACGGGGGTGTCGCCCGCGACCAGGCGACCCACATGTTCGGAAAGGTTTTCCCGAACGATCAGTTCATCCCATCCAACCGTTTCCAGCAGGTAAAACCTTCCGGCTTCTTCCGCCATCGCTCCAGAGGGAGTGCGATACAGTTTCATGGGTTATCAGTCTATCGTGTGACCTCTACCAATTTCTTCAGCGCCGCCACATTCCTCCGGTCATCTCCCGGTTCATCAATCGGCGTCTCCGCAATAAACGCCGCCCGCGCCAGCCGCGGATCATTCAATAGCCTCCGAAACGCCTCCAGCCCAATGCTTCCCTTCCCGATGTGCTGATGCCGGTCGAGCTTCGATCCTCGCGCTGCCTTTGCGTCATTGCAATGCCACACCGGCACGTTCTTCAGACCGATCGTTGCATCCAGCCGCGCCAGCGTTTCCCGCATGCCGCTTTCGCTCACAATGTCGTAACCCGCGACATGTGTATGGCAGGTGTCAATGCAGGCCGCAATCGGCACCATTCCCCGCAGCCGCTCCAGAACCTCGGCGACCTGCTCGAAGCTTCCGCCCAGAGAAAACTCCGCGCCCGCCGTATTCTCAATCAGAATCGTCAACCCGCCTTCAGCCAGATCCAGCCCCGTAGTCGCCGCCGCTATGGCCGCCGCCGTGCGTAGCAATCCCTGCTCCCGATCCGCCCCGCGAAACGATCCCGGATGCAGCACCAGATACTCCGCGCACAGCGCCAGCGCCCGCTCCACCTCGCCGCGAAATGCCTCGATGGATTTCCTGACAAAGCCATCGTTCATGCTGGCGAGGTTTACCAGGTAGTTGGTGTGAATCACCAGCGGCTTCAAATCATATTTCTCGCGCAGCCGCTGCATCTCCGCGCATTGCGGACGGCTTAGTTCATACGGCGCCCACTGCCGCGGGCTGGAAGAAAATATCTGGAAAGTATTGCAGCCCAGCCGATAGGCGCGTTCGGCCGCGTTCTGCACTCCGCCCGCGCTCGAAATGTGAATCCCGATCCGCCGCGAAGTCCGCCATGGCGGCCGCTTCGGCGCCGCTCGCTTCAAAACATCCTGCTCACTCGCAATAGATCGGGCCACGCGAGCAGTATAGCGACACGGGTGCTCTGTGCCCTGGCCGGGCATTTGGCACTTAGCATTTGGGGCCTTCGGCTAAGTGCCAACGGCCAAATGCCCATTGCCAAATGCTAAGTGCTCCATTTGCCGCCCTCCCGCCGAAAACGATAAACTGCCCTGCGTAGGGGCCAGCCATGCTTGTCGTCATGCGCGCGCACGCCACCGAAGAGCAGGTGCGCGCCGTCTGCCAGAAGATCGAGTCCCTCGGCTACCGCGCCCATCCCATGCCCGGAGCCGAGCGCACCGCCATCGGCGTCACCGGCAACCGCGACGAAGTCGAGCCCGCCGTCTTCGAGGAAATGCCCGGCGTGCAGGAGCTCATCCGCGTCACCAAGCCCTACAAGCTGGTGAGCCGCGACATCAAAGAAGAAAACACCGTCATCAGCTTTCCTGGCAGCGATGCCACCATCGGCGGCAAGGCGCTCGCCGTCATGGCCGGCCCCTGCGCCATCGAAAGCCGCGAACAGGCCTTCGCCATCGCCGAACGCGTGCAGCGTGCCGGGGCGCAATTTTTCCGCGGCGGCGCTTACAAGCCCCGCACCTCACCCTATTCTTTTCAAGGACTGGAAGAAGAAGGCCTGCGCATCATGGCCGAAGTCCGCGAGCGCTTCGGCATGAGAATCGTCACCGAGGCCATTGACCACGAATCGCTCGAGCTGGTCGAGCAATATGCCGATATCGTGCAGATCGGCGCCCGCAACATGCAGAATTTTTCGCTGCTCAAGCGCGCCGGACGCGGCAAAAAACCAGTCCTGCTCAAGCGCGGCATGTCGGCCACGCTCGATGAATTCCTCATGGCCGCCGAATACGTCATGAGCGAAGGCAACTACAAGGTCATTCTCTGCGAGCGCGGCGTCCGCACCTTTGCCGACCACACCCGCAACACCCTCGACCTCAGCATCGTGCCCGCGGTGCAGCGCCTCAGCCATCTGCCCATCATCGTGGACCCCAGCCACGGAACCGGCAAGCGCAACAAAGTCACGCCGCTCTCGCGCGCCGCGGTCGCCGTCGGCGCCGATGGCCTTATCATCGAGGTGCACAACGAGCCCGATAAGGCCCTCTCCGACGGCATGCAGTCACTCTATCCCGACCAGTTCGACGAGCTCATGTCCCAGGTCCGCCAGATCGCCCCCGTCGTCGGCCGCACGGTCGTCGGCGTCGCCGCACCCATGCCCACCCTGTAGAGACGTTGCCCGCCACGTCTCCCCTAGAGGGTCAGCACGGTGCACGGTTCTGCTAATCTTCCTCCTGACGCCGAGACAACAACTTGCGAAAAGTTCTCCTCATCGTTGTTTTGATTCCGATCTTCACCGCGCTCGGCTGGTGGTATTTCCGCCAGCGCCCGATGCCGGCTTACAGCCCGGCTTACCGCGAGTACGCCTACATTACGAACGGCAAGAGCAACACAGTCACGGTGATTGACCTGCGAAGCTTTCAGATTGCCAAGACGATCAAAGTGGGCAGCGAGCCGACCGGGGCCGCGGCCAACGACAAGAAGAATGAGATCTACGTGGTGAACTCCGCCTCCGACAACGTGAGCGTGATTGATGCGGAGCGCAACGAAGTGGTGGCGACTATCGGCGTGCACGACCGTCCGTATTTCATTTCCGTCTCAGAAGATGGCAAGCGCGCGTATGTGGCGAATTCCAGGTCGAACAATGTCTCTGTGATTGATCTGGAAACGCGCACGGTTCTGAGCAATGTGCGGGTGGGCATTGGGCCGGGACTGGCGCGGGTTTCGCCGGACGGCAAAACCGTGGTCGCGAGCAATCGGGGCGACGGAACGGTCTCGCTGATTGACGCCGAGCATCTACGCCTGCGCGCCACCGTCGCCGCCTGCGCAGAACCGACAGATATCGCCATTCTGCCCGATAGCAGCAAGGTATTTGTAGCCTGCTCGGGATCAGCGCAGGTGGCCTCGATTGACCTGAAGAATGACAAGCTGCTGGCGTTGCTGGATGTGGGCAAAACGCCGGTCAACCTGGCGCTCAAGCCCGATGGCGGCGAGCTGATGGTTTGCAACTTCGATTCCGACAGCATTTCAATTATCGAGACCACGACCAACGAGGTGGCCGGAACCTATCTGATCGGCACGCGCCCCTCGCGGGGCGTGGTCACGGCCGATAATTCGCGGCTTTACGTCAGCAACTTCGGCTCCAACACGGTTGCGGTCTATGACATTGATCAGGGAAAAGTGATCGGGGTGCTGCCGGTGGGAAACAGTCCGGACGGGCTGGCGCTCTCGCAAAACCAGAATTATTTACTGGTGCTGGATTCGGAATCGGGAGACATTACGGTGATTCAGAAGCGCAAGCCGAAGACGATTGAGCCGAGCGAGTATTCGCTGCTGACCATGATTCCCGCCGGAGTGCAGCCCAACAATATTGTGGTGAAAGCGTTCGTGCTGCGGCACGCGGCGAAGCGCTAGCTTCAGTGCGCGGCGCCGGCAGCGCTGCGACGGCTCGGCCTGCGGCCGGCTCCAACCCGGCTGCTCACGGCTTCCCGCATCTCCTGCTCGTGGCCTTCGATGGTGGCGCAGATGGCCTGATCAAAAAACTGATTCAGCAGCCACAGCAGCTCCATCTCTCCGTACAATTCCACCGGAGTGTGAATCGAGCCCTGACGCTGCAGGAATTCCCAGAGCTGCTCTTTGGTAAAAACGATGGCCCAGGCCAGGTCAGCGGCGGAAATTCCCTGCGCCGCCCGGCGCGCGCCCAGCTCCAGGTAGCGGCGTTCGACCTCGCTTCCGGTCTTGGTCAGCAGCCACTCGCTCAGGTGGCGAAAGATCTCGCAGATGCGCTCCTGCACATCTTCGAGAGGAATTTTGCGCATATCGCCGGTGCGGGCTGAGGTGTGAATTTTTCTGGCTATTTCTTCCGCTAATTCTTCGGAATGATTTTCAATCAGGCGCACTAAACGCAAAGCAACCATGCCATCTCCCAGGGTCCGTCCCCACATTCGACCTTATTTCAATAGGTCGTCTCACGATGTTTCTATTATGTTAGATGCGGCGGCAGGGCGCAAGACGCAGCAATATAGAGAAGAGGTAACCAGGGACTGCGACCCAAAGTGCGATTGAGCGCAACGGGCTGGGAGCCAGGCGCGAAGGAAATTCGAAAACAGCGCAGTTGAACCTTAGAAGCCAGCAGCGCCGCCAGCTCTCACAGTTCTGCGTTGACGAACCCGCCTGCTTTGAGTAACATCCTGTGTTCTGCAAGGGACCTCAGGGGATGGCGACCGTAGCACGGCGGGTGGGGGTGGTGCTCTTCCAGCTCGGCGGACCCGACAGCCTGGAAGCGATTGAGCCGTTCCTTTTTAATCTTTTCAGCGACCCCGACATTATTGATTTTCCCTTTGCCCGGCTGGGGCGGAAGGCGCTGGCGCGGCTGATTTCGGCCACGCGGGCGCGCAAGGTGCAGGAGCATTACGCGCATATTGGCGGCGGTTCGCCAATTCGCCGCCTGACCGAACAGCAGGCGCGGGCCCTGGAAGGGGCGCTCCATGCCGCCGGCCTGGAGGCGCGCTGTTTTGTGGCGATGCGCTACTGGCATCCGTTTACCGCGGAGGCGGTCGAACAACTGCGGGCGGCGGCGTGCGACGAGGTGGTTTTGCTTCCGCTTTATCCCCAGTACTCGGCCACGACCACGGGCAGCAGCCTGAACGAATGGCAGCGGTGTTATGCAGGCGAACTTCCGGTGCACTGCGTGGAGAATTTCTACCAGCATCCGCTTTATTTGGAAGCGTTGGTGGAGAAGATCGAGGCGGCGCTGGCCCGATTTCCGCGACCCGGCGAGGCGGAACTGATCTTCAGCGCGCACAGCGTTCCGGCGGCGGTGATCGAGCGCGGCGATCCTTACCAGCGGCAGATCGAGCGAACGGTGGAACTGGTGATGCAGCGGGGAGGCTGGCCGAACTCTTACCGGCTATGCTACCAGAGCAAAGTGGGCGCCAGCCGGTGGCTGCAGCCTTCGCTGCGGCAGACGCTGCGCGAGCTGGCCGCTCAAGGAAGGAAGCAAGTCTGCGTGGTACCGGTCTCATTTGTCTCAGATCACGTGGAGACGCTGGGCGAAATTGATCATGAGGCGCGGGAACAGGCCGGCCGGTTGGGCATTACGCGCTTCGAAATGACGGCGGGACTGAACGATTCACCTACATTCATAGCGGCGCTGGCGGAGGTGGTGTGCAGCGCCGCAGGATGGAGCAACGAATGCAGCGCGGTTTGCTGTTCCGCGGCTGCGGATTAGGGAGCAAGCACGTAAGTAAGAGCAGCACCGGGCCCAGGGACCAGAACTCAGTGGGGTGAGGACCGATGGCAGACGAGGCCCCGACCGCGACCAAAGGTGTGCGCGGGCATCTTCCTCCGTGGCCGAGGAAGGCGCTCAATAATTCCGTGATTTCCGCCGAGCAGGCATATCGCAAGCGCTCGGGCTTGCCGCTGCTGACGGAGGAGGACATCGCCGCCCTCAAAGCCGGGGAGCCCTTGTGGTGGGAGCGCGAGGGAGGAGACGGCGCTTCGGCGGCGCCAGCGGCGCCGGCCGCAACTTCAGCGCCCGCAGCTCCGGCCGCTCCGGCAGCAACTCCGCCCGCAACACCGGTAGTTCCCTCAGCAGGCATTTCTGAAGAAGTAGCCAAGATGGTGGCGGCGGGCAAGAAGTGGAGCAAGTCTTCCATTGCCGCTGAGCAGGCGCGGCGCAAACGCAACAACCTGACTCCTTTCAATGACGCGGAAATCACTGCCCTGCTGGGTGAGCCGGCGGCGGCTCCGGCTGCGGCGGCTCCGGCGGCTGCACCAGCGGCGCGGCCTGCGGCGGCCCAAGCGCCGGTGGTCACGTCTTCCGCGGCGTCGGTGGCGCGGAGCGGGGTCTCCACGCGCTATGTGGGCACGCCGGCGGTAGGAACCTCTCGCGCGGCGGCGGCGGCCGGGGTTGCGGCAATCGGCCCGGAAGACAATGAAATCAATCGCGGCCGGCGGGCGTTTGTATGGAGCTCGGTGGCGGCATTTCTTACCGCGTGGTTCATCGCCTTCTTCCGCTTCTTTCTTCCGCGCACGCTGTTCGAGCCGGCGACCTCGTTCAAGATCGGCTATCCCTCAGACTACGGCCTGGGCGTGGACACCAAGTGGCAGCAGAAATATCGCATCTGGGTGGACCGCACGCCGGACCGCCTGTTTGTGATTTATGCCAAGTGCACGCACCTGGGCTGCACTCCCGATTGGAAGCCGGCGGAAAACAAGTTCAAGTGCCCCTGCCACGGCAGCGGGTATGACAGCGAGGGCATTAATTTTGAGGGCCCGGCGCCGCGGCCGATGGACCGTTGCCACGTGGAGATTGCGCCGGATGGGCAGATCCTGGTGGATGCGGCGCATTTGTATCAGCAGCCCAAGGGGCAGCCGACGCAGTTCAATGATCCCGGGGCGTATTTATCGTCGTGAGGAGATGAAAGCAGATTCCTCGCCGCTGCGCTCCTGGGAATGACCAGAGGCAGGGCAATTAAGAGGTGGGGCGGGCGACGAGGTAAAGCGTAGGGCGCAGCAGGCGCAGGAGACGTAGCAAGCTACGTCTGTACGGGATGGATCAGAGGTACACATGGCTGAAGAGAGTTCCAACGGTAAGAACGGCAACAAGGTCAGAGTGCTGGAGAAGGTCCGTGCCGGCATTAAAGAAGATGTCCAGGCGCTGAAGACCGACATTCCGGCCAAGGCGAAAGAGCAGATCGAGGGGCTGAAGGACCCGACCAAGACCCAGGTCTATACCTCGATCTTCCGCCACAAGCACGATGACACGCCGCGAAACCGGGCGCTGGGCGTGCTTTCCAACGTCTTTCTGCATCTGCACCCGGCGAAGATCAACCGCGATGCGGTGCGCTACAGCTACACCTGGGGCATGGGCGGCATCACCTTCTATCTCTTTTTTGTGCTCACCTTCACCGGCGTGCTGCTGATGTTTTACTACCATCCGACGAAGGTGCAGGCCTTCCGCGACGTGCTCTACCTCGAGCACGATGTTCCCTTCGGCAAGATTCTGCGCAACATGCATCGCTGGGCGGCGCACCTGATGGTGATCGCCGTCTGGCTGCACATGTTTCGCGTGTTCCTCACCGGCTCGTACAAAAAGCCGCGCGAATTCAACTGGAACATTGGCGTGCTGCTGCTGGTGTTCACGCTGCTGCTTTCGTTCACCGGATATCTGCTGCCTGACGATCAGCTGGGGTTCTGGGCGGTGACCGTGGGCACGAACATGGCGCGGGCGACGCCGCTGCTGGGGCACGAGGGGCCGTTCGGGCATCAGCTGGGAATGACGCCGTATAACGACGTGCGCTTTGGGCTGCTGGGCGGGTCCATTGTGGACGCGAATGCATTGCTGCGGGCCTACATCTGGCACTGCATTGGCATTCCGATCGTGGCTTCCGTGCTGATGATTGTGCACTTCTGGCGGGTACGCAAGGACGGCGGAATTTCGGGGCCGGCTCCGGTCATGCTGGAGGCGGAGGCGGACAAGCCGCGCAGAGGGCCGAAGGCGGCGGGGGAGTAGGGTTGCAGGGCTGTTGAGCTGCGCTCGACCGGACGGGGCACAGCCCCGTCCCCACACGGGTTGTGCTGGATGGCCGAAGGCGGCGGGGGAGTAGGGTTGCAGGGCTGTCGAGCTG
>DATIYF010000056.1:0-24157 GCA_035517775.1 Terriglobales bacterium
AATATGGGCTTATTGCCGGCTGCGATCTCCAGTTCCACCACATATAGCCGGTACGCTGCTGCGATTCTTGGCATCGTGACCGATTCCCAGATTGCGTATACCCGCTCGGGGAACGATCTGACCCTCAATCCGCCCCTCACGCCCGCTCAGGATAAGAGCACCATTCCTTACTACAACGTGTATTTCAGTGACAGCTGGCATATGAAACCGTCCTTGACCCTGACCTATGGTTTGGGCTGGACGCTGGAAATGCCTCCGGTGGAGGAAACCGGCAAACAGGTTGAGTTGGTAGATGAAGCGGATCAGCCGATTGACCTCAAGACCTATCTGGCGCGCCGCAAGGCCGCCGCGTTGCAGGGACAGGTTTACAACCCGATCGTGGGCTATTCCCTGGTGGGAAACACCGCGAACGGGCTAAAGTATCCCTACCTCCCATTCTATGGATCATTCAGTCCGCGCATCGCGGTGGCGTGGAATCCAGATCTGGGCGACCGCCTGGGTGGCAAGAACACGGTCTTTCGTGGCGGCTACGGTCGAATCTATGGCCGCCTGAACGGCGTGGATCTGGTTTTGGTGCCCCTGCTGGGCACCGGCTTGATCCAGCCGGTTCAGTGCCGTCTGGCACTCAATACCAACGGTGGGCAATGCGGCCCCCAGACTCCCGACCTCAATACCGCCTTCCGCATCGGTGTTGACGGCAACACGGCGCCCTTGGCGGCAGCAAGTCCGACTCTTCCCCAACCTCTATACCCTGGCGTCAACAACGTGGCGGCAGCCGCCGGCGAGGCGCTGGATCCCCACTTCCGCCCCAACTCGGTGGACTCGTTTGACTTTACCATTCAGCACCAGTTCAATTCGAAAATCACGCTGGAAGTCGGGGCCATCAGCCGCTGGATCCATAACGAATATCAACCCATCAACATCAATGCTGTGCCGTACATGATGACGTTGGGTGGGCAGGCGTTTTCCGCTGCTTATGCCAACGTAGAAAAAGCCATGGGTTGCGCAACTTCGGCAGCGACCTGCGCGGCCAACGCTGCGGCGAGCGTGGTCCCAACAGTCGCTCCTCAGCCTTTCTTCGAGACGGCGCTGGCGGGAACCGGCTATTGCAGCCCCGGGAACTGCACTGCGACGGTCATCAACAACGAGCTGCAGAACTTCTACAACCAGCGGGTCTGGGACCTGTGGTCTGACCTCGACCAGGGCGGCACTGCTCCTGGCTTCAATTTCCCGCGGAGCATGTTGAACTCGCCGATTCCCGGTTCCGCCCCTTGCCCGGGATCGTCGGATCCGACGCCTTGCGGCGCCAACGGACAAATGTCAGGCGGTGTAGGAGTCAATGCCAGTATCGGCCATGGAAACTACAATGCCGGGTTCGTCTCGCTGAAGGTAGGCGATTGGCATGGAATTACCTCGCAGCATAACCTGACCTGGAGCAAGGCCCTTGGGACCGGCGCCTTTGTCCAGGCCACCAGCGAATACACTGCCAACGACCCCTTCGACCTCAACAATATGTACGGAGTCCAGGATTTCGACCGCACCTGGGTGTATAACGGCTTTCTGGTGTACGAAGCCCCATTCTTCAAGGGGCAACACGGAGTGGCCGGGCGCGTCCTGGGTGGGTGGACGTTCTCGCCGCAGTGGTCGGTGGGTAGCGGTGCGCCCATCTGGTGCAACACCAATACCGGCGGAGACTTCGTCTCAGGTGCCGGCGGACAGGAGTTTGGCGCCGGGGACGGCGAGAACTTTGTGAACAATGCCAACTGCCTGCAAACTACCAAGTATACCGGCGGCAACTCGGTACACCTCCTTGGGCCCGGCAATCCCAACCTCTTCGCTGATCCATCGGCGGTTTATGCCACTGTCCGGCCTCCGATCTTAGGCATTGACACCAGGACCGGCGGTCTGGGCCAGTTCCGCGGCCTGCCTTACTGGAATATTGACTTCGCCGTTAGAAAGAGAGTGGATATCACGGAGCGGGTGAACGCTGAGGTCAGCTTCACCTTTACCAACGTCCTCAACCACAACCAGCTCCTGGATCCGATCCTTGATATCACCAGCCCAGGTAGTTGGGGTTCAATCACGGTGCAGGGTAATATTCCTCGGCAGATGGAGTTTGGCTTCCGAGTCAGCTTCTAGTAAATGCGATTACCGCCCGGAGGCAGGCAACTGCATCCGGGCTTTTTCTTTTGGTGGGAAGGGAGTCTGCGTCACCGGGTGTCTAAACTGTACGGTTTATCCAGCCTGCCGAGGGCTGCCTTCAGTTCCTCCGGCTTGAACCCGAAGGGCCCGGGCTTGCTCTTGTAGGCCACGCGGCCGTGGGCATCTATCAGGTACATGCGATCGGGCCAGCCGGTATAGGCCTTCTCCACCCTGTTCTCGAATCCATCAATAAGGGCGGGGAACTTAATGCCCAGCTTGCGCACGCAGGTTCCGGCGATCTCTTCCCGCCCGGCTTCATCTTTGGGGCTGGCGAAGACTACCTTGTCTTTGATGTTGCTTTCCATCTGCCAGACATCGCTGGGATGCGCCTCCAGGATGTAAACCGCATAAAACGCCACGCGATTGCCGTATTGCTCGTAGAGTTTATTGAGGGCGAGAACCTCCCGCCGGAAAGGCGGTCAAGTGTAACTGCCGAACACGAGCACAACCGGCTGGTGCGCGGTGAGAGCGGCGAGTTCCACCGTGCCGCTCTTATCCTGCTTCATGAGCGTAAAATCGGGGGCCGGATCGCCGATCCGGAGATAGCCGGCTCGGGCATGGGTCCACAAAGTCTCAAAAGGGAAGAGCAGGAACACCACCGGCCCCGGCATGTGCGACATCACCCGCCCGAAGACCTCCGGCGGCTGCTTCATGGCGTGCCAAATGTAGCCGGCAAACGAGGCGTAGCCGATCACCACGATCGCCACGAGGATGAACAGCCAGCGGCGCTGCGAGCGGCTGAGGCTTGGCATGACCGACAGGATAGCATTCCGGGCAGCCATCGCCGCCATGAGGAGTACGAAGGCTCACGAAGGAAAACCCAGGTACTGGTTTACAAGAATTCCAGGAACGAGTCCGCCACCTCGGCGCCGCCGTTATTGGCGACCCGGACCGCATGACGTTCCACGTTTTTCATCAGGCCATCCAGATAGTCCCGCGAGTCAGAGACGCTCACCACTCCCAGCGTGGCCTGGTTCCACAACCCGTTCGCGTCCAGCTCCGCGACGGCTATGTTGAACTTGGCGCGCAGGCGGTCTTTCAGGCTGCGCACCACCTGGCGTTTGTCTTTCAGAGATTGTGCGTGCTCAATACGCAATTCAAGGGTAAGGAAGGCAATCATGTGGGCTGCCGGCTCCCAGCCGTTGGGCACGCTCTTGGGCTCGCGCGGAAGCGGTTGACCAGGCTGCGGAACCCCCCGCCGCAGGAAGCGCCCCCCTAAGCTGAGAGCTAAGAGCTGAAAGCTCTATACCATCACTTCCGCGGCCACGCGCTCGGTCACGAAGGCCTCGATGACGTCGCCCACTTTGATGTCGCCGTAGTTGGCGATAGCGATGCCGCACTCCATGCCGTTGCGCACTTCATTGGCATCATCTTTGAAGCGCCGCAGTGAGCCGATCTTGCCTTTGAAGATCACCACGTTATCGCGCAGCAAGCGCACTTCCGAGTCGCGCTTGATTAGGCCGTCGGCCACCCGGCAACCGGCCACGGTGCCAACTTTGGGGATGCGGAAGGTCTCCAGCACCTCGGCGCGGCCCTGGTAGGTTTCCTTGATCGTGGGCTCGAGCAGGCCGCTCATAGCGCGCTTGATCTCATCCTGCAGTTCGTAAATGATCGAGTGCAGGCGGATGTCCACTTTCTCCTGCTCGGCCAGTTCCTGGGCCTTGCGCTCCGGGCGCACGTTGAAGCCGATGATGATGGCGTTCGACGCCGAGGCCAGCAGCACGTCGCTTTCGGTGATGGCGCCCACGCCCGAGCGCAACACCTTCAGCCGGACCTTGTCGTTCGAGAGCTTGCCCAGCAGGTCGCTCAACACCTCCACCGAGCCCTGCACGTCTCCCTTGAGAATGATGTTGAGCTCCTTGATGCCCGCGCTCTTGATCTGCTCCGCCAGGCCTTCCAGGGAAACTCGCGAACTCTTGGCCAGGGTGGCCTCGCGCGCCTTCTGCTCGCGATATTCAGAGATGCCGCGCGCCTTGTCGCGGTCCACCACCACCACGAACTGATCGCCCGCCTGGGGCAAGCCTTCCATGCCCAGGATCTCCACCGGAGTGGAAGGCGGAGCTTCCTGCAGCTGCGCGCCGCGGTCGTCGAGCATGGCGCGCACTTTGCCGTACACGTTGCCCACAACGAAATTATCGCTGGTGTGCAAGGTTCCGTTCTGCACCAGAACTGTGGCCACAGGGCCGCGTCCGCGGTCGAGTTTGGCCTCGAGCACCACGCCCGTAGCCGGACGGTCGGGCGTGGCTTTCAGCTCCTGCAGATCAGCCACCAGGCAGATCATCTCCATCAGCAGATTCAGATTGGTCTTCTGCTTGGCCGAAACATCTACAAACACGGTGGTACCGCCCCAGTCTTCCGGCAGCAGGCCGCGGTCGGCGAGCTGCTTCTTGACCCGGTCGGGCAGGGCATCGGGCTTGTCAATCTTGTTCACGGCCACAATGATCGGTACCTCGGCCGCATGAGCGTGATCAATGGCCTCGAGCGTCTGCGGCATTACGCCATCATCGGCCGCCACCACCAGCACCACGATGTCGGTGGCCTTGGCGCCGCGCGCGCGCATGCGGGTGAAGGCTTCGTGGCCGGGGGTATCGAGAAATACGATCTGGCGTCCGTAGGCGGGCGAGTCAGTGTCCTGAATTGCGACCTTGTAGGCGCCAATGTGCTGGGTAATGCCGCCGGCTTCGCCCTCGGCGACATTGGTCGAGCGAATCGAATCGAGCAGCGTGGTTTTGCCATGGTCCACGTGGCCCATGATGGTGACTACCGGCGGGCGCGGCACCGCTTCCGAGGCTGCGCCTTCTTCGCCGGCGGCCGCTTCGGAAATATCTTTCGCCGCCTGCTCTTCGAAGCTGATGACGTTGGTCTCTGCTCCGAAAAAGCGGGCCATCTCGCTGGCCAGTTCAGCGTCGAGGGTCTGGTTGATGGTGGCGAAGACACCCTTGGCCAGCAGCCGCGCGATCAGGTCCTTGGCGCGGATGTCGAGTTTTTCGGCAAGGTCCTTGACGCTGATGCCCTCCGTGATGGTAATGCTGCGCGTAATCGGCATCGGCTCGCTGGGCAGCACCATGCGCGGTGGCGGCGTGTAGCCCTTCATCGGGCCTTCTTTTATGCCCCGCGGCACGTAGCGCTGGCCGGGCCGCCGTGCCGGAGCACCGGGACGGCTGCCGGGGCGCGCCGGACCCGGAGGAGGCAAGCCGGGACCGACTCCGAGCGGGCGCGCGCCGGTGGGGGACTGGCGCGTGGGATGCATGGGCCGCCGCTCGCCGGGACGCAGAGGCGGGCGAGGCGTGGGCGCCGCCGGACGCGGCCGCTGGAATATTGGCTGGCCGGGGACGGGACGGCCGGGCACAGAACGCCCTTGCATCGGGCGGGCCGCCGAGGTGCTCGGAGATGGCGCGCCGGAAGAAGCCGCTGGGGCGCTGGGCCGAATGGGTGCTTTGTACACCGGGCGCGGGCCGGTTTGCGGCATGATCACGCGCGGAGCCGGAGAGCTGGGCGCGGCCGGGGCCGCCGGTCTGGCCGCGACCGGCGCCGGAGTGACCGAGGCCGCCGGCGGAGCTGCCGCCGGAGGCGGTGCGGGGCGCTGAATTACGGGCGCTGCCGGCGGAGCGGCGCTCACCGGCGGTGGCGCCAAAGGCGCCGGGGCTGACACCGCCGGCTTGACGGGCGCAGCCGGCGCCGGCGGCCTCGGCGGAGAGGCCGCCGCAGGCTTAACCGGCGGCGGCACAGCCGCAGGCGCAGGCTTGGTTTGAACTGGCGCGGGTGGAGGCGCGGCCGGGCGCGGAGGCGCGGGCGGCGTGGCTGGCGCCTGAGCCTGCGGCTTGCGCAATAGGTTCAGAACATCGCCCGGCTTGGAAATGTGTGAGAGATCTACCTTGGTCTTGATTTCAGAGCCACTCTCGCCGCGGCCCGCGCGCGTGGACTTGGCAGCCTGCGCCTCGCCGGTCTTGCGGAAATGCTCCCGCACCTTCTCGGCTTCGTGGTCTTCCAGTGAACTGGAGTGCGTCTTCTTTTCCGTGACTCCGACTTCAGCCAGCACATCGAGAATCGCCTTGCTCTTGACTTCCAGTTCTCTGGCCAGATCGTTGATTCGAATCTTACTCATCCGCCCTTCCGTGCCTCCGCTCTCCCGCTAAGTCTTCATGTCAACCTCACGGTGTCTGTGTGCGCCTTACTGCGAAACCCTACTTGTCGTCCTCGGCGGCTGCCGGTTCTTCGGGCTCGCCAGTGCTCTCGGTGGAGGCTGCCTCTTCCTCGGCAGCCGTTAAAGCCGTCTCCCCGGCAGCTGGATCGCCCTCTGCGGAGACTGGAGTCTCCTCTGCGGGCGCCGCTTCTTCGGCCGCCTGCTGCGGCTCTTCTGTCGCTTCAGCTGCTGGCGCTTCCGCCGCCGCTTCCGGCTCCTCCGCGGCTGCTTCGGCAGCCTCGGCCGCGCCGCCGCCCTCCAGGTTGGAGAAGTAATTATTCACCGCCAGGCTTATTTTTTCCACCGTCTTGGGCCCGATTCCCTCGATCGCCTCCAACTGCTCCGGCGTCATGTCAGCCAGTGCTTCCACCGTGCTGATGCCGGCCGCGCTCAACTTCTCGATCAGGCCCTCACCCAGCCCGGCAACGCTCTCCAGCGGAGTAGCCGTAGGCGCAACCAGCGCCGACATCTGCTGCTCCACCTCCTGCCGCTTTTCTTCTTCGCTCTTGATGTCAATCTTCCAGCCCAGCAGCTTGGCCGCCAGGCGGACGTTCTGTCCCTTCTTGCCGATGGCCAGGGAAAGCTGGCTGTCATCCACTACTACTTCGAGGTGCTTTTCACCTTGATCGAGCACCGTGACCCGGCTCACTTTGGCCGGCTGCAGCGCCTTTTCCGCGAAGGTCACCGCATCTTCGTGGTACTCGATAATGTCAATCTTTTCCCCGCGCAGCTCGCGGATGATGGATTGCACCCGCATGCCCTTCATGCCCACGCAGGCGCCCACCGCATCAACGTCTTTATCTTTCGACATGACTGCGATCTTGGTGCGCTCCCCGGCCTCGCGGGCAATGGCGCGAATCACCACCGTGCCGTCGTAGATTTCCGGAACTTCCGTCTGGAACAGGTGCTGCACCAGTTCCGGCGCGGCCCGCGATACCACCACTGCCGGCCCCTTCGAGGCTTTTTCCACCCGCGCAATCACCACCCGCACGCGCTCGCCCATGGCGAACGACTCCAGCCGCGACTGCTCCTTGCGCGGCATGCGCGCTTCCGCCTTGCCGATATCGAAGATCACGTCCGGGCCTTCGATGCGCTTCACCGTGGCGTTCACGATCTCGCCCACCCGCCCGATGTACTCGTTGTAAACCGTATCGCGCTCCGCCTCGCGCACCTTCTGGAAGATCACCTGCTTGGCCAGTTGCGCCGCAATGCGCCCCAGAATGCCCTCGGTGGGCTTCGGAATACGCATCTCCCCGCCCACTTCCAGGCTGGGGTCCACTTTGCGCGCCTCTTCCAGCGTCACCTGCAGCAGCGGGTCTTCTACCTGCTCCGGGCTTTCCACCACCGTCCGCACCGCAAAAGCGCTGATCTTGCCGCTCTCTTTATCCAGCTCAGCGCGCAGATTTTCCTGGGTCTTGTAGTACTTGCGCGTGGCCACCACAATCGCGTCTTCCACCGCGTTGACTACAATTTGCGGATCAATGCCCTTTTCTTTGCTCAGAGCATCAATCGTGTTGTAGAGCTCGCTTGGCATAGGAAAACCACTTGCAAATCTGATGCTCGGGTAATTTTGTAATATGAAAACTGGAGAAACTGACCCAGCGCTCCGTCCCGAATCACCCTCCGGAAGCTCTCAGATTACAAAATTGCCCAATTACCAAATTCCCTAGATCTCCGGCACCAGATTGGCCTTCTCCACGTTGGCCAATTCAATGTCCAGCTTCTGCGCCGGCTGGCTGCCGTCTTTTTGCTTCTTCTGGACCGCGCCCAGCTCAAGCGTCAGGCGGCCGCCGCTAAAGCGCCGCAGCCTGCCTTCAAAGTGGCGATTACCGTTCACCGGTTGCCGGGTGGTGAGCTTCACCAGGCTTCCGGTGAAGCGCTCATAGTCTCCCGGCCGAACCAGTTTGCGGTCCAGTCCCGGCGAAGAAACCTCCAGCACATACGACCCGCCGGGCACCACCTCCTCAACGTCGAGAATGGTTCCCACTTCGCGACTCAGGTTGGCGCAGTCCTCGTGCGTGACCCCGCCGTACTGGTCCGTTAGCCCGGCGTGCGCTTCCGCCGCCTGGGCGCCACCAACTGCGGTCCTGTCAATGACAATGCGCAGCCGGCGGGAGTTGCCCCCGCCGCGCATCTCCACATCTAGCACTTCCAGCCCGCTCGAGGCCGCTACCCGCTCCGCGATCTCCCGCACTTTGTCAATCTCAAGTGCCATGTAGCCAATGACTTAGCAGGCTGTGGCGCAGTCCAAGGCGAACCCGAAACTAAAAAGTGGGCTTGCGCCCACTGGTGTGTCTCGCCAAATGCTGGTAACTACACAACAGTTTCAAAACCCTAATATACGCCCTGTATGGCCAAAAAACAAACGCCCGGATGCGTGCCCATTCGTTGCTCAGCGGCCCCAAAATGCAGCCATCCGAGAACTGAGAACCGCTTCCCGGGAACTGATCTCCAAAAAATGAAAACTGAAATTGAGCACCCCACAGAAGCTGTTTCCGCGTACAGGTTTCAGACCCTTGCGAGTCCCCTGCCAACCTGATCTCCGCCGGAATTATTCCGCCTGCTAAAATAGAACCTCATCCCGCTGGCGTGAGACAACTATGATTCATTTTCCTGTCCCCGAGGCTCTCACCTTCGATGACGTATTGCTGCTTCCCGCCCGCTCCGATGTCGTACCCGCCCGCGCCAATACTCAGACCCAGCTTACGCGCAACATCCGGCTGAACATTCCCATCATCAGCGCCGCCATGGATACGGTCACCGAGTCTCATATGGCCATCGCGCTGGCGCAGCAGGGCGGCCTGGGCATCATTCACCGCAATCTTTCCATCGAGCAGCAGGCCAACGAAGTGGATAAGGTCAAGCGCTCGGAGAGCGGCATGATCGTGGATCCCGTCACCATGTCGCCCGACGATAAAGTTTCCGACGCGCTCGAGGTCATGCGCAAGTACAAGATTTCCGGCGTTCCCATTACCCAGCAAGGCAAGCTGGTCGGCATCCTTACCAACCGCGATCTGCGCTTCGAGAGCCGCTTCGATATTCCCATCCGCCAGGTCATGACCAAGGAAAATCTGATCACCGTTCCGGTGGGCACCACGCTCGAAGATGCGGAAGAAATTCTCCATCAGCATCGGGTGGAAAAATTGCTGGTGGTCGATGACCACTACATGCTCAAGGGCCTGATCACGGTTAAAGACATTCAGAAGAAACTGAAGTATCCCAACGCCGCCAAGGATTCTCACGGCCGCCTGCGAGTGGGCGCGGCCATCGGCGCGACCGGCGATTTTCTGGAGCGCGCGCAGGAAATGGCGCGGGCCAAAGTGGACGCGCTGGCCATTGACAGCGCCCATGGCCACTCCGGCCGGGTGCTCGAAGCCATCAAGGTGATTAAATCCAAGCTGCCGGAGGTGGACCTGATCGCCGGCAACGTCGGCACCTTCGACGGCGCCTGTGAACTCACTCGCGCCGGCGCGGACTCCATCAAGGTCGGCATCGGCCCCGGCTCCATCTGCACCACGCGCGTGGTGACCGGCGCCGGCGTGCCCCAGATGACCGCTATCGCCGAGGCTTACCGCGCCACCAAAGACGCCGCAGTCCCCATCATCGCCGATGGCGGCATCAAGTATTCGGGCGACATCACCAAGGCCCTCGCCGCCGGCGCCAGCGCCGTCATGATCGGCTCCATGTTCGCCGGTACCGACGAAAGTCCCGGCGAGCTGATTCTCTACCAGGGCCGCAGCTTCAAGTCCTATCGCGGCATGGGCTCCATCGGCGCCATGGCCGCCGGCTCCAGCGAGCGTTACTTCCAGACCACCGAAGGCGAAGCCTCTGCCGCCATGACCGGCCCCAGCGACGACGCCAACCGCCTGGGCAAGCTGGTGCCCGAAGGCATCGAGGGCCGCGTGCCCTATCGCGGCTCGGTCGCCATGATCGTTCACCAGATGGTCGGCGGCCTGAAGTCCGGCATGGGCTATTGTGGCTGCGCCACCGTCCCTGAACTCTTGCAGAAGGCGCGCTTTGTGCGCATCAGCGTGGCCGGATTGCGCGAGAGCCACGTCCACGACGTGGTTATTACCCGCGAAGCCCCCAACTATGCGGCGGAATAAGCCCCGCGAGGCCGCCGCTTGACCTCTGCCCGCAAGGAAATCTGGAAGGCGTGGATTCCCGCCCTCATCTGGCTGGGAGTCATCGTTCTCGAATCCACCAACCTGGGCTCGGCCGAGCACACCTTCCGCTATCTTTATCCCTTATTCCATTTTCTGTTCGGCATGGATCGCGCCCGCTTTTTGGTCTGGAACCATGCCCTGCGCAAAACCGGCCACGTGGTCGGCTACAGCGTACTCAGCTGGCTGCTCTTCCGCGCCTGGCGCGCCACCATTCCCGTGGGTGGCAGGCGGGTGCCCCTTCGACAAGCTCAGGGCAGGCCCTCGCCCGCCAGCAAGGCTCACACTGAGGAGCCAGCGCCCTTGCCCGCTGGCGGTGCCTCCCCGGACCTCCGCCTTCTCCCGCCCCGCTGGTCTTTCGCCTGGGCCCGCGTCTCTTTCCTTATGACCGCGCTGGTCGCCAGCCTCGACGAGTGGCACCAGAGCTACCTGCCCTCGCGCACCGGCCGCTGGCAGGATGCCGTCCTCGATAGCTGCGCCGCCCTCGCCGCCCAGCTCCTGCTCTGGCTGTTCCTGTCCAGGTCGTCGAACTGACTCCGCCGCCTTTGCGGGAAGCGGGAATGAAAGTGGGTGGGCATGGCTTTCAGCCATGCCACTACCGGCGTCAACTCCGTGGCGGCGCCCATAGAGCGCAACGGAAAACAACTCATTCCCCCGCCCCGCCTGGCCGATAAACCTTGATCCAGTGCGTCCTCACCCTCGCCCGAATCCGCTCGCCCCTCGAATCGCTGACAATCGCCTTTGACTCCTGCACCGGCATATGGCAGCCGACGCAGCCGCCGGCAATCCTGGCTCCCGCCTTCGAGAACAGGCCGCAGTCCTGCATCTTGTGGCAGCTCAGGCACCGGCCGGAAAACGCCGCCGCATCGCGCTGCGGCTGATGAACATCATGGCAGGTGGAACATGTCATTGCCGCCGACTGGTAACACCGGCTCTTCTTCAACAGCGCAACCTGGCCGCCGTGCACATCAATCTGCGCGTTGGGATCGGACCGGTCGGGGTCCAGGTACTCATCCAGCGGCTGCCCCGGCACGTAGGAAAAGGCGGCTGCAATCGGGTAGCGCATGCCCGCGTGGCACTGCGCGCAAACCTCCACCTGGCGGTCGCGCCCGAGCTTCGCCGGATTCACGATGGCTTCTGCCGCATTGCCCGCCCAACCCGGCTGGTGCCGCGCCACGTGCTCGCGCCCCGGCCCATGGCACCTTTCGCACGCGATGCCCAGCACCAGGCTGGTCTTGTTGTAGCGGTTGTCCAGTTGCGAGTCCGTCAGCAGCTCGGCGTAAGAGGCGTGACACTCCAGGCAGCGCCCCACCACCGGCCGGTCAAAATTGGCATCGCCGTCTTCGTAGCCCGGGCTGTTGACCCATTGCTTCACCTCAACCCAGTAAGAAACGGGAAGCTGAAAAAGCCGGTCGCCTTTCCAGTAGAGATAGGTTTGCCCCTTTCTCCCTGAACCGACAACCAGATCAATGGGCGCCGTTTGCGTGGTTGTATCCGGAGCAACTCCCCAGATCGCGGTCTCGTAGAACTGGCCGCCCTTGGCCTCCATGCGGAAACGCAGCCCCGGATTCGACGTGCTGAGAATGTTTGCGCCGGCAGCAAATGTGCCGGCGATGGAGTCCGCCGTGGCTTCTCGCGAGCTCAAGTGGTGGGCTGTCCGGAAAAAGGATTCGAGCTTATCCCGGTGACACGAGCCGCAGACTTCATCGCCGGCATACTGATCACGAGCAACCGGCTTTTTTGTGTTCTGCAAATCAAAGCTCGCATAACGCAGTTTGTGCCCTGTGCTTTGGGCTGAAAGCTCAGAAAGAGTCCCGGGCATCAGCCAAAGCCAGGCCGCCAGCCCCGCCGCCATCGCCGAAATAGATCGCCTTCCAGCCATATCTGCAGTCGCGCCCCACGGGCGCCCAGGCAAAGGTCATTCCTTCTTCATTTGGGCGTCTCAGCCGTCAGCAACTTCACAAATTCGTCATAAAAACGCTGCCGGTCGAGATCTACCTCAATCTCTACCGGCTGCACGGCGATCTTTGGCCGATCTCCCATCACCCAGGTAAGGACACTGCCGTAGCCTGCGCCACGGTCCAGGTCCACATCCATGAAACGTGTTTCCCTTCGGGTAATCACGCTGGGGTCGAGCCATGCCACCGCCGCCAGTTCGTCCCACAGATAGTTGTACTCGCCGGTCAGATGAGAATACTTGCCGATGTAACGCGCCGCCGCAGAGTCGCCCGCTTTAACCCGGTTGATGAGTTGCAGGTTCAGATTGGTCTTCACCGAGATATCGACCGGCGTGCAGGTGATTTTCTTCCACGGCGCCCGCAGCACGATGTGCGCCGCCTCCGGGTCGAACCACAAGTTAAATTCATGCCGCGGGTTGTTCAGAAATTCCGGATTGGTCGTCTGCGGATTCAGGCTCGCTCCCATGAAGACCAGCTCCCTGGCCAGGCGGGGAAACTCCGGATCAATCGAAATCGCCAGCGCCAGGTTGGTCATGGGCCCGCCGGCATAGATCGTCACCTCGCCCGGATACCTGCGCACCGCACCCACGAGAAAGTGGGCGGCGTCTTCCTCGGCGGGCTTGGCGCCAGGCAGCCCCTCGGGCATCTCTCCCAGCTCATCCGGCGGATGGTATGTCTTAGCATTCCACGCCCCCAGCCACGTCACTGAACCATAGCGTTGTTCCCAAAGCTCGGTCTCAGCCTTGCGCCGGATGAGCGGGTACTCGGCCCCCGCCATCACGGGAATGTCGGTGCGCCCAATCAGCTCGAGCATGCGCAGAGTATGGGCGAGCTCCGCCCTGAGCCACTGATCTCCGGTCACCACCGTGATGCCGAGTACCTGCGTCTGCGGCGACTGAATCAGCAGCAGCATCGCGGTTTGATCTGTGCCCGCCGGTCCGGCGCCATCCTGATCAATGATGATTTTCCTCTGGCCTTGCCCCCAGCAGAAAGACGAGAGGCAAACCGCGAGCAGGCCCGCCACCACGGAAAACCCAGGTCGTTTCAGCTCCATGTTTTTCTCAGGCATTTATGTAGGACCCTTGCCCCCATTATGCAGCCTGATAGGGCCCTGCCCGGCAGCTCACTTTTTGTTCGTCCCGCCCTCTTTTCATAGACTTGCGTGTCATCACAAAACTGTATGCACACTTCTGTATGCACAATGTGTTCCCGCGGGAACATTAGGCCAATTTGGTTCCGCGCGCCCAGCGAGAAATCAACAACATGGCTGCGGCGGCCAGGGCGAGGCCACCTGAAAGCAGGAAGGGTATGCGCGCGCCATACACCTTCCACAGCTCGCCGGTGACCAGGCTGGCGATCAGGATCGCCACGCTGGTTACAAAAAAATAAATGCCCAGCGCCCGGCCCCGCGCGCCGGGCTCGATCGCCTCGACGACCAGCGCCTTCAGCACCGGATTGGTCAGCGCGTAGAACAGGCCATACGAGGCCATGGCCATCCAGATCGCCAGCGTCGAAGGCGCCAGCGCGAAGACGAAATACACGCCGGCAAACACCAGATAGCCCGCCGCGGCCAGGGTGCGTCGCGAGAGCCGGTCGCTCAGTCGCCCCGCCGGCCAGGAGAACAGCGTGTACATCACATTGAAAACCAACCCCAGCAGCGGCACGTGCCCGACCGGTATGCCCATGTTCTGCGCCCGCAGCACCAGGAACATGTCGCTCGAGTTGCCCAGCGAAAACAACGTCACCGCCGCCAGGACCACATAGAACTTGCCCGGCAGATGCAATTGCCAGATGGAAAGCGGCTGCGGCTGCTGCGCCCGCGCCTCGCGGCGCCACCCGGTCTCGCGGATCCAGATGGCCGCCACCGCTACGCACAGGGCGCCGGGAATCGCCGCCGCCCAGAAGACGGTGCGCAATTTGTAATGCTCGAGCAAGAGCAGCGCCGCCAGCGGACCCAGCACCGCCCCGGCCGAGTCGAGAGCCTGAATGAGTCCGTAGGCCGAGCCCAGCCGCGACTTATCGACTGACTCTGCCACCATGACATCGCGAGGCGTGTTGCGAATGCCTTTCGAAAGCCGGTCGGCAAAGCGGATGCCCAGCACATGCCACCAGGAGGTCGCCAGCGCCAGCAGCGGCTTGACCGCGTTGGCCACGAAGTAGCCGCCGACTACCACCGGCTTGCGGCGAGGAATGCGGTCGGCAAGAAATCCTGAAAAGAGCTGCGCGCCTGAGGCCACGCTCTCGGCGATGCCCTCGATAATGCCCAACTGCGCCGGCCCGGCCCCAATGGAGGTCAAGAAGGCCGGCAGCACCCAGTAAGCCATTTCCGTGGCCGTGTCGTTGAAGAGAGAGGTGAATCCGAAGGCATAAACGTTGCGGGAGGCGCTGGCGTTTTCTGTACCACGGCCAGGCTCGGACTCTGATTCGCTCGGCTGAGACATGGAAGGTTCTCAGATGATAGAACGCCACGCTGTCGCCGTGTGTAGCGATTCCTGCCGAGGGCGCAAGGCGCATCTCCACGGGCGCCGACTGGAAAGGAAGTCTGCAGCTCACGACATCAGACTAGTTCTTAGTTTCTAGTTCTCAGTACAGCGCGTCGTACTTGGTGACTACCCAGTCGCCGCCGTCGTTCTCGAGAGTGAGGGAAAACAACCCGGTATAGGCCGCCGGCTGGCCGGCGGTCTCAAGCCGGGTGCCGCGGTAGTGCAGAATGCGCAGCGGGGGCGTGTCTTCCCAATCGGCGATCTTCCACGACACTAAAGGATGCTGCGCCTCAGAGTCGCAGATGAATTTGGCGTAGGTCTTGCGGTAGTCCTTCTCCCAGGCGGAGAGCAGCTCGCGGCAGTGGCCATCGCGCATGCCGCGAATGAATTGGCCGGCGGCGCGCTCGGAGGAGCGGTCACGAAGCGGATTCAAAGTGATGGAATCGGGAATACCGGAAAGCGGGTCGCGCTGCTCGGAGCGCGAGAGCACTGGCCCCTGATTGTTCAGCCAGATCAACCCGCCGAAAAAAACCAGCAGCAGGAGCGCGCCGGCGCCGGCGGCGATGGCGAGTTGGGTGCGGGAGACCTGCATTCTGTTGAGGAAAGTCTAACCCGGCAGGGCGGGAAGGCAAGATTACGCTTGGGATGCGGGAGTGGTGACGATGAAGGAGGAAACGCGGAAGCCATGGGTCCCGCGTTTCCCTGGAAGGGCTATTCTTCTTCTTTTTCTTTCTTGCCGGCTTCTTTCCCGTCTTTTTTCTTGTCTTCGGCCGCGGCTTCGGAGTCAACTTTGGCCTGGGCCTCGGCTTCTTCCATGGCCTTCTTGGTTTCGGCGGCGCGCTTGGCGCGGGCGGCGGCCCGCTTCTCGCGCTTTTCTTCCTGCAGCTTCTCGCTGCCCAGCAGCTCGATGAAGGCCTTATCGGCGCCATCGCCTTTTTGCCAGCCCGAGCGGATGATGCGGGAGAATCCGCCTTCGCGGTCGCCGAAGCGCGGGCCGATGGTCTCGAACAGCTTGTTCACGGCCTCGCGGGTCATGAGGTAGGCATGGGCCTGGCGGCGAGCGGCCAAGTCGCCGCGCTTGCCGAGGGTGATCATCTTCTCGACCTGCGGGCGCATGGCCTTGGCCTTGGGCACCGTGGTCTCAATGCGCTCTTCCATAATGAGCGAGGTGACCAGGTTGCGCAGCAGGGAGCGGCGGTGGGCGGTGGTACGTCCCAGTTTGTAGCCTGCAACTTTGTGACGCATGACGGTTCCTTTTTGCGAGAGACGTAGCAAGCTACGTCTCTACGGAGGATGTCTTTCAGCTCCTGCTCCACAGTTCCCGGTTTTCAGCCTGGATTAGAGCTGATCGTCGGGGCCGTACATCGAGGCCGGCAAGATCTGGTTCGAGGTGGGGCCGGGCACGGCGTTGCCGTGCTCGTCAATCTTCATGCCCAGGCTCAAACCCATGGACGAAAGAATTTCTTTGATTTCGTTCAGCGACTTGCGGCCGAAGTTCTTGGTCTTGAGCATCTCGGCCTCGGTCTTCTGCACCAGCTCGCCGATGGTCTGGATGTTAGCGTTCTTCAGGCAGTTGTAGCTGCGCACCGAAAGTTCCAGCTCTTCGACCGAGCGGTTGAGATTCTCGTTGCGAATCTCAGGCTTGCGGTCGTCAGCCACCGCCGTGGTCTCGATATCTTCCTCGAAGTTGATGAAGATGTTCATGTGGTCTTTGAGCAGCTTGGCCGCCAGGCCGATGGAATCGGCGGGCAGAATGGAGCCGTTGGTCCACACTTCGAGGGTGAGCTTGTCGTAGTCGGTGATCTGACCGAGGCGCGCGGCTTCTACGGTGTAGTTGCACTTGCGCACCGGCGAATGAACGGAGTCAATGGGAATGAAGCCGATGCCCAGGTCTTCATCGAAGTTCTTGTCGGCGGAGACGTAGCCGCGTCCGCGCTTCAGCCGCATCTCCATATCGAGGCGGCCGCCTTCGCTGACGGTGGCGATGTAGACATCTTTGTCGAGGACTTCGACGTCGGCGTCAGCCTCGATCATGCCCGAGGTGACCACACCCGGCTGCTCGGCGCGCAGGTAGATGGCCTTGGGAGCATCGCCGCTCAGCTTGAAGGGAACCTGCTTGAGGTTGAGGATGATGTCGGTCGCGTCCTCGACTACACCGGGGATGGACTGGAACTCATGCAGCACGCCCTCGATCTTAACCGCGGTGATGGCCGCGCCTTCAATCGAGCTGAGCAGCACGCGGCGCAGGGCGTTGCCGATGGTGGTGCCGAAGCCGCGCTCGAAGGGCTGCGCCCAGAACATGCCGTACTTATCGGTGAGGGTGGAAGTATCTACTGCAAGACGCTTGGGTTTCTGAAAGCCTTTCCAAAGCATGTCATTCTCCTCCGGCCATGTGGCTCGATGTCACTCGCTGAGTGGTCCAACTCAGGTCAACGTGAACAAAGGCTGATCTGGCGCGAATGTACTGGACCAAGAATGCAGATCCTTCGACTTGGCGAGCGCTTGCGCGCCCGCTTCGCTCAGGATGACCGCTGCGGGCTCCCGCTCCGCTCACGCCCGCAAAGCGCGGTCACTTGCTATACAACTCCACAATCAACTGCTCATTGACCGGCATCTGGATCTCGTCGCGCTTGGGCAGCGAGAGCACCCGGCCCTTGAAATTGTCGCGGTCAACTTCCAGCCAGGTAGGCACGGTCTGATGGCTGGCAAACTCCTTGGCCTGCTCCAGCAGCGGCGTCTTGCGGCTGGCTTCGCGGATGGTGATCTCTTCTCCCACGCTCACTTCGTAGGAGGGAATGTTCACCTTACGTCCGTTGACGGCGACGTGACCGTGGCGCACCAGCTGGCGGGCCTGGCGGCGCGACATGCCGAAGCCCAGGCGGTACACGACGTTATCCAGGCGGCGTTCGAGTTGCTGCAAGAGCATTTCGCCGGTCACACCCTTGGTGCGGGCGGCCTTTTCGAAATAGTTGCGGAACTGGCCTTCCTGGGTGAAGTACATCCGCTTGGTTTTCTGTTTTTCGCGCAACTGCAGCCCATAGCCCACGACTTTGGCCTTGCGGTCCTTGCCGTGCTGGCCGGGAGCAAAGTTGCGCTTCTCAATGGGACATTTGTCGCTGAAACACTTGGCGCCTTTGAGGAAGAGCTTCATGCCCTCGCGGCGGCAAAGACGGCAGACGGGATCGGTATAGCGTGCCAAGTTTTCTTCTCCTATTAGATGTCCGGTTTACAGGTTTCGATCCCAAGCAGCCAAAACCGGCCTTGTTGGGAGCCCTGGCTTCACCCTTCGTCCCGGACGAAATCAACTTTCAGCCTACAACTGTCAGCCTGTCAGCCAAAGCAGCAATCTTGCTGATCGCTGATGGCTGAAAGCGGTTATACCCTTCTCCGCTTGGGCGGGCGGCAGCCGTTGTGCGGAATGGGAGTGGCGTCGCGAATCACGCGTACGTCAATGCCCGCCGCGGACAATGCGCGGATGGCCGACTCGCGGCCCGAGCCGGGACCGCTGACCCGCACTTCCACCGAACGCACCCCATGATCGCGCGCCTGGTTGGCGGCGTTCATGGCGGCCTGCTGGGCGGCGAAGGGGGTGCCCTTGCGCGAGCCGCGGAAGCCGAGCGAGCCCGAACTCTTCCAGGAGAGCACGTTCCCCGCCGGATCGGAAATGGTCACGATGGTGTTGTTGAACGAGGCCTGGATGTGCGCAATGCCGAACGGTACGTGCTTGCGCTCCTTTTTCTTGAACTGCTTCTTCTTGCCTTTTTTCTCCGGCGCCGCCGGGCTTCCGGATGCTGCTGGGGTTTTTGCCATAGTTAGCCTTTAGCGTTTGGCCCTTAGCTGAAGCCGCGGCGAAAAGCCAACGGCTAACGGCTAAAGGCTGGTTTTATGTTTTTGCCGTCGCTTTCTTGCGGGTGGCGACGGTGCCTTTGCGTGGACCCTTGCGGGTGCGCGCGTTGGTGTGCGTACGCTGCCCACGCACGGGCAGATTGCGGCGGTGGCGGTATCCGCGGTAGGAGCCGATCTCGATCAGCCGCTTGATGTTCATCTGCACATCTTTGCGCAGATCGCCTTCCACCATGCCTTCGCCTTCGATGACCTGGCGGATGCGGTTGACCTCATCCTCGCCCAGGTCCTGGACCTTCTTCATCGGGTCCACCTTGGCCTCGTCGAGAATGCGGGAAGCGCGGGGAACCCCGATGCCGTAAATGTAGGTGAGCGCGATGAACGAGCGCTTGTTGCGCGGCAGGTCCACGCCAGCAATGCGTGCCATAATTATTCCTTTTCAGCCTTGGCGCTGCTTGTGTTTGGAGTTTACGCAGATCACCCGCACCACGCCCTTGCGGTGGATGACCTTGCACTTATCGCAAATTTTCTTTACCGATGCCCGGACTTTCATGAAACCCCGCTTTCAGCTCTTCGCTTTGCTCAGAATGACCGCTGCGGGCTCACGCCGGCAAAGCGCGGTCACTTATAACGATACACAATCCTTCCGCGATTCAGGTCGTAGGGGGAAAGCTCGACTGCCACTTTGTCGCCGGGCAGAATGCGGATAAAATTCTTGCGCATTTTGCCGGAAACATGGGCCAGCACCTGGTGCTTGTTTTCGAGTTCCACCCGGAACATGGCGTTGGGCAGCGGCTCGACGACCGTTGCCATAACTTCAATCGCGTCTTCTTTGCTCATTGACCCCCTGAAAATGTTCTGCTGCAGAGATCCCTCGCTGCGCTCGGGATTTCGGCGCGCGGCTCAGACGCCGCGCAAACGCCTCAACTTCAATCGCGTCTTCTTTGCTCATTGACCCCTTGTGCCGGCACTCTGCATTCAGCCTTCAGCCCAACCATCGAAACTAGGTGCCCGCTGCGCTCTTCTTCGGCTAAAGCCTGACGAAGGGCTGACTGCTGAGTGCTGACGGCTTGTTTACTGCGTCAAAATCACCGGCCCATCCTTGGTCACGGCGACGCAGTGCTCGAAGTGGGCGCTGCAGCTGCCATCGGCAGTGACGGCGGTCCACTTATCGTCGAGCACGCGGGTTTCCGGCCGGCCGGAATTCACCATAGGCTCAATGGCCAGCACCATGCCGTCGCGCAGGCGGGCGCCGTGGCCGCGCAGGCCGAAGTTCGGCACCTGCGGCTCCTCATGCAGGCGGGTGCCGATGCCGTGGCCGACGAACTCGCGCACCACGCTGAAGCCGTTGGCCTCGACATATTCCTGCACCGCGGCGCCGACATCGCCCACCGAGTTGCCGATGCGCGCCTGCTCGATTCCTTTGTAGAGCGAGGCCTCGGTCACCTGCAGCAGCTTTTCCACCTGCGGCGGCAGCGAGCCATCCACCGGCACGGTGATGGCAGCGTCGCCGTAGTAGCCATCGAGCACCACGCCGCAATCAATGGAGACGATGTCGCCCGCCTTGAGCGTGCGCTTTTCCGACGGGATGCCGTGCACAATCTCGTCATTGATCGAGGTGCAAAGCACGCAGGGATAATCGTAGAATCCCTTGAAGGCGGGCTTGGCCCCGAGCTCCTTGATCTTGCGCTCGGCGGCATGCTCCAGGTCCATGGTGCTGGCTCCGGGCGAGACCAGCGAGCGCACATGATCGAGCACCTGGCGCACCATGCGGCCACTGCGCCGCATCTTGTCAATCTCCGCCGCTGATTTGCACACAATCGCCATTCTTTATTTCTGTGGCCCGATCTGCGCCGTGCCGCTTGCGGCGCCACCCTGGGGCGCTTGCGGGATGTGGCCTTCGATCACCTGAAGAATCCGGGCTGCGACCTCTTCCACCGGCAGGTCGCCGCAAACATCCACCAGGCGGCCCTTCTTCTGATAATACTCTGCCACCGGCCGGGTCTGGCGCTCGTAGGCGGCCAGACGCTCGCGAATCACATCCTCGCGGTCATCATTGCGGGTAACCAGCTCGGAACCGTCCACGTCGCAGATGCCAGCGACGCGAGGTGGCTGGAAATAGACGTTATAGATGTGCCCCTGGGCGAGACAGGTGCGGCGGCCGGTCAGCCGGCGGAAAAGGTAATTATAATCCACCGCGATGCGGATCACAATCGGCCAGTGCCGGGCCTTGGGCAATTTGTCAAAGAACTCGCGCTCCAAGAACATGTCGAGCCAGCGGGCCTGGGCCGCGGTGCGGGGAAAGCCATCGAGCAGAAAGCCGCGGCGGCAATCGGGCTGGCGCAAGCGCTCCTTGACCATGTCGCAGACCAGGTGGTCGGAGACCAGCTCGCCCCGCGCCATGACATCTTTCGCCTGCAACCCCAGGGGCGTGCCGCGCTCGACATCATCCCGCAACAGGTCGCCGGTCGAAATGTGCGGGATGCCGTAACGGGCGGCGATCCGCTTGGCCTGCGTTCCCTTGCCGGCGCCCGGAGCGCCCAGCAACACAATGGGCCCGACGCTGCGCGAGGTTTCCTCTGCCATCGAACGGACCTCGAGCCTCCCGTTGATCTCCAGCTGCGCCCCCAAGCCCGCACCCGCCGGGGGCTACCGCCGATTTCTGCCCTAAGAACTCTGAGCCCCAGGAAACCGCAAACCTGTTTCCTGCAGGGTCAAGCCCAGGAGCGGCGGCCGCGTATGCGCCCGCTGCGCTGGCTGAACCCGTCGTAATGGCGCATGATGAGCTGCGCCTCCACCTGGGTGACCGTATCCATGGCCACGCCCACCACGATCAGCAGGGAAGTGCCGCCAAAATAAAAGGTGACGCCCAGGCCGTTCGTGACCCAGGTGGGCAATTTTTCAAAAAACCCGCCCAGCGCGCCGGGCAGGTGATTCAGGTGAATACCGGCGATCATCCACTCGGGGATGAAGGAAATAATGATCAGGTAAAGCGCGCCCACCAAGGTGATGCGGGTGAGGATCTCGTTAATGTGGTCGGCGGTGCGCTTGCCGGGGCGGATGCCGGGAATGAAGCCGCCGTACTTGCGCATGTTGTCGGCGACTTCGTTCGGGTTGAAGACGATGGAGACATAGAAATAGGCAAAGAAGATGATGCCTAAAGCATAGAGCAGGGTGTAAAGGGGCTCGCCCCAGCCCAGGGCATGCATCAGGCCGCCGAAGTAGCGGTTGTCGCGCAAGCCATAGCCGACGGTTTGCGGCAAAGTGAGAATCGAGGAGGCGAAGATCACGGGCATGACCCCGCCGGCGTTGACCCGCAGAGGCAGGTGGGTGGATTGCCCGCCCATGACCTTGCGTCCTACGACGCGCTTGGCGTACTGCACCGGAATGCGGCGCTCGGCGCGCTCGACGTAGACGATGAAGGCGACCACGGCGATCATCAGCGCGACCAGCAGGATCATGGCCGGGGCGGTGAAGGTGCCCCAGGCGTCATTCTTGACCTTGTCATAGAGATCGGCGACGCCGCGCGGCAGGCCAACCACAATGCCGGCGAAGATGAGCAGCGACATGCCGTTGCCGATGCCGCGGTCGGTAATCTGCTCGCCCAGCCACATGATGAAGACGCTGCCGGTGGTGAGGGTGAGCATGGTCATCAGAATGAAAGCGGGGCCGGGGTTGACCACGAAATCGCCGGCCTTGCCCAGGCTGATGGCGATGGCCAGCGACTGCACCGCGCTCAGGCCGAGGGTGAGGTAACGGGTCCACTGGGTGATCTTCTTGCGGCCCAGCTCGCCTTCTTTCTGCAGCTTGGCCAGCGGCTCATAGACCACGGTGAGCAGCTGCAGAATGATGGAGGCGGTGATATAGGGCATGATGCCCAGGGCGAAGATGGTAAGGCGGCGCAGCTGGCCGCCAGAAAACAGATCTACGAATCCGAGGAATGAGCCCCGGTTCTGCTCGAAGAACTGCTGCAGCTTATCGGCATTTACGCCCGGGGTGGGAATGTGCCCGCCCAGGCGATACACCGCCAGCAGCGCCAGGGTGAACAGAATGCGCTTGCGCAGGTCGGGAATACGAAAGATGTTGGAGAATTTCTCCCACATTACTGCAAGACCTCGAACTTGCCGCCGGCCTTGGTGATTTTCTCCTGGGCCGACTTGGAAAACTTGTGCGCCTGCACGGTGAGGGCGGCGGTCAATTCGCCATCGCCCAGGACCTTGACCGGAAGCGCGGTCTTGATTACCCCGGCCTTGCGCAGGACCTCAGGATTGATGGTAGTTTCGCCCAGGGCCGCCAGCTTTTCCAGGTTCACGATGGCATATTCCTTGCGGAAGATGTTGGTGAAGCCGCGCTTGGGCATGCGGCGGTGCAGCGGCATCTGGCCGCCTTCAAAGCCGCGCAGCATGCGCGAGCCGCTGCGCGAGCGCTGGCCCTTGTGGCCGCGGGTGGAGGTTTTGCCCATGCCCGAGCCCATGCCGCGCCCGACGCGCTTGCGTTTCTCCGAGGCCTTTTTCGGCGCGCGAATGTTGGAAAGGTTCATAAGAGTTCCTGTGGAGACGTAGCTAGTACGTCTCCACTTCACTTCACAATTTCCACCAGATGGGGCACCTTGGCCACCATCCCGCGAATGGCGGGGGTATCCGGGCGCTCGATGACCTGATTCAGCCGGGTAAAGCCCAGGCCTTTGACCACCTTCTTCTGCTTCACCGGCGCGCAAATCGCCGAGCGCACCCACTTCAACTGGATCTTGCCGCCATTGCTGGATGTCTTCGCCATATGGTTTCTGCTCATGCCGGCCAGGGCTACAGTTCCTCCGCGGCCTTGCCGCGCATGGCGGCGACCGACGCTTTGTTTTTCAGCTTCTTCAGCGCGTCGAAAGTGGCCTTGACCACGTTATGCGGATTGGTGGTGCCAATGGACTTGGTGAGCACGTTCTGAATGCCGGCCGAGGTCATGACCGCGCGCACCGCGCCGCCGGCAATGACGCCCGTGCCTTCAGGCGCGGGCTTGAGCAGCACCATGCCGGAACCGAAGCGCCCAAGCACCGTGTGCGGAATCGTGGTCTGCGTGAGGTTGACGCGGTAAAGATTCTTCTTCGCCGACTCAATCCCCTTGCGGATGGCCTGCGGGACTTCCTTGGCTTTGCCCGAGCCATAGCCCACCACCGCTGCCGTGGGATCGCCCACCACCACCAGCGCGGCAAAGGAAAGATTCTTGCCTCCCTTGACCACCTTGGTCACGCGGTTAATGGCGACCACCTGGTCTTTGAGCTGGAAGGCGCCGGCATCGAGCTTTTTCATCACAGTTGGCATCAGTAATCCATTT
>DATIYF010000057.1:0-12931 GCA_035517775.1 Terriglobales bacterium
TGGTCAAAGAGCCCTCCGAACTTGACGCCTTCAGAGCCGCCTACCGGCGCAAGAAATTCACGCCTGCGACCTTCCAGAAAGGCCAGACGGTCGGCGGGTTCATCGGCATTGACGGCGGCTCCACCTCGACCAAGGCAGTTCTGCTCGATGAAAACGGCCACATTCTGTGCAAGACTTACCAGCTCTCGAATGGCAATCCAATTCAAGACACGATCGATATGTTCGAGAACCTACGCGGGCAGGTGGAGGCGCAGAACGCGAAGCTGGAAGTTCTGGGCGTGGCCACCACGGGCTACGCCAAAGACATTCTGAAGGATGTGCTGAACGCCGATGTGGCGCTGGTAGAAACCGTCGCCCACACCGAATCGGCTCTGAAGTTTTACGAAGACCCGCACGTGATTGTGGATGTGGGCGGGCAGGACATTAAGCTGATCGTGCTGCACAACGGCCGGGTGAAAGATTTCAAGCTGAACACGCAATGCTCGGCGGGCAACGGATACTTCCTGCAATCCACCGCCGAGGGCTTCGGCTTGAAGGTCGAAGAGTACGCCGATCTGGCGTTCTCGGCGCAGGCCATGCCGGTGTTCGGTTACGGCTGCGCCGTGTTCATGCAGTCGGATATCGTCAACTTCCAGCGCCAGGGGTGGCGGGCGGAAGAAATTCTGGCCGGACTGGCGGCCGTTCTGCCCAAGAACGTATTCCTCTACGTGGCCAGCATTCCCAACCTGGCGGCATTAGGCTCGCGCTTCGTGCTGCAAGGCGGCACGCAGAACAATCTGGCTGTGGTGAAGGCCGAGGTGGATTTCATCCGCTCCAGCTTCCGGGCCGCGGGCAAGCAGCCGGAAATCATCGTGCACGAGCACTGCGGCGAGTCGGGAGCGATTGGCGCTGCCCAGGAGTCGCTGCGCGTCTGGCGCAATGGGCTTAAGACGACTTTCGTCGGCCTCGATGCGGTGCGCAAGATCGAATACCGCACCACCCGCAACGAAGACACGCGCTGCCATTTCTGCAAAAACGACTGCCTGCGTACTTTCATTGACATTCGCACGGTACCGAAAGACGACATGAGCTTCGTGCCCATCCAGAAGGTCACCAAAGTCCCGCTGATGCACGGCGAGCAGCGCCTGATTATCGCCACCTGCGAAAAGGGTACGGTCGAAGACGTCAACGATATGAAAGACATCAAGTCGGGACTGGACAAGATCAAGGCCCAGCACCCGAACTTCGTGGATATGGCGTCGAAGGAAGTCTTCCGGCCCATCAATCCCAAGAGCGTGGCCGATCCCCTGCCCACGAAGAACTGGTCCGGGTGGAAAAAGGGCGACAAAGAGCGTCGCGAGCTGATGGAGAATCGCAAGAAGACTCGCGTCGGCATTCCCCGCGTGCTGAATATTTACGTTTATGCGCCGCTGTTCAACGGGTATCTGGAAAGCCTGGGCGTGCAGCCGGAGAACATCATTTACTCCGACTACACCACCTCAGAGCTCTATCGCGCGGGCGCCAGCCGGGGCGCGATTGACCCCTGTTTCCCGGCCAAGATCGGCATTTCTCACGTCTACAACCTGATTCAGGAAAAGCACCGCAAGAAGCCGCTGAACGTCATCTTCTTCCCCATGTATGACGTGTTGCATTCGCCGCTGGTAAACATCGTGGGCACGAACGCCTGCCCCACGGTGACGGCGACGCCGGAGACGGCAAAAGCGGCCTTCACCAAGGAGAACGACGTGTTCGCCGAGAACAACGTCAAGTACCTCGACCCGGTGCTGAACTTCAAAGACCGTAAGCTTTTCGCCTACCAGATGCTGCAGGCCTGGCAGCCGGTGTTGGGGCTTTCCGAAGAAGAGAACGAGCGTGCCATCGAAGTTGGCTTCCAGGCGCTGGAAAATTACGAGTCGAGCATCCGCAAGCGGGCGCGCCAGGTTCTGGACCAGTTGGAGCGCGAAGATCGCATCGGCATTGTGATGCTGGGGCGGCCCTACCACCACGATCCCGGCCTCAATCACGAGATTCTCGAGGAATTTCAGAAGCTGGGCTATCCCATCTTCTCGCAGCACACATTACCGCTCGACGAAGACATGCTGGAGCGCCTGTTCGGCGAGGAGGTCCGCGCGGGAGTGGTCAAGCACGCGCTCGACATTACCGACGCCTGGAAGAATTCCTACTCCTGCAGCACCAACCAGAAGGTCTGGGCGGCGAAGTTTACGGCGCGGCATCCCAACCTGGTGGCGCTCGAAATGTCGAGCTTCAAGTGCGGGCACGATGCGCCCATCTATGGCGTGATTGAAGGCATTATCGAAAACTCCGGTACGCCATATTTCTGCTTCAAAGACCTGGACGAAAACAAGCCGACGGGCTCGATTCGAATCCGCGTCGAAACCATTGATTATTTCCTGCGGCGCTATCGCGAAGACATCATTAAACGGCGCAAGGCGGAAAACGACATTGAAGCGGAGCTGGCTGCCTACGAAGCGCAACTGCGCGGGCAGCTCGAGCCGCAAGCGCAGGAGATGGCGGCCGACTAAGCATCTTTCTTAGAATCTTCTAACCGCGGGTTTGCGCGGGCCGAGACGTGCTCTCCTGAATCTGCAAGTCAAGGGGAGCGCCGGCCCAGCGACAAGCGCGTCCCTAACGCCTTTCGCAGGTAATCTTGCTTGGGGTCTTCTTCGCATTCCGGCCGGACCACGCAAAATCGCGCTCTCGGGCTCTCCCTTCAGTTTTCCCATGCCCCGCGCCCGGCGGGAAAGGTAATTGAGCTTGAGTCGGGCGATCCTCGCTACCGCCAACTGGCTGAGGCGCATCCCGAGGCTTTGATCTTTCACCAGCCGGCCTGGATTCGGGCCCTCGAAGCCGAGGGCCGTATGAAAGCGATCATCCTTGGTTACGAAGATCAAGACGGAAACCTGGAAGCGGCGCTGCCGTTAATGCCCACGCGCGGCCTTCCCCTTGATATTGGGGCGCAGCAGACGGGGCCGCGCCTTTGCTCACTGCCGCGGACTCCGGCATGCGGTCCGCTGTTCACCCATGAAGCCGCGGCGGCGCAGTTGCTGCAAGCGGCCGTGGAAAAAGCCGAAAATAAGCGGCTGCGCTTGCAGGTGAAATGCAACCAGCAACTGCCCGTCGAGAATGCAGCCGGGCTGACTGGCGTTCACTGGCGGCCCACCTACGTGCTAAGCATTCCCGGGCGCACGGAAGACTTGCAGTTTGCCGGTTCTCGCCACCGGCACAAGCTGAAGTGGGCGGCAGAGAAAGCTTCAAGGAACGGAGTGCGAATTCGCGCCGCAGAAAGCGAAACAGACGTGCGGGCATGGTACAAGCTGTACTTGCAGACCATGCGGCGCAACGCCGTCCCGCCCCGGCCGTTGCGCTTCTTTCTGGCGCTTGGCAGAGAGCTGGCGCCGCACGGCATGCAGTTGCAATTGGCCGAGCGGAATGACCGGGGCAAGCGGCGGCTGGCGGCGGGCGCGATCTTCCTGCGCTTTCGCGAAAGTGCCTGGTACGCCTTCAGCGGCAGCGATCCGCGGGAGATGAGGCTCTACCCAAATGATCTGCTCTTGTGGAGCTTCATTCATGAGGCATGTGGCAGCGGCCTGCGGCGCCTGGATCTTGGCGAAGTCCCCGAAGATCATCCCGAGCTCGAGCGATTCAAAACCAAATGGGGCGCACTTCCCCGCGCGCAATACCGCTATCTCAGCAACGCGGCCGAGAGGTCTGCGCTGCGGCTGGAGCAGGCAGGCGGCCTCCGCAGAATGTGGCGGCACCTGCCGCTTTGGCTGACAACGCAGCTGGGAGATTGCATTTACCGCCGGCTGTGACTTCGCCGCCTCCGCCAGCCGTTACTTCGGTCACATGGCGTGGAGCTGAGTTGGCGTTACATTGAGGAAGAGAGCCAGTTACTTTGCGATTCGCTGTAGAATTAACCGTTGTCCGACTCCCCATCTGGACATCACCTCATGGCGCGGTGCCCGAGTGACTAGGGAGAGGCCTGCAAAGCCTCGGAGGTAGGTTAAAATCCTGCCCGCGCCTCCACCTTCTTTCTTCCCATCCTGACCAGGCCTCATCATCCACCTGCGCAGCTCTGCAGAAAAGCGCGCGCTGCGGTAAGCTTTCGAGGAATGGTCTTTGTCCTCGACAACTACGATTCCTTCACCTACAACCTGGTGCAATATCTGGGGGAGTTGGGGGCTGAGGTAGTGGTCCGCCGCAACGATCAGCTAAGCGTGCAAGAGGTAGAAGCGCTGGGCCCTGACCGCATTCTGATCTCTCCGGGGCCGTGCACGCCGCAGGATGCCGGCATCAGCATCGAACTGATCCAGCATTTCACCGGCAAAGTGCCGTTGCTCGGCGTTTGCCTGGGGCACCAGGCGCTGGGGGCGGCGTTTGGTGGAGAGGTGGTGCGCGCCCCGCATCTTATGCACGGCAAGACCAGCGAAGTTCGCCATGACGGCAAAACGATTTTCGCCGGCGTACCCTCGCCCATGACCGCCACCCGCTACCACTCGCTCATCGTCTCCGAAAAACGACTGCCGAAGGAGCTCGAGGTCAGCGCCTGGACCACGGAGAAAGACGGCTCCCGCACCATCATGGGATTACGGCACAGAGAATTTCCCGTGGAAGGCGTGCAGTTCCATCCCGAAAGCGTACTGACGGATCAGGGGAAGCAACTGGTGCGGAATTTTCTTGCGCTGTAGAAGCGGCCAACCGAGAACCAAGAATTTAGAACAGGGGGTCGAATATCGAACCCCGCGCTTATGCTTGTTTCTTGTTCAGGACTTTTCCTCACAAGCACCGGGTTTTGGTTCTTCCCTGTAGTTCTCAGGAATCAGTTCCCGGTCCTCAGTGCTCAATTGTTCGCTCTCGCCGCTGCTACGGCCCGCAGCACCGCCTGCGCCTTGTTCATGGATTCCTGAAATTCGCGCTGGGGATTCGAATCTGCCACAATGCCCGCGCCCGCCTGCAGGTACGCCTTCTTGCCCTTCATCAGCATGGTGCGGATGGCGATGCATGAATCCAGATTGCCGGCGAAATCGGCGTAAAGAACAGAGCCGCCATAGATGCCGCGCCGGGTGGGCTCCAGTTCTTCGATAATCTGCATAGCGCGGACTTTGGGCGCGCCGCTCAGCGTGCCCGCGGGAAAGCAGGCGGCGAAGGCGTCGAGTGCGTCCATATCGCTGCGCAGGCGGCCTTCGAGCGCTGAGACCAGGTGCATCACGTGCGAGTAGCGTTCCACATACATCAAATCGCGCACCTTCACCGAACCGTATTCGCTTACCCGCCCCAGGTCGTTTCGCCCTAAATCCACCAGCATGACGTGCTCGGCGCGTTCTTTTTCGTCGCCGAGCATCTTCTTTTCCAGTTCCTGGTCTTCGATTTCGTCCTTTCCGCGGGGATGGGTGCCGGCGATAGGCCGGTACTCCAGCTTGTGCCCGGTCACTCGCACCAGCATCTCCGGCGACGAGCCCAGAACATGCATATCTCCCAGGCGCAGAAAATACATGTAGGGCGAAGGATTCACCGTGCGCAGAGCCCGATAAATGTCAAACGGCGGCACTTCGGGAACAAAATCGAGGCGCTGCGACAGCACCACCTGGAAAATGTCGCCGGCGGCGATATATTCCTTGGCGCGCTCCACCATTTTGACGAAGCGCTCGCGGCTGGCGCCGGCATGGACCTTCAGCCTCCGCGTGAAGCCTCCGCGTTTCTTTTGCCAATGCCCAGGGCGCAGGCCGGCCGCCAGTTTTTGTTCCAGGGCGGCAATATCTGCCAGGGCGCGGGCGTAGGCCTTGCGTGGGCTTTCCCCAGCGACATCGGCGGCAGCGAGGATGTGAATCTGGTGGCGCAGATGGTCGAAGGCCAGCAGGCGGTCGAAAAACATCAGTACGCAATCGGGCAGGTCGAGGTCCTCTTTGGCCTGGGCGCCGATGTTTTCCAGGCTGCGCACAGCATCGTAGGCAAAATAGCCGACCGCGCCCGCGGTGAAAGGCGGAAGTCCGGGCATAATGGCCGGGCGGTGCTGGCGCAGCAGGCGCTTGACCACCTGCATGGCATTTCCGGTCTGTTTTTCCTGTTTCTTGCCGCGCCGGATTGTGATCTCGCTGCCGCGGGCGGAAACCTGCATGTAGGGCCGCACGCCCAGAAAGGTGTAACGCCCAATGTGCTCGCCGCGCTCCACCGACTCCAGCAGAAAAGCCTCCGGTTCGTGCGCGGCGATGCTTAGAAAGGCAGAGACCGGAGTCAGCAAGTCGGCAGCAACCGACTTCACCACTGGCACCAGGGTGGCCTCCTTGGCTAGGGCCGAGAACTCCTTGTAATCGGGAAAAGCCATACTTCCGCGTGCCGCCGAACTTCCTGCTGTGGCGGGATTTCATTATATGGGCTAACCCCGGCCCGCAATCTTCCCTGGAAAAGCCGGTAAAACCCTGATATCCCGCCGGGTACGTTGGTTTCCCCGGTAACCAGCGAAAGAATTGACGGATATTCCCCGGGCAAGGGAAGATTGCTCATTATCCCGGTTCTGCTGCAATGAGGGCGGCATGCGGATCAAGTTCTGGGGCGTGCGTGGATCGGTCCCGGCTCCCCAGCCAGACAATATGCGCTATGGAGGTAATACCTCCTGCGTCGAAGTCCGCCTGAACGGCCGAGTTTATATTTTCGATTGCGGCACCGGGCTGCGGGTCCTGGGGAGCCAGCTGGTTCAGGAATTTCCCGGCCAGGAGCTGTTCGCCCACATCTTCGTCTCCCATTTTCACTGGGACCACATCCAGGGATTCCCATTCTTTGAGCCGCTCTACCGCCGGCAGAACCAGTTTGTCTTTCATTGTTCCCGCCGCAGCCGCAGCCTGGAGCACGTGATGCAGGAGCAGATGTCCTCGCCCTACTTTCCGGTGGCGCTCACCGAGATGCAGGCTCAGCGCAAGTTTTGTGACATTGAGGAGGGCCGGCTCTCACTCGAGGACATGATGGTGCAGACCATCTGGCTGAACCACCCGCAGGGCTGCATGGGCTTCCGCCTGGAGACCAAAGAAGGCGTGTTCGTCTATGCGACTGACAATGAGCCGGGAGACCCCATCTTCGATCAGAACGTGCGCAAGCTGGCGGCCGGGGCCGATGTCTTAATCTACGACGCTCAATATCTGCCCGAGGAGTATGAAGCCCGCCGCCGCGGTTGGGGTCACAGCCACTGGCGGGAAGCCATCAATATCGTCATGGAAAGCGGCGCTAAGGAACTCGTGCTTTTTCATCATGATCCCGCCCACAATGATGCCTGCATTGACCGCGTAGTGCAGGAGGCCCGAAATTATTACTCCCAGGTGCGGGCTGCCGCCGAGGGCATGGAAATAACAGTTTAATCCCGGCTCCATAGAATCAGAGGATTACAATAGCGTGGAGCCCTTGACCGCTGGGGGCGGCGGCTGTCTTGCTCCATTCTGCTGCCCTGCTTATACTCCAGTGGTTTGCCTTATTCCCCGGAAGCCCTTGCCGGTTTGGCCAGCATCCGATGATCCAGCCTCCACCATTCGGAGATCCCCTATGACGACCGAAGCCATTACCAAGAAAGTTGATCCGCCCGAGGCGGAGCTGACCCCCTGGGAGGAGCAGGCCGCCCGCTTTGACCTGGCGGCGCAGAAGCTCAACCTGGATGAAGGCCTTTGGAAGGTGTTGCGCTATCCCAACCGCGAGATCATTCTCCACATCCCGGTGGCCATGGATAACGGCAAGATTGAGGTCTTTACCGGCTATCGGGTGCAGCACTCGATTGCCCGCGGGCCCTCCAAGGGCGGCATTCGCTATGCCCCGGATGTAACCCTGGATGAGGTTCGCGCTCTCGCCAGCTGGATGACCTGGAAGTGCGCCGTGGTGAATATCCCCTTTGGCGGGGCCAAAGGCGGCGTTATCTGCGATCCCCACAAGATGTCCATGGGCGAACTCGAGCGCATGACCCGCCGTTATACCGCTGAACTGGTTGAGTTCATCGGCCCCGAAAAAGACGTGCCCGCCCCTGACGTAAATACCAACGAACAAATCATGGCCTGGATGATGGACACCTACTCCATGCACGTGCGCCAGACGGTCACGGCTGTGGTCACCGGCAAGCCCATCAACATTGGCGGCTCTCGCGGCCGCCGTGAGGCCACCGGCCGCGGCATCATGGTGGTCTGCGACGAGGCGGTGAAAAAACTGGGGATGACGCGCGACTCCACCCGGGTAATTGTGCAGGGCTTTGGCAATGTCGGTTCGAACGCCGCCCGGCTGATGGCCGCCGCCGGCTACAAGCTGATCGGGATTATTGAAGTGGATGGCGGCCTGTACAACAAGAACGGCATTAACGTGGAAGCCCTGTGGGAGTATCGCCAGCGCAACTCCACGGTGGAAGGATTCCCCGGCGCCGAGAAGATGGACCCCGATGAGTTGCTGCTCACGGAGTGCGACATTCTGATTCCCGCAGCCACCGAAAATCAGATCACCCGGCACAACGTGGACCGGGTGAAATGCCGAATTCTCGCCGAAGGCGCCAATGGCCCCACCACCGCCGCCGCCGACGAGGTTCTGGCCGAGAAGAAGGTCTTCGTGATCCCCGACATTCTGTGCAATGCCGGCGGAGTTACGACTTCCTACTTCGAGTGGGTGCAGGACCGCCAGGGCTACTTCTGGAAGGAATCAGCGGTGAACGAGCAGCTGGAATACATCATGCGGTCTTCGTTCGAAGATGTGGTCCGCTACGCCGAAACTCATGGCGTGAATAACCGCATCGCGGCCTACATGCTGGCCATTGACCGCGTGGCCTATAACATTCGCCAGCGCGGCTTCTACGCGTAGCGGGAAGCATGGCTGTCTGATAGAAGTGCTCTGTCCGTTGTGGAAGGGCACGGCTTCAGCCGTGCCGAAGAATTCGCGAATCTGAGGGGCGCGCCGATGCGGCGCAACCGGCTCAGGCGCTAAAGCGCTGGTGAAAAAGAAACGCATTTCGCGGCGCTGAAGCGTCACGCTTCCACGGTAGATCAGGATTTTCATGGGCCCGCAACTTGTTCCTGCGCAGGGATGAGGGAAGGGCGGCGTCAAGCCATGGCCTTCCGGAGTTGCCAATGCACACACGTGTTGCAGTCATCGCATGGGCCCTGGCCTTTGCGCTCACCTTGACGGTTTTCAGTGCCGCACAAAGCCGGCCTTCGAATTCATCTGCAGCCTCTGCGGCCTCGGCATCAACCCATCCTTCCGCCGCTGAGATCGCTGCCGCCAAGGCCGCGGGCAAGGTCTGGGTCAACCTCAACACCGGCATCTACCACCGCGGCGGACGCTGGTACGGCAAGACCAAGAATGGCAAGTTCATGACCCTGGACGAAGCCAGGAAAGCCGGCTACAAGCCTGCCAAGCGAGATTGACTCGGTGACTCCGGTCTTCCTCCGCTTCACTGACGGTAAATTACTTTCCCGTGCCGCAGCGGAAAGTCGCGGCCAAGCAGACCCCCGATCACTGCCCCTCCGCCGCCGACCAGAAGCCCTAAGGTGACGCGGGCGTTGGCGTGGGTATCGCCGCTCCCGGCCGCGCCAATGGCGCCACCGATCCCTGCTCCAATGGCCGCGCCTAAGGCCATATTGGAGGCGTCGCTATGCTCCAGGCGCACCTCGCGGATTTTCCTCCGCTCGTAGGTGATCTCCGGCGGGATGAAGATTGCGCTGGCGCCATACAGCATGCGTACGCAGAACAAACGCTGCTCGGTTGCCTTCTGAAAAAGGCAGCGGTTATGGAGAAAGAAATGGCCGTACTTTACCGAGATTGGCGTCCCGGCCGGCAGGCTTTTCACCGCCTGCCAGTCTCCCTTCTGGGCCTGGGCGCCGGGAGCACCGAGCAGGAACAACAGCAGGAGCAAGAGAGCGGTCAGCAATCGTGTTTGTCTCATGCCGCGGATGTTAGGGCAGGAGCTAGACTCGGGGCGAAGCGCTGTGACACTTTCGCGAGTGTCACTTTACTTGGGCCCAAGGGGGGTGCGGACAAACTCTTCATACCGCCGCAGCTCGGCCAGGCAGGATTCGGCAAGAAGTGAGAAAGCGATGGCTTTGCAGCCTTTAGGCAAGTCCCTGGCGGTGACCGAATCGCACACCACGGCCGCGGTCTGCTCCAGGCCGCGCTGCCATCTGGGCTTGCGCGTATCGCGAAACACCAGCCCTTCAGGCTGAAAGCCGGCGGCGGTCAGAATGGTGCGGGCAAGCTTCAGAAAATCGGGCCAGCTGGAAGCGACGCCGATCAGCGCCCCCGACGGGGCAGGCAGCCAGCCCGCCAGTGAAGTGGGTACGGAGCGCACCTGCAAGGTGAGCAGTTCGGTCCCGGCTGGCAGCAAGTCGCGCGCGGCTTTGGCCTTGTTGGGAAGCGCCGCCGGAACAGCTCCGGCCAGGCCTTCCGTATCCTGGCAAGCCTGCAGGCCGCAGCTCTTCACCGGAAAGCTCACGGCTTGCTGCATCTCGTGGGCCACAATCCGGCGCAGTTCTTCATCCGGCTCAATCAGCAGGAAGTGGTCTGGCGGCTGCATGGCCAGCCACTGGCGCAGGCGCGACTGCACCGCTGGCAGCGCAAGGCCCAGCCCGCGAGCGGAGCGCAGCAGATCGGCAATGAGCTGGTCGAGCGCAAAGGAAGCCGGAAGCGGCGCCTCCGGCTTGCTCTGGCATACATAGACTCCGCTGCCCCGGCGCCGCTCCACCCAGCGCTCGCTTTCGAGCTGCCGGTAGCCGGCGCTGATGGTGTTGGGATGCACGCGAAATCTTCGCGCCAGCTCACGCGTGCTGGGCAGGCGCTGGCCGGGCGGCAAGTCTCCGCTCAGAACGCCCAGAATCACCTGCGTGACCAACTGCTGCCGGAGACTGACCTCACTGCGGCGGGCAAACCATAGTTGCATGCGGCCACATCTTAAACGCCAGGCCAGCTTTCCGCCTGCTGATTTCGAGGCTCCTTGCCGGCATCTTCGGGCGGAAAGGATGGCCTGAAGGTAGTCTGGACAAGGCCTTCTTTCGTTGCTTTCCAGCGGCTGAGAGGAGCATAATTTGGCTCGCTGGGGGCCAAATCGCCGCACGTTGTGAATCTGCCCAATTCCATCACGCTGACCCGCATTTTCAGCATTCCGGTGCTGATCTGGGTGCTCTCCACCAGCCGCTTTCCCAGCTCCAATGGCGAAAAGGAACTGCTGGCCTCGGCCCTGTTCATCGCGGCTTCGATCACTGATGGCATTGACGGTTACCTGGCGCGCAAACGCGGCCAGATCACGACCATGGGCATGCTGCTGGATCCGCTGGCCGACAAACTGCTGATCGCGGCTGCTTTCATCACGCTGGTGCAGTTCAACCCCAGCCTGGTTCCGGCCTGGATGGCGGTGGTGATCATCGGGCGGGAATTTCTGGTCAGCGGCCTGCGCTCCATTGCCGCTTCCGAGGGCTTTACCATCGAAGCCAGCGATCTCGGTAAATTCAAAATGCTGGTGCAGATCGTTTCTGTGGTGGCGGTGATTCTCGACCATCGCTGGAAGTTCTGGCCGGTTTACGGCAATTACATTTTCCCGGTGCACTGGATCGCATTCGTCGCCATCTGGTTCATGGTTTTCCTTTCCCTGGCCTCGGCCCTCGATTACTTTGTCGCTTTCTGGTCTAAGATTGATCGCCGGGTGGTGAAGCGCCGGCGGCGTGCCTTCGTCCTCAGCAGGCGGAGGAAGCACAATGTCCCCGCCACTTGAAAAACCGCTGCCCGCACCGGCCCATCCGCCCTCTGAAACGCCTGAATTTTCCTCTGAAGAGCGCCAAGCCCTGCTAAAGCTGGCGCGTGAGGCCATCGCCGCGGCCCTGGATAAGCGCGAAGCCGCGTTCGCTCCTCCCTCTCCTCATCTTGCCGCGCCGCGCGGCGCCTTCACCACCGTCTATTGCCGCGGCGAGTTGCGGGGATGCGTTGGATATGTGCTGCCCGTCGCCCCGCTGTACCGCACAATTGTCGAGACCGCCCGCGCGGCGGCCTTTGACGATCCGCGCTTTCCGCCCATCACCAGCGCGGAGCTGCCTCAGGTGGAGGTTTCTCTGAGCATTCTCTCGCCGCTTCAGCCGATCCAGGCTGAGGAGGTCGAAATCGGCCGCCACGGTTTGCTCATCACGATGGGCGGCCGCCGCGGCCTGCTGCTGCCCCAGGTTCCCCTCGAACATGGCTGGGATCGCATAACCTTCCTCGAGCAAACCTGCCGCAAAGCCGGCCTGCCCCCCAACGCCTGGCGCGAAGGCGGCAAGCTGGAAGCTTTCACGGCCGAGGTGTTCGGAGAGAGGGAATAGGCTCAGTTCTTCAGCCATCCTTCCAGCTCCAGCCAGTCGGTGAACCTGACAACCCAATGATCCGTCGGTAGGTTTTGCTTGCGCATTCCGAATCCGTGACCGCCTTTGGCATACATGTGCAATTCTGCCGATTTATGAGCGGCCCTCCACCTTTCGTACAAGGCAACGCTGTTGGGCGCGAGGCCGAGTTGATCATCGGTGGCGGCCGCAATAAACAGTGGCGGTGCGTCCGAGGGGACGGGAACATCTTTCGAAATTTCCCCGCCGGGATAGATCGCAGCCACGAAGGCGGGGCGGCTTTCCGGCGAGTAATGGAAGGCAACTCCGGCGGCGACCCTCCCACCGGCAGAGAATCCGATGATGCCGACCCGGTCGGGGGAAACTCCCCATTCCGCGGCGTGCTGCCGAACGTAGGCAACCGCCGCCAAGCCATCGCCCAGGGACAGGGGAATGATTTTCCCTACAATCTCGCCAAATTTCTGCTTGTCGGCATGTACCCCCTGAAATTCTTCGGTGGCATCCCCAGTGGTATGAGCGAGGCGGTACTTCAACACAAAGGCGGTCACGCCTCTGGTGGCCATGTACTTCGCGAGGTCGGAGCCCTCGCTGGTGATGGAGAGGGCCATAAAGCCGCCGCC
>DATIYF010000058.1:0-4474 GCA_035517775.1 Terriglobales bacterium
GGCTTCGCCGTGGTGGCCGACGAGGTGCGCAAGCTGGCCGAGCGCACCACTTCGGCCACCAAAGAGATCGCGCAGATGATTCGCACCGTGCAGGAAGAAACCCGGACGGCGGTGGCCGCCATGGAAGAAGGCACCAAGCAGGTGGAAGAAGGGGTGAAGACTACCGCCCAGGCGGGCGACTCGCTGAAAGAGATCATCCACACCTCGGAAGAAGTGGGCGAAATGATCACGCATATTGCCACGGCGGCGACCGAACAATCGTCGGCGACCGAGGAGATCAACAACAACATGGAGCAGATTGCCCGCCTGGTGAAGGAATCGTCGGAAGGAGCGCAGCAATCGGCCAAGGCCTGCCAGGACCTGAGCGGCCTGGCCCTCGATCTGCAAAAAATGGTCTCCAGTTTTCAGTTGGGCAGTGGGACCGGCGCTGCCCGCGAGCGCTCCTCGCGGCTGCCGGCCAAGGCAGAGAAGCCCAGAGCATTTGCCGCCGGCGCCTGAAAAAGCGCCGCCGGGCTGAGTTTGCAGTAGATCGCCATCAGTAACACGCAAGTTGAAACCAGGGTTTTACAGTTACCCAGGGAACCACGCGTAATGGCCAGTCCGTTATCCCTCGAAAGCCTCATGCCGGGGGTGTGCCTGCCGATGACCCCATTGAGTGGCGGAAGTTCGAGTTCCTCCTCCGCCCCAAAGGTGGTTTTCAAAGGTGATCAATCGCAAACGGCTTGCAACGCTTCTTTTTGTCTTAACCCTCTTTCTTGCAGCCGGCCATGCGCAGTCGGCCGGCAATGCATCGCAGTCCACTCCGGCAAAGCCGGCAGCCAGCCAGACGCTCGTTTCTCCGGGCCAGCCCGCGCACAAGAAAAACGCCGGCGATGCCCTTCTCAGCCGCATCCAGTTTGTCACCATGGACGGCATCACCCACTTCCGCTACATGGATAGCGGGCCGGGCCACGTCACCGCCCGCGATGAATACTACAAAGTCAGCACCCGCATGCAGATCAATCTACTCGGCGATGGCACCACCTACCTGCAGCTTCGGGGCGAATCCGGCCGCAGTTTTTCCAGCAGCTACGACTACACCGGCATCGGCCTGCACGACCGCTACTGGTCTTACAATCTCAAGTCGCTTTTTCTGGGGCAGAAAATCGGTAAGCACCTCGAGGCCCAGGCCGGTGGAGTTGAATTCGACCGCGGCGCCGGCAGCGAAGCTACTTATGCCGATAACGACGGCTACCTCGAGGGCTATCGCCTCGTCTATTCGGAAAAGGGCCACAAAGCCCTTCCTGAAAAGCTGAGCGTCACCGTCGGCTACATCGGCGATTTCCTGCAGCCCAACTTTTTCGCCCGCGCCTCCCGCCTGGGCCAGGAAAACTACATTCAGGTCCTCGGCCAGAAGAAGCTCGGAGAAAACCGCGACTTCTCCGCCGAATACACCTCCATTCAGGCCATCCGCTACGCTCGCGAAGCCTTCCACTGGCAGAAGTTTCCTACGCCGGTGGTGAATGATTTCACCGCCGAGGCCATTACTCGCGCCTCCGATAATCCCACCTTCGGCTGGTACAGCAGCCTGGGACGAAAATTCCAGGCCAAAGTTCCTGTCATGGCGGGCGTCTTCTACAGCGACATGCCCAAGGGCATGTTCTACAGCGGCCCCACCCAGATCTTCATCAACGGCGACCGCTATGCCCCCGGCAAGCGCATCGGCCCCACCTTTACCGTGACTCCGGTCAAGAACTTCGACGTGATGGTGTGGGGCGGCCGCCGCCTCGACAATACCGCCGGCACCCGCAATCGCGGCGAGATCGCCGTCCGTTATCAACTGGCCAGCCTGTTCAACCGGGTCTTGCGTTAGAGCTGCAAGCCGGCGGCCGCTGCCGGATGAACCGGCGGGGAAGGGCGGCCTGGATCAAGCCCTTCTCCGCCCCGGCGGCGGAACCCTCAACGATTCAAAAACAGGAGAAATACCGTGGGCCCCGCAACTCGAAAGTCGAAAGAATTTCTCGGCACCCTGATCTTATTTTTATGCCCCTTACTCATGGCGCAAAACTCCGCATCGAACTCAGATGCAAACCACGACTCGGTCAGCGTTACCCAGCTGGCCTCCGAACCCCGCCACCTTCTTCAGGACCTTTCCGCCCGTGGCGTTTCCTTCCAGGGCATGCTGGTGAATGACTGGTCCCTGGGGCTCAGCTCCAGCAACGAACCCGATACCGGCTTCGGCCGCTACTCCTTCGATCTCTCCGCCACCCTCGATGGAAAAAAACTGCTGGGCCGCGACGGCTCGACCGGCTTTATCCGCCTGAAGCAGCATATGCGGGAGATGGGGGATGACGACGACGGCGCCGCCCAGCTCTACTCCAACATTGACGGTCCCTCCCGGACTACCCTCTACGAGCTTTGGCTGGAGCAGAAATTACTGTCGGGCAAGCTCCGCCTCAAAGGCGGCAAGATCGACGCCAATACCGAATTCGCCGTCGTACAGAACGCCGGCGACTTCCTCAACTCCTCCATGGGATACAGCCCGACCATCATGGACTTTCCCACCTACCCTGAGCCACGGCTGGGCCTCAACCTCTTCTTCTATCCCTCGCAGAAATACCAGCTCGGAGCCGCCGTCTTTCAATCCGGCGGCAAAGGCGTGCTTTCCCTGGTCGAGCCCGGCCGCTCCTGGAGCCTGGGCCGCAGCGAGCTGGAGGGCCGCCTCAGCCTGGGTTACTGGCGGCGCGATGGGGAAATTCCCGCCTTCGATGGCAACCTCTCTTCCGTTACCCAGGGCTTTTATTCCGTCTTCGAGCAGACCCTGTGGCGCCGCTCGTTGCGCAGCGGCTCGGGCGAGCGCCGGGTCTCCTCCTTCCTGCAATTTGGCCGCTCTGATGGCCGGGTCAACTGCTTCACTCATCACCTCGGCGGCGGAGCTGTTCTGCAGGCCCCTCTGGCCCGCCGCCCGCATGACTCCATCGGCGCCGCCGCTACCTGGGTGAGCTTCTCCTCCCAGCCCGCGGCCGGTTTTGAATTGCCCGCTGAGCTGATCCTCGAAACCTACTACAAGCTCGCCTTTAACCGGCATCTCGCCCTGGTGCAGGATTTCCAGTTCCTTCATCATCCCGGCGGCATGAGCACCAACCCGGACTATCCGGTGATTACGCCAAGAGTGGTTCTTTCGTTTTAGGGTTCTCTAATCGGGGGATTTTGCCGCCCTTCGGCCAATCCCCCATTTTTCTGCCGGTTTCAACCGCCCCTAGGCGGTTTATTCCCCGCGCCAGGGAACGCTTCCGCGACTCCTTCCTAAAGTCCGGGCTTTGTGCTGCCGATTTCAGAAGCGTAGAGCGTCAATCGCCCGCGCGCACGTCAGCCGGCGAACGCCCAGGTCCATATGCAAGGCCGCCCTTCACCTTCCAAGCCGGCCTGAGGAGAGATCATGCTGAGCAAACTGAGCGTGAAAGCCAAGCTGATGCTGGGCTTCGGTCTGCTGTTGGTCATTCTGGTGGTCTTGAGCATCGCCGCCTACCGCACCGTCGTCACTCTCGACCAGGCTTCCCAGGACGTGGACCGCAAGACCAGCGAAAAGGAAATGTCCCTATACCTGATGGAAGGCATGTTCAAGCAGAGCTCTGGCACCCGTGGCTTTCTGCTCAGTGGTGACGAGAAGAATTTGGCCCGGGACGAAGATGGGAAAAGCGAATTCCGCGAGAACCTGGAAAAGCTGGCCGGGTCGGTGCAATCGGATGAGGGCAAGCGGCTGCTGGAGGAGATTCAGAACGCTAATGTCGCTTTCCGTGCAGTAGCAGACAAAGAGATCGAACTGAAGCGCGCTGGAAAAACCCAGGAGGCGATCGAGGTGATGAAAACCCAGGCTGCTTCCGTCGGCGACCGCCTGGATAAGGCAACCGATGCCTTCGACGACCACCTGGATCGGACCAAGAAAGAGCTCGAAGACCAGGAGGACCACGAGGTAGCCCAGGCCAAGCTTCTTATCGTGGTCCTGTGCCTGGTCGGTCTCGCCGTGGGCCTGCTGGTTTCGACTCTCATCTCGCGCAGCATCACCGGCAATATCGCCCATATGGGCGAAATGATTCAGGGCATGGCCGGCAATGATATGAGCATGGCCGATCTGGAAGTCACGACCGAGGACGAAATCGGCAAGGCGGTCGAGTCGCTCAACCAGATGAAAAATAATATGAAGGAGATCATCCAGTCCATCGCCAGTACCGCCGAGCATGTGGCCAGCGCCAGCGAGGAAATCTCCTCCTCCGCCACCTTGCAGGCCCAGGGCGCCGAGACCCAGACCAACCAGACTACCCAGGTCGCTACCGCCATGCAGGAAATGTCTTCCACCGTCATGCAGGTCTCAGAAAACTCCAGCAAGGCGGCCGAGTCCTCCCGCCGCGCCGCCGAAACCGCCCGCCAGGGCGGCTCGATCGTCAACGATACTCTGGAGAAAATGCGCGCCATCGCCGATTCCGTCAGCGCCACC
>DATIYF010000059.1:0-21887 GCA_035517775.1 Terriglobales bacterium
TTCAAGAACAGCTGCCCGATGAGTGGGTACAGAGAGTCTTCGCCGCTCATTGCGAATCACGGTCTCAACAGAACCGAGCTGTAACTGGAGAATTCATACGGACAGTACGGGACCGAGCGATAGTCCCGCTCATTGCTGCACAAAAATCAGCAGTACAGTTATGTCACTGAAAAGATTTGGCGTCCCCGACGGGATTTGAACCCGTGTTACCGCCGTGAAAGGGCGATGTCCTAGGCCGGGCTAGACGACGGGGACGATGGCAACAGGCAGGCGTCTGCGGCTAGCGTCATGCTATCAGCGGCCGCTTCCGAGTGTCAAAAAAAGCGGCGACGGCGGTAGTGGGCCGGTTTGACAAATCGTCACCCCAAAGCGCACGCGGGCACACCGCGGAAACCCATGCCTTCCTGAACCTTCGTGTTACTTCCATGGTTTTGCTGGGCTGCCGCGAAACTGACCCGCTACCGCGGCGGGATGTACCGTCAAAGGTAAATCATGGGATCAAACCTGGAGGCGCGGCGGCGCCGCCTCTCCTTAGCCGTTGGGATGCAATGAGGCCTGAATTTCGCCGGGCCCGCTGAGTACGCGGTGCAGCGCATTCCCCATCTCCTCCACCGTATCCGGCTTGAGGATCACCTCGCGCGCGCCCGCCTGGCGCGCCAACTCGTGATCCTGCGGGCGGATGTATCCAGTGGTGAGAATCACCGGCAGTTTGGGGCAAATCTGCAGCGCCTCGTGAGTAAAGTCGGTGCCCGACATCTGGGGCATGGAAAGATCGGTCACGATGGCGTGAAAGCCGCAGGGCTGCTCGCGCAGGGCCTGCAACGCATGCAAAGGATTGGTGAAGCCGGAAACGCGATATCCCAGGCGTTGCAGGGTGCGGGTGACCAGCAACACCAGCGGCTCCTCGTCGTCCACGTAAAGAATGTGCTGGCCCTGGCCCGGCGGCGACGGCGCGGCTGCCGGCGGCTCGGCCGGCGCTTCTTCGGCCGCCGGAAAATAGAGGCTGAAGACCGACCCTTTGCCCACTTCGCTGTAGGCGGTCACCTCCCCGAGATGATTCTTCATGATGCCGTGCACCACCGCCAGCCCCATGCCCGTGCCCCGGCCCTGCGTCTTGGTGGTGAAGAAGGGCTCGAACACCCGGGCCAGAGTGTGCTTGTCCATGCCCGGTCCCGTATCCTTGACGGAAAGCTTCACATACCTGCCCGGCGGGAGCTTGGCCGAGAGGCCCGCGCCATTGCCGTTCAGTTGTACCGTGACGGCAGAGATCTCCACCTGGGCCCGGCCCTCGCCAATGGCATCGGCGGCGTTGGTCACCAGGTTCACCAGTATCTGGTGGACCTGGGAGGGATCGGCCAGTATGGGAGGCAGTTCGGGAGGGAAATTCTGGCGAACTTCAATTTGCGGCGGAAGGCTGGCCCGGATCAGCGACAGTACCTCTTCCACCACCGCTGCTAGCCGGGTCGGCTGCCGCACGCTGTTCTGGTCGCGGCTGAAACTGAGGATTTTCCGGGTCAGAGCAGCCCCCCGGCTGCCCGCCTTGGCGATCTCCAAAACATTGCAATACGCCGGATGCCCGGGGGGTAATTGCTCCAGCGCCAGCTTGGCGTTGCCAGAGACCACCACCAGAATATTGTTGAAATCGTGGGCAATGCCGCCGGCCAGCGTGCCCAGCGCCTGTAGCTTCTCCGAGTGCATCATGGCCCGCTCCAGGCTGTGGCGCTCCAGGGCGTAGCGAATGGCCTTATGCAGCAGGGGAGCCTGGGTCTGGCCCTTCACCAGATAATCCTGCGCGCCCTTCTGCAGCGCTCTGGATTCGATTTCCTCGTCGTTCGTCTCGCTCAGGGCCAATACCGGAGTGTTAGCCGCGCAGGCTTTGATCCGGATGAGGGTTTGCAGACCCTGGCTGTCGGGCAGGCCGAGATCAAGCAGAATCACATCGCAGGAGTCGTTCTCCAGCCACTGCAACGCCGCCTGCAGGCTTTCGGCCTGATGCACCTTGAACTCGCCCGCAGGCCGCTCCTCAAGATATTGCCGGAACGCCTGCCCGTCGGCGGCATTATCCTCCACCAGCAGGACTCGGATTGCCCGGCGCTCGCTCATACTCTCTCCGCCTTCAATCTTCACAGGCCCCAAAAACCTGCACCCCTGGCAAGCTCAATTGGCATGGTGATGTGGGCCCGTCCCACGGCAGGCTTCTTGGTCCAGTTTAGGCATTGCCAGGGCGATTCCCAAACAGCGGCTCTCGCAAAATCACACCAAAGGTCCCGGCCCAATTCCCGAATCTGAACCGGCCGCCCGGGGTCGCTACGCTTCCACTCTTTTGCCCGCGCGGCTCGCGTGAGACGATGGGCTGCCCCGTCTTAATCCTCTCGCGCATCGGAATCGTGATTCTGATCACAACCGCCTTTTGCCAGTCACGGCGCTTAGTGCCCTGGCTTACAGCTTCCGTCCAACCCCCTGGTTTTCAATGCCTTTGGGGCCCTGTTAGGTGCGCCGGAGGGAGAGACGCATGGGCAGAGACAAGAAAGTCGAATTGGGGGACATCCGCCAGATCGGCCGCGACAGTGAACGGGATATCTCCGGCATCTGTTCGGCCTGCGGCACCACGCTGTTGGCAAGGGTTGATTCTCGCCGGATTCCGGCCCGAGCCCAGTTGCAAGAAACCTTACAAGCCGTGTTCCAGAAGCACGTGGCGCAAGAGCACGACTGCGAGAACAGCAATGGCAGAGCCGAGTTGTCGGGAACCTGGCAGGGCTGAACAGGGCGGATATCTCCCAGAAAGCAAGCGCTCGCGGCAGAGTCGTCCGGCTCATCCCGCGGTCGCTCGATTTGCTCGCGCCGCACTCTCGCCGGCGGCGCTGGCCTGCAGCGTGAAGTAGAAAGTCGCGCCCCGCTCCGGCGCCGCCTCGGCCCAGACCTTACCGCCGTGCTTACGCACAATGCGCGCCACCGTGGCCAGCCCAATGCCCAGGCCTTCAAAATCCTCCTTTTTGTGCAGGCGCTGAAACGTGCCAAACAGCTTGTCGGCGTACTTCATCTCGAAGCCGGCGCCATTGTCGCGGACAAAAATCGCCGCGCCGTTCTCATGCTCCACCTGGCCGATCTCGATCACCGCTACTTCTTTTTTACGCGAGTATTTCAATGCGTTGGAGATCAGGTTCTGGAAAATCTGCCGGGTCAGGACCGGATCACAATCGCAGGCCGAGAGAGCGGCGATCTTCCACTGCACCTGCCGGCCCTCGGTTTCCGGCCGCAACAATGCAACCGTCTGCTCCACCAGGGAGTTCAGGCTCACGCGGGTGCGCTGCAGGCTCTGCCGTTCCAGGCGCGAGAGATTGAGCATCTCGGTGATCAACTGCCCCATATTTTGCGCGCCGGTGGAGATCAGCCCGAGATAGCGCTGTGCCTCGGGCGCGAGCCCTGCTCCGAAATCCTCAGCCAGTATGGTGACGAAGCCCGAGATTTGCCGCAGCGGCGCCCGCAGGTCGTGGGAAACCGAGTAGGTAAAGGATTCCAGTTCCTGGTTGGCCGCCTCCAACTGGGCGGTGCGCTCGCGCACCCCCCGTTCCAGGCTGGTGTTCAGGCGGCGAATCTCCTGGAGCGCCTGCACCCGATGAGTCACGTCGCGGAAGGCCACGACCGCGCCGCATACCTCACCTTCCGCATCCCGCAAGGGCGACCCGGTAACGTCGAGCCAAACCTCCTGGCCGGAATCGCCCCGGCGCATAAAAATCTCCGCGCTGCAGTGTTGTCCGCGCATGGCGCGGGCCAGAGGAAGCTTCTCCAGCGGAAAGAGCGTAGTCCGGTCGGGAAGGTAAAGCCCATAATGCCGCGACCATTCTTCGGGCGGCACCTCCTCCTTTGGCTTGCCCAGAATTTTCTCCGCCGCCGGGTTCCAGAGCACAAATTTGCCCTGGGTATCGGCCGCCACCAGGCCATCGCTGATATTGTCGAGCACCGACTGCAGAGTGCGGCCCTGCTCCACCAGGGCTCGCTCGGAACGCTGCAGCTCCTCCGCCTGCCGCGACAGCTCCTGGGCTTGCGCGGCCAGCCGCTGCTCGGCCGCCTTGAGCTCGCTGATATCGGTATTGGTGCCGAACCAGCGCAGCACCTGCCCTTCTGCGCTTTTGAGCGGCAGAACTCGAGTTAAAAAGATGCGAAAGCGCCCGTCCGCGCCGCGCAGGGGAAACTCCATATCCAAGGGTTGGCCGCTGGCCAGAGAGGCCTTCCACCTCTCCCTCACCCGGGGCAAAACCTCGGGATCATGCACACTCTGCCATCCCCAGCCCTGCATCTGCTCGAACGTGGTCCCCGTATATTCGTACCAGCGCTGGTTGTACCAGGTGATGTGCCCATCTGGCTCCGCCATCCAGGCCAGCTGCTGGATCCCGTTGGCCAGGGCCTGAAAGTCCTTTTGGCTTTCCCGCAGCGCCGCCTCGGCTGCCTTCCGGCCGGAGATGTCCACGCAGAACTCCACGCAGGTGTTGTCGCCGAGCGAGCTGCCGGCAAACACGAACCACTGCCGCGTGCCGTCTTTGTGCAGATATTCCTTCTCGTAGGGGCCAACCCGTCCGGTGGCCGCGAACTTCCTCAACTCCGCCAGGCTCAGCTCATGGAATTCCGGCGGAGTCAGCTTCTGCCAGGTAAGCGCGCGCGCCTCGATGTCGCCCCGGCCGTAGCCCATCAGCTTCAGGAAGGTGTCGTTGGCGTCAATCAGGTGGCCCGTAGTCAGGTCCCAGAACATCACCCCCACGGTCTCCACCTCCAGCACTCTTTTCAGCCGGTCGTGGCTCGCGCGCAAGGCCTCCTCGGCCTGTTTGCGCCGGCTGATGTCGTAGGCGATGCTGGAAGCCCCCACCACCTCGCCGCTGGCATCCCGCACGGGCGACAAAATAAGAGATACCTGAACCAGCGAACCGTCTTTCCTCCGCCTCACCGTTTCCTCGCGCCGCACCTGGGCGCCCTGGGCGATCTGGCGTAGAGATTGCTCCTCCTCGTCCCACAGTTGGGGGGGAATGATCCGGTTGACATGCTGCCCCAGCATCTCGGCTTCGCTGTAGCCGAACAGCCGCTCGGCTGCGCGGTTCCAGCTGGTCACCGTACCGCTAAGGTCTTTGCTGAGCACGGCGCTGTCGGTCGAATCCACAATCGCGGCCAGGCGCAGCCGGCTGGCCACCGCCTCGCGGCGCTCGGTGATGTCCCGCATAATCACCGTAAACAGCTTCTCCCCCCGGGCGATGGTCTGCGAAATGGAGGCCTCCATGGGAAACTCTCCGCCATCCGCGCGCAACCCCCACAGTATCCCGGCCCCACCCATACGCCGGCTGGTGGTTCCGGTGGCGGCAAAGCGGCGCACATGCTCGGCATGCGCCGGCCGGAAGCGTTGCGGAATAAATTGATCAATGCTGCGCCCGGTCGCCTCTGCGGCCGAGCAGCGGAACATGCTCTCCGCCGCCGCATTAAACAGTACGATCCGTTGTTGATCGTCGAGCGTAATGATGGCGTCCATGGCCGACTGAATCACGCCCTCCAGCCGGCCTTCGCTCTCGCCCAACTCTGCCGTGCGCTCCTCTACCCGGCGGTCCAGGTCCCTATTGAGCCGATCCACCTGCTGGCGCGCCTGCACCATGCCGCCCAGTTCGTAGCGGACAGCGAAAACTGCGATGCTCACGAAAACAATGCCCAGCAGCGAACCCAGAATCATGACCGTAGCCGTCGTATTCCTCTGCGAGCGGCTTCGTTGCTCGCGCTCCAGCAGAAGGCGGCTCTCTTCATTTTCCATCTGGCGAATGCTGCCGCGTACGGCGTCCATGTCTTGCTTGCTCTGTACCAGAAGGGCGGCGGAGGGCGCGGCGCCGCGCTTGCGGGCCAGAACGATCTCCCGGGCGTCTGCCAGCGCCGCCTCGGCTTGCGCGCTCAGCCCTACCATACTGCGCTGCTGGCGAGGGTTGTCGGCGGTGAGATTGCGCAGCCGCTGCAAATCGCCGCGGAATTTGCCCTCGGCCCCCTCGTAGGGTGATAGGAAATAGCTGTTCGCAGTCAGGGCAAACCCGCGAACGCCGCTGTGCGCATCCACCAGGTCGCGCAGCGCGCACTCCAGCCCGAACCTTACCTCTTGGGTGTGAGCGACCCAGTCCGAATCCTCGGCCGCTTTGCGCGCGTTACGCCAGGCCATCAGGCTTAACGACGCCATCAACGCCACGGCCACCGTGCCCAAGGCAATCACGCTTCGCCGCAGTTGGCGTTCCAGGCCCAGGGAACGCCCCGGCGGCGTTGGGAAAGTTAAGCTTGAAGATAAGGCAGTCCCCGCCTGCGGCTGCTCAGATTCCGATTCTGGATGCATCGCAGACCTGGCTCTTCGATTGCGACTCAGACTTGCCCGGCATTGGGAATGACGGCCTTCACAATTCGCATGAGATTGATGATTGGAAACCTTTGGCGAGAGTAGCAAGGAGACGCTCAACCATGAAAGATCACAGGAAGCCGAAAAGGCGGGAAAGAGTTACCGCCATTCCCGATTTCGGAAAGCGGCCGAATCGGGCCGATTCTGCCCACGATTGAAAAAGGCAAGGAATCGGGCGGCACCGTAAAGGCGCGCGGCCCTTCGCGCCTGCGCCCCCGAGAAGCCATCTGCCTGGTTAACGCGGATGAGATCCCGCCGCCAGTACTTTGATCTCAAACAGCTTCGGCCACAGCTTGCCGGTCACGAACAGCCGGCCGCCCTTCGCGTCGTAAGCGATGCCGTTGAGCACTGCCTCGGGGTCTGTAAGCTGGCTCTTCGGCATCAGCCCGCTCAGGTCAATCCATCCCAGAATCTTCCCCGTGCGTGGCGAGATGCGGGCGATGCGGTCCGTGTGCCAGATATTGGCGTAAACCTCGCCGCGCACGTATTCCAGCTCGTTGATATCGGAGACGGGGCGTCCGCTGCCGTCGCTGACGAGCACCCGGCCGGTTTCCGTGAAGGTCTGCGGATTCAAGAAGCGCAGGAAGGCCGTGCCATCACTCAAAATCAGCTGCCTGCCGTCCTGGGTGAGCCCCCAGCCCTCGCCCTCATAGTGAAAGCTGCGCTGCCAGCGAAGACTCTGCCGGTCGTAAACAAAGCCCAGCCCGGCGGTCCAGGTGAGCTGAATCAGTTCATTTCCCCAGCTGGTCAGCCCTTCGCCGAAATATTTCTCCGCCAGATCGTAGCGCCGCAGCACCCGGCCGGTGGTCAATTCCACCATGCGCAGCGACGACTTGCCGTTGCGCCCGGTGCTTTCGTAGAGATATCCGCCAACGTAAACCAGGCCTTGGGTAAAGGCATCCGGGTCGTGCGGGTAGGTATGCACAATCCGATAGCCATCCACCGGAACCGGGCGTTGCGCCCACGTGCAGTTGGCGAGAAAAAGCGCGGCCAGCAGCGCAAGGATTTTGAAAGCGCGTTGGCATGGCATGGGCAATCGGTTTTTGGTGTTGGCGCCTTCTAGCTTATCTGGAATTTCGCCTTGCCGTCATTTCTCCCTGCCGCCTGGCGGCCGAGGGATGCACTATCATTTCCGTTGCCCGCAAGTATGACCAGCAGGAAAACCGCCGGCGCTGGCGCTTTCAGGTGCGCTGGCGGGCACCATTGAGTGCCGCCGAAACTCCTCGTTTTTCCGGGGAGCTGGCCCGCCACTCGGGCGTGCTGAGGCGGGAGTGCAGGCGGTGAGCTTTCTCTCGCCGAAAAAAGAATTCTCCCATTGTCTCGTCACTAAAATATCCTTATGCGATGGCGCCTGCTCGCATGCGATTTCCCCTGCGTGTCTGCATACTCGCATTTCCGCTTTTCTTCTTTCTGCCGCTTCTTCTTCGCGCGCAAGATGCAGCCCAGCCCGCCAACACCCCGGAATCATCCCGCGCCTCCTCACTTCTGGACCTTTATCTCCAGGTGCAGCTTGCCGGCAGGTTGAAACTCTCGGCCCTTCACCCGGGAGAAGTGTTGGAAGGAACGCTTTCCCGCAGCGTCTATTCGCGCGATCAGCAGGTCTTCCCCGCCGGCAGCCGGGTCCGGCTTACCGTCGAAAAGCTGGAGCGGCGGCGCAAAGCGCCGAATGACCACTGGCCCTGGCTGGTTCAGGCCTTCGCCCCGCGGCATGAAAAATATCCCGTCTTTCAGTCCGCCGAGGTCATGCTCCCCAGCGGCAAGGCGGTGCCGCTTCAAGTCTCGCTGGTCTCTCTGGGAGTCGAAGTCGAGGTGCACGCCAGACTTAAAATGCAAGGCGCGCAGCCGCCCCATGCTCCGGATGTGGCCCACCGCAGCCCCCGGGCGCCGGCAAAACTCACCGCCAACTTCGAAGCATCTCTCCTGAAGGCCAGCTTATCGCAGAATGTTCCCTTCAGTTCTGCTCCTTCTCTTCCCCAGGCAACCGCCATTCCGCCCGGGACCCAGGCGAGAGTGGTCCTTCTCGAGACCATCCGCGCATCAAAAAGCCATAACGGTGATTCCTTTCGCGCGCGCCTGGTGGAACCGGTGTATTCCGGCTCGTCGCTGGTGCTGCCTGAAGGAGCTATCTTCGAAGGCAAGATCGCGAAGCGAACCCCGCCCCGCATGCTGAGCCGGCCGGCCTCGTTATTGCTTTCATTCACCAGCGTTATTCCCCCCGGTGGCGCGCCCACTCCGGTTGTGGCCTCGGTCGCCGGAGTCGAACTCGACCGCAGGTCTCACACCAAAGTGGACGCCGAAGGAAAACTCAGCGGCGACCGCCCCGGCAAAGCCTGGATGGCAATGAACCTGGGCGTCACCGGCGGGCTGGCCAAGGTCAGCGACGACGGAACCCAACTTCTGATCGAAGCGCTGGTGTCTTCTGCCACCGATGCTTCCACCGCCGGCACCGCGCGCATCGCCGGGCTTTGCGTCTCTGGTCTGTTTCTTGTCACGCGTCATGGACGCGACATCATCCTGCCCAAGTTTACTGAACTGGAGATCGTCTTCGACCGGCCGGTGAATCTCTCACCTGCGCCGCTTGCCCTGGCGGAAAAGAGCCGGGCGAGATGAATGAGTTGGCTATCCGCTGGCTGCGCCCCCAGTCGCCACCGGCTGCAACCCCGGCGCCAGCATGTGGATCACCAGCAAAGCCACCAGATACACTGATCCCGCAACCATAAACACCGGCAGATAGCTCCCGCGTAGTTGCAGCACATAGCCCGCGAAGGTCGAGATGCAAATCCCGCCGACCGCGCCCCCGAAGCCGCCGATGCCCACCACCGACGCCACCGCGCGCCGCGGAAACATATCCGAGGGCAGAGTGAAAAGGTTGGCGGCAAAGCCCTGGTGAGCTGCCGTCGCCAGTCCCAGCAGCGCGACCGCCGCCCAGGTGCTGCTCACGCGCGAGGCAAACACAATCGGAATCACGCTGACTGCGCAAATCAGCATCGCGCTTTTGCGCGCGCGGTTTACCGTCCATCCGTGCTGGAGGAAAGTAGAAGACAGCCAGCCCCCGGCAATGCTGCCCACATCGGCCATGACGTAGATAACCACCAGCGGCGGACCGAATTGGCTCAGGCTCAGCCCATGCTTGTCATGCAGAAAAGAAGGCACCCAATACAGATAGAACCACCACACCGGATCAGTGAGGAACTTGCCCAGCAGAAACGCCCAGGTTTGCCGGTGCGGCAGCAAGCTTGCCCAGGCAATTTTCGCCGCAGGCTCGGGCGGGTCGCTCTGGATGTACCGCAATTCCTGCTGTGAGAGCCGCGAGTGGAGCTGCGGCGCCCGGTAAGTGCGCAACCAGACTACAATCCAGGTGGCGCTGAAAATTCCCGTGAAGACGAAAGCAAAGCGCCAGCCAAAATGAATGGTCACCCAGGGCACCGTCAGCGGCGCCACAATGGCGCCAACGTTGGCGCCGGCGTTGAACAGGCCGGTGGCCAATGCCCGCTCTTTTTTGGGGAACCACTCGGCCGCGGTTTTCAGCGCGGCGGGAAAATTACCCGATTCGCCCAGCCCCAGGGCAAATCGCACTACCCCAAATCCCAGCACGCTGCGCACCAATGCATGCGACATGGCCGCGGCGCTCCAGATCGCAATGGAAAGCGCGTACCCGGCGCGCGTGCCAATGCGGTCAATCAGGCCGCCCATGAAAAGCAGCCCGATGGCATAGGCCGCCTGGAAGGCATCCACGATGTAGGCGTACTGCAGCTGATTCCAGCCGATTTGCGTGCGCAGCAGAGGCTCCAGCAGGCCAAGCACCTGCCGGTCCATGTAGTTGATGGTGGTGGCGAAAAACAAAAGCGCGCAGATTTTCCAGCGGTAGCGCCCCATGCGCTACACCGCTTCCTTCGGCGCCGCCGTTACCTCAATTTCCACCAGCTTTCTCCCCAACTTCGGGTGGGTTGCGGTAAGCCGCACCTTACCGGCCTCCTCCCCGGCGCGAATCCAGACCGCTCCCGCGCCGCCCACAAGCGAAAACGGATTGTCCCCGATAATCTCTGCCGGTCCTTCGATCTCCAGCGGGATGGCATCACTCGCGAAGGGCTTCAGAGCGCCGAATTCATCCGTCACCCGCAGCGTCACCCGGGTTGAATCCGCCCCATCGGCCCGCAGCTCGCTATCATCCGCCACTGCCTCGAAGTTGTGGTCCACCCCCTCGCCCGAATAGCTCTTCACGATCACTTGTTTTCCTTGCAGGTAGCCCTCGATGCGCAAATCGCCCCAGTTGGCGCGCAGAAATCTTCCCAGCTCCGCGCTGAATGGCGGATAGCGCAGGCTGCCGAACTCGCTCCGGTCCGGGTCCGCTTCCGCAATCAGCTTGCCGCTGACGTAAAACTTCAGGTGATCGCAGTTGGAGCACACCACCGCCCGCGAGAACCCCACCGACTCATCTCCGCGCGCCCAGTGGAACGCCGGCTCGAGCACGATCTCCTCCGCCGGATCGCACTGCGAGCGGTAAAAGCCCGCCGCCGGCTTGGGCTGGCGGAATATATCCACCACGCCGTGGTAGCAAATGCGGTCGCCCGAGCCGAAGTTGCCGTGCGTGTTGTAGTCGAACGCGCACCAGCCCAGCCCGCCCGCATACTGCGCATCCGAGGCAATCTGGTTGTGAATGCGCGCGTGCCGCAGCGTGTGCTCGGTCAGCCGCACCGTGTTGTCGTAAGTCTTGGTCGGAAAGGTGTGGCCCACAAATTCCGTATTCAGGTATCGCGGATGATTGGGCGGCATCAGCGGAAAGCCGAAATCGTTCATGGTGAAAACATCTTCCAAAAACTCGGAGTTCTGAAAGTTCCGTATCCCGCCCGTCTGCCGCGTGGGGTCGAGCTGGTGCGCCAGCGCATTGGTGCGCGTGTAGAAGTCGTGGTCGTCCCTCGATTCGTTGATCCGCACACCCCACAAAATAATGGAAGGATGGTTCCAGTCGCGCCCGATCATCCGCCGCACATTGTCCACCGCCAGGTCTTTCCAGGCTTGATCTCCAATGTGCTGCCAGCCGGGGATTTCCTCCAGCACCAGCAGTCCCAGCTCGTCGCAGGCATCCAGAAAATGCCGCGACTGCGGATAATGCGACGTGCGCACAATGTTGCACTTGAGCTGCTGGCGTAAAATCTGCGCGTCGCGGCGCTGCACCCGTCCGGGCATGGCCTGCCCCACCCAGGGAAAAGTCTGGTGGCGGTCGAGCCCGCGCAGTTTCAGCACTTTTCCATTCAGCTCGAAGCCATGATCGGTAAACCGCGCCTCGCGAAACCCGAATGTGCGCGAGTCCTCATCCACCAGCTTTGGGCCTCGCAGCAAGCGGGCGGTTACGGTGTAGAGCTTGGGCGCAGCCAACTCCCACAGTTCGATCGAATCGAGTTTCTCCAGCGAAACCACATGTCCGGCGGGCTCAGCCAAGCCGCCCGGGGTGACCGACTGCGCAGCTTTTCCCAGCGAATGCCCGCCGTCGAACAGTTCTACTTCCAGGGTCAGCGCTTTCCCTGAAGCCTCCAGGCTCTGAAGGAAGCAGGCCACATCCAGTCCCGGCCGCCCCGTCAGCACATCCTTCGGCCGCGCGGCTATGTTCTCGATGAACGTCGCCGGAACCACCCGCAAGGCCACCTCGCGGTAAATCCCGCCGAAGGTTAGATAGTCAACTTCATTGCCGAAGGGCGGAATGTCGCTCCGCTCGTGCGAGTCCACCTCCACCACCAGCAGATTCTCGCCCGCGAAATCCAGGTGCGGCGTAAGCTCGAAGCTGAAGGGCGTGTACCCGCCCTTGTATTCTCCCAGGCGAACGCCGTTCAGCCACACCGTCGAGGCCGTCATAACCCCTTCAAAATCAGCGAACACGCGGCGCCCGGGCGCCTGCGCCGGCAGCCGGAACCGCCGCCGGTACACCGATACGAACTCGTAGCTCTTCTCATCGAAACTATGCCAGGGCAACCGAATGTTGGTGTGCGGGATCACCACGCGTTCATAGCCGGAGTCGTCAAAACTGCGTTCCCGGGCCCGTTCATCGAATTTGGCGCTGTAGCGCCAGTTGCGATTGATGGGCAAAATAAGCCGGCCCATTGCGCTGGAACCAGCGGAGAGCGGAGAGCTGGCCACGGCTCCGCCTGCAAGCGCAGCCTCCGCAATGACCGCCCCGGCGGCCTTCATGAAATCCCTTCGATCCATAGCGAGTTTTCCCTAAGCGAATCTGCCCCTAAGCTTTGGAGTTGACCGCCCACTTTAGCATGCGGGAATTGCCCTTGGCGGATAAAGAGAAGACCCCTGAACCCCGGCCATTGCGGCCTCGGGGCTTTTCGGCGCCGGCAAGTATTTGGCGTAGCCTTGACTGTGCGGGAGCCAGAACTGAGAACCGCTGACGGCTCCGAGTGAGCCTCTGAAACAGCCGCTATGGTGTGGGCAAGAGCCTGAGCTGAGCGCCGGCAAGAGAGGAAATGGGCGGCTGGATTGAGTAGCAAGCCCCGCGCGCGGCTCTCCTCCAAGGTTTTCGCCGCTATATCTTCGCCGGTATCCGCTCCGCCTCCCGGTTAAGTGGCTCCCTTCAGCTTCTTCAGTTCCTCTTCGTACATAGCGGCTCGGTTACTCAGGTTGGCGGGAATGTTCTGCAGCACAATCTGCCAATTTGCGATTGCGTTCTTCTTGTCGCCCAAGGCGGTGTAGCCGCGGGCCATTCCCAGAAAAGTCCAGAACTTGTCCTGCGGATGCTGTTGCTGGTTGAATATGAATATCTTCATCGCCTTGTCCTTCTTATCCTGGCGCAGCAGCCCCATGCCATAAGCATAGAGCGAATAGGCGTCAATCCGCGGCAAAGCCAGCGCTTTCTGCATCACCGCGTCCGCGTCAGATTCCCTCCCCATGGCTTCGAGCACGGCCGCTTTGGTGGAGAGGGTAGAGAAATCTTCGTGCCCGATGGTGGCTCCGCGGAACGGTCCGTCAATCGCTTTGTCCGCCCAGGTCAGCGCTTCCTCGAGATTGATCTTGTTGTCGGCGCAAAATTGCGCTGCGGTCTGCCAGTCCTGGTAGTTGAATCCTGGCCATGACTGCAGGTCCTGGCGCATCTTCGCAACATAAAGTCCATTTACATCCGGTACCTCGATCTTGAAGGGAATGCGCTTCTTCTCCCACTGCAAATAGGCGATCGCCGAGTCGGGACGGCGCTCGTCGAACCCGTAGGTCAGGAATTCGGTGAAGGGCGCATCCTGCGGCGTCACCGGCACGCGCAGCGCATCGTCCTTGGCATTGTACTGGTAACTGCCCCATCCCAGGTGACGAGAGAATATCCACCTCCACGGCCCGGTCTTTTCCACCTCTAAAAAGAGCGCGTAAGTTCCGGCCTTCAGGTCTTTGCCTTCGACCTTCACGTCGTTGGAGAAGGTGATGGAGGTGCTTTCATTGGCCCCGGCACGCCAAGGCGCGCCTTGAGTTGGCCCGAAACCCTCGTCAAAGAAGCCGTAGTGCACCAGCTCGCCCCAAATGTGCCCGGTGCGATCCTTGTCGGCCGGGTTGTGAACCTTGGGACTGTGGTACTCGATGGAAATCCTGACCGGCCCGATCCACTGCGAAACTTCCGCGCGCTCATTGTCCCCATTGGGCGGCGTGGAGAGCTCCGACGTCTCCTGACCCTGAGCCGCCATCGCAAACATCAGAAGCATCACCCCGGCAAGTGCATATTTCATGGTCTTCTCCTTCCCCAACGCAAGGAACATGAAACCCAGAAATGGAGGGGCCTTACTCCGAGCGGAGCAGCCACTGTTCATGTGATCCCACTGGCGACTGATGGCTTTAGACTTGACCGGGGAAAAACGGTTAGCCGCTGGCAACCTCGATCTCAATTTTCACCATCCTCAGCGCCACCAGCCTGAGTTTCGGCTCGCAGGCACGTCGCGCCCGCAGAGTTCAAATGTGTTTTCAGGAACAATGCCGAAAAAGCCCCCTGCGCCTAGCGGGTGTACTGTTAGTGCCGTTTCCGAGATCAAAAAGGGATTCCGTCTCAAAACTACTGGAGGACGAGAATGCGCCGAATCACTCTGACAGCTTTTGTGCTTGTCTTGCTGCTATCAAGCGGTCCAACTGTTCTCGCAGACGGATGCAGCCACGGAGAAGGCTCTCCAAAGCAAGGAAGAGACCGGGGTAGAGCTGGTTTCGATCCGATTGAACGAACCCGAAGCAAAAATCGAAGTTTACGCCGCCTGGAGAAAGGATGACGTTTCTCCGGCGGTTCACGGATTTCTGGATTCCGCGCGCTCCATCTTGCCGCGGCTCAACACAGGAAATGGCCACGGAAGAAGAAGAGGCTCACTTCGTCGTCCCCCTGGTTATGTTGTTCCCGATTTTGTACCCAGGAATCAGATGGCGCCTCGCTCCAAAATCACCCGGGCCTGACTCGTGTGGGGCGGACACTCCTGTCCGCCAGGATGCCAATCCCCCGTTCACACTCAGCGGAATGGGGAAAGAAACAGGCGAAAACACAACGGGCCGCCTGGCGGCGGCCCGTGTCTTAGCTGAAAGTGGATGACTGAAAGCCTGCGGGCGAGGGCGCCCGCCCCATCCTAGTCTCCCGCCACCGGCTCGGCCACTTCCGGTTTCGGTGCGTGCGAACCGTTGCCATTGCCATTAGGTTTGGCCAGCGCGCCCAGCGGAATGAATCCATTCTCTGAGGCCGCCGGCTTCTCTTTCAGCACCACCTCGCGATACAGCGCTGCCATGCGCGCGTCGTAGGCGGCGTCGTTTTTCTGCGCCCCGCGCTGTTTCGCATCCCGCGCCCGCATCTTCTCCTCGCGGGCGTTCTTGGCGATTCCCAGCTTATCCAGGTCGTGCTGCTCTTCCTCGGTCACAATTCCGTCGCGCAGCACCAGGGAGTGCTCCGTGGTCTCCATCTTGACGTTCTTGCCGCCGGCGAAGATTTCGTGCCGCCCGTGCTCCTCGTACCACTTGGTAAGCGTGGCGGTCATGTGCATCTTCTCGATGATGTTCCGCCAGCCCACGCCGGTGTTATAGGCGCAGAAGGAAATTTCGCCCTCCTGCGTGGCGTAAGGGATGATGCACTGCTCGGTGCGCCGGAAGTCGTAGTTGAACAAATCCTGGAACCACATGCCCGCGATGAACAGGAAGTTCCAGCGGTCCTTGCGCCGCTTCATCACGTCGTCAATGGTGCGGTCCGGCCCCACTTTGCCGTAGTTCCGCCCGGTGACGTTGTAGTTCTTGTCGAACTTCTGCAGCAGGTCCATCAGCTTGAAGTGGGTCGGCGCCCGGAACGGGTCGTAGTTTTTCATCAGGCACAGCGCCATGCCGAACCCGGTCAGAAACTTTCCCCGCGCCCCGTCATTTACCTTGGCGATATCTTTCGCCAACTGGTCGCCATGCAAGAAGGCTGTGACCGGCACCGCTTCCTTGGTTTCCTTATCAATCATGACGGCCATCCCCGTCCCGCAGTTAGGATGGCAGCCGCAAGAGAGTTGGCCCCAGTCGTTGTTGGAATCCTGGGCGTGCATCAGGTCGGCCCAGTCGCTGAAGGTGGACATGAAGCTGATCGGGAACCAGTCGCGCGCCGGCTCGCCCAGTCCGGTCTGTGACTTCACGTCGTGGGCCAGGTGCGAGAGCGTATAGCGCTGCGCCTGGCGGCGCTCGTCGGTCACGGCTTCATCGCGGCCGGTGAAGCTGACCGGCTGGAAGCTCAGGAAGCCGATCTTCTTGGGATTATCGAGGGCAAACTGAATGATGCGCCCCACCTGCTCGTTGTTGATTCCGTTCACGATGGTCACGACGGGGACAATCTCGCATCCCGCGCGATGCAGGTTGTCAATTGCCTTCAGTTTTACGTCGAACAGGTTGCCGACTTTGCGATGCGCGTTGGCCGCGTTGCCGATGCCGTCAAACTGCAGGTAGGCGTAGCGCATTCCGGCTTCCACCGCCTGCTGTGCGAACTCAAAGCTCTTGGCAAATTCGATTCCGTTGGTGGCCGCCTGCACGCTGTTGTAGCCGACCTGGCGGGCGTAGCGGACCGCATCCAGAAAGTAGGGCGAAAGCGTGGGCTCACCGCCGGAAAACTGCACGCTCATCTGGCGGCGCGGCTTGATGGTGATGGCGTTATCCAGCATCTGCTTGATTTCTTCCCAGGTCAGCTCGTGCACAAATCCCACCTGGTTGGCGTCCATAAAGCAGGGATCGCACATCATGTTGCAGCGGTTGGTCAGATCAATGGTCAGCACCGAGCCGCGCCCGTACTTCACCGTGGAAGAGCCGTGCTTGTGCAGCGTCTCGTCGTTGTGGGCGCGGATGTCGCGCCCCGGGAAGACCTCCTCCAGGTGCTGCGAGAAATCGGTGTCAATGGACATCACATCTTCAAACAGGCCATGCTTGGGGCACTGCTTGACCATCATGATTTTGCCATCGCGCTCGACGATGGTGGCCTTGATCTCGCCTACCTTCTCGTTCAGCAGCACCTCGACCGGCAGCTCGCCGTCGAGAATCCGCTGGCGGATTTCCGGAACGCATTTCGGGCAAAGCGAATCAGTGGAGCGCGGCCAGCCCAGCGGCGGCTTCGATTTCTGGTAGGACTTGAGCAGCGGCTTATCCGACCACTTGGGCGTGGGCGAAGGGTTAGGATGAATGCGGTTCAGGCGATCAAATACGACCCACGCGCCCCGGGCGCCGTAGGTGACCAGCTTCTCTACATACTTAATCGGTTTGCGCATGTCCTCTCGCTTTCGTAGTTGGACTTCGTCTTTGTCGCTTGGAGGGCACTACTTCACTCACCTCGCCTGCACGTCATTCCGAGCGGGCCGCAGCCCGCGAGCAATTCGCTTGCGCCTTGCCTGGTTTCCTGAGATGCGTCCCTGGGTCGCGGCCGCCACGCGGCCGAAACAGACTTCATCCAGATTTCTATAACCTTATGCTAATCATCGCTTTAGGCTCTGTCCCCCAGAAGCCAACGAAAGGGGAAAATTGGGGGTTCAGTGGGGCGGCTGCGCATTGGATGGTGGTAAGTTATTGAAAGTACAGAGGTCCCCCGGCTCTCGATTCGCTTCCTTTTGCATGGCAGGGTGCTTAAGGCCCTACTTCAACCCTTCCACCAGATACAAATCCGCCAGGGTGCGGTGGAAGCCGTACACATAAGTCTTGCCGTCGGGTGTAACGAGGATTGGCCCGAGGGTGGCCACGCCCGCGGGATCAGCGGGCACGAGTTGCTTCCACAGCGTTCTCTTTCCAGTGTTTACATCCAGCCGATAGACCTTGGCGGGAATCTCGCCCGGTTCATAAATAAAGATGGACTGTCCGCCCTCGGCCCAGCCCAGGGGCAATTCGCCCGCCTCCAGGCCCTGAATCGGCTTGGCCGCGCCGCCGGCGGAAACCGGAAACAGATACCCTTTCTGGTCGGGCCCAATGCCCGCGACATACTGGCCATCGAGCGAAGGCACGAAAGAAGTTCCGTTGATGCCCTCGAGCGAAATGGGGCGGGGCTTCCCCCCGGAAGTGTCCTGCACGTAGAGCCGCACGCCGCGCCCCGGCTCATTGCCGGAAAACACGAAGTGCTTGCCGTCTGGCAGCCAGCGGGCCGCGTTGTGATTGATTTCGTCGTTGGTTAAAGTCTGCGACTCACCCGGACCGGTCGGCAAGAGACGAAACTGCGCGGGTGCGCTGGGCAACTGTGCGATCACCCAGCGCTTATCCGGAGACAGGGCCTCGGCGGTTCCCTCGCCCAGGCGAATGGCGGCCGAGCCGTCGGTGTCGCGCACGTAAACCGCGTAGGTGAGCTGCTGCGAGCCGGCATAGCGCACGCCTCCGCCCACTCCTTCTTCGTCGAACAGCACCATCTCTCCATCGGCCGAGAGATCGGCGGGGTAGGAATAGTCCAGCCAGGAAAGGTCCTGCTCCTTGCCGCCGTTGTGCGTGCCGATCAGCTCGCGCCGCCAACTGGCCCGGGCCAGCAGAATGCGCCCGTCGCGCCAGATGTCGTAGAGCATGAGCGAGCCCGGCATGCGCGCCACCAGCCGCTCTTTGCTGGAAAGGTCCACCGCGGAAAGGTCGCGGTCCACGCCCACGCGGCTGGAGGTGAACCACACTTCTTTACCATCCGGCGACCAGGCCAGCCCCTGAATGCTGTACCAGTCGCTGGAAAGCTTCTTCTTATGACCGGAAAGATCCACCACCGCCACCGACCCGCCGTCATCGCCCTGCAGGGGGTGATCGAGGAAGGCGATCATGTCGCCCTTGGGCGAAAAGCGCGGATGGCTGATCCAGCCGCCGGTCTCATACAGAACTTTGCCAATGGGATATTCCAGGCGGTTGCGCCCGCCGATGTCGCGCACCACCGCCAGGGTGGTGCCATCCGCCGCCCAGTCGGCCCACTGCACGTTATCCAGCAGCTCGCGTGGGGCGCCGCCGGAAAGCGGGGCCCGGGCCAGCGTGCCCACATTCACCCAGGTGCTGATGGGATGGCTGTGCAGTGCCAGGGCCATATCCCCGGAAGGCGAAACCGCCAGCAGCTCGGTGTGGCCCAGGCCGAGCGAGCGCGATTCCGCCGCTTCCTGCCGCGCTGAAAATACCTCGGTGGCATTTCCCTGCCAGGCCGCGCTGTAAAGAATGGTCTGCCCGTCAGGAGCGAAGCGCGCGGAAAGAATCTCTCCCCGGCGGAAGGTCAGCTCGTGGTATTCCGGAGGCCCCGGCGTGGCCGTATGCCACAGTGGCTTTCCCAGAAACACGCCGCCGGCTACGCCAAGCAGCAAAAGCACGACGCCAAGCAGCCAGGGCAACCTGCCTTTGCGCCCGTCTGCCCGCGTGGCAGGCTCTTCCGGGCGTATCGCAACCGTCCCGGAACTCACCATCGCCACCCGCGCCGATTCGCTGTCGCGCTTCAGACGCTTCAAATCGGCGCGCAGTTCGGCCGCGCTCTGACAGCGCAACTCGCGGTCTTTCTCCAGAGCCTTGCTAAGAATGGGTTCTAGCTGCGCCGGCAAGCGCGGATTGAGCTTGATGGGCGGGGTTGGGGTGCGATTCAGGATGGCTTCAAACACAATGGCCGAGGTCGAGCCGGAGAAGGGCTGCTGTCCGGTTGCCATCTCGTAGAGCACCACTCCGAAAGAGAACAAGTCGGTGCGGGCATCGAGCGGCTCGCCGCGCGCCTGCTCGGGCGACATGTAGGCTACGGTTCCGAGAGCGCTTCCCGGGTTGGTGAGCTGCAAGTCGTGTGCCGTGGCCTGGGTCGCATCATCTCCGGTGCCGTTGTGTCCCGCGCGGCTCAGCTTGGCCAGGCCGAAATCCAGAATCTTGGCCTGCCCGCGCTGGGTCACGAAGATGTTGGCCGGCTTGATGTCGCGGTGCACAATGCCGCTGGCGTGTGCCGCATCCAGGGCATCGCTGATCTGAATGGCCAGATCGAACAGCTGATCGGTCTTGAGGGCGCGGCCTTCAATCCTGTGCTTGAGAGTTTCGCCTTCCAGCAATTCCATGCTCAGAAAGGGCTCGCCCTCAAACGTGCCGACTTCATAAATCGTGCAGATGTTGGGATGGTTGAGCGCCGAAGCCGCCCGGGCCTCGCGCTGGAAGCGCTCCACCGCCTGGGGATCGCGGGCAAAGTCCTCGGGCAGGAACTTCAGGGCGACAAAGCGGCCCAGCGAGGTGTCCTGAGCTTTATAGACCACGCCCATGCCCCCGCCGCCGAGTTTTTCAACGATCCGGTAATGCGAGACCGTCCGGCCAATCAACCCAGGAGTCCCCCTGCGAGTGAGCCATGTTAGGTCGCGGCAGACATTCAAGTCAAACACCGCCGGGGAACGGCGACGGCAAGAATGGCCGGGCGCATCACGCGCCGCTTCGTAGCGTGGCCGCTCTGGTATCGCGAGATCAAGGCTCCGCGGAAAAGGAGCCGAGAGACAGCGTAATGACGCGCGGCAGTGGCAAACGTAAGCTGCTGTGGCGCGGCTTAGCTTTTTTCTTCATAATCCACGCTATGGCCCTTGTCGTCTTCCTTCGGGGCGTCAATGTTGGCGGCCACAGAACGTTTCGCCCAAGCATACTCGCCCGAGAACTGAGCAACTATGATGTCCTGAACGTAGGTGCTGCCGGCACCTTTGTCGTTCTTAAACCTGGGTCCCGCGCGAAATTCCGTACCGCGTTGCTTCGCAGGCTGCCGTTCGAAGCGGAGGTTGTGCTGTGCGATGGCCGCGACCTTCTGGGCCTGGAGACGGAGAATCCATTTGGAACCGAGCCATCGCCCCCGGATGTGGTTCGCTTCGTGAGCATCCTGTCAAGAACCGGAGCCATCCGGTCATCGCTTCCAGTCACGTTTCCCCCAGATGAAGACTGGTTGGTACGGGTGATCGCGTCGAAGGGCCAATTTGTATTCGGCATGTACCGCCGCCACATGAAAACCATTTCTTATCTCGGCCGCGTTGACAAGCTTTACGGCGTGCCGGCCACCACCCGCAATTGGAACACGATCATGGCGATTGTGCGGATTTTGAAGAAGCAGAAAAAGAGCTAGCTCGGCGCTCTTGAGTGAATTGGCATGGTAGGCCGCCCCGTCTGCGCGGCACCTGCTACCATTGCCGCATGTTCAATTTTGGCAAACCGAAGACAGCCGGCGACTGGATCGTTCACATCCTGGGGGCCATGGTCGCAATATTCCTTGTCTGGTGGATGCTTCGGATGTACGTACTGTGAACCCACTTAGGCTGTGAGATAAGTTGCTTTCCGACAAATTCAATAAGACTTATTGAGGGATTCTGAAGCGGGTGGCCTACCTAACTGCGCAGAGCATAACTCTGAAGAGGAACACTCGCTTTCACTCTTAGGGTGCCTCACCCTTCGCGGTTTTCGAAGGGGGAGACCCGGCTCGAAGCCACGCGGCGCAGCCTGGTGCCCCAGGTTCGCGAGCGCTCTTTGCGAGCTAACCTGGGAGGCGGGTGGCCCACCTTTGCGGTTTGTGCAAAGGCGGGGAGAGACGCCACTCACGAACGTTTCTTCTTGATGGCGCAATCCCTGCTCTCCGCTAATTGATCGGCGAGCGCGGCGTCGAGTTTTTGCCTTCGGGCGCGGTCCCACCCTTCGAAAACCGCGAAGGGTGGGGCACCCCGAGATGGAATCCGAGTGCGCCCTTCTGGGGTTATACTTCCCGCGATTCGGCAACTTCTACCGGTGGTAAGCAACTGACGGCGGTGGTAGCAAGAGAATGTGAGGAAATGAGTTTGCCCGCTGTGGTGAAATCGGGTCAAGCCCCGTGGCATGAGGACAACTTAGTTTGTTTGCCAGTCCGTGTCTGTGACGTATGAACATCCCCACTCAAGCAAAACCGGGCTTGAGTGGGCCCCCGGCGAAGGCTGTGACGTCTGAACATGCGCCTCCCAGGTTAGCTCGCAAACTGCGCTCGCGAACCTGGGGCACCCGGCTGTCAAACTGCCGCCCCGGCCCTTTCCCTTCCCTGGCTCGCGGGTTTATAGTCTCAAGCCGT
>DATIYF010000060.1:0-51865 GCA_035517775.1 Terriglobales bacterium
CGGGCAGCCAGTCTACGGCGCGAAGCAGATTGCGTCCGATCACCTCGTACACGTTCAGCGCCCGCCCGGAATTCTTGATCGCCCGAATTCCCGCCAGCCGCTTGCCCGGGGTCTGCCCCTTCCAGGCCTTTCCAGGTGCGCTTCCGAGACCGCAATTACAGTAGCTCCCTGGGAAGCGGCAGTTATGCCCAACGTGATGACCATAGTCGCCAGAAACCAAAAAATCCCGCCCATCGAGCCAAGCAGTGTGCTGGTGGTCTGCAGGGCCACGCCAGTCAGTTGAAAGGCGAGCAGTATCAGGTGCGGAAGCGCAATGATTCCCACAAACAGCAGGAAATTTTTGCGGTAGAGGAAGAAGCTGCGGTCCAGTAATTCTCCCAGGCTTAGGGGGCGCAATTCCGTCGGCATGGAGCCACCTCAGGAGGGAAACTGGCGGGTGATAATACCACAGGCGGATTGACCGGGCAGCAAAATACAAGCGGGTCGCTCTTCGCTTATTGTTCGCCATCACGGCGGACGTCCAACATGCAATCTACAAGGGAAAACAGCACCCTGCGAGGCGGGCCAGCCGAATCCAGGATGTCGGCTTCGAAGATTGTCCCGTCCTGGCCGGTAATATATTTAAAGAGATACTTGTCGGCGCCCAATATGTTTCCGACTCTACCCTGCCGGCTCAATCGTAGGTGAAGCTGCATAGATGAGAATGCGCAAGCAATAAACACGCAGCCCTTCCACATACCCGCTTGCAGATAGCGCCCACTGGACGATCACACCGGAAATGTACAACGCATTTCTGTTTGCGGAGGGTTTTACTCGGCGTATTAGTCCAGCGAGCGCCGGATCTCAGGTTCAACAAAATGAGTCTTCTGGAGCTTACTCTGCAATCGCGCGGCCGCGTCTTGACTGGCGTCAATCGTGACCATGTGGGGGTCGTCGGAGTTGACCAATGTTATGCCGGCCTCGCCGGCGACCGCGTCGCGGGCAGAAATGGCGGAGGCACGCTCACTGCGGCGGGTTGTAACCAGGTAGCGGGGCATGCGGCCTCTCTTAGGGTCGCCCAATGCTACACGGTTGGCAAGCCCCGTCCTTCGAACTTGACCGGCAGACCGAAAGGCTTGCAGTGCTGAGCCAGCAGCAGGGCGGCGCGCTTGGAGCGCGAACTGTCCCGAGGCAGGGTTTTGTAGGTTGCATCCTGCGAGAGAATGACCGCCAGCGCGCCGCAGGCGGCCGGGCTCGCCATGGAAGTGCCATCCATCTCCATGTAAGCATCAGGGAAGCCCTTGCGCTCCGGCACGGTGGAGACGATTCCGACTCCCGGGGCGGCGCAGGCCAAGGTTGGCCCGAAGCAACTGAAGGAGGCGAGAAAAAGATTCTCGTGCCCCATCTTGGAAGCTTCGCGGGGGCGATTGTCGGCGGAAAAGGTTCCGGGCGCGGCCCAGCCGACTTTCCCGATCGCAGAGACAGCCATGCATTCAGGATAGGCGCCGGGAAATTCAATCGGGCCATTGTCATTTCCGGCCGAGCATATGCACAAGGTTCCCCGCTCGGCAGCATCGCGGATGGCGTCTTGTTCGGCTGCCGAACTGGGGCCACCGCCCAGGCTCATGTTGATCAGGTCGCACTGGTGGTCGCGGGAGAGGGAGTCAATGGCATTGATAATATCGGCCTGGGTGGGACCATCCTGGGGACCCTCTCCCTTGAATACCCGCGCGTGAAACAGATCGCATCCCGCTGCCATACCGGCATAGTCGCCGGCTTTGGTCGGCCTGGCGCCAACAATGCCCGTGGTATGGGTTCCGTGCTCGGCGACGTCCCGGGCCGCCGAAGAAGGAAGCACTTTACCGTCCACAAATGCACCCGCCAGCGTGACGTGGCTGAGATTGCGGTGGGGCCCGCAGCCGGTATCAATCACTCCAACTTTGATCCCAGCCCCGCGCGTGGTCTTGGAAACATCCACCCCCATCGCCTCGTGCCACCAACCGCTGCCTCCGGAGTTGGCTTTCGCGATGGGCAGGCATTCGACGGTCGCGCCCGAGGCGGGAGCCTCCGCCAGCATGATCCAGAAGCCCGCGTAGGGAATTGGTTCGACGAATGCAATCTGGAAACCGGCTGGCAGGGAGAATGACACCTTGCCTTTGGCATCGGTCTTCACCGTCGTGGTTTGAACCGAGCCGCCAGGATCGCGCAGATACAGCATCACTTCAATATTGCCCAGAGGCTTGCCCGCGGCATTAATCGTGACTTTGTAGCTGCTTGCTCCTCTAAGTGTAAGTGCTGTCATTGCATGAGGCATGGCCGGCTGCAGCTCGATGGGAATTCGCCGGTGCAGATTGCGGCGGACCGCCGGCTCCAGAATGGAATCGGCCGGAAGAGTTGCCCGCATGGCCGCAACCTGGGCAGGATCGGCGTCAAGCAGAACCACTTGCCGGGCCAGCGGGTCTTCCGGCTGGTGGTCGGCCACAATGCGGGCGCTGGTCAGCATGCCGAGCGTCGCCTGCACGCTGGCGCGGGAAGCGATCTTCGCGGTACTCGTGAACATGCCACTGCGGCGGTTGACCAGCACATATTGCGGCATACAAGCTCCTCCGCTCTCAGCAGTTGACTACAGGGCGGCGACCAGGGCCCAGCACACGATCGCGCTGCACACCGAACTCCAGCGGCCATAACCTTTGTAGATCTGCGCCGCCACCTCGGCCTGCTGTTTCAGCGTGCCCTCGGCCTTGATCTGCGGGTCAGAGACGTTGCGCACCGCCAGCCAGCGCGGGGCCTGCCCTTGCCACTGACTCATGACCAGGCCGAGCACGGCATCGCCCATCTCCGAAACATCGCCCAGATGCTGCAACCCATAGTGATTGTCGGAGGTGTCGAAGCCAAAGAAATCCGTGGTCAATACTGCCGAGGTCAGTCCGGAACTCACCACGATCTTCGGCGGGCGCTTATTGTCCTTCGGCAGTTGCCCTTGGTTGGCCTTGAACAAAGTCTTCGCCTGCGAGAAGTACTTTCGAGCTGGCGCGCCATCTTTGTAACCGGCGGCGTGAAACGGCTCGGGCTTCAGCCATTTCAGGCAATCGAAGCGCACAATCGGGCTCACGATTACGTCTCCCACCTCTACCTGGTTCCCGATTCCGCCGGCGGTACCGGTCGTGAGCACCAGCTTGGGCTGCACTTCGGTGATGATCTGCCGCCAAACGTCTTGGTTGGGAAGGGTGCCATTTCCGGTGGGAAGCTTGCGCGTGTCCTGCGAGAGATGCGAGTCCGATTTGAAGACCACGACCTTCTTTCCGCCGATACTGGTCGTCCAATAGGCCCCCAGGCGCTTTGCCACCAGGGCAGGCGAACCCTTTCGCATCTTCTTCGAAATGGTGGCGAAGTTATGCGTATACGAGCGATAGTCGTTGCGGGAATCCTTGCCAGGAGTCAGCACCCGGCTGAGGGCGTGGCCTTCATCCACCGTCCAGGTCACCACCAGCACGTCGGCGCGCGGCAAGGGACTGCTGCCGCTGCCTGGCGCCGGCCCGGTCTTGGGCGCCAGCCCTTTGGGCCAGGGTATATCCGTGAACCGCGAAAGCCCGGTCGCCGTGGTAAAGGCCAGAAACTGCAGGCCTTCGGGCCCTTCCGAGTCGAAATCAATGATTTCGCGCTGCAGGTCCTCAGGGGCGCGGGTTTTGGCCGCCTGGGTAAAGGCAAAGGTCGTTTGCGGCGCTGGACGGGCAACCGGATCAAATCCCAGGTTCCGTTTCACCCATGCTCGATCGGCAGTCATGTTTTGCCTCCAGCCCCGCGGCGTTCCACGGCCAAAATTATGCTTTGGCTGCTGCTGCAGTTATTCCGAATAGTGGGTTGAGTCCGGATATCGTTACAGGGGAGAGTTAATTCGGCGGTGGCTCCCGGGAAACCGTTGAATCACGAAGGATACAAGGTTCACGAAGGCCTTGGGTTCATCGCTTTCTTGGTGTGCCCTCCTGCCCTTGGTGGTTACGAGTTGTCAACAGGCTCGCCGAACTCGGCTGCCGGCTGTGTAAGTTATACTCTTGCAACACTCAGCGCTTGGCTGGCAAAGCTCACCATGGCAATCGGCGTTCGAACCCACGATTTGCGGAAGGTTTATACCTCTGCGGCGCCGCTCGGGGCGGCGGGCGGCTTCATTGCGCGCTCCGATGCCAAAGGAAGCAAGCCGGCCAAAACCCAGATTGCCGCACTCGATGGCCTGAGCTTGGAAGTCCATCCCGGAGAGATTTTTGGCCTGCTGGGGCCGAATGGCGCCGGAAAGTCCACTACGGTCGGAGTGATGACCACCCGTGTGCGGCCTACCAGCGGGAAGGCCTGGATTGGCGAGCACGATGTTTGGCAGGAGCCCGCCGTCATCAAGCGGCTCATTGGCGTGGTTCCCCAGCGACCGAACCTCGATTTTTCCCTGACCGCGCGCGAAATCCTGACTTTTCACGCTGCTTATTTTGGAATCGGCTCGCGCGAAAGAAGTGAGCGTGCCGACCTGCTGCTCGAGAAATTCAAGCTGGCTGACCGTGCGAATCAAATGGTGCGTGGTTTCTCCGGCGGTATGATGCAGCGGCTCTCGATTGCCCGCGCCATGATGCACAATCCGGAGGTTCTGTTTCTCGACGAGCCGAGCGCCGGACTTGACCCGCAGACGCGAATTCTTCTCTGGGAGATCATTCGCGAGTACAACCAGGCGGGCAAGACGATTCTGCTGACCACGCATTACATGGAAGAGGCGGACGCCCTGTGCCATCGCCTGACGATCATTGATCACGGCCGTATTCTGGCGCTTGGCACGCCGCCGGAGCTCAAGGCCTCGATTCCCGGAGGTTATCTGCTTCGCCTGCGCTTTGGCAACCAAACGGCCGATCTGTTGCAGCGCTTGCAGTCGCTGGCCGGGGTCCGTGAAGTCAAAGCGGCCGATGGTACTGGCGCCGACGTGTATGCCGACCGCGGCGGATCGCTGATCCCCGAGATCGCCGCAGTGGCGGTCTCCATCGGCGCCGAATTGTCAGACGTGCATATCTCAGAGCCCAGCCTGGAGAACCTGTTTTTGCACCACACCGGAAGGAGCCTGCGCGATTGAACTGGAAAACTTTTGGCGCAATGCTGGCGCGCGACGCCCAGGTGGCCCGGCGCAATGCCATGCAGCTGTTTTTTCAGACTTTTCTGCAGCCGCTTTTGTTCGTATTCATCTTCGGTAAAGTGATGGTGGGCAGCGGCTACATGCCCTCCTATTACAAGAGCCTGCTGCTGCCGGGAATTATTGCCATCAGCATGGTATTCACGGGAATCTGGGCCGTGGCCATGCCGCTGATTGCGGAATTTCAGTGGACGCGTGAAATTGAAGACCGGCTGCTTGCCCCCATCAGCATTTCCTGGATCGCTATCGAGAAAGTGATCGCCGGCATGATTCAGGCGGTCGTGGCCGGACTGGTAGTGATCCCGCTCGCCTGGCTGGTGCTGCGGCCCGGCGTGGACCTGAGCGTCCATACGCCGGTCAGCTTCAGCGCTATTATCCTGCTGGTGGCGGCGTTTTCCGCCTGCGGTGGTCTGGCCCTGGGTTGCAGCATTAACCAGCAGCACATTGGCCTGATGTTCGGCATGGTCATCACGCCCATGATTTTTTTCGGCTGCACCTACTACCCGTGGAGCGCGCTGAAGACATTTCCCATCCTGCAGAAGCTGGTGCTGGTCAATCCGCTGGTCTATGCCAGCGAAGGCCTGCGCGCCACGCTGGTGCCGCAATTTCCGCATTTGGCGGTTTGGGCGGTTCTCACGGCACTGGTGCTCTTTGACGCCCTGCTCTTGGCGGTTGGCCTGCGCCAGTTCGATAAGAAAGCCGTCAGCTAACGGCTCCTCATCCCTCCTGCCGTGGAAGATGCAAAACTCTTAAATGACGTTCAATTTCAGGACAATCCCTTTGGCCCGCATCCCGGCAAAGTTATATACTGCAACGATCTTGTGGATGCCGCGCCGGATCCAGAAGAACCAAGCACCCTTCCCACCGGGCACTGGGGTGCGGCCCGGGGCAGGGCAATCGGATCCTCATGAAGGACGACCGCCAACGCCGTCCCGAAAACGACTCACCTACCCTGGTTGACGGAACGGCCGCACTTTCCAGCACAACCGGGGCCGCTACCCCGCCGCCCTCTGACTCTCCCACTCTTGTGGATGCAGGTTCCGACGCCACCATGATCGAAGGCGTGATGCCCGGTCCCGACTCTCCCACGGTCGTGGACCTGGGCCCCGACGCCCCCACCATGGTGGAAGGGGCAACTCCTCCGCGCGCGGCAAGCCAGGGATTTCTGCCTGATCAGCCGGTCTTCATGCCCGGGCGCATTCTGGCCCAGCGCTACCAGATCATCAAGGTGCTGGGCGAAGGCGGAATGGGTGCGGTGTACAAAGCGCAGGACCGCGAGCTGAACCGGGTGGTTGCGCTCAAAGTGATTCGGCCCGAGTTGGCGCGCAATCCGGCGATTGTCGAACGCTTCAAGCAGGAACTGCGGCTTTCGCACCAGGTCACGCACAAGAACGTGATCCGAATCTATGACCTGGGCGAGAGCAACGGGACCAAGTTCATCACCATGGAGTTCATCGAGGGTCAGGACTTGCGCTCCCTGATCTACGAGAAGAAGAAATTCCCAGCGGCGGAAGCCGTGGACGTGATGCAGCAGGTGTGCCGGGCGCTCGAAGCCGCGCACAGCGTGGGCGTGATTCACCGAGACCTGAAGCCGCAGAACATTATCCGCGACAATGCCGGCCGGGTGGTGGTGATGGATTTCGGCCTGGCCCGGACCGTGGGCGGCGACGGCATGACCCAGACCGGGGCGCTGGTCGGCACTATGGAATATATGTCGCCGGAGCAGGCGCTGGGCAAGGAGCTCGACCAGCGCTCCGACCTGTTCGCTCTTGGCCTGATCTTTTATGAGCTGCTGACCGGCAAGATGCCCTTTCAGGCGGATAGCGCCATCGCCAGCCTGCTCAAGCGCACGCAGGAACGCGCGGTGCCGGTCTCCGATCACGATGCGGCCATTCCCGGCAATCTAAGCGGGATTGTGAGCAAGTGTCTGGAGCGCGACCCGGCCCAGCGCTATCAGAATGCCGGAGAAATTCTGAACGATCTGGAAGCCTGGGAGGGCAAGCGCGCCGCCGCTACCCTGAAGTTCGAGCCCAGTGAAAAGCCGTGGGGCCGCGATCTTCCCTGGCCGTTGATCGGCGGCATCGCAGTGGCGCTGATACTCGGCGTGACCGGCTTTTTGTTCCGCCACCAGCTTTTCGCTCCCTCGCAGAAGATGGTCTCCTCAGGCCCGGCCATTTCTCTGGCCATCATGCCCTTCCACAATGCTTCCGGCGACCCCTCGCTGAACTGGCTGGGCGCCAATCTTTCTGACATGCTCAGCACCGATGTGGGGCAGTCGGCGCAGATCCGCATGGTCTCTCCTGACCGCCTGCAGCAGGTTTTGCACGACTTGCGCATTTCGAGCGAGTCGCAGGTGGATGTGGCGACCATCCGGCGGCTGGCCGATTTCGCCAGCGCCGACACGGTTGTCTATGGTCAATACGAGCGCCTGGGCGAGCAGATTCAGATTGATGCCACAATTCTGGACCTGCGCGCGGATACGAGCTCGAAGCTCACAACCAATATTGCCAGCGAAAAAGACCTGGTCAGCGGCCTGGATACGCTCGCCCGTGACCTGCGCCAGAAACTGGCGGCGACTCCCGCGATATTGAAAGAACTCGAGGCCCACGCCTTGCGCCCCTCAACCAATTCGGCCGAGGCTTTGCGTGACTATGACGATGGACTGCGGCTGGCGCGCACCGGCGACAATCTGGATGCGGAGAAGAAGTTTGAAGCCGCCACCACCGACGATCCTAATTTCGCGCTGGCATACTCCCGCCTGGCTTTGACCTATTCCAATCTTGGCTATGACGACCAGGCCGAACGCGCTTCCCGGCGCGCCGTGGAGCTCAGCGACAGTCTGCCCGTGCAGGAGAAGTATTGGATCGAGGCGAACCATGCGCGTGTAATGAACAATACGCAGAAGGCGATCGCAGCCTATGAAAATCTGGCCAAGGTCAATCCCGGCGACATGGATGTAGAGTTCGCGCTGGCCGGCCTCTATGAGCAGGCGGGAAATTTTGATGCGGCACGGAAGGGCCTGGCTGACGTCGTCACTCATGACCCCAATAATGTGGACGCGCTGCTGGCCAGCGGCCGAGTCGAGATCAAGGCTGGCAACCCCCAGGCCGGCCTCGACTTTCTGACCCGCGCCCTGAATCTGGCCATCCAACTCGACAATCAGGAAGAGAAAGCGGCGATACTGCAGGCTACGGGGATCGCCTACCGCATGCTGAGCAAACCTGAGGATGCTCTGCGCAATTACCAGGAGTCGCTGGCGATCAAGCGGCAGATCGGCGACAAGCGCGGGGCTGGCTCCAGCCTGGAAGAGATGGCCTCGGTGCAAGAGACGCTGGGCCATCCCGATGAAGCCTTGGCCAGCTACAAGCAGGCGCTGGCCCTGCGCCGCGAAATCGGCGACAAGGTGGGCATCGGCAACACCCTCATTGACATGGGCTCGTTTTACAAGAACCGTGGCAAAGGCGAAGAGGCGCTTAAGGATTTCAATGATGCGCTGCAAGTGGAGCGGGATTTGGGCGACCAGGCGAACCAGGCGCTTTGCCTGAACACTATCGGCGGCGTGCATCTCGACCGTGGCGAGTATCAGGAGGGCTTGACCTATCTGCAGCAGGCCTACGACCTGCGGCAGAAGCTGAACATTCCGGGCGATCTCGCGGACACGTTGCACGATCTGGCCGAGGCCAATACCAAGCTGGGGGAATATGACACCGCGCTTTCGCAGTACTTGAAGGCAATCGAAATCCGCCGCAGCGTGAATGATGACCACGGCGTCGCCGTGGAATCGGAGAGTATGGGGGCGATCTTTTCCGCGCAGGGGCGCTACAGCGCGGCTCTCGGCGCTTTACAGGACGCGGTGAAGATATTCCAGCAGCTCAAAGAGCGCACTTCGTTTACGGTGGAAGCCGAAGGCGGGCTGGGCGGGGTGCTGGCCGCGGCCGGCCGCGGCGATGAGGGCCAACAGAACGTGCAGGATGCGCTCAACATCGCCCACGAGATCAAGAGTGATTATGCCACTTCTCTTGCCTTGAACTGGATGGGCGACATCGCCTTCTACAGGGGCGACTACAAGGCGGCGCGCCAACAATATGACCGGGCCCTGCAAACCGCCTCGGCGGCATCGGACCGGGAGCGCATTCTGATCTCAAAGGCCAATCAGGCCAAAGTGGACGTAAAGCAAGGGCGGCCGCAGGCCATCGCCTCGCTCAAGAAGTTGGCCCAGGATTCAGACACGCTGGGACTGAAGGCGATTTCGGTGGAGTGTTCGGTCTATCTCGGCGAGGCGCTGGTCGCAAGAAAGGATGTCCGGGCAGCCCGGCCTGAACTGGAGCAAGCTCTGGCGCGGGCCGAAAAGCTGGGTCTGCGCACGCTTCAGGCAAAGGCGCAGTATTTCCTGGCTCTGTCTCTACAACAGCTGGGAGACGCCCGTGGAGCGACCGCGCACTATCGCGAGGTGGTGCGCATTCTGGAGGGCATCAGCAAAGAGAATGGCTCGGCCCGCGTGCTTGAACGCGCCGATCTGCAGGATATCTACCGCGCTTCAATGAAGTCTTTCCAGGGAGTGAATTAGAGCGGTGCTCGCGAGCGCGGCGAACTGCACCACAATTAAGATTCCGGCGGGGCAGCCCTGGCCTTCATCAGCACAGGGCCTTCCATCTCCGCCCGGAAACTCGAACCGCTAAGTCCCCTTGCCCGAAAGCGCGACTTTTTGCGTGCCGGTGCGCGCATTGTCAGTAATCGTCAAGCTCGAGGAGCGCGAGCCTTTAGACGACGGCGTGAACGTAAGACTCAGGCTGCAACTGTGGCCCGCATCCAGGGAGGCGCCGCAGGTGGAGGCCGAAATCGTGAAGTCGCCCAAGTTGCCGCCCGAAAGTCCGATGTTACTGATGCTTAGGGTGGTCGCGCCGGTGTTGCTCAAGACTACGCTCTTGGCTGGGCTGGGCGTGCCCTTCTTCTGGTTCCCGAAGTTGATGCTGCCCGTGCTCAGCGTGGCCTGGGGATTGATCACCGAGGCCGTAAGCGGAACGGTGTGAGGATTACCGGGCGCGTTGTCATTGATAGTCAAAATCGCGGTGCGGGGCGTGTACACCGGGCCCGCCACAAAACTGACCGTCATGGTGCAATGCTTGCCGGCGGCTAGGGATTTGGGACACAGGTTGACGGAAACAAACTCCTTGGAGTTCCCACCTTTCACAATCTGGATCAAGGGTGCCGTAATCGTCATGGCGGCATTGCCGACGTTGGTGATAGTCACCGTCTTGGTCGTAATAGAAAGCACGTAAACGGTGCCGAAATCGATGCTCGCGGGCACGATTTGCGCCACCGGGCTTGGGGTGACGGTGAGGCTTCCCGTGGCGCTGCTGGCCACGAACGGGACGTTACCGCCATAGCTGGCGCTCAAGGAATGGGGGCCCGCGCTCAGGCCAGGAACGCTGAATATGGTCGAGCCGTCGCTCAGAGTCTGTGCGCTCAGAGGTGTTCCATCCACCGTGAGCGTAACGCTACCTGTCACCGGACCTGACCCTACGTCGGGCGAGACCGACACGGTGATCTCGGCCGGAACTCCGTAGGCGACCGCGGGAGCGATGATCGTAGTCGTCGTATTCACCGCGTTGACGGTCTCATAAAGAGCCACCAGACCGGAAAAGTTCTTGGTCTTGCCTGAGGTGGTGCCGTCAATTTTCTGGGGCTGCCAGCAGGGGACCGGGTCATCAGGAGCGTTACAAATATTTTGCACGTTGCCGGAGGTGACGAATCCGCCGGTGCCGCTGCCACTCTTGCTGGTCGGATAGGTAAAGCTATCCACGACGCTAGGGTCAGACACACTGGCGGTTACGTTTTCGGCATCAAGACTGGCGTTGGAGCTGTTGCGGATCGAGACTGATTCACCGTCCGAGACCGCGCATTCTCCGGTACAGGTCACGGTCGCAGTTGTTCCATCCGCGCCGATGGTGGCGATCGGGCTGTACAGCGGGTCGCCCTGAAGGAATCCAGGCGAAATAGGAGTGATCGAGCTATCGTAGGCCGTCTTGACGGCAATCGTCGGATCCGAAGTTGCCGGACATGGCACCTTGTTGGTCATTCGGTGCGCGACGCAATGCACCGAATAAATGATGCAGTTGCCGCCCGTGCCGTCGTAAACCTGGCAGACCGACCCTTGGAAGGGAGTCCCGATCATGAGGGTGGAGAAATCCATCGGACTGATGGTGTTGGCGTCCACGATCATATCGGGCGGAGAGGTCCCGGCGTCACCGCTGGGGTAGGTCACACCGTAGGTATGATCGCCGAAGGGGAACGAGGTCTGCTGCCCGGTATTGTCAATGGGCTGAACTTCGGTCGAGGTGCTGTGCGGGGTATAAGTCCAATCCAGAATCTGGTTGACCTCGGCCGACGCTCCTGTAGCCGCCGTGAAGCCCACATAGGCGCTATCCTGGCCGTCGGCACTGGTGATTAGGTTTAGCTTGGAGCCAATGTCGTAGGTCGCCGAAACAATGGGGGTGGCGACGGCGCCATCCGCGCAATTGTCGGCTGCTGTGCAGGGCGTGAAGGTGCCGGGTACGAACGGAGGATCAACAAATACCTGTAACGAATGGTTCGGGTCACCGCTGTACTCAACCACCACCTGGTGAATATTTCCGTCCGCAATCGTAAAGGGCAGTGTGTTTTTGATAGCGATCGTGCAGCTGGTATTGTGGCTGACGGTGTTCTGAGCGGTGCCGCAGCTTTGGATCGCGATATGGTTGTTATTGGGGTCGTAGGAGTTCAAAAAGGTATCGAACTCTATGGCCAAGCTGTTATCCACGCCGCCATAGCCCATGCAGCCACCGTTTGAGCCGAGCACGGTAACGCCGCTGCCGCTTTCGCTGCAACCCGAGCCCGAGTCGGCTCCAGAGGCTCCCTGGGCGTTCTGGATCACGAACGCTATTCCGTCGGCTGTGCCCACGGAAGTGTTGGGATTCACTTCAAAGGCGAAATAGTTGGTGAACCCGTTCTTGATTTTTTGTGCCCGCGAGAACCAGACGCTCTCGCCGTTGCCCTGTCGCGATTGATTCATCAGAAGTTCGGAATGCTCGGAATCCTCGCTTGCCCCAGGGATCAGGTAGTCCGGATACGTGAACAAGGGAAATGTATTTTGCCCCGTGCCGTCATAGCCGGCCGTGACCTCCGCGTTCAGGCAGAGTAACGGGTTGTTCGCACTGTTGGGAAGGGTGCAAACGCCGGAAGCGTTCGGGTTCGTCTCAGTATTAACCCCGTTATCGAACGAGTAGTAGGTGACCTGCTGCGCGCTAGCCAGACTGGCGAACATCAATGCCGCCGGACCGATAAGTGCCAGGAGCGAAATACAGTTCCGTTTGCGGCAATCCATAAAATCCTTTCGGACCAGCGGATGAGTAGCGAAAACGAAGCGAAATTATAGTTGTGAGATTCGAAGCCAGGCGAGTTTGACCACGCGAAGCCGCTGGATCAAGTGCCCAAAACCTGCCCACCGACTTTAACCGCATGAGAGGTCAGTGCCCGGCCCTTCCCCTGAGTGCCCGACAGCATGGAACGCCATACTGCGCGGCCCATTTCACGGCGCAGAGGACTCTAAATGCCCTCAGCGGTCGAGTCAAGAAATTTTGCTGTGGGCTGCCATTCCACGGCGGCAACTATGCAGAAAGGTGCACGCTCCGATCTGACGAGCTGTGATCTCAGGTCGGGGCGAGGAGCTATTGGGCCAGGATCGCGGATCCCGGCCTGTTCTCCAAAAGGGAACCCGCCGGTGGCCGCCGCATTCCGGGCTTGTTCGGCCCATTTTCGCCCTGCTCATGGCTTGCTTTTTCCTTGACAAATTTCGCCGCCGGGTAGAGATTCTGCGGCAGAGATGTGACCGCCTTTTAACGCCCACTGCCCAGGCAAAAACAGCGGTGGCAGGGCCCTGAATACGAAAGCCTAGGAGGCTATGTGGAGACTGCCATTGGAGTGTTTTCCTCACGCGATCACGCAGAAGAAGCGGTGCGGGAGCTGCGGGAGCAGGGCGTACCGGAACAGTCCCTTGTATTCCTGAGCCGGTCCGAGAGTGAAGCCAGGAATGTCGGAAAAGTCATAGGAGCCACGGTGGGAGGTTTTGTCGGAGGCGCAGCGGGCTTGTCCGCCGGGGTAGTGGCTGCTGCCACCCTGCTGCTGCCGGGGGTTGGGCCGGTCTTTGCGCTTGGTTTCGGAGCAGCCGCACTCCTCGGCCTTGCGGGCGCCGGCGCCGGCGCTACTGCTGCACGCGCCATCCACGAGAAGGGCTTGGAAGCAACTCCCGATGAGAAATGCTCCGAGGACGTGCTCTTCTTCCGCGAGGTTCTGAAGGAGGGCCGGTCGCTCATTGTGATTCGAACCGAATCCCAGGAAGTGGCCGCGAAAGCCTGCGAGATTCTCGACCGGCTGGGGATGGGCATACAGGGCAAGACCCCGGTCAAGATGACTACCGGCACGCGACAGCTCGGTGACGTCATTGTACTGATCGTCAGCGGAAGGATCACCCTTGGCGAGGGCAATCTGATGCTGCGCGAAATCGTCCGCGACCTGGCCGACAAGGGTAACAAGAAAATTGTGCTTAACCTGGCCGAGGTCAACTACGTGGACAGCTCCGGCTTGGGCGAACTGGTGAAGACCCATGCCACCCTGCGGAGCAAGGGCGGGATGCTGAAGCTCTCAAACCTGAGCGAGAGAGTGCAGAATTTGCTGGAAATGACGCGCCTGAGCGCCGTCTTCGACATTCACAAGGATGAGGACAGCGCGATTAAGTCCTTCGAGCAGAAAGCTGCGGTCAAAGCTGTGGCCTGATGCGCCTCAAACTCTGACTTAACATACCGGTTCGCGAGCGCCAAGCCACTCACGCCTGGGGCCCTGACCAGCGGGCCTCGCTACCACTTAGGAATGGGCTCTGCGGGTTTTCGCTCACGCGTCCTTGAACTTGAAGAACTGCTCAACGTGGGTGACCTGCAGCGCCTGGCGCACGCGCTGGTTCACGCCCTTCAGCATCAGGCTGCGGCCATTCTCCTTTTGCCGGCTCACATTCGCCCCCACCAGCGCCCCAATGCCGGCGGAATCAATATAGGGAACATCGGTGAAATCAATGACCAGCGAGGAGGAGGTGTCGGTGCGCACCTTGGTCTGGAAGTCGAAAAGGTTGGAAATGAGCAAGGGGCCCTTTAGCCGGAGAATGCGTACGCCGTCCTGAGACCCGGAAACGTCTTCTATCGTCAGCGCCTCTGGTTTCATGAGCAAGTTATACTAGCCTGCCCGCCCTTACCGATTGTTAACGTAGTGTTAATTTCTGAGTCTGGGCCAGGCTCCGGGACTGAGTCGCAATCCGGGCGCTGCGAACAACAACCGTTCTAGAGTCGAAGCTATGCAATTCATGGATGACGACTTTCTATTGAGCTGCAAGGCGGCCCGGCGCCTCTACCATGACTACGCAGCGCCCGAGCCGATTCTCGATTTTCACTCCCATCTGCCGGTGCACGAAATTAGCGGCAATCGCTCGTTTCGCAATCTCGCCGAGGTCTGGCTGGAGGGTGACCACTATAAATGGAGGGCGATGCGGGCCAATGGTATTGCGGAGCGCTACTGCACCGGCGATGCTCCGCCCTATGAAAAATATCTCGCCTGGGCACGTACCGTGCCTTTCACCTTGCGCAACCCTCTTTACCACTGGACTCACCTTGAGCTGAAGCGCTACTTCGGAATCACGGAGTTGCTCAATGAGGCCAGCGCACGCCGCATCTGGGATAAAGCCGATGATCTGCTACGCTCCCCGGACTTCGGCGCGCAGGGAATGCTCGAACGCTTTCAGGTAAGGGTTGTTTGCACCACCGACGATCCCTGCGATAGTTTGGCCGAGCATGAATCAATCAACTCTTCCGCTCTCGGGTTCCGGGTTTACCCTACCTTCCGCCCGGACCGCAGTCTCGCGGTGGATCGCCCCGAGTCGTTCAATCGCTGGATTGCCCGCTTGGAGGCAGCGAGCGATATTGAAATCCGGGGATTGCAGTCTCTTCTCGACGCGCTGAAAAGGCGGCACGACGCTTTCCACGCTGCCGGCGGCCGTCTTTCCGACCACGGCCTCCCTTATTGCTTTGCCCAGCCATGCACCCAGGACGAGGCCGCGACAATTTTCGAAAATGCCAGGCGGGGGCAGGCTGCCGCCGCGGAAGAGTATGAGCGTTTTGCGGCTTTCCTGATGTTGTTTTTCGGCCGCCTCGACGCCGAAAAAGCATGGACCAAGCAGCTTCACCTCGGCGCGCTGCGCAGCGTGAATACCCGTCGGCTCGGCCAACTGGGCCCCGACACTGGCTTCGATTCCATCGGCGATTGGCCGCAAGCCTCTGCCTTCTGCGCCTATCTTGATTCGTTGGAGCGCGAACAGGCGTTACCCAGAATGATTGTGTACAACGTCAATCCCGCGGAGAATTACGTCTTGGCCACGGCCGCCGGCAATTTTCAGGACGGAGCGATTGCCGGGAAGATCCAGTTTGGCAGCGCCTGGTGGTTTCTGGATCAGAACGAAGCCATGGAATGGCAGATCAACGCGCTTTCCAACACCGGCCTGCTCTCACGCTTTATAGGCATGGTGACGGACTCACGCTCATTCATGTCGTTTCCGCGGCACGAATACTTTCGGCGCATTCTCTGCAATCTTCTGGGGGCAGAGATGGAGCGGGGCGAATTGCCGCAGGATGAGCGCCTGGTCGGGGGCATGGTTCGAAACATCTGCTTTGAAAACGCCCGGCAATTTCTGCGGCTCGAGCTGCCGGAGGATTCTGAGACCGCGAAGCTCGGCATGGTGAAGGCGGCCAACGCTAACGGGCTGAAACACGACCATGGGCTATAGCGCGCTGGAGCTGAAGGGAAAAATCGCGGTCGTGATCGGAGGCACTTCCGGCATTGGTCTTGCCATCGCCAAAGGATTGGCGGAAGCCGGGGCCGACGTCATTCCGACCGGCCGGCGGGCCGACCTGGTTCGCGCCGCCAGCACGCAGATTGAAACCCTGGGCCGCAGGTCGCTCGCTCAGCCCTGCGATGTGACCGACCGGGCCAGCGTGGAAGCTTTGCACGCGGCCGTTGGCAGGCAGTTTAAAGGCGCCGACATTCTGGTGAACGCGGCGGGCACAACCAAACGCACTCCCACCCTGGAAGTCACAGAGCCGGAGTGGAACGGCATTCTGAACATCAACCTCACCGGCATGCTGCGGACCTGCCAGATTTTCGGCAGGACCATGATCGAGCGCAAGTATGGCCGCATTATCAACATCGCCTCGCTCGCCTCCCAGGTGGCACTTTACGAGGTGGCGGCCTATTCCGCCAGCAAGGCGGCGGTCGCTTCGCTTACCCAATCGCTGGCCGTCGAATGGGCCCGTTATGGCATTTGCGTGAACGCGATCGCCCCGGGAGTTTTTCGCACCGACCTGAATGCCGCGATGCTCGAAGGGACGCCGCGGGCTAAGGAATTTCTGCTGCGCACGCCCATGGCCCGGTTCGGAAAAGTCGAGGAACTGGCCGGGGCGGCTGTTTTTCTTGCCTCCGATGCCGCCAGTTTTGTCACCGGGCATCTTTTGGTGGTAGATGGGGGCTTTCTGGCCAGTGGCGTCAACCAATAAATGACCCACGGATTGCGGGTATTATTTTTTCCGGAGCTGCAATGACGCTTTCGATCAAACAGAAAGAGGATTGCCGGTGGGACCTGGTGAGTCTGGGAGAAGTCATGTTGCGCCTCGATCCCGGGGATCGCCGCATTTGGACCACGCGCAACTTTGAGGTCTGCGAGGGCGGCGGTGAGTACAACGTAGCGCGCGGCCTGAAGCGCTGCTTCGGACTGGAGACGGCCATCGTGACCGCATTCGCAGACAATCCGGTGGGCCGGCTCCTGCAGGATTTGATTTATCAGGGAGGGGTGGACCAGACCCATGTGCGCTGGGTCGAGTACGACGGTGTAGGCCGGACTGTGCGCAACGGCCTGAACTTTACCGAGCGCGGTTTCGGCGTGCGCGCGGCGCTGGGCTGCTCCGATCGTGGTTTTTCCGCCGCTTCGCAATTGAAGGCCGGCGAGATTGACTGGGAAGAAATCTTTGGCAAAGCAGGCGCGCGCTGGTTTCACACCGGGGGAATTTTCTGCGCCCTTTCGGAAACCACGCCGGAAGTCGCCGCCGAGGCGATGAAGGCCGCGCACCAACACGGCACTGTGGTTTCCTATGACTTGAATTATCGCGAGTCGCTGTGGAAGGCGATTGGGGGCAAGAAGCGCGCCCAGGAGGTCAATCGCCGCCTGGCGCCGCTGGTGGATGTGATGCTGGGCAATGAGGAAGATTTTTCCGCGGCGCTGGGCTTTGAGGTTGCCGGCATGGATGAACACATTTCGAACGTCGAAGTGGCGGCTTTCAAGCGTATGATCGAGAGCGTAAGCCGGGAGTTTCCGTTCAAAGTAGTGGCAACCACCCTGCGCAAAGCAAAGACCGCCACCCGCAACGACTGGGGCGCCATCTGCTACATCAATGGTTCGTTCTGCGAAGCGAAGTATCGCGAAGACCTGGAAATCTTCGATCGTGTGGGCGGCGGGGATTCTTTCGCTTCCGGCTTGATCTATGGTTTTCTTTCCGGCCAGGGTCCGCAGTGGGCAGTGGAATGCGGGGCTGCTCATGGCGCGCTTGCCATGACTACGCCCGGCGACGCGACCATGGTTACACTGAAAGAGGTAACTCAGTTGATGCGCGGCGCGGGCGCCCGAATTGGCCGCTGACCGGAAACGCCATGATTACACGCCATGACCAAACAAGAGTGCCGCAAGTGGATCACTGACATTGGAATTGTTCCCGTCATTCGGGCTTCCTCATCAGCGCAAGCCTTGCAGGCGGCGGAAGCTGTGTGCGCCGGCGGAATTACGGTCGTCGAAATCACTATGACCGTGCCTGGCGCGATTGAGACAATCGCTTATCTGGCGAAAGCTGTGGGAAAGGATGTACTGGCCGGAGCGGGGACTGTGCTGGATGCGGAAACCGCCCAACGCTGCCTCGACGCCGGAGCGGAGTTCATCGTGAGCCCGGGGTTCGATCTTCCGACCGTCCAGCTCGCCAACCGGCTGGGGAAGCTGATGATGGCGGGCGCATTGACTCCGACGGAAGTGATTTCCGCATGGAGAGCAGGAAGCGATCTGGTGAAGATCTTTCCCTGCAGTGCGGTCGGAGGGGCAAAGTACATCAAGGCGCTCAAGGGGCCTTTGCCGCAAATTCCCATGGTGCCCACCGGCGGAGTGAACCTGAGCACGGCCGCCGAATTTCTGCAGGCAGGCGCCGAAGCCTTGGGCGTCGGCGGAGAGCTGATCTCGGCGGCGGCATTGAATGCGGGAGACATCGCCAGCATTACTCAAACTGCAAGAGAATTTATCGAGATCATCCAACACGCCAGAGAAAAATCTCCTACAGTCATTCACTGAAAGCTCCGCATCGCAGAAGGCTTCCCCACACAGAGCAAAAGCACCTGCGCCGAAGGCTAGAAGCCACGCTGCGCGCGCGCATGGGGTTGTCTTGCCAGAGAAATTTCTCCCGCTTGGTTGCCCAAAACGTTAAGGGGTTTCGCGTAGTCCGAAATACAGCTCTCTTCTGAGAATCTTTCAGGAATGCTGGTATTGCGCCTTCAGCAGGTTGCGATAGGTTAGACGGTAGTGTCGTGGCGCTTGCCGGTTTGGGAACAATGAACTCTCCAAACCCTGAGCGCCGAGACAAGCTGCCGTGCGGAGCTTCGCAGCTTCCGCCTACGGAGCGGTTGTGTTCATCGGGCCACAAGATACGTAACTGCTCAGCACTATGTTTGTGCAGGCTGCTTCTGACGATTCGTTTTTTTATGTTCGAGGAGAGTTCGAAGGCATAGCCGGAAATCCACAACGAAAACATACTGGTAGTCCTGTAGAAGTACCGGCTGGCGTGTGTGGTGCGTGACTCTCCAAGAATGGTAAAGCCAGGTTACAGAGGCATCTTGCCGGGCAGCCGGCAGCATCTTGAACAAGCTGCCAAGGAGCGGAGCCGTTCATGTTTCTTGAACACTACGGCCTGAAGGAGCAACCCTTCGGCGTGAGTCCCGACCCGCGCTTTCTGTTTCTCAGCCCTACCCATCGCGAGGCCCTGGCGGCGCTGCACTGCGGAGTCAGCAGCGGCCGCGGCTTCATGGCCTTGATCGCCCAGCCCGGCATGGGCAAGACCACCTTGCTGGTCCAGTTGTTGCAATCCCTGCGTACAAGTGCCAGGACGGTATTCCTTTTTCAGATGCAAGCCTCGCCCCGCGATCTCTTGCGCAATCTGCTCGCCGACCTCGGCATCAGTTGCGACGATGGCGATTTCGTGCGCATTCACTCCCGGCTCAACGAAATTCTGCTGGCGGAACGGCATGCGGGCCGCCGCTTTGTCCTGGTGATTGATGAAGCGCAAAGCCTGGATCCTGCGGTACTCGAAATCGTGCGCATGCTCTCGAACTTCGAGACACCACAGGACAAGCTGATGCAGATCATCCTCGCCGGCCAGCCGCAATTGGCGGCCAAGCTCGCGGCGCCGGGCATGGTGCAGCTGCGCCAGCGCCTGGCCATGGTCGCGCGGCTCAAACCCCTCGGCTTTCAAGAGACCGAAAGCTACATCCAGCACAGGTTGCAGGTGGCGGGCAGGGACGAATCGCCGGTCTTATTCACCCCCGCCGCTTTGCAGTTGATCGCCCGGCACAGTGCGGGGATTCCGCGCAATATCAACATGCTTTGCTTCAACGCACTTTCGCTCGGCTGCGCGATGCGGCAACGGCGGGTGGATGAAGAAATTGTGCTCGAAGTTCTTGCCGACCAGGACTTGCGCTCCATTGCCCTCGAACCCTTCGCGCGGAGTGGCTCTTCTCGGGTCGCAGCGGCTACATCCTCATCCACGCCGCAACGAAGCAGCCGACATTCGTTTCAGAAGTGGGCTCCGAAGTTCGTCTTCGCGTGCGCCCTCGCGGCTGCAGCGGCCATGTTCACTTTCGCGCCTTCGCACAAAGGGGCCGCGGACAAGCGCCCCGTACAGCGGGTGGAAAGTTCGCAGCATGATCTCCAGGAGGTTCCCTCCGCGGCCGGCGATTCCTCTTCCGCCGGCGAAGGTGAATCGCGACGGCAAAACGTTGCACATAAAAGCACGCGCAGTGTACCCGAAGAACCAAACACGGAGGCGCATAGCAACCCTGTGGCGGAGAACGCATCTCAGGCTGCGAGCCTACCGAGCGAACCGTAAAGTTTGACTTACAGGTGATGTGGAAAAGTTTCCAGGCGTGCTCGTCGTACTGAAGCGTTGAACGCGCCGCTCGGAACGGAATGCGAGCGAGTTGGCTGCGGCAGAACAGTGATCGTGAATTGTTTGAATTCAGTCCGGGATGTGACTGTGGAGGGCGGAGCCACATGCGGCGATGCGGTTGATCGCACCGCAGACTACGATCGCGCGGAGGCGGCGTGGTTCGCAATCCAGACCAGGCCCAAGCACGAGAAGAGCGTGGCGGCCGGGCTGGAGATGAAAGGCATCACATCGTTCGTCCCTCTCTATAGCGTGCGCAAGCGCTGGAGCGACCGCTATCAGACGGTGGAACTTCCCGTATTTGCCAATTATGTTTTCGCCAGCGTTCCCGGCGGGCAGGGAGCCCGGGTCGCAGTTCTTCGCACACAGGGGGTGGTTCGCTTTATCGGCGCCCGCGGCATCGGCACGCCCATCCCTGCGCAAGAAATCGAGGCGGTGCAGAGCATCGTGCGCAATCGGATTGCCTGCAGCCCATATCCCTTCCTGAACGTCGGGCAAGCGGTGCGCGTCTGCGGCGGCAGCCTCGATGGAGTCAAGGGAATTCTGCTTGCCAAGAATGGAGATCACAGCCTGGTGGTCTCGATCGAAATGATTCAAAGATCGCTCGCCATTCGGGTGGAAGGATACCGTCTGGAACCTTGCAGCGACCGGCTTCCCGCGCCGCTGATGGGTGCTCAGCCAGGCATGGCAGCGGCTTTCCGGTGAGGTCTTATGCTTAGGACATGGATTGTAATTCTCGCGATTTCAATGACCGGCGCGGCGTACGCACAAAGCAGCTTGCCAGCGGCGGACTCCGAAGGCTGTGGAGCGCCACAGGGAAAGCACACGGCCGGCTTCAATCAGCGCAACCCGCGATATGAGATCGAAACGGGCGACTCTTTCGACCTGAATTTCGAGTTTGTGCCTGATTTCAATCAAACCATCACCGTGCAGCCCGATGGATTTGTTTCGCTGCGCGGAATCGGCGACGTAAAAGTGGAAGGCAAAACCGTACCGCAACTCACCCGCGAGCTGTGCCAGGAGTACAGCAAGATCATGGTTTCGCCGGAACTGGTCGTCATCCTCAAAAGTTTTGACAAGCCCTACTTTATCGCCACCGGGCAGGTGATGCGGCCGGGCAAGTATGACCTTCGCGGAAATACCACGCTCACCGAAGCCATCGCGGAAGCGGGCGGATTTACAGACAAGTCGAAGCACTCGCAGGTCCTTTTGTTCCGCCGGATTTCTGACAAATGGTCGGAAGCGCGGGTCATTGATGTCAAGAAAATGCTGAAGTCGAAGGACCTCGACGAAGATCCTGTGCTCGAAGCCGGCGATATGGTGGTGGTCCCGCAGAACACAATTTCGAAGATTGCAAGGTTCCTGCCCACCCCGTCGCTTTCGACCTACGTCAATCCCTCTCAGTTCTAAGGCCGGGTAGGAGCAGGTTTTCCTAAGGACCATGGGCCAAACACGGAGGCCGCTATGGATGATGAAATTTTCGCGTTAGAAAGAGCGGTGCCACTTAAGCCGCAAACAGCTTTCAAGCCGTACACCGCGAAAGACGTGTTGTCGGTTGCCTTTCGGCGCCGGCGTCTGCTCATGGTCTGTGCACTGCTCACCCTGGCCGCAACCATTCTCGGGGCCTGGTTCCTGCCGCGATATCAGGGCGAGACCAAGCTGTTGGTCATGCGCCAGCGAGTGAATCCGGTCTTATCGCCTACGCCTCAGGAAAACACGTTCACCGTGTCCGCCCTGCCGGTCGTCACCGATGAAGAATTGCGTTCAGAGGTCGAGTTGCTGAGCTCTTACGATCTGGCGCAAGAGGTGGTGCGCTCGGTCCATCCTGAGCAAAAGGGGCCGCGCAGTCCCTTCGCTTTTCTGACGGCGTGGAAGAAATGGTTCACGACCCCCCAGGAGCGCGAAGCCGCCGCCGTCGAACAACTGATGAAAGACATGGACGTGGACGTGGCCAAGGGGAGCAACGTTATCGTCGTAACCTACAAGAACAAAGATCCGGAGGTGATCAAAGAAGTTCTGACCAGGCTGGTGCAGGTTTACCAGGACCGGCACAAAGAAGTGGACCGCCCCTCCGGGCAATATGCTTTTTTTCAGCAACAGACGCAGCAATATAAGAACCGGCTGGACCAGGCCGAGGCCGCGCTCTCGAACTTCCCGCAGCAATATGGAGTGGTGGATCCCGCTGCGAATCGCGATCTGGCGCTGCAGAAGCTGAATGAGTTCCAGGCCAGCCTTCACCAGACCCAGGTTTCTATTTCCGACGCGCAAAGCCGGGTCCACGATCTGCAGTCGCAGCTGACCAGCACTCCAGGACGCATTACCACCGCCTTGAAGAGATCTGATAACCCTGAACTGCTGCAGCAGCTCAAGTCCACGCTGCTCAATTTGCAATTAAAGCGAGTAGAGCTTCGCTCTCAATTCCAGCCCAGCTATCGCAGCGTGCAGGAACTGGAAAAGCAGATCGCGGATACGGAGGCAGCCATCAAGGCGCAGGAAACGCAGCCGGTACAGGAAGCGACTACCGACGTGGATCCGACGCATGCCTGGCTGACAGGAGAATTGGCCAAGGCCAGAGCGGACCTCGCCGGCCTGCGCGCGACTGAGGCGGGCCTGGTGAAGACCGTAGCCAACTACCAGGCCACGGCCCGAGATTTCGACCAGAAAGCCATTATTCAGCATGACCTGCAACGCCAGGCCTCGTCGCAGGAAGAAGAGTATTTGATGTATCTGCGCAAACGGGAAGAGGCGCGCGTGGCCGACATGATGGATAACGACCGCATGTTCAACATCGCGGTGGCCGAACCTCCCACGGTGCCGGGGTTGCCCTCGCATTCCCCCGCTTTGTTTGCCGTGGTGATCTTTGCCTTTATGGCGCTGATGAGCTGCGCTTTGTTTTGGGCGCTCGAATACTTCGATCCAACGTTCCGCGCCCGCAACGAAGTGGAGGCCTTCCTCAACATTCCCGTACTGGCTGCAGTGCCATATCAGTTGTACGGAAGCAGCCATCGTCTGCGGCGCCGCCGTCACGCCGCCATAGCTTTGACTCCGGGGGTCCTGGGTTTGCAAGAGATAGATCTACAAGATGGCCGCCAGTCCAAAGGCCACAAGGAAACACCATGAGCAAGTACTTTGAGTTGTTGCTGCAGGCAGAAAGCCAAAGCCGGCGACGCTATTTTGCTGCGGGAGTGAGTACGGGGGAGGGGACGTCACGCAAGTCGGCGCCCACACCACCGGCCCTTGAATCCGCCCGGCCGACTGACCCGCTCTGGGAACAGGTCGCAATGCTGGTGCGGCAGTTGTTTCTGCTTTCTACAGGAGTGCGCGCCGCGGTCGTCGCAGGAGTCGAGCCGGGGGACGGAAGCACCTGGATCACCGTGCAATGCGCGCGCATGCTGGCCGCCAGCGTGCAAGGCACGGTCTGCCTGGTGGATGGCAATTTGCGCGCTCCCGCTTTGCATGACTGCTTCGGCGTGGCAAAAACCCCTGGCCTGGCTGATGCTTTGACTGCGCCAGAGAACATCCGTCAGTTCGCCTACCAGCTGCCGCAGTTCCGCAACCTCTGGTTGCTACCCGCAGGCTCCTCTGCCGGGGCCGGCGCCCAGGCGGCCGGCTCGGAGCAGTTGATTCCGCGAATTACCCAATTGCGTGCCGAGTTCGACTACCTGCTCATTGACAGTCCGCCCCTCCATCTTTACGGTGACGCCATCATGCTGGGGCGCGCCGCCGACGGCGTTGCCCTGGTGATTGCCGAGCAGGGCACCCATCGCGAGAGCGCTCGCCACGCGGTGCAACAGCTCAGCAAGGCCAACGTCCGCGTCTTGGGCGCGGTGCTCAACAAGCGCACCTTTCCCATCCCGAAGAAGATCTACGACAAGATTTGAAGTCACTGCCAGACTTTCCCAAGCCGCAAACCACCCAATTTCTCTCGGCCCCAAAAACAGGAAGTAGCCACTTCGTTCTGTCGCCGACCCAATCGAAAAGTGAGGTTGCCGTGGCCGCCAGAAACGTTCCTTTTCCCGAGCAAGTGAACCCCCCTTCCGAGGCCAAGCCAGTTGTTCTCATCGGGCGCGACCCGGGGTCTGCCCCGCCGCGCGAAGAAAATCACCTGGGGCAACCACGCTTCGGCCGCATGCCCATTCAAACCTTGGATTTTCCCCGGCACGGCTCGGTGCGGCTCAGCTTCGTGGTCACGGATCTGCTGCTCTCCGTGATGGACATGTTCGTAGTCCTAGATGTCACCGAGACGCTGTCCCGCCACGGCAGCCCCCTCAGCCGCTTTGCCGCCTGGCCGCGCGCCGTACACGCCAATGAATTTTGCGCCTTCCTGATCGTGTACTCCATCATCACCGCCCTGTTGTGCCGGCACTTCGGCCTGTATGAAACGCAAGAGCCGCAGCCCTTGAAGCAGCGCGGCCTCTCGCTGCTGAAGGCGATTGGGCTGGCCAGCCTGCTGTTGGCAACTTTCGCCTGGCTTTCCCGGAACAGTGTGATCTCGCCCATGGAAGTAGTGGGCGCCGGCGCGCTCAACCTGATCGCCTTTGCCGGCTGGCGCCTGGCGAATCGCCAACTCGCTGAGAAGGGAATGATCGCCGCCAAGCGGATACACAACGTGCTGCTGGTGGGGAACCCGCAGGCGACGCGGCGGCTCGCCCGCTCCCTCGAACGCGACCCTTATCACCGTTACGTGGTCACCGACTTCGTAGATGTGCCCGACCAGCCGGCTAAGTTGAACAGCGCCACCCAGGACCTGAGCCGCATTGCGCGGGCTCACTTTGTGGATGAGATCTTAATCGCCCTGCCCATGCCGCGCGATCTGGTGCTCCAACTATTGCGGCAAGCCCGCTTCAACCGCCTCGACGTAAAAGTCGTCCCTGAGCTTTATGACGAAATGGCGCAGCCCTCCGAGCCGGATTACGTGGGAAATATTCCTGTAATTCCGCTGCACCGTGAAACCGTTCCGGGCAGGGCCCTGGCCTGCAAACGCGCCATTGATGTTGTTTTGTCATTGGCGCTCCTGGCCCTCTGCGCCCCGGTTTTCCTGCTCATCGCCATCGCGATCAAGCTGGATTCGAAAGGACCGGTTTTCTACTTTTCTCCACGCGTGGGAAAGAAGGGACGCCGATTCACCTTCTACAAGTTCCGCACCATGGTCGTGGATGCGGACCAGCAAAAGGAACGCCTGCGCAAGCTGAACCAGAGATCGGGGCCGTTCTTTAAAATCAGCAACGATCCGCGTATTACCAGAGTGGGCGCCTTTCTGCGCAAATTCAGCCTCGACGAGTTGCCGCAGCTCTGCAACGTTCTGAAGGGGGATATGAGCCTGGTGGGGCCGCGGCCGCATCCCCTCGATGATTATGCCGCTTACCAACTCGAGCATCTGCGCCGGCTCGACGTCATGCCTGGAATTACAGGGTTGTGGCAGGTTACCGCACGCAAAGACCCTTCCTTCGAGCGCAACCTGGCGCTGGACCTGCAATACATCGAGCATTGGTCTCCCTGGGAAGACTTGAAGATTCTTCTGCAAACCGTCCCGGCGGTTTTCCGGCCTGAGGGGGAATGAACGTGCCGGCGAACAGCACTCCGCTGAGCACGGAATTGCATCTTCTCTCTGGAATTGTGCTGGCCGGCGACTGCCGCCCCGCGCTCACTTACCTCACCCACGCGAGTGAGCAAAGCAGGGCTGCATTTTGCCGGGCGGCGCACCTTCATCACGTCACCGTGCGTTCATTTCGCCCGCTGGCGGAGGCAGCCTCCGCCTCTGGCGATTCGGAGCTGGCGGTTTGGGCCCGGGAAGTGCTCTCGCAGGAGGAAAGCCGCATTGCCAATGTCCTGAACTATGGCGAGGCGGTGTGCCGAGTGTTGGAAGAAGCCGGATATCCCGTCCTGGTGATCAAGTCTCTGGACCACTGGCCTGACATTGGAAACGATCTCGATCTCTACACTTCCGCAAGCAAAGGGGCGGTGCGTTCTTTGCTGGAGCGCAGGTTTCGAGCGGTGAGCGGCCCGCGCACCTGGGGCGATCGGCTGGCGGAAAAATGCGGTTACCGCATCACCGGTTTGCGTTCCACCATCGAAGTTCATCATGGCCGGCTGGGCCAGACGGGCGAGCACCGGGCGTTGGCTGAGCGCTTTTTAAGCCGCCGCGTACCCGCATCTTTTCTCAGCTATGCATTCATGGTCCCGGCGCCGGAGGAGCGGGTGATCGCGGCTACCTTGCAACGCATGTACCGCCATTTTTACTTCCGCATCTGCGACGTGGCTAATACCGCCGGCCTGATCGAACGCGATGAGCTGGATTTTGCCGAACTGCATGCCGCCGCCAGCTCCGCCGGTATTCTGGCGGGAGTGAGCAGCTATCTCAGAATTGTAGCCGGCTACCTGCGGAAATATGCGCGCAGGAACCTGCATTTGCCGCCCTCCATAACCGATCAGGCGCTGTTTGACCGCGAGGTCTGGTTCGTTCGCGGGCCCTGGCTGCGAATTCCGGTGCTCGCCACCGCGCCCGCTCTTTACGCCCGGCAAATGGCGGCCACCTTCCGGCACGGAGACCTGCGCGCAACTTTCCGCCTGAGCCTGCTTCCCCCGCTCGCTTCGGCAGCCAAGCTCACCTATCTCATGACCGGCAACCATCACGGTATTTGGTAGACCAAGATCAGAAGGACCTGAATTGAAATCGCTCAAAAGGCTCCGCCACAGCGTTCTCCTCAAGAACACCGTATGGATGTTCCTGGGCCAGGGAATGCGCCAGGTACTGCGCGCGGCCTACTTCCTGATCATTCCGCGCGCCCTGGGCGTCGAGCAATACGGTTTATTTGTCGGCGTCACCTCGCTGGCCGCGGTGCTCGCCCCCTATGCCAGCCTGGGGCTGGGCAACCTGCTTATCAAGAACGTCTCGCGTGATCGCAAGCTGTTCCGTACTTACTGGGGCAATTCTCTACTGACCACGCTGGTGAGCGGCACTGCGCTCATCGCGCTCATGATGGCGGTTTCGCGTTTCTTCTTTTCCGGCCATGTTTCCTGGCTGCTGATATTTCTGGTGGGCATTTCGGACCTGCTCTTTGGAAAAATTCTGGACGTTGGAACGCAGGCCTTCCAGGCTTTTGACCTACTGGGCAAGACTGCCTGGCTAAACGTTCTGGCCAGCCTGAGCCGGGTATTTTGCGCGGTTGCGCTGGTCACGTTCTACCGCCATCCGGATGCGCTGGCATGGACCTGGCTCTACCTGCTGGCCACGGTCATCACCACCCTGGCCGCCATCTGGTGGATCAATCACACCCTGGGTTCGCCGAAGCTTGGGTTGGAGCGCATCAGACCCGAGTTTCTCGAAGGCTGCTATTTCTCGGTCGGCCTCTCGTCGCAGAGCATTTACAACGACATTGACAAGACCATGCTGGTGCAGCTTTCAACCCTCGAGGCCGCCGGCATCTATGCCGCCGCTTATCGCCTGGTGGATGTCGCCTTTCTGCCCATTCGCTCCATCCTGTGGGCGGCCTATCCAAACTTTTTCCGGCACGGCGCCGGCGGCGTACGAGCCAGCACCCGCTATGCGCGCAGGCTGATTCTCCGCGCCAGCTTCTGCAGCGTGCTCACCTGCCTGGCTCTGTTCTTCGGCGCCCCCATCATCCCGCATTTACTCGGACCGGAATATGCCCGCAGCGTGGAAGCGCTGCGCTGGCTTTCTCCCCTGCCCTTGCTCAAGACGCTGCATTACTTCGTGGCAGATTCGCTCACTGGCGCCGGCCTGCAGGGGCTGCGGACCGCGGTCCAGGTAGGCATCGCGGTCTTCAACGTGCTTCTCAATCTCTGGCTTATTCCACTTTATTCGTGGCGCGGGGCGGCGTGGTCGAGCCTTGCTTCCGATGGCATGTTGGCCGTGGGCTTGTGGTCGCTCGCGTATCTGCTCTGCCGGCAGGAAAATCTCCACGCACTGGCGGCCAACGAAAACCCGGCTTAAGGTCATTTGGTGTTCAAACTTTTCGAAAAAGCGTTCGTGGTGTTTGCGCTTCTCTTCTTTGCGGGCGCGTTCACGATAATCCTGCAGCCGGATAAGCATGCCGATGACGACATGCCGCCGCCCAATTCCTCTGCCGCCGTGCTGCATCTTTACACCAAGAACAACGACGCGGACCCGACCGAGAAGAACCCGCTGAACCTGGCGCTGGAGATCGTCATCTACTCGGTTACGGCCGGCTTGATTGCCAGAAACTTGCGCTCTTACATGCGGCTGGCGTGGAAGCACAAATTGCTGTTGATCCTGCTGGCCTTCGCCGCGGTTTCGGCGCTTTGGTCGGCCGATCCGGCTTTTACCTTCCGCCGCAGCCTGGTGCTGTTCGCTTCCACCAGTTTTGGCGTGTATGTGGGAACGCGCTTCACCATGCGGGAATTGCTGCGCCTGTTGTGCGCCACCGGCGCCGTCGCCGCGCTGGCCAGCTGCCTGGTAGTCGTGCTTCGCCCGGATTACGGCATCGCCTCCGGAGTGAACGCCGGGGCGTGGCAGGGAATTTTCGGGCAGAAGAATCCCTTCGGACGTTTCATGTCTCTCGAAGCGCTGGTTTTCGTGCTCGCTGCCTTTGTAGAAGAAGAGTGGCGCTGGCTGTACGGACTGGGGGCGCTGCTGTGCGCTGGCCTGCTCGCCATGGCCCGCGATACCACCGCCTATCTCATGTTGCCCTTTCTGCTTACCCTGATACCGTTCTTTCAGTACGTGCGCCGGCATTCCCTGGCGCGCACGGTCTTGATTCTTGCCGCCGTGGGGGCAATCCTGGCCGCGTTTGGCAGCCTGATCGTGCTCAGCCCCGATAAGATTCTGGCCGCCATGGGAAAAGACTCCAGCCTTTCAGGCCGCACCGACATTTGGGCCATGGTCTGGCAGAAAATCCTGGAGCACCCCGTGCTGGGCCATGGCTACTCCGCATTCTGGCTGGGGTGGAACGGGAAAGATTCCTCCGATATCTGGATGGCGCTGCAATGGCCAGTTCCTCACTCCCACAACGGCTTTCTTGACCTGCTGGCAGACCTCGGTTTCGCTGGCCTATTTTTGTTTCTCGCCGGTTATATCAGCGGCTTCCGCAGCGCTCTGCGGTGCGCGCGCGCCAGCCGCACTCTGCTTGGCTTGTTTCCGCTCTTGTATTTCAGCTTCATGATCCTGTTCAATTTTTCGGAATCCTCCATTCTCAAACAGGAAAGTGTTTACTGGGTTCTCTACGCCGCTACCTGGGTGTTGACTACCCGCTGGCTGCAGCTTGCCGTTACCGCTGCCAGCCTCGCACCTGACCGCGAGTTGGCGGGCTCTCTGGCCCCTGCCCCAGCATAGTTTCCGGCAACGCCGCACATTTCCATGAACAAGCATACCGGCCCTGTCGTCGCAATCTACAAAGACAAAATGCTGCCGCCTTCGCAGACCTTCGTGCGCTTGCAGGCGGAGGCGCTCCAAAACTACACCCCGCTTTACATCACTGGGGAAATCCTGCGTGACGGGCTGGCTCTTCCCCGCGAGCGCTGCCTCGTCATCAACGACGGAGGGCGGTGGGGCGCGATCAAAGAGGCGGCATTTTTGGCTTGCGGCTTTGCGCCGGGTTTCTTCCGCCGCCTGAAATCCCTACAGCCGGCCTTGATTCACAGTCATTTCGGGCCTGATGGCCTGCGAGGCAGATATCTGGCCAGGCAACTCGGTGTGCCGCTGGTCGTTACTTTTCATGGATATGACGCGACTATCGCCCTGGCCCACGCTGCCTCCCGTCGCTTTCGCAGCTATCTACGCCGCCGTCACCTGCTGAGTGACGCCGCGGTGCTCATCGCGGTTTCGCGTCACATCAAACAGCGATTGGTGGAACAAGGCTTGCCGGGTGACAAGATCGCCGTCCATTACATCGGAGTGGATCCAGAATTCTTCCAGGCCGATCTCAGTGTGCCCCGGGAGCCTATTGTTCTTTTCGTTGCCCGGCTGGTAGAGAAGAAGGGCTGCGAATATCTCATTCGCGCGATGGTCCGCGTGCAGGCGCAGTGCCCCGAGGCCCGGCTCGTCGTCATCGGGGATGGCATTCTCCGCAGCTCTCTGGAACAGCTCGCGGCGCGCTGTGGCGTGAAGGCGGCGTTCCTGGGCGTCAAACCCATGGACGAGATTCGGCGATGGATGAACCGCGCCACAGTATTCTCCGTTCCTAGCGTGACCGCTGCGAACGGAGATCAGGAGGGGTTCGGCCTGGTTTTTGCCGAAGCACAGGCCATGGGCTTGCCGGTCGTCAGCTTTGCCAGCGCCGGCGTCAAGGAAGCGGTGGCTGAGGGCACCAGCGGCTTGCTCTCGCCCGAGCATGATGTGGAGGGCTTAGCCCGCAATATCCAGCAGTTGCTCAGTGATCCGGTTTTATGGCACAAGTTCAGCGAGGCCGGCGTCGCGCGCGTTCGCTCTGAGTTCAACGTGCACCGCCAGACCCGCACTCTGGAAGACATCTACTCTGTTGCTATAAGGGAAGCCTCGGCCGAGGCGCGCCGGCCTTCCCACGTGCAGGTTCCGGAGATGCCCACCTTATGAGGGAACCTTCCATCTCGGTTGTGATCCCCAGCCATCGGCGGCCAGCCCTGGTGCAGCGGTCGGTGCGCTCGGCCCTGGCCCAGACCTTTACCGACCTGGAAGTCATCGTCGTGCTGGATGACGCCGATGCGGAAAGCGAAGCCCAACTGAGCGCTCTCGACGATCCACGGCTGCGGGTAATTCCAGTGCGCGAGCCGGTCGGGGGATCAGAGGCCAGAAACATTGGCATCCGCTCAGCCCGCACAGACTGGGTCGCACTGCTCGATGATGACGACGAGTGGTTCCCGCAGAAGCTGGCGAAACAGATTGTGGTCGCTTACACCTCCCGCCACCAGTATCCGATCGTGGCCAGCGCCGTGATCGCCCGCACCCCCGGCGCCGATCTGCGCTGGCCGCGGAAAATCCCCTACGCGCCGCTGAGTGAATATCTCTTCGTGCGTAATTCTTTGTTTCAGGGCGAGGCGCTTCTGCAAACCTCGACCCTTCTGACTAAGCGCGATCTGCTGCTCCGGGTGCCGTTCACGCGGGGTTTGCGGCGGCATCAGGATTGGGACTGGATTCTGCATGCGGATGAGGTCCCGGGCGTGGGCGTCGAATTCATCAACGAACCGCTGGCCATCTGGTACATTGACGATCCTTACAGTCCGCTCAAAACTCAATACCACTGGCGCTATTCGCTGGAGTGGATGCGCGCCAACCGCCGCTTGCTCACTCCCAAAGCCTATGCCGGTTTGAGCGCCGTCACTCTGAGCGCGCAGGCCTCCTGGCAAAACGACTGGAAGGCGTTTTTTCCGCTGCTGCGCGAAACCGTGACTGGTGGCAAGCCACGCGCCATGGACCTGTTGCTGTTCTTCGCCATGTGGTTTGTTCCTCGCGGCGTGCGGCGGTCTATCCGTTCCTTCTGGCAGAAAGAGCCTTCCCGCAATCCGCTCAAGCCCGCCAGAGGCTTCGAGACCCGCTTCGTCTGATTCGATCCATGAGACTGCTTACCATCGGCCTTCCCGTACACAATGCCATGCCTTACCTGCCGGAGGCTGTCTCCAGTCTCTTGCGGCAGACGTACGAGGACTTCGAGCTCTTCGTCATTGACGACGGTTCTACCGATGGCAGCCTGGGCTATTTGAAGACGGTGCGCGACCGCCGGCTCCGTCTGGTGACCCAGGAGAGCCGCGGTCTGACGGCCACTCTGAACCGCATGCTGGCGGAGACTTCCACGCCCTGGCTGGTGCGCCATGACGCCGACGACGTCGCATTTCCTGAGCGGCTGCTGTTGACGGTGAATCATATCCGCCGTTTTCCCCAAGCCGGCATGTTCTACTCCTACGCCCGCCACTACTATCAGGGAAGGACCTTTGGAAATTTCCGCAGCACCACCGCTGGCCCGGAGCAATTGCGTACTCTCACGCAGCAGGGCTATCTCCTGGCCATCTGCCATCCCACGGTGACGTTGAATGTGGCTAAGGCCGTGGCGCTGGGCGGGTACCGCTTCGATCTTCACGTGGAAGACATTGACCTCTGGTGGAGGATGGCGCTGGCCCACGAAATCCACCTGGTCCCGGCTTTTACGGTCGCCTTCCGGCAGAATGCCGGCAGCGTTTCCACCAATAATTTCGAGCGGCAGTGCACGAACACGATTTTCATTCAGTATCTGCTGCTATCGCACTTGTGGGGCCTGCAGCCTCTGCCGTACTCCGCTGTCTACGAACATTTGCGGCTGCTGCTCGACCATCGGCGAATGCATTTTCGTCAACATGCCCGCCTGGCCAATATTTGCCTTGGGCAGCAGCGGCATTTGCATGCAGTAGCCCACGCCTCGGCGGCGCTGCTGGCTTCTCCGGAGCATGTTGCTCGCCGTGTGCTGCATGAATTTAGCCCCAAGGCGCCGGTCACTAACGGCGAGGATCCGAAACGTTTTCTCGAGCAGACGGCACTCTTATGGCCCGGAGCGGCCGTGGAGTGTGGCGTCAGTTAGCTGCCATGCCGAAGATTGAAAGCTTGAACAATCCATCGCTGCTCGCGGCTGAGCTGCCGGTCCCGCGATTGCCTGACCGGTCATCGCCAGCTTTTTACTCAGCGCTGTCTGCCGCTTTGCAGAAGCGGCAAATCCGTCACATGCCGTTTCACCCCGGCGGGCACCCGCCGGATGATCTTCAGTTGGCTATTCATCCGGCAGATGTGCCGCGGTTGGGCCCTGCCTTCGCCGAGTTGCGGCAGGATGGTTATCGAGCGGTGCAGACGGTAAAACTGGGCGATGGCCATTTCCGCCTGGTCTTCGCCCGGCAGCGGAACTCGGAACTCGAAAGCGCGGCGCTGGACCTTCGGTTCCACGGCGCCAAGCAAATCGCGGCCCGGCCAGGTCGCCGCAAACCCTTCCGCGATGCCACCAGCGGAAACAGTACGTTTATTGTTTTTCTTGGCCCTGATGGGGTGGGCAAAACAACGCTTCTGCGCCAGATTTCCGCAGACCTGGCTCCCTTATTTGCTTTTCAGGAAATTTACCGCTGGCGTCCCGGTTGGATAGCCCCCACCCATCATCCGGCGTGTTTGCCTCACTCCAAACCCATGCGCGGTTTTCGCGGATCAATCACTTACCTGCTCTTTTCGGCAGCGGATTTCTTTGGCGGCTACCTCTTCGAAATCAGGCGCCGCATGTGCGCCCCGGCCCTGGTCATCTTCGACCGTTACTACCACGATCTTCTGATTGATCCGAAGCGCTATCGCTACAACGGCCCGATGTGGCCAGCCAGAATTCTGGGAAAGCTGATTCCGCCTCGTAATGTTTTCTTTTTCGTCCTTGATGCGGAGGAGAACGCGATCTTTGCCCGCAAGCAGCAACTGTCCCTGGAGGAAATCAAGCGCCAGCGCGCTGCCTACCGCGGCTTTGCCCGGACTAAACGCAATTCCGTTGTCATCGAAACCGATCAGCCTATTTCCCGCTGCCGAGAGCAGGCGCTGGAGGCAGTGCTGCAACACTTGGCCGAGAGAAACCAGCGGTTGACAGCGCGCTGGTTTGGCTGGCCGCCCCAGGATCAGCCGGACCCGGAGGCCACGGCTTCCGCCCGCGAGACCGCGCAGAGCGGCGACCGCAATCCGGCTCTGGATCCCGCTGTTTAGAGCGCACTCCCAATCACGTAACCGATCCGATTTCTCCGCAACAGGTGCAGTCGAGGGCCCTCTCATGCCAGTCCCGGAATTCCGTCTTTTAGGCGTCAATCTTCAAGCTTTCACCATGAGCCAGATCAACTCGGCCATCGCTGAGGCGATTAGCGGGGGCGAAAAAATCGTAGTCGCGAACCACAACTTGCACAGCGTGTATCTCTACCATCGCGATGCCAGGATGCGCGCCTTTTACCGCCAGGCGCGCCATGTGCATATAGACGGCATGCCGCTGGTGCTCTTGGGTCAGGTCACCGGCGCTCCGGTCCAGCGCGAGCATCGAATCACCTACGCGGATTGGATTGATCCTCTGATGGCCCTCGCCCGTGATCATGGCTGGCGTGTCTTTTACCTCGGGTCTCGGCCTGGAGTCGGCGAGCAGGCGGCAAGAAAGTTGCGCCGCCAATACCCCGGGCTGGTGCTGGAAACGGCCCAGGGCTATTTCGACGCGACGCCAGGCAGCCGGGAAGATTCTGCGGTGCTCGAAAAGATCAATGCCTTCCAGCCCGAGATCCTGATCATGGGGATGGGCATGCCTCGCCAGGAGCACTGGGTGCTCGAACATCGCCCGCAACTTTCTGCCAACGTTATTCTCAACGCCGGCGCGGCCATGGATTACGTTGCCGGAGCGGTGCCCACGCCGCCGCGCTGGGCCGGGCGCTGCGGTCTGGAGTGGCTGTTCCGCATGATGGCGGAACCCCAACGCTTGTGGAAGCGGTATCTGCTGGAGCCGTGGTTCCTTCTGCCGCTGCTTGTGCGTGAACTCGCCCGGGTTCCCAGGTTCACCCGGCAATAGGAGCTGGTCTGGAAAATCCCATGAATTACTTGATCGGAAGAAAACTCGCCCCCCGGACCGCGATAGGAATTGTCATGGCGCTGACCGCCATCTCTGCCGCGGCGGCAGTGAAACCGAATGTCTATTACATGACGCCAAATTCCGGATCGAGCAACGGTGGCACGTTCGTGACCATTCGCGGCGCCAATTTTGTCAGCGGCGTCACGGTGACCATCGGCGGTCAGCCCCTCGGCAACCTGGCGCTGGTCAACAGCAGCACCATCACCGGAAACGCGCCGGCCCACGCCGCCGGCGGCGCCGATGTTTTTGTGACCAACCCGGGCGGGCTGCAAGGCGTGCTCCGTTCCACTCTCTACAACCAGGGCTTTGAAAGAGGCGGTACGCTGTGGAGCTTTTCGGGGAGCGGATCTGCCACGATCGTGAAGAACGTTCTCAACGCTCATGACGGCATGTACTATGCGGAGCTCACCTCGCCAAACGCCGGCAGCCACCCTCTCTATTATGTGGCCGATTCAAGTGGGAATCCCATGTACTTCCCCGTAAAAGCAGGAGACACGCTCACCTACGGCGGCTGGGCTTACCGTGTGAGCGGAGATGGCCGCGCCCGCTGGGCCATCGAACTGACGGATTCCAACAAGTCGCACCCCCAATATCTCGCCGCTCCGCCTGCTGATGTCGAGGTGCCTCTTTGGAGCCTGCAGCAGCGCACCTACACCGTGCCCAGCGGTATCGCCTATGTTCGCCTTTATGCTGAAATCGTGAATAACACCACGGCCGCGGTGGCGCGTTTTGATGACGCGTTCCTGCAGCGCAGTTCCGGCGGCACCTATGGCTATACCTACATCTCTCCGCCATTCGTAAACTCAGTCGCACCCGATTGGGGCACGCCGGCTGGGGGAACCACGCGGACGGTTTACGGCACCGGCTTCGACAGCGGCGCTACGGTGAAGGTCGGCGGAGTTTCTGCAAGCAACGTGGTGGTCAACAGCGACAATGCCATTACCTTCTTCGTGCCGCCGCATTCCGCCGCCGCCCTCCCCGTGCAGGTGACCGACAGCGACGGCGACAGCAGCACTCTGGCGAACGGTTACACATACAAGGCTGCGCCCTCTCCTCCAGTCGGGCTCAGCAACGTTCGGCACATTATTTTCACTTTTCAGGAGAACCGCTCTTTCGATCAGTATTTCGGAATGATGAACCAGTACCGCTCGATGAACGGCATGAACGACAATGCGGTGGATGGTTTGAACCTGAATACGCAGCTGCTGGATATCGCCGGGCAGCCCGTCTCGCCTTTTCATCTTCAAACCGAATGCGAGGAGAACACACAGCCCAGCTGGAATGCCAGCCACACCGATTACGACAATGGCAAGATGGACAATTTCCTGAAAACGGGAAATGAATTTCCCCAGCCCTCGACCATAGACCCCAACGGTACCCGCGCCCTCGGCTACTATGACTGGACTGACCTGCCCTACTACTACGCGCTGGCTTTTCAGTTCGCGACCAGCGACCGTTACTTCAGCTCGGCGCTCGGCCCTACCGGCACCAACCGCGCCTATACTTTTGCCGCCACGTCCCTGGGTTTCGTCAGCACTCCCCAGCCGCCGAACAATGGCTACTTCAGCAACCTGACTATCTTCGACCTGCTTGATCAGGCGGGAATCTCGTGGCGTTACTATTACCAGCAGTCGTCTCCCAGCTGGATTACGATCTGGTCGGTTTACTCTACTGACAGCAATAAGGTGGTGCCCATCGCGCAGTATTACACCGACCTGCAGGATGAGAGCACCTTCCCCCAAGTGGCTTTCATTGAGGAAACCGGAGCAAAAGACGAACATCCCAAGCCCAACCCGGGCACGAACGGTCTTCCCGAAAATATTCAGGAGGGCGCCAGCCTGATGTCGAAGATCATCGGCGCGCTGATGAGCAGTCCGACGTGGCAATCATCAATTTTCATCATGAGCTACGACGAGGGTGGAGGGATGTACGATCATGTCGCTCCGCCCAACATGCCTGCGCCCGACGGCTACACACCGTATCTGGCAGCCACCGATCAGCCCGGTCTTTTCAACCAGCCCGGCTTCCGCGTGCCCCTGATCGTCGTGTCTCCGTGGACCATTCCGCATTTCGTCTCCCATGTTGCGCGCGATCATACGTCTATCCTGAAGCTGATCGAGACCCGATTCAGTCTGCCGCCGCTCACCGCCCGCGACGACGCGGCCGACAACATGATGGAATTTTTCAACTTCCAGTCTCCCGCGTGGATGACGCCGCCCGCGCTGCCGGTGCAACCGACCAACGGCGACTGTGACTTGAATCTTGAAAAAGCCCCTGGCCAGTAAGGAAGTTCGAGTCCATGTTTCTGCAAGCTGATCTAACTCGAAGAAGTCTGCTGAAAAGCCTGGGCGGCATTTCCGCCGCGGCTGCTTTCATTCCTTCGATCGCGAAGCCTCTGGCATGGGGCCTGGCGCCGCAGGCGGGCGCGGCCGGCGCTCCCTCCCTGGGAGAAGATGCTGCGCAGAAGGGAATTCTCTACGGGTCTTCCATCAGCAAGAAGCACCTGGCCGATGATCCCGCCTACGCCAACCTGATCGCCCAGCAATGCAAAATCGTAGTGCCCGAAAGCGAGATGAAGTGGAAGGCGTTGCGGCCCGCTCCCGATAAGTTCAATTTTCAAACAGCGGATTGGATGGTGCACTGGGCTGAGTCGCACGATCTGAAAGTTCGCGGCACCGCCCTGGTCTGGCATGAGGCCCTGCCCGACTGGTTTTCCGGCTATGCGAACCAGGGTAATGCCCGCGACCTGCTCACCAATCACCTACAAACGGTGATGCAGCATTACGCTGGGAAAATTCAATCCTGGGACGTGGTCAACGAAGGTTTGACGGGCAGCGGCCTGCGCGAGACGCCCTGGCTGCGCCTGATCGGCCCTGATTACATTGATCTCGCGTTTCACACCGCGGCCGAAGCCGACCCTGCCGCCATCCGCGTTTATAACGACACCAACATGGAGTTCGAGCAGAACGATGCCAAACGGGCGCAGGTGCTGAAGCTGCTGAAGAGCATGCTCTCGAACAACGTTCCAGTCCAGGCCCTGGGTGTCGAATCGCACCTGCGCTGGGATATGGGCGGTTTCAATCCCGGCAAGTTCCGCAAATTTCTCAAGCAGGTGGCAGACCTGGGCCTGCAGATCTATATCACCGAGATTGACGTCCGCGAGCGCGAGAGCGATAGCGATATCGACCAGCGCGATAAGGACATCGCCGACTATTACTACACGTATCTTTCTACCGTGCTGGAGGAGCCGGCGGTTCGCATGGTGATTTCCTGGGGATTGACTGACCGCTATAGCTGGCTTTCGGGCTTCGCTCCCCGCAGCGACCGCCAGGCGGTGCGGCCGCTGCCCTTCGATCAGAACCTGCTGCCCAAAGCCTCGTTCAATGCCATAGCCCGGGCCTTTGAAGCCGCCCCAAGCCGCTGATTGCTACAACTGTAAAAAGTGAGCCCGCCGGACAACGGAATCCCGCTTCTATTCATCCATCAGGCACTCGCCCAATCATGAGCGCAAACAAAAACGACGCGAACTTTGAGCCGAATGACGCCGATGGGCCCGGAAAGGCTGGCCGCCAGGAAGTTCGGCTCTGCCGCGAACAACGTGGCTATCGCGCCCGCTCGCCTCTGAGCCGGTTGACCGCCGGGCCTCGCTGGTGGTTGGCGCTGCGCATAAGCTTGCTCCGCTGGGCGCTATTTCGGCGCGTGGTGCTGGCATTCTCAAACGATTCGGAGCCCGCACGGGTGCAGACTCCCATTCCAGGCGGTCTTGGGAGAAGGTTCCGCCAGTGGCGTGATGATGCCATGTTTTTTTGCGCCGCGGTCGAAGAAGCCGGCGGTTGGGAGCCTTTTCGCCGTGAATTCGCGCAGCGCATTCCCGCCCTCTGCTATCACCATGTGGGCGCCAGCGTCAAAGGCAGCTGGCGCTTGCTTACGATTTCTCCCCAGGTATTGCAAAAACAAATGCGGTGGCTGGCGGAGCGCGGCTACACCGGAATCTCGGCCTCACAATGGCTTGCCTGGCTGGAGGCCGGTGCACCCTTGCCCGAGAAGCCCGTCCTTTTGACTTTTGACGACGCGTACTCTGAGCTCCTCAAGACCGCGATGCCGGTGCTTCGGAGGCACGGCTTCCATGCCAGTCTATTTGTGGTTTCCCAACACCTGGGCGGCGTCAGCACCTGGGATGCGGCGCTGGGCTATCCCAGTCTGCCTCTGATGAGCGCAGCACAGGTCTTGCAGGCACAAAGCTTCGGAATCGAGGTCGGTTCGCACACGCGCAGCCATCCTGATCTGCGCAAACTCTCCACAGCCAGCCTCAGACAAGAACTGGAGCTTTCGCGCGACGAGCTGAGCAGGCTGGCCGGCAGGCCGGTGCGCACCGTGGCTTACCCCTTCGGTTGTGAAAGCGCATCGGTTCGAGCCTGTGCCGCGGAGTTTTACGACCTGGCATTCAGCTGCAAGGCCGGTCTGAACGGATGGGGAAGCGACCGGCACCAGTTGCGCCGCATGTTTGTACACCCGAGCCGCTTCAACTTCGCCTTACAGGTGAAATATGGCGTGGACCTGCACGCCCTGTGGCGCTTTATTCCGGAGCGCGCGCATCGTCTGTGGCGGCAACTGGCGCTGCGCTTTGGTTTCCGCCGTGGCCATGCCGCAGCTTCGGGCGCAAGACGCGCCACGAAGGTGTGGATCATGACACGCCCTTCGCGCCGCAAGGCGGCCGGTGCACTCACTTCTTCAGGTGCTGCGGAAGGAGACTTCGTTAGAGCTTCGTTGCTGCCCGGCAGCGACGAAATCCAACCACGGGGTTGAAAGTGAAAACCACCACAGAGAAAATGACGATGGCTCGAAGGCCGCTGGTTGCGGAGGCGGGCAGCAGCGGGCTGGCAATACCCATCTTTATTCTGGGTATCGCGCCGCGCAGTGGGACCAACTACCTTCACGACCTGATTCGCATGCACCCGCAGTGCGAGCCGCAAAGTTCGGTGCTGGAAGAAGACTTCCTGATCTACAACGCTCGCATGCTTACGCGCTACGCGCAGACGGTTTCACGCTCCTGGAAGCAAAAATGGGGCGAGCAGGAATTGGAGGACGAAAAGCAGTTGCTTTGCGCGAAGATCGGGGAAGGCCTGGCATCGTTCCTCTACGCTCAACTGGCTCGGCGCAAGGCTGCGGAGGAAACATCTCCAAGCCGCCGCCTGGTCACCAAGACGCCCCATGTAGAAAACCTGGAGCTTTTCTTTGAACTCTTCCCTTCCGCGCCGCTCCTGATTCTGTTGCGGGACGGGCGCTCCGTGGTGGAGTCAACCGCCAAGACATTCGACCGGCCTTATGGCTATGGGGCCCGCGAGTGGGCGGCGGCGGCGGGGACGATCCTCGATTTCAAGCGCCGGCATCCGCAGGCGAAGTATTTGATCGTCAAGTATGAGGACCTGTATCAGAACGTGAAAGAGGAGCTTCGGCGGATCTTTATGTTTCTCGGCCTCGATCCGGAATCCTATGACTATGCGGCTGCCATCAATGCCCCGGTGCGCGGATCTTGTGCTGTGAAAACCGAAGAGCCCTCGGCGCACAGAGATTTTTGGGTGGCGGAGGGGGTGACGTGGAACCCAACTCCCAAGCCCACTGACTTCAACCCTCTGGCTCGCTGGCACTCGTGGAACCGCGCCCGGCATGAGCGCTTCAACTGGATTGCGGGGCCGCAAATGACCGCGCTGGGTTACCCAACCCGGCGGTACGCTGGATATCAATGGTGGTGGTCGGCCTGGAACGTTGCCTGCGACGTTCTGCTCGCGGACAGGGCGCTGTGGTTCTGGCGCCGGGGCGTGCGCAGGATGAACCGCATTCACAATGCGTCGGAGTTGTTTGGCACCCTGAGAGAAGTGAGCAGGAAAGCATGGGAATCGCTGCTGTTCTCGCGGTTGCAGGATAGCCGCTGATTCCGATTCCCCGGTTCTTCCGGTTAGAAGTAGGAAGTAGAAGGAGCCCGTATGCGGAGTGACCGTGCAAGCGGTCGTCTGGCCGAGCGTGTGGCCCGCCGTGAGTCAGAAATTCTGGCCGGCCTTGCGTCCGCTGGGACCGACTCCAAACCGCTCAGTCTGCGCCTTCAGCCTTTGCAGGCAAGGAGCGTGCATGAAATCGCTATCCTGGAAGTTGCCGAGGCTGCTGGTCACGTCCGGTACTTCGTCAAGGCAACAGCTCCCGGATACATTGGCCAGCAAGACCTGAGCGCCGAAAGCCAGGTGCTTGGCGAGATCGGGCCGAAGATCGCCGCGCGCAATCCACGCACCCGCTGCCCGGGGCTGGTGTCATTTCTCCCGGAAGAAAAGCTGCTCATCGAAGAGTTCGTTCAGGGCCAGTCGCTTAAGTCGCTGCTCTTCGATTTTCCCCGCCATCGCGCCGATCTCGAGGGCCTGTTGGCGCTGAGCGGCGAGTGGCTGGCGCATTTTCACACCCAGACGCAGGAAGGATGCGCCAATCCGTTTGACTGGCTCTTGAAGGAACTATCCAGCGACGCGGTGGCCGCGACCTTCCGCCGCTGCTCGATTGCGAGTCTTCATTCCCAGGCACTGCAGCTGCTGCTCAGCTTCCGCGTGCACTACCCCAAGCTTAGCCGCTCCCTCTGCCGGGTACACGGCGAGTTCACGCCTCTGCACATCCTGGTGCAGGGCGAGGCGCTATACGTAATTGATTTTGGCTCCAGCCACTCCGGTTTTGCGGAAGAAGACCTGGCCCGATTTTCTACCTTCTACGAGGGGCTGCTGCCCTGGCGCCATGCCATTGCCCTCTGGCGCTGTTCTGTTTCCCGGCAGATCGAACGCTTTCTCGATTCTTACAAAATCCATGCCGGGCAAGCGACTGGGCCAGAAGATAAAGCTGTCTCCTGCTTTGCACGCATTTGCGCCATGGCCCACCAGCAAACCAACTGGGAACGGAAACCACGCCGCTATCGCGAAAAATATTCTTTGAAAGTCGGGCGTAGCTGGACGCGGCGCCGGTTTGCTTCGCTGGCCCGCCGGGAACTTTCACGCCTGCGGCGGCTCGCAGAGGCTGAGACTGCGAATGAAAGCCGCCTTTCGCGGTGGCCGGTCGCGCTGGGCGCAGATACACCCGCCGGAAACTAGAGCACTATAGTTTCGAGGTCAAACAACTGCAGCAAGAAGGGGCCCGTGGCCGGGCCCCTTGTTTTTTGGTTGAATTCAGTTACGGCGCAAGTGCCACTGCGACCACCGAGTAGGCCGGCACCTGAACGTACACGGAATAGCCGCCGCTGATTTTGCTCAGCGTCACCGAGTTGGTTGCGATCTGGTAGTTTGCCGAATTGATCAGATAGCGCTTTGCGGTTGCCGAGGAAAACCCGGCGTTCTGCGCCACCACGTTCACCGAGGAGTAGTTCGTTGCCGTAGGATTGACGATCAGCACCACGTCTTTCGCGCCGGTAAAGAAGGCTGTGGCCAGCAATCCGCTTTGGGTGTTGGCAGACGAAACCGAGGAGGCGAGATGCCCGCCTCCCGACAGGCCCAGGTAACTGTTCGAGGCGATCAGTTGGAAGGCGTAATACTGCGGATAGAAGTGCAGGCTGGTGGAATCGCAATTCATGCTCGAATTCCAGGTGCCGGCAATACAGAAGTATGGAGGCGCGCTTCCGGCATAGTAGAAGACGCGGGCCGGCGCGGCGTTGGTTCCCGCGTAGTACGAGTTCATGAAATCGAGCAGCGCCGTTATGTTCCAAAGCGCCCCGTACGCTTGACTGTTGCGGCAGCAGTCCTGTTGAAAAGACCAGCCGTCGTTGTATTCCGTGAGAAAGATCGGGGTAGAAGAGGCATGCGGCTGCTTCCCTGCCCGCACCAGGTTGTACATCATCTGGTAATAATGCAGTTCGCCCTGGTTCGAAGACTGGGTGATCGAGTACAGGCTGCTCCAATTCATTCCGTTTGAAATCTGCGTTGGGCCGGTAATGTAGGCATGGTAGCTTACGAAATCCACGTAAGGCGCTGTGCTGGAATTGGAGAGCAACCCGCCAATCCATTCGGGTCCCAGAGAAAAACGAGAGATCGTGGGCCCGCCAATCTTGATGGTGAAGCCGTCCTTGGCCGCCTGGGCGCGCATCGCCTTGGCCGCCGCGCTGTACAGGGCAAGGTAAGTTTTCAACCGGGTGGCGTCGGTGCCGTCGGAAACGCAGAGGGAAGTATCCAGCTCCGGTTCGTTCCAGATTTCGTAATATTTCACCGCGCGTGGGAAATTCTGGTCCAGGTGGGCGACATAGGCGGCCGCGATCTGCGCCCACTGATTGACATCGGAAGGCGCGGCACGCTCAGGATTGCCCGATCCGCAAGGTTTTGAGCTCGGCTGCAGCCACGGCGGGGTGGCATCGAGCACTATCAGCGGATGCTGGCCCGACTGCGCCACGAGGCGCATATACCAATCCACCGGCTGCCAGTTGGGCGTCTTGGTGGCGTACACGTCGGGAATTTTCGCCATCTTTCTGGTCCAGGTGATGCCGGCTTGCTGCAGCTCGCTGAGCGTGCCGGGGTCCTGTAAGTCGGAAAGGTTGATGCCGAACATACCTGCGGGAATTGGGCGCGCGGTCAGATTGCGGCTTCCGAAGTTAGCGGTGATCGTCTGCCCCGCCGCCACGCCAATCAGCGCGCAGGCGAACAGATAAAGCCACACGAAGCGTAGGGGACGCATGAAAGCTCCTTGAGTCACCAGCGTGAACACACGGGCCCGGGGCGACGGGTCACACTTCTACCTCGTCCCTTCCTGCGCAACGCTGGGGGTGTTTCGACTGCTATCTGCGGCCAGTTAAGCTCCGCAGAAGAGGTATTTCGCGACGCTTGTCAGCGGAGTATAGACTGCAGGTTGTTTGTGCACAATCAGGTATGCGGAATCGAAGGTTCTACAGAAAAGCACTTAATTTTTGATTTTCCGGACATTGTACTTTTGCCTGCGGGGAAGCAGGCGCCGGAAACGCAGAGTAACACAAAGCGCGCGCCTCCAGGAAATTTCTGGAGGCCGGGAACCATGCATCGAAACTAACGATTGAGAGAGACGGTCAGCGTGTGAGAGCGACCGCCGGAAGAAGCCTGAACGATCACGAACTGTGCCTCGCTACCAGTTGTACTGGCGCTGCGCGAAGCGCCATCTCCGCAGCCAAGCTGGGATGCAAGCAGGGCCAGCGCCAGAAAAGCGAGCGCCGCCCGGTTTCGGAGTTTCCTGCCTTTGCGCTTGCCAGAATCGCCAGCCAACAGCAGGGCGGCCGGGCCCAGGAGAAATGCAAGTGCAATATAGTTTGCACCTCTGGCAGTGGTGGCGGAAGACGTCGCGGTGGGGGCTACGGACAAAACCGCCTGGGCCGTGGCGGAATTAACCGAGAGCGGGTTGGGAGAGAAGCTGCATTCTTTTCCTTCCGGAACCTGCAAGCATGAGAACGAGACCGGAGCGGAGAGCGTTCCCTGGCGGGTAATCGTCAACCTGAAGTCGGTGGCCGCTCCCTGGGAACTCGACGGGCCTGCGGCGAGGATGAAGTCAGCAGCTGCTGTCGCTGTGACCCTGGAAGTTTTTGTGGCGCTCACGCCATCCTCGTTGGTCACGGTGAGTTCCACGTGATAAGTGCCGGCCCGGGCATAGGTATGGGCTGCGATGGCTGCACTCGAAGAGGCCGAGCCATCGCCAAAGTCAATCACCCGCGAGGCGATGGAGCCGTTCGGGTCGTAACTGGCGGAAGAATTCGCCGAAACGTGAAGAGGCGCCGTGCCCGAAGCGGGCGTGACCGAAAGCGAGGCCACAGGCGGGGCCGGCGCCGCCGCTCCCTGCGACCAGCTTACTGCTACCGTAGAGTAAGCGGGAACAGCAACCGTGGCCGTTTCTCCATTCGCAGACGAAGTGATCGCTTGCGAGGCGATGTGCGGATGCGAATTATCGAGCACCAGTGCACTCGCCTCGGGCGAATTGAATCCGGTGTCGGTCAGGCTCACAGTAACTGCCGAATAGGCCGTTGCCGTCGGGTTCACGATGACCGTGGTGTCCTTAGAGCCCGTATAGAAGGCTGTAACCAGCAGATTGGGCGCCCCCTCCACCCCAACTGAGCCGGCCATGTGCCCGCCATTTTTCAATCCGAGAAAACCAGCTGCGGCGAACAATTGGTAAGCGTAGTACTGGGGATACGGGGTTGAGCCTGAGGCGCAATCCATGGCCGAATCTATTTTACCGAGCAGGCAAAAGTAGGGGGCTGAGTTTCCCGCATAGTAGTAGGCCTTCTGGGGCAGCGGTTGATGGGCAAATGCGGAATTCAGCATGTCTACCAGAAACACCGAGTTCCACAGCGGTCCATACGTAGGATTGTTGCGGCAACAGTCAGCCAGAAAGGCGGAGCCGTCGTTAAATTCAGTGATATAGATGGGCGTGCTCGAGGCATGTGGCTGCAGTCCCTTCAGCACCGCAGCGACCACGCCCAGATAAGTATCAAGCGCCCCCTGCGCTCCCTGCACCTTGTCAAAAAGCTGGCCCCAGGTGTTAGCTGATTTCGCAAACTGCAAGTCCGTGGGATAGAAATGGTAACTCACAAAATCCACGTTCGTTGCCGTTTCCCGATCACTTACCAGAGCTGCCGTCCAGAGCAGAGCCTTGGCGGGATTACTGACTGCCGGACCACCGATGCGAATGCTTACTCCATCCTGCTCCGCCTGGGCGCGCATGGCAGAGGCTGCGGCCGCATAAAGCGGCAGATAGAGTTGAAGCCGGGCCAGGTCGGTGTTGCCATTGGCGCACAACGAGGCCGGCAGATCGGGTTCGTTCCATATTTCGAAATCCTGCACCAGCCCGGGAAATTTGCTGTCGAGGTGGGCAACGAAAGAAGCGGCCAGCTCGCCCCAGCGCGAGGCATCCGTAGGCGGGGCATGCGAGGGATCAACCCCGGCGGCACAAGGATTGGAAGAAAGCCGCAGCCACGGCGGAGTGCGCGAGATCACCACCAGAGGGTGAAGTCCCGCGGTCTGTGCCTGCTGCATGGTCCAATCAAGGCTGCTCCAGTTGGGCGTGGTCGAAGCGTAGATGGCCGGAAGGTCGGGAGTTCGCCGAATTTCCGTGAAGCCGGCTTGCGCCACTGTTTTCAGCGAGTCAGCATCCTGCAGAGACACCGGGTTGAAGCCAAACATCTGCGGAGGAATTGCGGCTGTGCTGCCGCTACGGTTGGCGAAGTTGACGTTCACCCTGACCGACTGGGCCCGGGCGGAAGTGGCCCCGGATACTAAGGCGAGTGCGAATACCGCCACCAAGGTGCGGAGAAGGGTCTTTCTGGTATAGGCCCCAAAGGGTTGCCTGGAATTGCTGAAACACGCCACCACTGCCAACACGGCGCCACTCCTGACAGACGGGAGTATCTAGCGGGCCAGCAGAGGCTTCCAGATTACTAAGGGCGGGTAATCCGAACCTTGGGTCCCGGGATACTTTAGTAATTTGGCTGGTTTTTCGAACCTGGGGTGGCAACCGGCGAGGCTGAGCCGGCATCTACCACCGACGCGATGGCATGAATACTACCCTGGAAGGTCTGCTTTCACCACAAATTGTTGAGTTGCACGGCGAAATTATTTGCGACTTTCGCGAACTGGAAGACCTGTCGGCGCATTGGCAGCGTCTCTGGGAAGCGGATCCCAGGGCGGAGATTTTTCAGCATTTCGCCTGGAGCCGCGCCTGGTGGCGGAGTTACGGAGGAAAGCTCAAGCTTTGCTGCATTGTGATATGGCGCGGCGAGGCTGCTGTCGGCTTTCTGCCGCTGGTGGAGCGCGGCGGCCGCCTATTTTTCCTGGGTGCCCCGCAGGCCGACTATAGCGACTTTATCGCCGAACAAGAGCACGCCTCCGATATCTTGAGCGCCGCGCTGCGAGTCCTCTTCGCCGGCCGCGAATGGAAGGAGTGCGTGCTGGAGCACGTTTCCAGCGGCTCCCGTCTTTTTGAGGCGCTGCAGAACGCGCCGCCGGAACTGCGGCGAACCCTGCGCCTGGTGCCCGCCGGGCAGGCCCCCACCATTCTTATCAGCAAACAACCGGAGTGGCTGGGTTCTCTGGCGGCAAAGAAGCATTTGCGCCGCCGCGAAAACAAACTGGCGGAAAGCGCCAGCGTTCAGTTTCGCTTCCTGGAAAGCCGCGAGCAGATCCGCCGGCGCCTTCCCGAATTTTTTCAGCACCAGATACGCCGCCGCATTCTGCACGGTCAGGCGAGCAGTTGCCTGCAGCCGGAGTTTTCCGCCCTGCTGACAGCGCTGATTGAGGAGTTGGATCCCAGGGAGCAAGTGCGCTTCGGCATTTTAGAGTGCGGCGGCCGTCCCCTGGCTTACCATCTGGGTTTTCTCGCCAAGGGCAAGTTCACCATGTACCAGCAGGCCTTCGATGTGGACGCCTGGGACTGGTCGCCCGGCGAAGTGCTGCTGCGGCGGCTCTTTCTTTATGCCGATGAGCACGTGGAGCGTGAGTTTGATTTTTCGGTTGGAGAAGAACCCTACAAAGTGCGGTTTGCAAACCACTTCAAGCCGAACTTCACCGTCTATATCGAGCCGCGGCAGCTTGGCGGGCTGATTCGCCAATCCTACCGCGCTGTAAGTGGCAGAACCGCGAATTTTCGCAGAACAGCCAAAGCCGCGGTCCGCTCGAAGGCGCGAATCTACCAACTCGCCAGGCAGGCGCGGAGATGGGCGGCTGAGTTGCACGCGATTTATCGAGACGGCCTAAAGCGGTTTCAAGAAGGCAGAGTGCGAGTACAACCTGCGGGAGATACTCCTGCGTCTGAACTCATCACCGGGCGCCTGAGCGATCTGGCGGACCTCTATCTTGAACTTCCCAGCTTTCGGCTTTCCAGCCGGCTTTTGCAGTACCGCGCGCGCCTGCGGCAGGGAGACGCGGTGCACATTCTGAGAATGGGAGGAAGGCCCGCACTCATCGCCTGGACGGCAAAAGACTCACGCGGAACCGAGCGCGACGTGTACGAATGCACCTTTCTGAAAGGCGAGCGGAAGGCTGCGTACCGGACCCTGCTCGAACTTCTGGCGGCGCAGAACGGTCCGGAACCGAGCCCTGGGGCCAGGCCCGTGCCGTGCCCCGCGGTCGCTGAGAGCAGAATCTCATCCGCGTGTTGAAGCCGCCGGCCGGAGCACGACATTTGCTCTCAACCCGACATCTTCTGTGACCTCGAAAGCATCTGAACTGAGGCTCGGCGTTGCCGCGAGGTCCGCATCGCGGCGCATTAGCCTCCATCAGATGCCCACGTATGCGCTTTCCGGCACATGATTGCTTTTCATGCACCGCACTTTTCCTCGCGGTTGTGTCTCTCTCCGCTTCGGCGCAGGGCCAACTCACTTATCAGCAGGCGACGGCCGGCCTATACCAGGGCCAGAAGATCAGCTCGGTCAGCGTTGTCGCTGATCCGCGCCTCGACGTTGCACCGCTCTTGCAGCGGGTAACTCTGAAACCCGGCGAGCAATTTTCCGATAAGCAGGTGCAAGCCAGCCTTGCCGCGCTGAAGGCGGCGGGAAATTTCACCAGCGTCAGCCTGAACGTCGTGCCCGGAACCAACGGCCTGCAGCTGAGTTTCATTCTTCAGCCGGCCTATTACATTGGCATCATCAAGTTTCCCGGCGCCTCGAAGTATTTCTCCTACGCGCGCCTTCTTCAGGTGGTGAATTTGCCGGATGAAGATGCCTTCGATAAATCGCATCTTCCCGCCGCCGCAGAGGCATTGCTGAACTTCCTTCATTCCGAAGGCTATTTTCAGGCACAGGTGCAAACTCGCACCGCTCTGGACAACGCCAACCAATTGGTGCACGTGACATTCGATGTTCAAAGGGGCAAGCGCGCGAAGATGGGCGCGGTTCAAATTGAAGGACCCGCGGGTACAGAAGACGCCCGGCTGCTGCACGCGCTGCACTCCTGGCGCGCCTTCCTTACCGGGGCAACGCTGAAACCAGGCAAGCCCTATACACCGGGCCGCATCCGCAAGGCTCTTGCTCTGATCAAGCGCTCACTTGCGCAGCAGAAATATCTGGCCAGCACGGTGCAGCAGGAGCCGCCGCAATACCACGCCGAGAGCAACCGCGCCGATATCTCCTTCCACGTGGAAACCGGACCGGAAGTGGATATCCGCATCACCGGAGCGCATCTGAGCTGGATTCCATTTCTTTCCGGCCGGGAGGAGCGAAAACTGATCCCAATTTTCTCCGAAGCCGCGGTAGATCGCGATCTGGTGCAGGAGGGGCAGAGAAATCTTGCAGATTACTTTCAGAAAAAGGGCTACTTCGACGTGAAGGTGAAGGTCAATGTTCAGCACCAGCCCGGCAAGGTCCTGTTGACGTACGACATCCAGAAGGGAAAGCGCCACAGGGTCACCAGCATCGCCTTTCACGGCAACCGCCATCTGAGCGATCGCGACCTGCAAGCGCAGATTACGGTCAAAAAGGCCCACTTTTTCTGGCAGCACGGCAGCATCAGCGAGAAGGAGTTGCAAGAGAGCGTGAAGAACCTGGAGGCGCTGTACAACGACCATGGCTTCGAGAGCGTGACGGTGACGCCCCAAGTGGTGGATCGCGAGTTAAAGATTCTTCTGACTTTCAGTGTTGAGGAGGGCACGCAGACTCTGATCGGCAAAGTGCAGGTTTCGGGGAACAGCACGTTTTCGATTGACCAGTTGACTGCCCATAAAGGCCTGGAGTTGCGCCCCGGCGCGCCCTTCTCGCAGCACGAGCTTGGCAATGACCGCAGCCGCATCGCGGCGACCTATCTGAATCGGGGCTTTCTCAATGCTGAAGTCAAGGCCAAGGTAACTCGCGACCCTGCCGATTCCCAGAAAATGGACGTCACCTATCAGATCAGCGAGAACCAGCGCGTGCGCATCAGCCGCCTGCTCTATCTCGGCTTGGTTCATACCCGGCAGGACCTGGTGGCGAAGACGGCGAACCTGCATCCCGAGGCGCCCATGAGCCAGGGCGATCTGTTGCAGTCGGAAAGCGCCTTATATGATCTGGGAATTTTCGATTGGGCGAGCGTGGGGCCGCGCAAGCCGATCAGCACGCAAGCAAACGAAGAAGTGCTGGTCAAGGCGCACGAAGCCCAGCGCAACGAGATTACCTACGGCTTCGGAATCGAAATCTCTCATCGCGGGGGCAATGTTCCTGCCGGCACGGTAGCGGTTCCGGGCCTGCCGCCGGTCAGTATAGGCAATAACCGGGTGGCGCCGAGTGAGGCCAGTTATGTCAGTCCACGCGGCTCCATCGAATTCACACGGCGCAATCTTTTCGGGCGGGCGCAAACCGGCGCCATCTCACTGCTGGCTTCGCGGCTCGATCAGCGGGTTTTGGCCACTTATGCCGATCCCCGCTTCCGTGGCTCGCAGTGGCAAAGCCTCACCAGCATTTCGCTCGAGCGGACGACCGAAAATCCTCTCTATACGGCTGACCTGGGGGATGCCTCCTTTCAATTGGAGCGCCTGATCAGCCGCAAAAAAGATGTGCGGGCGCAATTGCGCTACGATTTCAATAAGACCTATCTCTCGCGCCTGCTGGTCCCCGAGTTGGTTTTGCCGCAGGACCGCAACGTGCATCTCTCGACGATTTCCGGCACGCTGATTGAAGACACGCGTGACAAGCCGCTTGACGCTCACCACGGCGTCTATGCCACTCTCGATTTCGGCCTGACTCCCAAGGCTCTGGGATCGAGCGTGAATTTTGCCAAGCTGTTCGGGCAATACGCCTTCTATAAGCCGGGGCACGGCATGGTATGGGCCAACAGCGTGCGGCTGGGTCTTTCCAAGGCCTTTGCCGGCAGCTTTGTGCCCACCAGCCAGCTTTTCTTTTCTGGCGGGGGCACCTCTTTGCGCGGCTTTCCTCTTAATGAGGCCGGGCCGCAGCGTATAGTGCCTTTCTGTAATGTGCTTTCCGGCAACAGCGGCTGCGTAAATGTAACCGTGCCTTTAGGCGGCCGGCAGCTTTTTATTCTGAACTCTGAGCTGCGGTTCCCGCTGCATATCATGCACAACCTGGGCGGCGTGGTGTTTTATGACGGGGGCAACGTCTATCAAGCCATCAATTTGCGGACCTTTTTCAATAACTACACCAACACGGTGGGGATCGGGCTTCGTTACGCAACCCCTGTGGGGCCGATTCGCATTGATATTGGCCGGAACCTGAATCCGGTTCCGGGGATCAAAGCGACCCAATATTTCATTACGCTGGGGCAATCATTCTGACCGAGCAAAATCTTTCTGGTGGTGCAATGGTGAAGTGGATTCGCCGGCTCAAATGGATTGGGTTGGGCATTCTCTTGCTTCTGATCGTGGCCCTGGTGGGCGGCTACATCTTTCTGAGGAGCAGCGGCTTCCGCCACTATGCCATGGCCAAAATCATCCAGGAAGCCGATGCCTCGACCGGGGGCAGGCTCACGATCCATAGCTTTGATTTTCAGTGGAAGACTTTGACGGCGCATCTTTATGGCCTCACCCTGCGCGGTGCAGAGCCGCCCAATGCCAAGCCCCTGCTGCAAGTAGATAAACTCACCGTCGGCTTGAAAATTGAGTCGGTGCTGCACCGCAAGCTCCGCTTTAGCGAGCTGCTGGTTGAGCATCCGGTGGTGCACCTGCAGATAGATAAGAACGGCAAGACCAACCTGCCGCAGCCACCGCCGCAGAAGACCCAGAGCAGCGGGCCGAGCGTGTTCGACCTCGCCGTCGGCCACGCCCAGATCAGCAACGGCGAGATCTACTGCAATGATGTGAAGAACCGGCTCGACGCCGACCTGAGCGGCTTGCAAGCCGACGCGCGCTACAGTTTTCTGAAATTGGGCTACGATGGGTCTCTCTCCTATGACCGCGGCGTCCTGCAATACGCT
>DATIYF010000061.1:0-55348 GCA_035517775.1 Terriglobales bacterium
AGGTTCTCCTTGCCCGATTCGGGGCAGGGGTAAGTGTACATGGAGGCGGGGATACGATGTGGGTAGGCTCTTCCATGGCCTTCCTGCGTTTGACCAATTCTCGCTAACATGTTATAAAAGCGAGTCTTGCTGCCGGGTCCAACCTTCGGGAGGTGGCACTGCCTACCGTGGTCCTGGGCGGCGTAGACGCGTGTGCTGAGGTCGAAGACCCAGCACAGTGAACATCCGACGCGGCCAAGCTCAGCATCCCTGTTCAAGTCTTGCGGTGGAAGCGTGTTCGGAACTCCGGCAATGCGCTTTCGGCGATCTCCCCAAGGGGAGCGCCCGGGCGCGGTGTGCCGGTCGAGGTGCCTGAACCCGTAGTCATCCTTAATATCCGATTGGTGGAGGATTCCCATGCGTAACTGGTTGGCTCAACTTGTGTCTCAACAATGCCGTTTCGTCAAGACCGTGGCTATCAGCATGGCCATTCTGGTGCTAGGAGCAACCACGGCTTTCGCCCAGTCGTCGGCAGAGGGCGGCGGTGAGGCCAACCTGAAACTCCCCGATCTGACGTCGGTCTTGTTCCTTGGTGTGGATGGCCATCGCCTGCTCATGATTGGTATCTTCTTCTGCATTTTTGGCCTGGGTTTCGGTCTGGCCATCTACACCCGCCTGAAGAACCTGCCGGTCCATCGCGCCATGCGCGATATCTCCGAACTCATCTATGAAACCTGCAAGACGTACGTGATCACGCAAGGCAAGTTCCTGCTTCTGCTCTGGGTATTTGTGGCGGTGGCGATCGTGCTTTATTTCGGCGTGCTGGCGCCAGTGCCCGGGAAACCGGTCGGCGTCACGCTGCCAATCATCGTTCTGTTCAGCATCATCGGCATGGCGGGAAGCTATGGCGTGGCCTGGTTTGGCATCCGGGTGAACACCTTCGCCAACTCGCGCACTGCGTTCGCGGGATTGAGAGGCAAGCCGTACCCGATTTACCAGATTCCTCTCGAGGCCGGAATGAGTATAGGCATGATGCTGATCAGCGTTGAGTTGCTGATGATGCTGTTCATTCTGTTGTTCATTCCGGGTGATTACGCCGGGCCCTGCTTCATCGGATTCGCCATCGGCGAGTCGTTGGGGGCAGCGGCGCTGCGCATCGCCGGCGGCATCTTCACCAAAATTGCCGATATCGGTTCGGACCTGATGAAGATCGTCTTCAAGATCAAGGAAGACGATGCCCGCAACCCCGGCGTGATCGCCGACTGCACCGGCGACAACGCAGGCGATTCGGTGGGGCCGACCGCCGATGGCTTTGAGACCTACGGCGTGACCGGCGTGGCCCTGATTACGTTCATCCTGTTGGGAGTGAAAGACCCGGTCATTCAGGTGCAGTTGCTGGTTTGGATTTTCGTTATGCGCGTGGTCATGCTGGTGGCCAGCGCGGTCTCTTATTTCCTGAATGGCGCCATCGCCAAGGCAAAGTATGGCAATGCGAGTGAGATGAATTTTGAAGCGCCCTTGACCTCGCTGGTGTGGATTACCTCGCTGGTCTCGATCGTTTTCACCTACGCGGTTTCATCGGTGATCATTCCTGTGTTCAAGACCGGCGCCTATGCGGATTCGACGCAATGGTGGAAGCTTTCGACCATTATCTCCTGTGGCACGCTGGCGGGGGCGATCATTCCAGAGCTGGTGAAGGTTTTCACTTCAACCGAGTCGCGCCACGTGAAGGAAGTGGTCACTTCGGCGCAGGAGGGCGGGGCCTCGCTGGGCATTCTTTCCGGCTTCGTAGCCGGCAACTTCTCGGGATACTACCTCGGCTTCTCCATGGTGATTCTGATGTCCATTGGCTACTACGTCAGCACCATGGGCCTGGCGAATCTGATGGTGGCGGCGCCGGTGTTTGCCTTCGGCCTGGTGGCTTTTGGCTTCCTGGGCATGGGCCCGGTCACGATTGCGGTGGATTCTTACGGGCCGGTTACCGACAACGCGCAATCGGTCTTCGAGCTCTCGCTGATCGAACACGTGCCCAACATCCAGCAGGAATTGAAGAAAGATTTCAACGTAGATGTAAACTTCGAGCGCGCCAAGGACCTGCTCGAAGCCAACGATGGCGCGGGCAACACCTTCAAAGCCACGGCCAAGCCAGTGCTCATCGGGACCGCGGTGGTTGGCGCGACGACCATGATCTTTTCCATCATCATGGCGCTGACCAACGGGCTGACGCAGAACGTCAGCAACCTTTCGCTGCTGCACGCGCCATTTGTGCTGGGGCTGGTTTCGGGCGGGGCCATCATTTACTGGTTCACCGGCGCCTCCACCCAGGCCGTGACCACCGGAGCCTACCGCGCGGTGGAGTTCATCAAGGCCAACATCAAGCTCGAAGGCGTGGAGAAGGCTTCGGTGGCCGACAGCAAGAAAGTGGTGCAGATTTGCACACAATACGCGCAGAAAGGCATGCTCAACATCTTTCTGGCGGTCTTTTTTGCCACGCTGGCGTTCGCCTTTGTTGAGCCGTTCTATTTCATTGGATATCTCATTTCGATTGCGATCTTCGGCCTCTATCAGGCCATCTTCATGGCCGATGCGGGCGCGGCCTGGGACAATGCCAAGAAGATTGTGGAAGTCGAGCTCAAGCAGAAAGGCACCGAGCTGCACGCCGCCACGGTCATTGGCGATACCGTCGGCGACCCCTTCAAAGACACATCTTCTGTCGCTCTGAACCCCATCATCAAATTCACCACCCTTTTTGGATTGCTGGCGGTAGAGCTGGCAGTGACGCTGACTGCCAGCAAGGGCGCGGTGCTGAGCCACATACTCGCGCTGGCGTTCTTCCTGGTCTCGTTCTTGTTCGTCTACAAGTCGTTTTACGGGATGCGCATTGGCAGCGAGCAATCGGCCCTGGCCGCGCAGGCCGCCGCGGATTGAGCTGCTTGGGCCGGGTCTTAGGCCCCGCTCGCCGGGACGTCATCCCCCGATGTGCACCATGGTTCGCGATGCGGGAACGAAATCTGCCTCGCCGATATGGTGCCGTTCTTCTTTTTTCTGAACCACGCCGCCGATGAATTCGGCCAACTCGTCGTCGGAAGCCCCGCGCCGCATCTGGCCGTAGAGGTCGTGGTCCCAAACGGAGAACAGACAGGTGCGGATTTTTCCGTCGGAGGTGATGCGAATGCGGCTGCAATGGCCGCAGAAAGGATGGGAGACGGGCGCAATGATGCCGATCTCGCCGAGGCCGTCATCGAAGTGATAGCGGCGCGCCGTCTCGCTGCGGCCGTGGGGAATCTCCACCAGCGGCCGGTACTCGGCCATACGCCGCAGGATCTCATCCAAAGTAACTACAGTTTCCGGCGCCCAAACCCGGTCTTCCTCGAGCGGCATGAACTCGATGAAGCGCACAATCACGCCTTCTTCGCGGGCGAACATGCCAAAGGGAATGATCTGGTCTTCATTGAAGCCGCGCAGCAGCACGCAGTTTACTTTCACCGGCCACAGGCCGGCCCGGCGGGCGGCGCGAATGCCCGACAAAACGTTATCGAAGCCGTTGGACACGCGGGTGATGCGGGCGAAGCGGTCGGGATCTACCGCGTCCATACTGACGGTGACGCGGGTGAGGCCGGCATCTTTCAGAGGCTTGGCCAAGTCGGCTAGCAAATGGCCATTGGTAGTCAGGGCCAGATCGAGCGCTTCGCCATCCACATCATTCAGCTTGGCCAACTCGCGCACAAACTCCACCACACCCTTGCGCAGCAGCGGCTCGCCGCCGGTGATGCGAATCTTCCGGATTCCCAGACGCGCCAAAACCCCGGCCATGCGCAGATAATCGGCGAATGGCAGATCGCTGTACAGTGCGCCATCATTGCCGGTGCGGCAGTAGACGCACTTGTAGTTGCAGCGATCGGTGATGGCGATGCGCAGATCGGTGATGGCCCGGCCGAATTTGTCGGTGAGCAGCATTCAACACTCAGCATCCAGCACTCAGCCAAGCCAGCTCCGGCAAGGTCCTTCCCGGCTGAATGCCGAGTGCTGATTGCAGAGTGCTTTTGGAAAGGAGAGAGACAGGCAGGCAGAAGCCGCTAGCCGTTTCCTTTCCAAGCACGGGAGGCGCAGGCGTTTCCACCTACACCCTCGGGAAAGTGTGGCGCGGGCGGCCTCGCCCGCGTCATCCTCCCTCGCCGCCAGAGCCAGGTATGCCCGAAGGCTCCGGCGGTCGGAAACTGGCCTCTATTATAAGTCCTAACGCTTCTCTTTGAGCGCCTTCTCGATAGCCGCTTCCGCTAGGGGCGCCATTACCTTGAATCCGGCGGCATTGGGGTGCAGACCGTCGTCGGAGAGGTCTCTTTGCAGCAGGCCTTTATCATCCAGCATATGGCTGAAATAATCGAGATAGATCAGATGCTGGGCGGCGCAATAATCCTTCAGCCAGCGGTTGAGCGCCAGGATCTTCTCCATTGGGCGCTGGGCGAAAAAATCCTTCGAGCGTTCGGTATAGTTGTGCACAGGCAGAAGCGAGGACAGAATGACGCGTATGCCATGCAGCCGCGCCAGTTCGGTCATGGAAGAGAGGTTGGCTTCGATGTCCTCGAGCCTCATGGGCCCGGTATTGCCGGCAATGTCGTTAGTGCCGGCAAGAATGACCACAACCTTGGGCTGCAGGTCAATCACGTCTTCGCGGAAGCGGACCAGCATCTGCGGGGTGGTCTGGCCGCCAATGCCCCGGTTGACGTAGGGTTTGCCGGGGAACGAGTCTTCGAGCTTCCAGATATCGGTAATCGAGTCGCCCATGAAGACCACGCGGTTTTCGCCCGCCGCCGGAGGTTTAAGGGCCGCGTCGGCGTCGCGGTAGCGGGCCAATTGGCCGAAATCGTCGGTGTAAACCGCGATGCGGGAGGCCCGGTACTTATCCAGGCCGGCGAAGCCGGTGGAAGGAATCGTGACCTGCTGGGAATTGGCGGCCACGACAAGCGACACAACCAACAGGAACGGTGCGGTGAAGCCGGAGCATTTCCGGTGCATGGTTTTCCTCGCGGCACAGGATAACCCAATCGAGGAAAGATGAGAAAGCGGTCCATGCCCCTGGCAAATACTTTCATCAGCGAGGGCCGTTTCTTTAGCATCAACATGCCCTATCAAACCTGGCAGTTTGGAGAAAGACGTATGCGTATTCCGTGGAAATTTGCTGTAATCGCCTCTGTTTTGCTGTTGGCGCAGTGTATGTTTGCCGACCAGATCACGCTGCAGAACGGTGATCGCCTGTCGGGCACGATCGTCAAGTCGGACGGCAAGACGCTGGTGATCAAGACCGACTACGCCGGAGAAGTTACGGTGAAATGGCCGGCGATCGAGCAGATTCAGTCGTCCGGAGTGCTGCACGTGGGATTGAAGAGCGGCCAGACCATAGCCGGCCCGGTGACGACCTCGAATGGCAGCATCGAGGTGGAAGCGCCCAGCCAGCCGCCGGTCACGGTAGCCAAGGACGCAGTGACGTTCATTCGCGACCCCGAGGAAGAAGCGGCCTATGAGAAGTCGCTGCATCCGGGCTTGCTGCACGGCTGGGACAACAGCGCCAATGTGAGCTTCGCCGTGACCCGCGGTAACAGTGAGACCAAAAACCTGGCGCTGGCTTATACCGGCGACCGCAAGACCCTGCATGACCACCTCGGCCTGTATGCCAATTCGGTGTTTGCCAGCAACGACGCGCCCGGCGCCGTGCCCAGCACCACCGCCAACTCCACCCAGGGCGGCGCCCGTTACGATCACGATTTCGACTCCCGGCTTTTTGGTTTTGGCGGCGCCGACTTTCAGACCGACGCTCTGCAGGAGTTGAATTTACGCTCCGTGTTCAGCGGGGGCGCTGGTTTTCACGCCATCAAGAGTGATCGCACGACGCTTGACTTGCTTGCCGGCGGAAACTACACCCGCGAGAATTACACAACCCTGCAGCGCAATCTGGCCGCGCTCACGCTGGGGGAGGAACTTACGAAGAAGCTGGGCGCCTCCACGATCGTGACGGAGAAGCTGTACGGCTATCCCGATCTGAACGAGGCGGGCCAGTATCGCGCTACGTTTAGTTTCGGCACGGTGACCAAGCTGAGCAAGTGGCTGGGCTGGCAGAATGCCTTCGGAGATATCTACGTGACCAATCCTCCCGCGGGAAAGAAGCAGAATGACATTCTGCTGACCACCGGGCTGAACATCTCGTTCAAGCATTGAGGTGGCGGGCGAGGGCGAAGGGCCCCAGTGGCGCGCTTTCTAGTTAAGCAGTATCCAACGCCCGCCGTCAGTGAACAGAATGACCAGGTTCATCACGATGAACATGAGTTCGTAATGCCAGCCGGAGTTCTTCTCGCCCCAGAAGCCGCTATGCCAGACGAAGATCTTTTTCTGGATTGCGCCGAGCATGATGAGGATCAGCCCGAGGGCCGCGGGCTGGGTGAGCACCCCGAAAATAATACCCAGGCTGCCCAGTGTCTCGCCCAGGCCGAGTACGATGGTGAAAGCCTTGCTCGCTTCAATACTCTTGCTGCGCTCTTCGGGATTCTTGAGATGACTCCAGCCGCTGGTGAAAAACACCATGCCCACCATCAGCCGCAGTAACAACAGCCCGAGGTCAGTAAATCGAGCCAGTGCTGGAAACACGAGCACCGTCCTTTCCGACTCTAGATGGGATGCCCCGGGAGAGCCGGCGAGTTTGCTACACTTCAGCGCCGCGATCACATGCCGTCATAATTCGGTCCGCCGCCGCCCTCTGGCGGGACCCAGGTGATGATCTGGTAAGGATCGGCGATATCGCAGGTCTTGCAGTGCACGCAGTTGGAAGGGTTCAGGCTGATGGCTTTGCCAGTAGGCTGCGTGGCATCATCCACCATTTCGTAAACGTTGGCGGGGCAGAAGTTCTGGCAGGGGCTGCCGAATTCCTTCACGCAGCGGCGGTTGCAGATATCGGTGTTGTGGATGACAAGATGGGCGGGCTGGTCTTCTTCGTGCTTGGTGCCGGAGTGGTAGAGGTCAGTGAGCTTATCGAAGGTCAGCCTGCCGTCACCCTTGGCGGGGCCGATCAGCAGGGCTTCCTCGCCGCCGCTGGCGGACACTTCGCCGATCTTTTTCATTCGCTCATAGCCGGGCGCCGAAGGGTAACGTTCATGCAGGCCGCGGCCGCCGGTGAACTGCTGCAAACCGGCATGGAATAATCCCGCCCACAGGCCGTGCTCGAAGCCCTGGTGAAAGTTTCGCACCTTCCACAACTCTTCCTTGATCCAGCTGGATTCGACTTTTTCCTGGAAGTGGCGAAGCGTGACCGCCGAGAAATCGCCTTTCTTCAGGCCCTCGAATGCCGTCTCGGCGGCCAACATGCCGCTTTTGACGGCAAGATGAATTCCTTTCAGGCGGGCGGAGTTCAGAAAACCAGCGGAATCGCCAATGATCATCCAGCCATTGCCGGCCAGCGGCGGCAGCGACCACCAGCCGCCATAAGGCAGAGACTTTGCTCCGTAGCGCACCAGCTTGCCGCCCGCCAGCAGCGCGGAAACGAAGGGATGCTTCTTGAACTCCTGCAAAACATGCTGGGGATCGAGCCGCGGGTCGGGATAATCGAGGCCGGTGACAAAGCCGAGCGAAACGATGTTGTCTTTGCCGCCGTAGATCCAGGCGCCGCCATATTCTTTGGGGGTGAGGGGCCAGCCCATGGTGTAAATCACTTCACCGGGAGCAATGCGGCCGGCGGGGACCTCCCATAGCTCTTTGATGCCCTGGCCGTAGGTTTGTGGGTTGCGGTCCGCATCGAGTTTGAAGCGGGTGATGAGCTGCTTGCAGAGCGAGCCGCGCGTCCCTTCCGCCAGGATCACGACTTTAGCCTGCAGATCGTAACCGGGCTCGAAGTTCGATTTCTTCTGGTTCTGCTTGTCCACGCCCTTGTCATCGGTGCGGACGCCGGTGACGCGGTTGCCGTCGAAAAGAAGCTCGGAGCCGGCAAAGCCGGTAAAAACGGTGATGCCGGTTTCTTCCACCTTGCCGCCCAGCCACTTCACAAAACGATTCAACGAGATGACGTAATTGCCGTGGTCACGCAGCGGCGGCGGCGTGATGGGGAGCTTGAACTTTCCGTTCTGGGTGAGGAAGTACACGGCTTCCTTTGAAACCTGCGCATCCAGCGGAGCCTGCTTTTCGAAGCCGGGCAACAACTCGCGCATGGAGCGCGGATCGAGCAAGGCGCCGGAAAGGCAGTGCTGGCCGATCTCACGGGCTTTTTCGAGAACGTAGATATTCTCTTTGCTGAGCTGAGCGTTGGGGTTGGCGGCGTTGTATTCGTCAATCAGTTGCGACAGGCGCAAGGCGCAAGCCATGCCTGCCGGACCGCCACCGACAATGACGACATCAGCAGGCATGACGGGGCGCTCGATACCCTCGAGAGGTTTGCGGAAAATCAGCATTTAGTGGCTAGCACTGGGCAATTCGCATTAGAGCATATCAGTCGCGAGCACGCTGAAGACCTGTAGGGCATGATACATGTTAGGCAGGATTCAGCGAAAGGATCGGGCACAGAGAGTTGTTTGAAAATGCCTGGCCGTTGGCTCCTAGTTTTTTATGCCGTGGGACTGGTCGTACGCTGTGCCTGCCATTGACATAGACGCTATGCTCGCCGTCCTTCACCTGACAACGCGCAGCGGCAGGGCTCAATATGTCGTACCAGATTCCAGGTGGAATGCACGGATGCGCCGCCCGGTGGCGTGGGATCGGTAAGCGGATCGCTAACTTCATCTGCTCGACGCTAGACCCGTGGTGATGGCGGGTACTGTATCATGCCCAAACCAGTCGGAAGCTCCAGGCAAGAGATTGGCCCCAAGGGAGATAGAAAGCTATGCCGTCTCTTCAACGTCGCTTTGGCTCCAGATTTGCTTTCCTTCTTCTCGTTTCTCATCTGCTGTCTCCGGGTGTCGCTCAAAATCCGCCGGGGAATGCCTCGCCGCCGTCAGGCGCGGGCTGGAAAATCAACTTCGACGGGAGCGGTTCGAGTCCCGTGAGCGCCGATGGTGTGCTCTATGTGGGGTCTGCAGACGGAGCGGTTTATGCGCTGGATCCGAATACTGGAGTAACGAGGTGGCGCTTTCAGACCGGTGAGGAGCTCTCGCCGCTGACTTCCACCCCACAGGTCATAACCGTACCTCGTGGCACCAGCGCTATTGGCCAAGCCCTGGCCGGAAAGAAAGCCGCGGAACAGCAAAGGGAGCAAGGCATAAGAAGAGTGGACATGACACCCGCCATCGAAAAGGGAACGCTCTTTATTGGCTCGGGTGATCGTTTGTTCTATGCTCTCGACGCCGCCACCGGGACGAAGAAGTGGTCGTACGACATGGGCTACCCGATGGCCAATAACAACAACACCGATAATCCCGTGCCGCCTGCCGTCCTCCGGGCCGACACGGTTTTTTTCGCGACCGATGATGGCCTCCACGCCATCGATGCTCTCACAGGCAGGCGGAAATGGCTGTTTGAAACCTGGCAGGCAAGCTATTTTGATCGCAAGCACGCTGCCGAAGGGCCGGTTCTGGGCGATAACGTCATCTTACTGACAATGTGGGTCTTCACTGATCCGAACACGCAAAAAAGCTTCCTCTACGCGGTTGATCCGGAATCGGGCAAAGCAAAGTGGGTGACCAGCGTGGGCGGATGGGATGTTACCGCGCCGACGACGTCTAAGGGACTGGTGTTTTTCGCCGTCGAAGATCCCGGACCAACGCCTACCACTTTTTCAGGTCGCGCCACGCTGTATGCAATCAACGCAGCCGATGGACAGGTGAAATGGAAATTTAACAGCGCACGAAAGTACGGAACTCACCTGTTAATCGCTGGCAATACCATCTACTTCGGTACCGACTCGACCCTCTCGGCATTGGAACTTGAAACCGGACGCCAACTCTGGAGTTTCAGCGCGGACGACATTGGCGCGAGCCTCCAGGCGGACGACCATCACCTCTATGTGGTAACTCATAAAGGCTCAAGTATGCGCCCGAAAGATATTCTTCACGCCCTCGTCCTATCCACCGGGGAGGAGAAATGGGCGCAAAGCTTTAGCGGGTCTTTGCAAGTGGTCATGGTCGAGGAGGGGGTTGTGTACGCCGGCCAGGAAAATCTCCATGCCATGGATGCCGCTTCCGGCAAGGAGTTGTGGTCGTTCAAGGGAGGGCACGGGTCGTTGCGGCTGATTGCAGGGGGAAGAGTTTTCCTGATCTCGCCGACCATAGACTACATTGGAACAAAACGCGTGGACCGGGGTTATCTCCTGGCAATTGATGCAAAAACAGGCAAGCTGAAACCCTAGACGGAATCTTACTCTACCGGAGCGGCCCCTTTCAGGCGAGGACCATCGTTTCTTCCCGGGCCAACAGGCTTACCGAAAATTGTTGCGTTCCAGAAGTGGGCTTCGAGGAGGCTGCAATCGGCAGTGAGAACCATGCTCATCCCTCTATCCTACTCGTTCTGTCTAGCCGCACGTGCGTGCGCCTTTCATCCCCTCTAACGGTTGGCCAAACTGGCTATCTCGCCCAGCCCCAGCAATCTCTGATCTGCGGTCAACAAGGTCAGCTTCAACACCTTGGCAGTTGCTGCCAGAAAGCGGTCGGCGGGGTCGCGGTGGGGCAATGGTAATGCCATTCCGACACGCACGATTTCGCGAGTCAATGGGGCTTCGCGCAACTGCTCTCCCGCGCGCTCCACCCAGGCAAACGGGTTCTCAACACGAATCGTTCCCTTCTGCATCAACACCAGAGCTTCCCAAACGCTTACGGGAGAGAGCCAGAGCTCATTCGTCTCATTCGAGAGTTCGCGTGCGGCGCGTTTCCCGAGCCGCTTCGGGTCCGACTTGCTCCAGATCCAGATATGCGTATCCAGAAGAAGGTTCAATCGCGGTAAGCCTCGACGTCTTCCAAATCAATTACAGGCGACACGATATCTCCTATGAACTCGACAGTTCCCAGCATGTCGCCAAGGAACTCTCGCTTGCGGTCGGGGCCGGCTGGAATGACCTCTGCCACCGGACGGCCATGGCGTGTAATGCGCAATGGCTGGCGGGTCTTGTGGACCTGGTCAATCAGGCCGAGGCATTTGGCTTTAAATTCGGAAATCGAGACGTCGTTCATGACCACTATTCTATCTATGGTCAATATAATGGTCAATTATTAAATGGCCACTCTACCCTCCCGTCTTTGCCTTTTTCACTTCCTCGATCAACGGCGGGACGACATCGAACAGATTGCCGACTACGGCGTAATCGGCGATCTCAAAAATCGGCGCCTCGGAATCCTTGTTCACCGCCACAATGGTGCGCGAGCCCTTCATGCCCACGATATGCTGAATGGCGCCGCTGATGCCAAGGGCAAGGTACAGCTTGGGGGCAACCGTCTGGCCGGAAGACCCGATCTGGCGGTCCATAGGAAGCCAGCCGGAGTCGCAGATGGGGCGAGAAGCAGCGATTTCGCCCCCCAGGGCCTCGGCCAACTGCTTCGCGAGTTCGATGTTTTTCTGCTCCCTGATGCCGCGGCCTACGGAGACGATAATTTCTGCCTGGGTAAGGTCCACGGCCTGCTTGGCCTCTTTGAAGACCTCCTGCGGCTTGTTGCGAATCACATCGTCAGCAATGTCAGCCTTCACCGTCTCCACCGGGGCGGCAGAAGATCCGGCTTCCACCTTATCCCCGCGAAACGAGCCGTTCTGAAAGGTTACGAACCAGGGAGGATCGCAGGCAAAGCTGACGTCGGCGGCCAATTTGCCCTGGAACATCTGCCGGGTAAAGAAAAGTTTATCGCCTTCTTTCTTGTACCCGATGCAATCGCTGATGACCGTGCGCCCCTGTGCGGTTGCGAGCTTAGGGATAAAGTCGCGCACCTGGTAGGTGTGCGGCATGAGCACCAGATGCGGCGGCCTGGCTTCGATAAGCTGTTTGAGCGCCGCGGCAAACGCCTCCGGCGTGTAGGGTTCGAGCCGGGGTGATTCCACCGCATAAACCTTGGCGACTTTCTTTGCCGCGAGTTCGTTTGCCAATGCGGAAACGCCCGCGCCTGCGACGGCGGCTTGCAATTCCCAGCCGGTTTCGGCGGCCAGCGCCTGGCCCGCGGCCAGCGTTTCCCAGGAAACGCGATTCAGTTTGCCTTCCCGTTGTTCGGCGACGACCAGAATGTTCGGCATGGTTTTCAGTTCTCGAGCGCTGGCTTCACGCCGCTTGCTGCCCCGAGTTGCATCGAGTTCTCAGCCCATCGTTTCGCGGTTACAGAACACGGGCTTCATTGCGCAGCTTCTCCACCAACTTTTTTGCCACTTCGCCGGCAGGCCCTTCCAGGAATTCCGTGTTCTTGGTCTTCTGGGGAACATAAAGCCGCTCGATCTTCTGCAGATTTGCTGCGATAGCCGCCTGAACCTCGGGCAGAGCAACTTTCCTCAGGGGTTTGTTCTTGGCCTGCTTAATGCCAATCAGCGTGGCATAGCGCAGCTTGTTGATGCCCGACTGGATGGTCAATACCGCCGGCAGCGGCATATCCACGAATTGAAAATACCCGGCCTCGAGTTCGCGCTTCACGCGAATTCCGCCATCGCTTTTCTCAATCTGCATGATGATGGTGGCATGGGGCCAGCCCAGCAGTTCCGCCAGAATTACGCCGGTTTGTGCGTAGCCGTAGTCGTCCGACTGCAGGCCGGTAAAAATGAGATCGAACGCCTCGTCTTTGATCGCGGCCGCAAAGGCGCGCGCGGTGTTGAAGGCATCCAGGGCGACGAAGGCGTTGTCGTCAAGGTGAATGGCGCGGTCGGCGCCCTTGGCCAGGGCCTCGCGCAGCACCTGCTGGGCGCGCGCCGGGCCGGCGGTGATGGCGACCACCTCGCCGCCGTGCTTTTCCTTCTGCCGCAGCGCTTCCTCCAGCGCATACGCGTCGGGCTCATTCACTTCGTAGGAAACGTCTTCGCGAATCCAGGACTGGTTTTCGTTGAGTTTGAGGGGCGCGTCTTTTTGCGGCACCTGCTTCATGCACACCAGAATCTTCAAATGGAAACCTCGCCGCAGCGCGGGTCTAATCTCGCGCAGGAAACGAGTCAGTATAAATGAGCAGCGGGGAGTACGGAAGGAGCGAGGCCCGAGCGGAGCGGTTTCGCCCTCAGGCGCGCAACCTGGCGGGCGAAACCAGAAAGGACGCAGAATCAGCCGACTGCGGGCTCCGCAACCACCACCTTCCTGCTTCCGTTGGGGGAAGAGAGCAGCTCCAGTTTGGCGGAGCGGGAGAACAGCGCTTCTCTACTCGCGGGATAGATAAACTCATGCCCGTAGCGCATTCCGGGGTAATACCACTCCAGCAGCGCCTGCGGACGGTCGTGCGGCCGCTTCGCAAACTGCAGTTCGATCTTGCCGGTTGAGGCCCTGCGCAGGACCGCATTGGTTTGCTCGGTGGCGTAAAGCTGGCTCCAGTTCTCGCTGTAGATCTGCACGATATTGCGGTCGGAAGTGGAATTCAGCAGCCGGAACCAATAGGTGCCGGCGGGCAGAACCGCGCCCGGAATCGCGACCGGCTGGTTGAAAGTGAATTTAATTGCCTGGTTCCAGAGGCTTGCCTGGGCCTTTGGCGCCAGCGCGGCGCCAGTGCCAAACAGCAGGGCCAGCGCAAGAAACATCGTCTTTGAAATTCGCATACCACACTCCTTTGAAAGACTATCTATACGGTAGGAAGGCTGGTTGGGGGCGAGCGTTGCCCGCGAGTTTCGGAAGTAAGTATCGTGAAACGATATATGTTACCGGAACCCGCGCCGGGGGGGGCAGCATCTAAACAACCGTACGATGCAGCCCGCGCGGAGGAGGGGACATTGGGAAGGGCGCGACTTCAGTCGTGCCGCGAAATCTCTGAAAATGCCTCCGGCGCATTAGCGCCTGAAGGAGGTTTGTCGCCTGAGAGATGTTTTTTCGCGCTGCTAGTCGGTGAAGACTACCGACTGCACGCCCGAGATTTCGAAGCGTTTTCGGCAACGCATGTTCTTACACACCATCATGTCGTCGCGGCGCAGCATATAAGAGCGGGCTTTGGCGAACTTAGCGCGGTCGCGCTCATCGGCCCGCGGCGGCAGCAGCCGTTTTTTGGTGCGCACCAGCCACGCCACCTCATATTCCGCGGATTGGTGGCAATGGGGGCAATTGAGGGTCGCCGGTTTCTTGTCCGGCCGCTCGTCAAAGAAATCGCGTTCATCCATAGCGGTTCGCCCTGCCGCGTTCTTCCGCCTGCAGGCTTTCTTGATTATTACAGGTTCCCCGGGTAGCTGCTATGGCAAGATGGAGCCGTGCCCAGGAAGCGGAAAAAGAAGAAGTTTCGCGCCGTGGAAGCGGTGAAAGCCCTGGCGCGGGAAAGAATCGGAACCCCTCCGCCGGAGCGTGTGGCCCCCAATCCAAAAAAGAACAAGAAGCAGAAGCACAAGTCCACGCTCGGCAGTCTGCTGCAGGAAGAATGAGCCCCGGCGCGATTTAGTGGAAGCTTGCGGTGACGGTACGCTCGCTGGCGGCGTCATGGACAGTGCAGACCAACCCGGAGGCGGAAACCGAGTCGCAGCCCGACCAGCCGCCAAAGCTGGGGCTGTTCGGCCGTGCGGTCAATTGAATGGGGCCGCTGCGCGGCAGGCTGGCGCTGCACGTCCCAGCGCAGCTAAGGCCTAAAGGCAAACTGGTGACCGTGCCGGCGCCAGTCCCGGAGAATTTTACGGTGAGCCCCGGTTGCGCGGCCGACATGCCAGTGAAACAGACCACCGTCGCGGTCATGTAGCCGGTCACGATCGCGCCCGATGAATTGATATTCCCAAGGCTATGGTTGGTCTGAACCGTCGCAGAAATCAGCGAGTCTCCACAATCAATGCCGCTGGCAGTGAGCAGGCCGTTTGCATCTACCGTGGCGATGCCCGGTGAATTCGAGGCCCAGGTAACCTGGCTGGTAATGTCTTTGGTGACAGGGGGATGGATGAAGCTGCCAAGCGCACGCAGTTGCACCGTCAGCCCGGCGTCTGCAGAGACGGGAATGTTAGCGGCGCCGAAGGTCTCGGCCGCAGGTTGAATGGTGATGGAGGTGAGCTGCTGATCATGGCCGCAGCTCAGGGAAGTCAGCAGTCCAGCGCTAGCAAGGGCCAAAGTTATGATTTTAGAGCAGTTACGGTTCATGCGTCTCCCTGGGCGGCCGGGCAAACAAGTCTTCGGGGGATGCGGTAATGTAGTGTAAGTTCGAACCAAAAAGCAAGACACTCTTTGGTTACCCGCATGGGTGAAGGTGGCTGGCTCGGAGCACTTGGCGGCGAAAAACTCATGCCCGCGCTCTTTTCTTTGCCACCGTTTGCCCCACGAATTTGGCGAAGGCGCGGACGTCCTCTTCCGTGGTATCGAAGGAACACATCCAGCGCACTACCGAGTGCTCCTCATCCCAAACGTAAAAGAAATAGCGCTCCAGGATTTTGGCGATGGCGCCGCGCGGAATCTGCGCGAACAGGCCGTTGGCCTCCACCGGATAGACGATCTTGACTTGCGGAATTTTTTTCAGTTCCATCTCCAGCAGGCGGGCCATGCGGTTGGCGTGGCGCGCGCTGCGCAGCCAGAGATCGCCCGAAAGCAGCCTCTCGAACTGGACCGCGATAAAGCGCATTTTCGACGCAAGCTGCATGCCCTGTTTGCGCCGGAAGGGAAAGCTGCGGCTCAATTCGCGATGGAAAAAGACCACCGCTTCCGCGCCCAGGGCTCCATTCTTGGTGCCGCCGAAGGAAAGAACGTCCACCCCCAGATCGCGCGTGGCCTGCCGCAGGGTGAGGCCAAGAGAGGCGGCGGCATTGCTGATGCGGGCGCCATCCATATGCAGGAACATGCCGCGCTCGTGAGCAAAGCGCGCCAGCGATCTGACTTCATGCGGCTTATATACCGTGCCCACTTCGGTGGCTTGCGTGATCGAAATTACGCGTGGCTGCACGTGATGCTGGTCCCCAATGCCGTGATAGGCGCGGCTTACGGCTTTCACCGTGAGCTTGCCCTGCACCGTGGGAAGCGGAATCAGCTTGCAGCCGGTAAATTTTTCGGGCGCTCCGCATTCATCCACGTAGAGATGTGCGGCCTCGGCACAGATCACGGCATGAAAGGGCTCAGCCAGCGCCGCCAGGCTCAGCACGTTCGCCGCAGTGCCGTTGAAGACAAAAAAAACGCCGGTCTCGGCGCCAAAATGGCGGCGAAAGTGCCGCACGGCGGAGGCGGTCCAGGCGTCATCGCCGTAGCCTACCGCATGGCCGCGGTTGACAGCGGCCATGGCTTCCAGAATCTCAGCATGGACGCCGGCATTGTTGTCGCTGGCAAAACTGCGTGCAGGTTTCATTGGCGGACTGAGCAACAATGTAGCAGAGTGAAAGAACTTGCGTGCACTTGCGCTGCGCGGTAGCGGGTCAGTTTCGCGGTGGACCGGCGCAACCATCGAACCACGGCGGCTGCAGAAAGATTCCTCCGTGATGCCTTCGTGCCCTTTGTGGTGAAAGTTGTCAAACGCCACGGTGGTTTGCCTGGGGTTGCCCCGGTCGCATCAGGTACAATTTATTTTTGGAGTCGCGCCGGGCCTCTTAGCTATCCAATCTAACTTAACTGCGTCCATTGCCATTTTAGGGCCGTGGCGCAGGCACGCGCGACCAATCAAAACGACTCCATGACAGGTTACCTGCGGATGTTCTGTTTGCCTTCCCTTCGCCAGAGAGTGCGCCTTCCCCAGCGCCCGATCAGCCATGCCCTGCCGCTGCTGGTGCTGCTGGCGGTGCTGCAGGTGGCCTGCGGCAAAGACGAGGCTCAGGCCGGCCAGCCGCATGGGCCTGCCGGTGTGCCGGTAAAAGTGGAGGAGGCGCGCTCAGTCCCCATCAGCGACACCACGGAATATGTGGCTACGCTGAAATCGCGGGATTCCGCCGTCATCATGCCTGAAGTCGAGGGCCGGATCACGCAAATCTATGTGCACTCCGGCGACCACGTGATCCCGGGGCGGCCGCTCATGCAGATTGATCCTGCTAAGCAGCAAGCCACGGTGCACAACCTTGAAAGCAGCAAGGCCGCGCAGCTGGCCAACCTGCAATGGGCGCAGGAACAATACCGCAGAACCAGCGGGCTCTATGCTGCCGGCGTGGTCAGCAAGCAGGACCTTGATCAGGCGAAGACCGCGCTGGATTCCGCCGAGGCACAAGTTCACTCGCTCGATGCCCAGGTGCAGGAGCAGGAAGTCCAGCTGCATTACTACAACGTCAAGGCCACAACCAGCGGCATCGTAGGCGATATTCCCGTGCGCGTGGGCGACCGGGTGACGACCTCGACCACGCTCACCACGGTCGATAAACCCGGCAGCCTGGAGGTTTACGTCTATGTGCCGGTGGACCGCGCCCCCGGCCTGCACATGGGCCTGCCCGTGCAGATCGTGGATGGAGCCGACAAAGTAGTGGCGGAAAGCAAGGTGGATTTCATTTCGCCGCAGGTGGATAACAGCACCCAGACCGTGCTGGTGAAAGCGCGGATCGCAAACCGGCAGGACAAGTTGCGCACATTGCAATTTATTCGCGCCCGCGTCGTGTGGGGCACCGAGGACCGTCCGGTGGTTCCGGTGCTGGCCGTCTCTAACATCGGCGGCCAGTACTTCGCTTTCGTCGCCGAGGGCGAGAACGGCAAATTTGTGGCCCATCAGAAAGTTCTGCAGCTGGGCGAGATGGTGGGCAACAACTACGTGGTGCAGGAAGGGATCAAGCCGGGAGATAAAGTGATCGTCTCCGGAACACAGTTCCTGGTGGATGGAGCGCCGGTGATTCCGCAGGGCGGCTAAGGCTGCATTCCAGGATTCTTCTTTTCAACACGAAACCAGGCGCCGTTCGCTCAGGTGAGCGCCGGCAAAGACTTCGGATTCTGCGTTACGAATTAGACCTTCATGTTCGTTGACTTCTTCATCCGGCGGCCGGTCTTCGCCACGGTTTGCGCCCTGCTGATCATCCTAGCGGGCGCGGTGGTGATTCCCACCCTGCCCATCGCGCAGTTCCCCACTCTGGCGCCACCGCAGATTTCGGTGAACAGCACCTATATCGGGGCCAGCGCGCAGACGGTGGAATCTGCCGTGACCATTCCGCTCGAAGAACAGATCAACGGCGCCGAGGGCATGAAGTACATGACCTCGAGCAGCGGCAATGATGGCTCGAGCTCGATCCTGGCGACCTTTGACCTGAATCGCGACCCTGACCTGGCAGCCGTGGACATTCAGAACCGGGTGAACACGGCGCAGGGGCAGCTGCCCAACGCGGTCAAGTCCATCGGCGTGACCGTGGCCAAGACCTCCAATAACTTCGTCTTCGGCTCGGCGGTTTACTCGAACGGCCGTTACAGCCCGCTCTTTATGAGCAACTATCTGGATGTTTACGTCCGCGACGCGCTGAAGCGCGTGCCTGGCGTAGCCGACGTCCAGATCTTCGGCGAGCGCAAATACTCCATGCGGCTGTGGCTCGACCCCGACAAGATGGCCGGCCGCGGCCTTACCGCCGATGACGTGGTCAGCGCCCTGCAGGAGCAGAACGTGGAAGTGGCCGCCGGGCAGGTGGGCCAGCCGCCCATCCGGGCAGGCCAGCAGTTTCAGATCAGCGTCCGCGCCATCGGCCGGCTCAGTCAACCCGAGCAGTTTGACAATATCATCCTCAAGACCAACGCCGATGGCACTCTGGTGCGGCTCAAAGACGTGGGCCGCGCCGAATTGGGCGCGGAAAACTATGGCTCGGCTCTCGAGTTCGATGGGCAGGAGGCGGTGGGAATGGGCATCACCCAGCTCTCCAACGCCAACGCGCTCGAAGTGGACCGTCTGGCCATCGCCGAGCTCGACCGGCTCTCCAAGCGCTTCCCGCCGGGAATGAAATACCACCTGGCGTTCGACAGCACCGACGCGGTGGGCGAATCCATCCGCGACGTTCTCAGCACCCTGATCGAAGCCATCATCCTGGTGATTCTCGTTATTTTTCTCTTTCTCGAAGATTGGCGCAGCACGGTGATTCCCTCGGTCACCATTCCGGTCTCGCTGATCGGGACTTTCGCCTTTGTCAAGCTGCTGGGCTTCTCCATCAATACCCTGACTCTATTCGGCATCACGCTGGCCACTGGCCTGGTGGTGGATGATGCCATCGTGGTGATCGAGAACATCGAGCGCCACATTCAGGAAGGCGAGCGCGACGCGCGCAAAGCCTCCTCGGCGGCGATGCGGGAAGTGGCGGGCGCCGTGATCGCGACTTCTCTGGTGCTGGTGGCGGTGTTCGTGCCGGTTGCCTTTTTTCCCGGAACCACGGGAATTCTGTTCCGGCAGTTCGCCTTGACCATCGCCTTCTCGATTTCGATCTCCGCTTTCAACGCGCTGACCCTCACGCCGGCGCTTTCCGCCCTGCTGCTCGGCCGCGAGCACGGCGAAAAGGGATGGTTCTTCCGCGGCGTGGACCGCGTCATTGGTGCAGTGACCGGCGGCTATCAGGCGGCGCTGCGCGGTTTTCTGCGCATCCGCTGGGTGGCCGTGCTGCTGTTTGTGGCCGGTCTCGGCCTCACTTACCTGGTCTTTTCGCGCGTGCCCACTGGTTTCGTGCCGAATGAAGATCAGGGATATTTCATGGTCATTGTGCAGGCGCCCGCCGGCGCCTCGCTCGATTACACTCGCCACATTGGCGAGCAGATCAATGCGATTTTGCGGCAGCAGCCGGAGGTGGAGAGCGTTTTCGCCATCTCCGGCTTCAGCTTTAGCGGCGCCGCCGCCAACCGCGGCATCGTCTTCGCCACTTTGAAGCCTTACGGCAAGCGCAAGGGCGATGAACACACGGCGGAAGCTGTGGTCGGCCGTATTCGCGGTCCGTTGTTCGGCATCTCGGGCGCCATTGTTCTGCCCTTTCTCCCCCCAGCAGTGCAGGGACTGGGACAATTCGGCGGCTTCCAATATGAGCTGCAGGACCAGGGCGGGCACACGCTGCAGGATCTCGCCAGCGTGGCGCAACAACTGGTGCGCCAGGGAAATGCGCGCAAGGATTTGACCGGCCTCTTCACCAGCTACACGGCCAACGATCCGCAATTTCTGGTGACCATTGACCGCGAAAAGGCCAAGAGCCTGCACGTGCCCTTGCAGCAGATCACCGACACGCTGGGCGTCTATATGGGTTCGGCCTATGTGAATGACTTCGACTTCAACAATCGCTCTTATCGCGTGTATGTGCAGGCCGATAAGCAATTTCGCGCGCAACCCAGCGACATCAAGCAGTATTATGTGCGCTCCGATAGCGGCGCCATGATTCCGCTCGACAGCCTTCTCACCATCACGCGCACGACCACTCCGCAGGTCATCAGCCACTACAATCTTTTCCGTTCGGCGGAGTTGGATGGCTCGGCCGCGTCCGGTTTCAGTTCCGGCCAGGCCATCACCGCCATGGAAGATTTGAGCCACAAGGTTCTGCCGCAGGGCTACAGCTTCGAGTGGACCGGGCTTTCACTGGAAGAGCTTTCCTCGGGAAGGACCACGATATTTCTGTTCGCGCTGGGCACGCTGGTGGTTTACCTCACGCTTTCCGCCCAATACGAGAGCTTCGTGCTGCCCTTCATCGTGCTGTTGGCCGTTCCCATGGCCATGCTGGGGGCGCTTTCGGCGCAGTGGCTCCGCGGCCTGCAGAACGACGTCTATTGCCAGATCGGGCTGGTGATGCTGGTTGGCCTGGCCAGCAAGAATGCCATTCTGATCGTAGAGTTCGCCGAACAGTTGCGCGGGCGCGGTATGCCGCTGCTCGAGGCTACGGTGGAGGCGGCACGCATTCGGCTGCGCCCCATTCTGATGACTTCGTTCGCTTTCATTCTTGGAGTCGTTCCCCTGATGCTGGCCAGCGGCGCCGGCGAAAATGGCCGCCACTCGGTGGGCACCACCGTCTTCGGCGGCATGATCATGTCCACCGTTCTCAATCTTTTCTTTATTCCCGTTCTTTACATGATCATCGAGGGCTGGCGCGAGTCGCGCGGCGCCGCCGCCCGCGAATAAGCATGCTTTTGTTCTTGACCCCCGGCGTGCCCGGGCGCGACAATCTTTTCCCGTTAGCCCCGGCCCCGAGTTCTGTGCGCCAATTTCCCGTGGCGGGTGGTTCTAATCCTCTTCCCCGTAATGCCTCCCGTCCTGGCCCCGCCGGAGGATGAAATGAAATCTCGCATTCATCTCGCGCTGGCCGCTCTGCCGTTGCTTGCCGCCCTCGCCATCTCTTTGGGTTGCAACTGCCTGTGCGGAGACGTCAGTGCCCCGCCTCCGTTGGCGAAACCCGCGAAGCCTGCGGCTTTTCAGCCCGGCCAGCCCTGGCATTTCGTCGTCTCCGGGGACTCGCGAAACTGCGGCGATGTAGTGATGCCCGCCATCGCTCAGGGCGCTGCCCAGAACCAGGCGCAGTTCTACTGGCACCTGGGCGATCTGCGCGCCATCTACGACTTTGACCAGGACATGCAGAAGATCGCCGAGCGGCAGGACAAGAAGCTCACCATCAGCGACTACGAAAGCCAGGCCTGGCCCGACTTCCGCCAGAACCAGATCGTTCCCTTTGGCGGCATTCCGTTTTTCCTCGGCATCGGCAACCACGAGACCATCGGGCCCTTCAAGACTCGCGCTGACTTCATTACCGAGTTCGCCGATTATCTCGACATGCCCGAAATCAAGCGACAGCGCCTGAAAGACAATCCCAAAGACACGCAGCCGCACACCTATTACCACTGGATCATGGATGGCGCCGATTTCATCTACCTCGACAACGCCTCCCACGATCAATTCGACGCCGCTCAAATGACCTGGCTGGAAGGCACCGTGTTCAAGCACGACGCTGCCGATAGCTCCATCCGCGCGCTGGTCGTCGGCATGCACGCCGCCCTGCCCAACAGCATCTCCGCGGGACACAGCATGAACGAGTGGCCGGACGGCATCAAAACCGGCGCCCAGGTTTACCAGGACCTACTGAAGCTGCAGAATGACCAACACAAGAAAGTTTACGTGCTCGCCAGCCATTCGCACTATGTGATGGAAAACACTTACAACACGCAGTATTGGCGGTCGCACGGCGGCGTTCTTCCCGGCTGGATCGTGGGCACGGCCGGCGCCGTCCGCTATCCGCTGCCGGAGCCGAACAACGCAGCCTTGGCCAAGACCAATGTCTATGGATATCTGCTGGCGACCGTGAATCCCTCCAGCCAGCCGGTGGGAACCATCAGCTTCGAGTTCAAGGAACTGAAAGAGAGAGACGTGCCGCCGGCCATCATCCACGGCTACACCCGGGAGTTCGTGCACTGGTGCTTTGCGCAGAATTCTCAGGCGAAGGGCGAGTAACCGGCGCCGCGCTTCGCTATTTCGGCGGCGAGGTCATTTCCAGCGCCCAGATCGCCGCCGGCCTCATGTACATTCCGGCGCGGTAGTGGCCGGTGATGTCCCAGGCCTCCGGCGTGCGGAACCAGTATCCTTCGGTCTCGTAATTGGTGTGATAGACGCCCCAGGCCGTGCGGAAGGCTTCGTCTTTCAGGCCGTCAGCCAGCATCAGAGCGGCCACGCTGAAGGTCGCGCCCAGCCAGACCTCCTGCACCTGCTGGTTCGCCTGCATCAGGCTGCCATCGGGCGCGATGCCGTTGACCGCGCCCATCTGGCCGTTGGCAAACTTCATCACGTTGAAGTCGTAGATCTTCTGCAGCGCTTTCAGCTGCATCTCGCGTGGAACCACATCCCCCAGCCCGGTCATGCTGGCATACCACTGCCCCGCCAACTGATCGGCCTGGATATCGTCGCCATACTGGCTGCGGGTGTCATAGCGGAAGTACTCTCCGTTCCACAGCTTCCTGATGTAGCTGGCCTGGCTGCGGGCAAAGAGTGCATGATAGCTGCCGGCCGGCTTGGCGTCGCCCAGCGTGCGGGCTATCTCCTCGGCGGCGCGCAGGGCCGCCAGCCACAGCCCCCCGGAGTATGCGCTCTCGCCACGCGCTACCCATTCGTCGTAAGTCTGGTCGGGATAGCCGTCATCTTCGGGAACACCGTCGCCGTCGCGGTCATACTGGCGCAGGTGTTGCAGCGCTTCCTGTACCGCGGGCCAGGTGTCGCGCAAAAACTGCACATCCCGCCGCCCGGAAAATACGTAGTCGCGATACACCATGAGCACGAATTTCGTATTCAGATCCTTCCAGCCGCTGGTGTTCTGCCAGCTGAACTGGTTGACCTGAAAAAACGGATCCTCCTGAGGCACGCCCAGATCATGCGGCACGGCGCCCTTCGCCTTGCGCAGGCGGAACTGCTCGGAGTGCATTTGCTGCGACTTCCAGATCCAAAGATATTGATCCCTCAGGTCTTCCGGAACGGTCAGCGCAAATTCGCGCAGCGTTTGCTTGTCAATCTCGGGCCAGAACTTCACCAGCGGCATGGAGCCATAGAAGAGCACATCGAGGGTGCCATAAAACGGATAGTCGAAGCACTCCAGGAAGGCGAATGACTCGGGTGTTCTGGCCGGGGAATCTACCGGGCGCCCCCACACCGAGCCGCCATCGGCGAGGATGTACATCTCGTTGAACAGCTCGCCGCGCAGCCACAGAGGCTTGCTCTCATCATTCACGTACGGCGCCTGCCAGGCGTCTATGGCGTCGCTCCACCGGGCGGCATTCAGCAATCCGTCGCGGGCAATCTTCCAGGCGTTCGTGCCCGTGGTTCCATAAAAATCGGTGTAGTGGCGATACCATTTGCGTCCTGAGCCGAACTGAACTGCGGGAAAGTCCCAAGCAATCACCATAGGAATTTCGCGCTTCTCCCCCGGCTGCAGCGTGAAGCGCACCGCAATGGCGCCGGCGATGTGTTCTCCGCTGCTGATCCATGATTGACCGCTGTCGGCCAGGCGCCCGTCGGCCGCAAAGGGCTTCCACACCTCTTCGCCCGTGCTCTCGATCGGGTTGCTGCCCTTGGAATCCGCCGGAAACGTGGTCTGGTAGCTCACTTCGACGCCGGGAGTTTCCAGCGTAGCGATCGCCATCTGCCCGTCCCATTCCTCTTTGGCCGGCGCCGTCCGCTTGCGGTCGAACACAATTCCCTTCATGCGGCCGGCGTTGCCTTCGGGCTCACTCACAAAGCGGTCGTAATCGCCCATGCTCAGGCCGCCATCCAGATTCGAGGAAAAATCGCGAAACCACCCCACCATGTTGGTCCAGGAAAACAGAATCGAAACCGTGACCGCATGGCTGGTGGGATTTTCCGCATGCCAGCGATAGACCGCAACCGGATAGCTGCTCTCGCGGTAGTTATCGGGAAGAATGGGCGAGAATTGCTCCAGAGTCACATGCGCGGGAAAGTTCTCCCAGCGGTAGTCGTACCAGGATTTGGGATAAAGCGCATAGTAATCGCCGGCGCCAACCGGGTAATCCCATTTCCAGGTACATAAGTCCGGGCCATCGGGATGCGCCGCGGTCAGCACCTGGGCAATGCCTTCGGCGGCGCCCTCCGATTTCTGGTACATGGCGAACTGGTTGGCCCACACCGTCTCGTACTTGTGAACTCCGGCCTTCATGTGCCAGCGGGCAAAATCGCCACGATAAGTGCGCGAGAAAGTTCCCGCCCCGAAGCCGCCCACGGGCGCGCCCTGCCAATAGCCGTCGTCAATCATGGTGGTGAGGTTTGGCTTCTTGCCGCCCGCATGCTCCAGAGGTTCGCCGATGGGGCGCTTCCAGGCGGCTTTGGGAATGGCCTCACCCGCCCAGGCAAAGGACGTTGCGCACAACAGGACAAGAAGACGAACCAGGCACCCGCGAACGGCCACGCTCATGCATTCTCCGTAAGATATTGGGGGCGAATCGTCCAATCAATCCCGGGCGGCCGCCGCCCCCGCTAAGAAAATCGTTATTGTACACGAGTCCGGCCGCTGCCAGAGAACATCTTGCGCCCTTAATTCCGCGGCCCACTACGGCTTATAATTTGGAGTTTCGACATGCGGGTATCTCCTCTCTTCGCAGTGGGCCTGGCAATTTCGCTCTTCGCGCAAGCTGGGCCGCCTGCTCAGCCGCGCTTCGAAGATGTCGCCCGCCAGGCGGGCCTGACGGTCTCGCACATTTCGTCTCCCGAGAAGAAATATATCGTCGAATCCATGAGCGGGGGTGCCGGCCTGCTCGATTGCGATGGCGACGGCAAGCTCGATCTGGTGGTGGTGAACGGCTCGAATGTAGAGAACTTTCGCCACGGCGGCGACCCCCTGATCACTCTCTACCATCAGGAGGCGAACTTCCAATTTCGCGACATTACCCAGGCGGCCGGCCTCACACGCAGAGGCTGGGGCATGGGCGTCGCCATTGCCGACTACGACAACGACGGCCGGCCCGACATTTATGTGACCGGCTACGGCGGCAATGCGCTGTATCGCGGTCTGGGCAACTGCAAATTCGAGGACGTGACCGATAAAGCCGGCGTCGCCGCCGGCGGCTTTAGCACCGGCGCAGCCTGGGCGGATTATGACCGCGATGGCCGCGTGGATCTTTTCGTCTCGCGCTACGTGCATTTCGACCTGGAGCATCTGCCCGTCTTCGGCAGCGACCAGAAGAATTGCCACTTCAAGGGAATCGAGGTGCAGTGCGGTCCCTGGGGCATGCCGGGAGAATCCGATCTCCTCTTTCACAACCGCGGCGATGGCACCTTCGAGGAAGTTTCAAAAAAGGCCGGCGTGGACGATCCCTCGCACTACTACGGCCTGGGCGCCGTCTGGGCCGACTATGACAACGACGGCTGGCCCGACCTTTACGTTGCCAATGACGCTGGGCCCAACTATCTCTACCACAACCAGCACGACGGCACCTTCGAAGAGCTGGGCATGCTTTCCGGCGTGGCCATGAGCGGCGACGGCTTACAGCAAGGCTCCATGGGCGTGGATTGGGGCGACTATCTTAACCAGGGCCGCTTTTCCATCTTCGTCACCAACTTCACCGAGCAAACCGATACTCTCTACCGCAACCAGGGAGCGGAGGGATTCACCGATGTCAGCTGGGAGGCCAAGCTGGTTAAGCCGAGCTATCTCTCGGTGGGATGGGGTACCGCGTTCTTCGACATGGATAACGACGGCTGGCTCGATCTTTTGGCCGTCAACGGCCACGTATATCCGCAAATGGACCAGGTCCCTGACGCGGCCCGCTACCGCGAGCCGATTCTGCTCTTCCGCAATAAGCGCGACGGCACCTTCGAAGATGTCTCGCAAAACCTGGCGAATCTTCCGGTGGCCTCCATGCGCGGCGCCGCCTTCGGTGACATCAACAACGATGGCAATGTGGACGTGCTCATCGTCACCACCGACGGCCCGCCCATTCTGCTTCTCAACCGCACCCCGAGCGCCAATCATCGTGTTCTGTTTCAGTTGGAAGGAACCAAAAGCAACCGGATCGCGATTGGCGCAAGAATCACCGTAAGAACTGGCAAGCTGAAGCAGATGAACGAGGTCCGCGCCGGCGGCAGCTATCTCTCTTCCAACGACCCCCGCCTTCACTTCGGCCTGGGAGCGGCACGTTTCATGGATGAAGTCGAGATTCGCTGGCCCAGCGGAAAGCTCGAAGTGTTGAAAGACCTTCCCGCGGATTTCATTTACACGGTGGTCGAAGGCGCGGGGGTGAAAACCAAAACCCCTCTGCCCGAGCCGCACTGACAGAAGTTTGTTCGGCCTCCGTGTCTCTGCGTCCTCTGTGGTTCGGCTGACCTTCGTGTCCTTCGTGGTGAAGGCTTTTGGGCTCTGCGTCCTCTGTGGTTTGGCTTCACCTTCGTGTGCCTTGGTGTCCTTCGTGGTGGATAAGCCTTTTTGGCCTCGGCGTCTCCGGGCCTCCGTAGTTCCTTAACAATCTCCCGCACCGGGAGAAGATTGCCCCAAAACCGCAACCGCTATAGAATCCGCTGGCCCGTCGAGCAGTGCGCAGGAGCCCCTTGAAAGTCATCAGCATTGGCGAAGTGCTGTGGGATGTCGTGGGCTCTGAGGAGCACCTCGGCGGCGCCAGCTTCAACTTCAGCGCCCACCTGACCCGGCTCGGCCATGAAGTTTCCTTTGTCAGCGCCGTAGGCGAGGATGACCGCGGCCGCCGCATCCTGCAAAGAATGCAGCACCTCGGCATCTCCACCGCCTTCGTTCGCCGCGTGCCCGATCACGCCACCGGAATCGTCACCGTCACTCTAAGAGCCGGCGGCCAGCCCGAGTTCGTTCTCCACCGCCCCGCGGCCTATGATTTTCCCGAGCTGACAACCGCGCAAATGGAAAGGTTGCTGGCGCAGCCGCCCGAGTGGATCTACTACGGCACGCTCCACCAGATGAGCCCTGCCGCCAAAGAATTGACCGCGCGCCTGCTCCACGCGTCCACCAACGCGCGCCGCTTCTATGATGTCAACCTGCGCCAATCCTCCTGGACTCCGGAACTGGTGCGCGAGCTTATGGCCCAAGCCACGGTCGTCAAGCTGAATGAGGATGAAGTCGGCGAGATCGCGCACTCTCTCGGCACGCGCCATGAGTCTCTGGAAGGCTTCTGCCGCAGCTATGCCGCCCGCTTTGGCTGGCAAGGTGTTTGCATCACGCGCGGTGTCCTTGGCTGCGCGCTTTTCCTGAACGGCGAATATATCCAGGCTGAGGGCTACCCGGTGAAGGTCGCCGATGCGGTAGGGGCGGGCGACGCTTTCGCCGCCGCGCTTCTCCACGGGCTGGGGCAGGGTTGGCGTCCTGCGCGCATGGCTGACTTTGCCAATCGCGTGGGCGCGCTGGTGGCCAGCCGCCGGGGCGCGATTCCCGAATGGACTCTTGGCGAGGCCGAGGCCCTGCAGCACGAACCCCAGCACCCTGCGCCTCAGCACCACGTATCCGGGCACAAGGAGACCGCGTGAAAATCAACGCGTTTTTGGCCAAGAGCACCGTCGTGGCCGCTTTGGGCGGCCTGCTTTTTGGATTCGATACCGCCGTCATCTCCGGCACCACCAGCGCCCTCAGCCATGCCTATGGGCTCTCTCCCGGCCTGCTTGGGGTCACAGTTTCGAGCGCCCTTTGGGGCACCGTCCTCGGCGCCATGCTGGCCGGCTTTCCCGGCGAACGCTACGGGCGCAGAGACAGCCTGCGCGTGATGGGCTTGCTCTACGTGATTTCCGCCCTCGGTTGCGCCGCGGCCTGGAACTGGCCCTCGCTGGTCGCCTTTCGCTTCATCGGCGGTCTGGGAATCGGCGGTTCTTCCGTCTTAGGGCCGATGTACATCGCCGAGATCGCTCCCGCGGAATGGCGCGGACGCCTGGTCGGCTTCTTTCAGTTCAACGTGGTGCTGGGCATTTTGCTCGCCTACTTCTCCAATTACATAATCAGCCTTTTGCAGCTGGGGGCGGCGGAGTGGCGCATGGAATTGGGCATTGCCGCCCTGCCCGCCGCCTTGTTCTTCCTGCTGCTGTTCGCTATTCCGCGCAGCCCGCGATGGCTGGTCAAGCAAGGCCGGACACAGGAAGCCGGCACCGTCCTGCAGATGACCGGCGAGCCCAATTATGCCGCCGAATTGCAGGAAATCGTGGAGTCGATTCACCTGGAACGCAGCCAGGCCGAAGAGAAGCTGTTCTCCCGCAAGTTTGCCTTGCCGATTTTTCTGGCCGTGAGCATCGGCATGTTCAATCAGCTCTCTGGCATCAACGCCATTCTCTACTACCTGAATGACATCTTTGCCCACGCCGGCTTCAGCAAGTTTTCCGGCAATCTGCAGGCCGTCGCGGTCGGCGCCACCAATCTTGTCTTCACCATGCTGGCCATGACCGTGATTGATAAGATCGGCCGCAAGACTCTTTTGCTCATCGGCTCGGTCGGCACTGCTGCCTGCCTGGCCGGCGTTTCGGCCATCTTTTTCACCACCCGCCACGAAGACCGCCTGGTCTGGCTGCTCGTCGGTTACATCGCCTTCTTCGCCTTTTCGCAGGGAGCTGTGATCTGGGTCTATATCGGCGAGGTCTTTCCCAATACCGTGCGTGCCAAGGGGCAGAGCCTGGGCAGCTTTTCCCACTGGTTGATGAATGCGCTGATCTCGGGAATTTTTCCTCTCATGGCCTCCTCTTCCGGCGCTTACCCCTTTGTTTTCTTTTCCGCAATGATGGTGGTGCAGTTCTTCGTGGTGCTGTTCTTTTACCCCGAAACCAAGGGCATTTCGCTCGAAGAGATGCAGCGCCGCCTGGGCATCAGCTAGGCCGGCGCCGGCGACTGTCTACATTTATCCGTCAATCAGGATTCCGGACCATCGGTGGAACTTTTTTCTGCATTGTTCGACATTTTCCTTCACACCCAAGCGGGTAGTGCGTGGCACGAAACGGGAACGCGGGCCACCGCCGCCGGCCTCCCCAAGAAGCTATCTTGCTTAGAATCAGCCAGATGACATGAGACTCGCCGAGTCGAATTCCACCTTCCCTGGCAACTTAAGTGCACATCTGATTCGCGAATGGATATGCTCGGCGGCCTTCGGGTGACGCAAGTTGCCTTCCGGAGAAAACCGCTGCGGGGGCTCGGGTTAGGGTCTTAATCGAAGGTAACCTCCCTAAGGTTTAGAGGGTCGCGGTATCATCGGCTAAACCTCCCCGTGTGCGTCGTATTCAGGGACTTTTCCGTCCCCGAATGGGCGCAAGTGGCAATTCCAAAATTATTCCAAAGGGTGAACTTATAAATCTCGATGAGTAACAAACAGGACCACAACACTGTCAGAACCAATGGGGCGGGCTGTGACGGAAAGTTGGCGAACCTGAAAGAGTTAGAAGCGGCTTTGAACAACAATTCTCTGATCGAAGACTGTAAAATCCTGGCGAGAGAATCGGCCGAAGGTTCGTTGGATTTAGTGGTTTACGCAGTGCCTACCCTTCCTTACACTCGCGACCGTTTGCAAGCGGAGGTCGCGTCGTCTTTTTCACAATTCAACCCATGCAGGCATTTTGTAGTGCCGGTGGCGGCTTTGCCGCTTACTGCAACCGGCGAAGTGGATGAACCGGCTTTGCGGCAACTGCCGGTGCTGGATGAAGAATTAGTCCAGCGCTGGGAGGCGCAGATTCGCGAGCTTCCGGGCGTGGCGCAAGCCGCGGTGGTGGTGCGCGAGCCGGAAACGCCGCAACATTCCCTTCACCTTTCCGACCTTATTCCCGGCTGGAAGCCTGCGGGCCTGCAGGATGGCGGCATAATCGCCGCTGCTTCCGAATCTGCCGTGCCGGCGAAGGAATCCCGGCCGCGGCCTGCCGCATTTGCTGACGGCGGACCGTTGACCGTTCCCGCCGATGCGCCCAGGACTTTCACCGAAGCCATTTTGCGCACGGCGAAGCAGTGTCCCTCAAGGGGCATTGTTCACATCCGCGCCAATGGCGAAGAGTATTTCCAGAGCTATCCCATGCTGCTGGAGCAGGCCCGGCGCATCCTGGCCGGCCTGCACGCCAGGGGCTTGAAGCAGGGCGACCGGGTCATTCTGCAGTGCGAACTGCTCTCCGATCACTTTGCCGCCTTCTGGGCCTGCGTTCTTGGCGGCATTACCCCGGTGAACGTGGCTGTCTCAGCCTCTTATGCCGAGCGCACCGCCATTGTGAACAAGCTCTACAACGTCTGGAAGCTTTTGAAGCACCCGACGGTGATTGCCAGTTCGCACCTGGTCAAGCCGCTGGCCGATCTCGAGCGCTTCTTCCCCGGCGAGAAATTCAACGTTCTCTCGGTCGAGGAACTGAAGAAAAACCCGCCCACAGAAGAAATCTATGAGAGCAAGCCCGATGACCTGGTCTTCTTCCAGCTCACCTCGGGCAGCACCGGCGTGCCCAAGTGCATTCAGGAGAGCCACCGCAGCATCATCGCGCATATTCACGGCTCGGCGCAGTTCAACGGTTACACGCCGCATGACGTGATTCTGAACTGGCTGCCCGTGGACCACGTGGTCCCCACCCTCACCTGCAACCTGAAGGATGTTTACCTGGGCTGCCAGGAAGTTCAGGTAGCCACCAACTTCGTCCTTTCCGAGCCGCTGCACTGGCTCGAGCTGATGGAGGCCTACAAAGTCACGCACAGCTGGGCGCCGAATTTCGGCTTCAAGCTGGTCGCCGACCGCCTGGCCACTGTCGAGGACTGCCAGTTCGATCTCTCGTCGGTGAAGTTCCTGATGAACGCTGGCGAGCAGGTCACCCTGCCCGTGGTCGCTGATTTTCTGCGGCGCACCGCAGCCTTCGGCATCACCCCGAAAGTCATGCAGCCCGCGTTCGGCATGGCCGAGGTCTGCACCTGCATGACCTATGCCAACGATTTCACCATCGAAACCGGTGTGCGCCGCTTCCTGAAATCCACGCTCAATGGCTTGATGGAGCCGAGCGACGCCGAAGATTCGACCACCATCGCCTTTGTCGATCTCGGCCCGCCCATGCCGGGGGTGCAGATCCGCATCGCGGATTCGCAGAACCGGGTCGTGCCCGAGGGCAAGATCGGGCGCTTCCAGATTCGCGGCGATGTGACCACCCGCGGCTATCTCTACAACGACGAAGCCAACAAAGAGGCCTTCGTGGGCGAGGGATGGTTCAACTCCGGCGACCTGGGCTACATTTGGAATGGGCGCCTGACTCTTACCGGCCGCGAAAAAGAAATGATCATCGTGCGCGGCGCCAACTTCTACTGCTATGAGATCGAAGACGTGGTCAACGGGCTGCCCGGCGTCGAGCCCACGTTCACGGCGGCGGTAGCGGTTAGCGATCCTTCCACCGGCACTGAGGGTCTGGCGATTTTCTTCGTACCGCAACACCACAACCTGGCGGAGAGCGCCCGGCTCATCGAGCAGGTGCGCAGCTCCGTGGCCAGCAATCTGGGCATCAGCCCTTCCATTGTTGTTCCCATGCGCAAGGCTGACTTCTGCAAGACCACCAGCGGCAAAATTCAGCGCAATCAGATGAAGAAATCGCTGATGGCGGGCGAATACGATGCCACGCTGAAAGCCGCCGACCTGGCTTTGGGCAATGGCAATACTCTACCCGCCTGGTTCTATCGAAAAACCTGGCGGCGCAAAGCCGTAACGCCGCGGCCGCTTTCCCACGAAGACGGCGCGGTGCTGCTCTTCCTGGATGCTAAGGGTCTCGGCAAGCAACTGGCCGCAAAGCTGGCGAGCCTGCAGCAGAGCTGCATCCAGGTGGAAGCCGGCAACGATTTCGCCCAGCTCGATTCCCAGGGCTATCGTATCAATCCCGCGGATCCGGCCCACTACCGCCAGCTCTGGGGTTCGATCACGGAATCCGGCATGCGCGTAGGCCAGGTGCTTCACCTGGGCTCCTATCGCCCGTTGGAGAAGAACTGGCTGCAGGAAGAAAGCGTAAAGCAGTCGTCCGAACACGGCATCTTCAGCCTTCTTTCCCTGGTGCAACTGCTCAGTGGCATCTGCGGCGAAGCCAGCCGCCCTTCGCGCCTTCTGGCCATCTCCAGTCACAGCCAGAAAGTCACGGAAGGCGAGGCTCTCGATTCCACCCGCAGCGCGCTCGCCGGCCTGCTCGCCACCGTGCCTCAGGAACTTCCCTGGCTGGCATGCAGTCACGTGGATTTGCAGGCTAACGATCTTGAGAAAGATGCAGAGAACCTGCTGGCCGAAGTGCAGGGCCGCTCGCGCGACCGCCAGGCTGCCTGGCGCGACGGCAAGCGTTTCGTCGTCCAGTTGCAAGCCGTGGATTTCCAGCATAAGCCGCTGCCTCCTGCCTTCCGGCAGGGCGGCCTGTACGTGCTCAGCGGCGGGTTAGGCGGAGTCGGCCAGGGCATCGCGCGGCATCTGCTCAAGAAGCACCAGGCCCGCCTGCTCATTCTCGGCCGCACCCCGCTTCCGGAAAAGAAGCTGTGGGCGGAACATCTCGAAAAGAAAGATACGGCGGCCGCGCGCATTCAGGCCTTTCAGGAGTTGGAACATCTCGGCCAGGTGCACTACGAAGCCGTGGATGTTTGCGACCTGGGCGCCGTGCGCTCGGCCGTCGAGAAAGCAAAGAAGCGCTGGCAATGCCAAGTGGAGGGCGTCCTCCATTTGGCCGGCCTCTATCAGGAGCGCCAGCTGGGCGAAGAAAGTCGCCAAACGTTCGCCCGGGTTCTGGCTCCGAAGGTGCAGGGCGCGCTGGTTCTCCACCAACTGGTGAAAGACCAGCCGGGTGCGCTTTTCGTCTCCTTCTCGTCCGTGTACGGGTTCTTCGGGGGCTTCTCCATCGGCGCATACTCCGCGGCCAATGCCTTCCTGGATTCCTTCGCCGACTACCAGCGTAGTTGCGGCCTGCGCAGCCACTGCCTGGCCTGGAGCATCTGGGACGAAACCGGCATGAGCCGCGGCTTTGCCATGCAGCAGCTTTCCCGCTCACGCGGGTACTACAGCCTGTTGCATGATCAGGCCATCCACTCCTTCCAGGCGGCGTTGTCTCAGGATTGCGCTCATCTGCTGATCGGCCTGGATGGCAGCAAGCCCGCCATCCGCCGCCACCTGGATAGCTCGCCGCTCGCGCTGCAGGAGCTTTCCGCCTGCGTGGTCTCGCAAAATGGCGAGCCCCTGGCGCGGCACCTTGGCGAGCTCGGCGTCGCTGACCGCTTTTCAACCCTAAGCCATTGCGGGTTCCGCCGCCTGGATCACGTCCCGCTGACGGCCGATGGTCAAATTGACCGGGTGCAGCTTCTGGTGCAGACCCAGGAAATCTCGCTGCACAAGCAGGCGCCAGAGACCGAAGTCGAAAAGGCCCTGGCCGAAATCTGGGCCGAAGTGCTGGGCGTGGGCCGGGTCGGGCGCCAGGATAATTTCTTCGATCTCGGCGGCCACTCGCTTTCGGCCGTGCAGATCACCTTCAAAATTCGTCAGCTGTTTAACCTGGAGTTTCCCCTGAAAAACTTCCTGGAGGCGCCCGTGCTCGGGGTACAGGCGCAGCAATTGGAAACGAAACTCCTGCAACAAGTGGATGCAAGTGAACTCGAGGAGTTCATGGATGAAATGGGTCCCACGGCTTAATGGGGCGGCCGGCGGGGCTGGGGCACAACCTTAAACGCCTTCCAGTAGTCGGGGAAGGCGGGGAGTAGAAAGTGACGTCTCCAACGTCGAGTGCCAAGTCCGGGCCGCAGTGGACCATTGCCGTTACGGCAACGTTTACCGCGGAGTTGCTAAAAGAGCCGCTCGAATTCTGGATGCAGGAGCTGGGCTTTTCCTGCCAGGTCGAGTTTGCGCCCTATAACCAGGTGTTTCAGCAACTGCTCGACCCCGCCAGCTTGCTCGCGGGCAACCGCGCGGGGTTGAACGTAGTGTTGGTGCGCCTGGAAGACTGGTGGCGAGGTACCGGGGAACTGGAAGGGGGCGCTGACCTGAAAGGCCGGCATGACAGGCTGGAGCGAAATGCCCAGGACCTGCTGGCCGCTTTGAAGGCCGCCGCCGAACGTTCAGGCACGGCTTACTTGCTTTGCTTTTGCCCGGCCTCGCAGTGGCTGAAGACCGATGCCGCGCTATCCACGGCGCTCGACCGCCTGGAAGAGCGCATCGCCCTCAGCCTGCAAGACAGCAACGGAATTCACGTGATGACGCATGCCCAATGCGACGCGCTTTACCCGGTCTTCCACTACGAAGACCGGCAGGCCGATGAATTGGGCCACGTTCCCTATACGCGGGAGTGGTTTCAGGCGCTGGGCACCATCATCGCCCGCCGTTTTTGCAACTTGCACATGCCGCCCAGTAAGGTCATCGCGCTCGATTGCGACCAGACCCTGTGGCGCGGCATTTGCGGAGAAGATGGTCCGCGCGGCGTGGAGGTGGATGCCGCCAGCCGCGCGCTGCAGCAGTTCGCCCTGGCCCAGCGCGAAGCTGGCATGGTGCTCTGCCTGTGCAGCAAGAACAACGAAGAAGACGTCTGGAAGGTCTTCGAGCAGAACCCCGGCATGCTGCTGCGGCGCGAGCACATCACCGCCTGGCGCATCAACTGGCAGCCCAAGTCCGAAAATCTGCGCGTCTTATCGCAGGAGCTTCAGCTTGGCCTCGATAGCTTCGTCTTTCTCGATGACAGCGGCCTGGAATGCGCCGAGGTCGAAACCCGCTGTCCTGAAGTTTTGAGTTTGCAGCTGCCCGAGCCTGAAGCCGAGCGCAGCCGCTTTCTCGCTCACATCTGGGCCTTCGACCATTTGAAACTTACCGCGGAAGACCGCCAACGCGGCGAAATGTACGCCCAGAACGCCCAGCGCGAGCAACTGCGCAAGCAGGCGCCGAACTTGCAGGATTTCCTTGCCGGGCTTGAGCTCAACGTTGACATCGCCCCGATGGGCAAGGCCGAAGTGGCCCGCCTGGCGCAGCTTACCCAGCGCACCAATCAGTTCAATTTCACCGCCGTGCGCCTTTCGGAAAGCGAAGTGGAAAAGCTGCATGAGGCGGGCACGCAGTGGATCGTGGTACGAGTTCGCGACCGCTTCGGCGACTACGGCTTGGTGGGCGCCGCCATGCTCACTCCCCGCGGTTCGGCGCTCGAACTCGAAAACATGCTGCTCAGCTGCCGCGCCCTCGGCCGGAGGGTCGAGCATCGCATGCTCGCGCATGTTGACGAGCTTGCGCAAAAGCAGGGCCTGAAACAGGTGAGCATCAAGTTTGTGCCCAGCGCCAAAAACAGCCCGGCGCGCGAATTTCTCGCCGGCCTGGGCGCAGGCTTCGACAAGCCTGAAGGCGCCTCCTATTCCTTCGAGTTTCCTGCCGGGCGGCTCATTGAGCTTTGCGCCGCCGCGCCCACCGGCCCCATGCCGGCTGAAAAAAGCCAGACTCTGGATGTGGCCGTTTCCGCATCCCCAGCCTCGGACTCGCAGAAGAACCGCTCCCGGGTTCTGCACCGCATTGCCCGCGAGTTGAACGAGCCGAAGAAAATTTCTCAGGCCATCGCCGCCCGCGAGCCGGTTCGCCAGCGTGGCGAGCAAGGCTATGTGGCCCCGCGGAATTCTCTGGAAGAATCGCTGGCGGCCTTGTGGGCCGGCATTCTGAAGATGGACAAGGTCGGCGCCGAAGACAATTTCTTCGAGCTGGGCGGCCATTCGCTGCTGGCCATGCGCATCGTCTTCGGAGTCGAAGAGGCCTTTCACGTCGAGTTTTCTCTGGAGGCCTTCCTGCAGGCGCCGGTGCTGAGCGCGCAGGCGCGGCAGGTGGAAGATTTGCTGTTAGGCGAGGCAGCCGACTCCGAAGTGGAGCAGCTTATCGCCGAGATGGAAGGCAAGCGCGTGTCGGGACGCGGCACCGCGTGAACCAAAGGGACCGGGAGATCGCATGAGTGAAAAAGATGTAATGACGTTGAATGACAGACTGAGCCGCCTGACGCCAGAGCAGCGGGCGGCCCTGGCCATGCGGCTTTCCGCCGCCAGGAAACCCAAAGCGGCGCAGAGCGCCGTGGCTCTGCCGCAGGTGCAGCCTGACCCGGCCCGCCGTTATGAGCCCTTTCCGCTCAGCGACATTCAGCAGGCCTATTTGATCGGCAGCTCCGAGAGCGTGGAGCTGGGCAACATCTCCTGCCTCAGTTACTTCGAAATTGAATTCACCGATTGGGACCAGGAGCGCTTTGAGCTTGCGCTCTCCAAATTGATCGAGCGCCACGAAATGCTGCGCTGCATTGTGCTGCCCGATGGCCGCCAGCAGATCTTGCAGCACCCGCCCAAGTACAAGGTCGAGCAGACCGACCTGCGCGGCATGGATGGGGCCAAAGCCGAGACCCGCCGGGCCGAGATTCGCGCCCGCCAGTCACGCAAGTTCAACCAGGCCGATGCCTGGCCGCTCTTCGATATCCGCGTGACCCACCTGCCGCAGGGCAAGAGCTGCCTGCACGTCACCATCGACCTGCTCATTGCCGATGGCCGCAGCCTGGAAATCATCTTCGGTGAACTGGCCCAGTTGTATCGCGATCCCGACACCATTCTTCCGCCGTTTGAGCTTTCTTTCCGCGATTATCTTTTCGCTCTCGAATCTCTCACCGGGACCGACTCTTTCCGCGAGTCGCGCGATTACTGGATGAACCGCGTGCCCGATCTTCCCGCGGCGCCCGAGCTGCCCATGGCCAAGAACCCGGCCTCCATTCAGCCGGTCTTTAACCGCCGCCAAATGCGCATCGAGCCCGGGCTTTGGCAGAGCCTGCGTGAAAAAGCCCGCCGCTCAAACCTCACGCCGCCCGGAATTATCCTCGCGGTGTACGCCGAAGTTCTGGCGATCTGGAGCAAGAACCCGCGCTTCACCCTCAATTTGACCCTTTTCAACCGCCTGCCGCTGCACAAGCAATCCAACGACATTGTGGGCGACTTCACTTCGGTCAATCTGCTCGAAGTGGATAACCTCAAGCCCGCGCCCTTCGTCGAGCGCGCCCAGCAAACCCTGGGCCAGCTGTGGCAGGATTTGAATTACCGCTACTTCAGCGGCGTGCGCGTCATCCGCGAAATCAGCCGCTCGCAGGGCGCCGGCCCTAAGGCCATGATGCCGGTAGTCTTCACCAGCCTGCTTGATCTCGGCGCCGAGTCCGGCGGCCCTAGTTCCGCCGACCGCCTGGGCAAGCGTACCTACGCCATCAGCCAGACTCCGCAGGTCTGTCTTGACTTTGTGGTACATGAAGACCGCGGCTGGCTGGTGGTAAGCATTGACGCCGTCGATGAGCTCTTTCCCGCCGGCTGGCTCGATGACTTCTTCGAGGCCACGCGCACCTTGCTCACCCAACTCGCGACCGACGATGCCGCCTGGAAACGCAGCCTGCTGGAAAACACCTATCAGCTTCTTCCGCGCCGGCAGATGGAAACGCTCGAGCGCGTGAACAACACGAAAGCCCCGGTCAGCGACGAGCTTCTGCATGCGCCCTTTCTTAAGCAGGTCGAAGCCCGGCCAAAGGCGGCCGCCGTCTGGACTCCTGCGCGCGAGCTCTCTTACGAAGAGCTGTACCGCCGCGCCTGTAGCGTGGAAGAAGAACTGCTGCGCCGCAACGTTCAGCCCAACCAGTTCGTCGCCGTCGTCATGGAAAAAGGCTGGGAGCAGGTCGCCGGCGTTCTCGGCATTCACTTCGCCGGCGGCGCTTACGTGCCCGTGGATCCTGACCTGCCCGCCGAGCGCCAACGCTATCTCATCGAAAACGTGGACGCCAAGGTTGTTCTTGCGCACTCCGCGGTCGAATCGCGCCTGAGTGTTCCCCAGGGCGTGGAAGTCCTCTTCGTAGATAGACTCGAGCCTGCGCCGATGACTTCGCCCACGCCGCGCCGCCGCCAGAAGCCCGAGGACCTCGCCTACGTCATCTTTACCTCCGGCTCAACCGGCGTGCCCAAAGGCGTGATGATTGATCACCGCGGCGCCATGAATACCTGCCTCGATATCAACCAGCGCTTCCACGTCGGCCCCGAAGATCGCGTGCTCGCGCTTTCACGCCTCAACTTCGATCTTTCGGTTTACGACATTTTCGGCCTGCTCGCCGCCGGCGGCACTATCGTCATGCCCTCGGCCGAGCTGGCGCAGGATCTTCCGCATTGGGCGCAACTTGTCCGCTCACAAAAAGTTACTCTCTGGAACACCGTGCCCGCTCTCATGCAGCTTCTGGCCGATGAAGTTGGCCGGGGCGAAAAAATCGGCCAGTCTTTGCGCGTCATTATGATGAGCGGCGACTGGATCCCCGTTTCTCTGCCCGCCCAACTCCGCAAAATTCTGCCTAAAGCTCAAATTATCAGCATGGGCGGCGCCACCGAAGCCTCCATCTGGTCCATCATGTACCCGATCGAAAATGTGGATCCCAACTGGAAGAGCATTCCTTACGGCAAGCCTATGCTCAACCAGACCTTCCATGTGCTCAGCCATGCGCGGGGGCCGTGCCCGGTTTGGGTTCCCGGCCAGCTCTACATCGGCGGCATCGGATTGGCCAAAGGCTACTGGAAAGATGCCAAAAAGACCGCCGCGCATTTCATGACCGATCCCCGCACCGGCGCGCCCCTCTACCGCACCGGCGACTGGGGCCGCTATCTGCCCGATGGCAACATCGAGTTTCTGGGCCGCGAAGATTCCCAGGTCAAGGTTCAGGGCTACCGCATCGAGCTGGGCGAGGTGGAAGCCAAGCTGCACGAGTGCGCCGGCGTCGAAACCTGCATCGTCATCGTGCGCGAAGACCACCCCGGCGAGAAACGCCTGGTCGGCTATGCCGTGCCTAAGCCCGGCGTGCAGCTCGATGGTGCCGCTCTGCGCGAGGAGCTCCGCGGCAAGCTCGCCGAGTACATGGTCCCCGCCGCCATCGTCTCGCTCGACCGCATTCCTCTTACCGCCAACGGCAAAGTGGACCGCAAAGCCTTGCCCGCCGTGGCCCGCCCCGCCGGCGAAACCCCCGAGCCCGTCACTCCGCGCGATGAACTGGAAGCCCAGCTGGTCAAGCTCTGGGAAGACCTGCTCAACGTCCGCCCCGTCGGCCTGCGCGACAATTTCTTCGACCTCGGCGGCCACTCCCTGCTCGCCGTACGCCTTTTCTCCGAGTTGCGAAAAATGACCGGCAAGAGCCTCGGCCTTTCCACCCTGTTCCAGGCCCCGACCGTCGAGAAGCTGGCCGAAGTCCTCCGCAAGCATGACAAGTCTGCCAGTGGCTGGTCGGCGGTCGTGCCCATCCAGACTCAGGGTGCGCGCCCGCCGTTCTTCTGCGTGCATGGCGGCGGCGGCAACGTGCTCATCTATCGCGATCTCTCCCGGAACCTCGGCCCCGACCAGCCCTTCTACGGATTGCAGTCCCAGGGCCTGGATGGCAAGCAGCCCCTGCTCACCCGCATTGAAGATATGGCCGCCCTTTACGCCGAAGAAATTCGCAAGGTCCAGCCGCGCGGCCCCTACTTCCTCGGCGGATACTGCATGGGCGGCGCCGTCGCCTTTGAAATCGCCCGGCGCCTCCGCCAGCGCGGCGAAGAAGTCGCCCTGCTGGCCTTCTTCGAAACCCTGAATCTCTCCGCCGTCCCGCGCGGCTCACTCGCCAGCCGGAGTTACTTCCAGACGCAGAAACTTCTGTTCCACGTGGGCAATTTCCTTCAGCTGAACGCCAAAGACCAGATCCAGTTCTTCTGGGAAAAGCTCAAGGCCCTCAAAGATCGCACCAGTCTCTGGCAAGGCATGCTGGTGCGCAGCGTCAGTAAGAATGGTGATGGCCCCATGTCTGAAGCCGCCCTCATCGCCCACATCTGGAACACCAACGATAAGGCCGCCCTTACCTACGTGCCCGGCCCTTACGATGGCCTCATCACCAGCTTCCGTCCGCGCGCCCAATACGCCCGCCACAAGCGCCCTGAGGTAAATTGGGAAACCGTCGCCGAGGGCGGCCAGGAGCTTATCATGATGCCGTCGTATCCCGCCGGCATGCTGGTCGAACCGTTCGTCAAAAAACTGGCCGCCGGCCTGCGCGCCGCCATTGACAAGGCGATCAAGGCCAACGCCTATGCCGCTTCCACCAACTGATAAATGTGGCGCGGGCGCCCCCGCCCGCGAGCATGCCTCTCCCGTCTCTGCTGTGTGGCCCCGGGGCCCGCTGCGCCCTCAACTCGCGCCAGACGATCTCCACCTCTGGCTCCTCCACTCGCCCGATCTCGCCGGCCAGGTCCCTCATCTGCAATCCCTGCTTTCGGCTCACGAACTCGCCCGCGCCGCCAGATTTCATTTCCCAAAAGATCGCGACGCCTACATCGTCCGCCACGGTGTTCTGCGCCTGCTTCTCAGCCGCTACTTGCAGAACGATCCGGCAAAGCTCGAGTTCCGCTACAGCCGCCGCGGCAAGCCCATGCTCAGCTCCGGCTCTCTCCACTTCAACGGCTCCCACTCCGGGGACTTCGTGCTCTATGCCATCACCGCCGCCTGCCCCATCGGCGTGGATATCGAGAACGCCCGCCCCATTCCCGACTTTGATGCCATCGCCGCCAACTATTTTTCCCCGCGCGAAGTCGCGACGATGCGCGCGCTCTCTCACGAAATGCGCATGCTCGCCTTCTACACCGCTTGGACCCGCAAGGAAGCCTTTCTGAAAGCCACGGGAGAAGGCATCGGCGAAAGCCTGGCCAAGGTGGAAGTGACCCTCTCTCCCGACGAAGAGCCGGAAATTCTGAGCATACCCGGCGATGCCAAAGCCCGCGCTGAATGGAAGCTCAAGGCTTTTGCCCCTGCGCCTGGCTATCTCGCCGCCGCTGCCTTCCGCCATTCAGATCTGAAGCTTTCTGCCTGGAACGTCAGTTCCACATAGGCCCTGAGGGGCGGACACCCCCTGCCGCTATCATCAAGAGACTTGGAGTTTCACCCGCAGGTGCCGCATGTGGGGCGGGACTCCTGTCCGCCGGCGTCCTCAGCCCGCTCGCCGCATGGGCCAACTCGGCCCGCCTACTTTTCGATCTCATCTTTCAGGTGCTTGGCGCAGGCCTCGGCGGAACTGCGCTTGCCGTGAGTGGACGCTTCCTCGTGTACCGAGTAAGCCCAGACCACCTCACCGCTCTTGATGCTGCTCACGGTAATGCTGGCTTCCTCGCGCGAATGCCAGTTTCCTAATATCACCTTCTTGGCCGTACTCGCCTTCTGGCTATCGGCCGTGCCGGTGATCTCGTACTCCGCCTGGTCTTTGCTGGCCACCACCTCCACCGGGACCTTCTTTTTGGCAATCGCGTCCTTCAAGTAGTTATCGAAGCCATCGCCGATAGGAGCGATGAACAGCTTGGCTCCTTTGGGAATTTTCGCGGCGGCGGGTTTGCTCTCCTCGGCCCCCGCGGATGCCACAACCAAAACTACCAGCGCCAGCATACTTGCGGCACAACGCTTATAGAACATACGGCGCCTCCTCGCGTGTTCTTACTTGTCGCCAGACTCCGGCTTGCCTCACTCCGCCACAATCTGCTTCAGATGTTTGGCGCATGCTTCCCCCGCGCTCTGCCGGCCACGGACCGAGTTGCCCTTATGGACCGAGTATCCGAAAATAACCGCTCCCGTTTTCAGCTCCACCACTTTAATGCTGGCGGTTTCGTTCGATTGCTGCGAGCCAATGAACAGCATCTTGGCCCAGCCTGCCTTCTCGCTCTCCGAGACACCGCTGATCTCATAGTCCGCTTTGCTCCGGTCCACCACCACCGTCAAGGGAACTTTCTTCACACGCATTCCCGCAATCACGTAATTCTCGAATCCCCCCGGCATGGGCGCAACGTACACTTTCGCATAGGAAGGAATCTTCGCATTGTTCACCGTCGCCAGTTGGCCTTCGCTTGCAGGGGCTGGTTTTAGGTCAGGACCGGCCGTAGGCGGAGCAGCCTTGTTCTCTTCCTGGGCAGGCGCATTGCTGGAAGATGTTTGCGCAACCAACCCGGGGGCGCTCAAGAGCGCCACGATCGTGGATAGAAACAGAGCCGCGCGCCAGATTTTGCTTGGCATATGGCACCTCGCTGACCGCATATTATCCGTCGAAGCCGGCAGAAATGCGCGCCATTTTTGTGGCGTGCCGCTCGGCTGCCTAGTTCCTCCTTCTCCTCTTCTTCGCCCCTGCCGCCGGCCCGGCTACCTCGCCGCCGCTGCCTTCCGCCATTCGGATCTGAAGGCTTCTGCCTGGAGCTTCGCGCTCATGTAGCCGTGCGCCCGATCCTTGCGTCTGTGTTCTTTGCAGAAACAGGGTGAGGGCCTTGACTTCCTATGGAGTAATTTCAGATTGTGGAGTGGAGAATGGCCACGCACTGCCCGTGTTGGGGGCAGCCGCCCTCGGCTCTCCTCATGCCACCAGCTTGTTTGCCTTTACCGTTGCAGAGTAGTGAGCGCAAAGATACCACAGTTAAGTAGCCACCAGCGCATGCAATGCGTCGTCTGGTTTAACTTACTCTAGAAAATAACTAGATCCTAGTGTACAACTAATCCCTAATCATATAGGTGTTCGCCGCCTCGTCGAGGCGACTCACCTACTAAAAGAATGCATGAAGACGCTACGGCTGGTTGTTCTCTGCTCCATCGGCCTAGTATTAGCCGCTTGTGGCGGAGGAAGTACTACCGCCACTGGCCCGTCAGTAACGGGAAATTGGCAGTTTACCGCGAATTCCAATTTTGGTTACACATTCAGTGCTACCGGTAGCCTCCACCAAAACGGCACCGGGGTCAGTGGCCAGTTCACTCTCAACGGCAGTCCGTGCGGTACAAGCTTCGGCGCCAGCGGAATGATTTCTGGAAACTCAGTTACCGCAACACTCCAAGAGAATGGCGAGTCAATTACACTTATTGGTACGCTTTCGCCAGATTTCAGCGCTGCATCGGGTACCTACACTTCCTCATTGGGCGGCTGCCTCAACGGAGATTCCGGGAGTTGGAGCGGTACTAAGACCAGCTAGCACAGACAGGCGCTTGCCGAGTGGCCTACCCTTTCGACAACCGGAGAGCCCCCGCTCAGCCTTTCTTCCGCCTTTTCTTCTGGCTCCCGTTCGGCTCGGCGGCCGCCGCCTGCAGTATCCGCAGGAACACCTGCGCGTCTTTCAGCAACGGCCGCCGCCGCGAATAAATCACATCCAGGTTCCGGCTCATCGGCTCGGCGTTCACAATCTCGATCGCCGCCAGCTTCCCCTCGCGCAACTCCTGGATCACCGCGATCTGCGGCAAGAAACCCAGCCCCAGCTTGCGCTCGATCATGCGCTTCGAAGCTTCGATCGTCTCCACTTCCAGCACGACGTTCGGCAGCAACCCTACGCGCCGGAACAGGCCCTGGCTCAGCGTCCAGTCGCTCGAACCGCGGTCGTAAAAAATCAAAGGCAACGATTCCAGCTCTTCCAGTCCGACCCTCCGCCTGCGCGCCGCCGGGTGCGCCGGATGCCCCACCAAAACCAGCGGATCGTCGCGCAGGGTAATGGTCTCAACTTCGGGATGGTTCAGCGAGCGCGCCATGCCGATATCCGCCTCGCCCTCGATCACCATCTTCAGCACCTGCGCCGAATTGCCCGAGCGCAGGGTCACCATGACTTTGGGGTTCGCCGCCTGGTAATCCTTCATCACGTCCGGTAGGAAATATGTGCAGATGGAAAGCGCGGCCGCCACCCTCAGCGCCCCGCCCGCCGCCGGCTGCAATTCGTGCACCGCCTGCCGCGCCAGCGCCACCGTGCGCAATAACTGTTCGGCATGTGGCCGCAGCGCCTTCCCCGCCGGAGACAGCGCCAGGTGCGCCCGGCTGCGCGTGAACAGCCTCACCCCAAGCGTCTCTTCCAGCGCCTGAATACGAGCGCTCACCGCCGGCTGGCTCAGCCGCAGCGCCGCCGCCGCCTTGTGAAACCCGCCGTAGGCTGCAACCGCCAGGAATGTCTCTACCTGGTCAATTTCCATAACGCCATTCCCGAAGTCCTTCGTGTACCTTGGCGTCCTTCGTGGTAAAAGCCTTTGCTTGGTAGCACCTTCGCGGTGAAAAGCTTTTTTGGCCGGTCCCCTTCGTGGCCAAAGCCCTTCGTCCGCGCAATACCACTCTCGTGCCAGGCCGACAGTCTCTATTGTATTCCCTCTGATAACACATTTCTATCAGTATGATAACGACAATCAGTTTGACTGACCAACCGATCCATTCCAGAATCACCAGTAGATTCGCCGCTCGTGGGGCAACCGAAAGCGCGGCGTTGAAAGTGGGGTCGTACTTGCTGCCAGGTTCGAAGGTGCTCGGCAGGCTTGCCTTCAGCCCGAGCCCTTAGCGCAGCCCGCTCCATTCCCCTGTTAGCTTCGCGAAAAATGATCTGGCCCCGCGGCCCAGGCCGTGAAGTCGGCGGCGATTTTTGTCCCTGAGGGGGCTGAAGAGAGGCGTTATGGCAACCACGAACGGCAAGACCCTCGTTCCCGAAATCGAATGGCGCATTAATCCGCGCTGGCAGGGCGTGACCCGGCCTTATACCGAGGCTGACGTGTTGCGCCTGAGCGGCTCCGTCCGCCCCGAGCATACTCTCGCCCGCCTGGGTGCCGAGCGCCTCTGGGAGTTGCTGCACACTCAGACCTATGTCGGCGCCCTCGGCGCCATGACCGGCAACCAGGCCGTGCAGCAGGTGAAAGCCGGCCTGCAGGCCATCTACGTGAGCGGCTGGCAGGTCGCCGCCGATGCCAATGACTCCGGCCAGATGTACCCCGACCAGAGCCTCTATCCCGCCGACAGCGTGCCTAATCTCGCCCGCCGCATCAACCAGGCGCTCATGCGCGCCGACCAGATTCATCACGCGGAAGGCAAGAACGGCCTCTACTGGTTCGCGCCCCTGATCGCCGATGCTGAGGCTGGTTTTGGCGGCAACCTGAATGCTTTCGAGTTGATGAAGGCCATGATCGAAGCCGGCGTGGCTTGCGTTCACTTTGAAGATCAGCTCTCCTCCGCCAAAAAGTGCGGCCACCTCGGCGGCAAGGTCCTGGTGCCGACCTCGGAGGCGATTCAGAAACTGGTAGCTGCCCGCCTGGCCGCCGACGTCATGGGCGTGCCCACTCTCATCATGGCGCGCACCGACGCCGACAGCGCTCATCTACTTACCACCGATGTTGACCCGCGCGACCACGAATTCCTCACGGGTGAGCGCACGCCTGAAGGCTTCTTCCGCATTCGCGGCGGCCTTGAGTCCGCCATCGCCCGCGGCATCGCCTACGCGCCCTACGCAGATCTCGTCTGGTGCGAAACCTCGAAGCCCGATCTCGAGGAAGCTCGCCAGTTTGCCGAAGCGGTCCTGGCACGCCATCCCGGCAAGATGCTGGCCTACAACTGCTCGCCTTCTTTCAACTGGAAGAAGAACCTTGACGATTCGACCATCGCCCGCTTCCAGCGCGAGCTGGGCGCCATGGGCTACAAGTTCCAGTTCATCACTTTGGCCGGCTTCCATGCGCTCAACCTCGCCATGTTCGAGCTGGCGCGCGGCTACAAGCTCAACGGCATGACCGCCTACTCCCGGCTGCAGGAAAAAGAATTCAGCCGCGAGGCCCAGCACGGCTACGAGGCGGTGAAGCACCAGCGCTTCGTCGGTACCGGCTACTTCGACGCGGTGCAGCAGGTCATCACCGGCGGAACCGCCTCAACTACCGCGCTGACCGGCTCCACGGAAGCCGCTCAGTTCACCGAGACCAAGCCGATTCCGTACTCCGGCCACGGACCGAACGCCGCCTGCCAGCCGATTCTGGGCGAGTGCCCCAGCCTGGTCATGCCTGCGGAAGCGGCGGATACGACTTTGTATCCCTCGGGAGATTGATTTGCTTTGTTGCCACAAGTGCGCAGCGGGAATCTGCTCTTGCTGCCGTCATTGAAGGAGAGAGAAAAATGTCCATTGCTTCCCAGATTCCGAACCAGCTTGCCGGCTTTCGCCTGAACCGCGCCCCCGAGAGCGCGAGCGAGCGCGACCTTCCGCCCGGCTTTGTAGAGTTCTTCACGCCGCTGCATGAGCGCTTCACCCCGCGCCAGCGCGCCCTGATCGAAGAGCGCCGCTGCACTCTCGAAGAGTCACTCTGGGGCAACAAGCCGGCGCATCGTTTTCCATCGGCCGAGGTCCGCAACGGCTGGCGCATCGAGCTGCCCCAGTGGTGCCAGGACCAGCGCAACCAGATGACCGGCCCCGCCGATGACGCCGAGCTCGTGGTCAAGATGCTCAACTCCGGCGCGCCCGGCGTGATGCTCGACCTCGAAGACTCCACCGTCAATGAATGGGAGCACCAGCGCCTTGGTGTGGAAAATATCCTTCAGGCCCTGCGCGGTACATTGACGTACGTCGATAAGAAACGCAGCACAGTCGCCGGCATCAGGCCCAGCTCTACTGTCATCTGGATTCGGCCCCGCGGCCTGCACATCAGCCAGGGCGGCGTCATCGGCGAGCAGCTGACCTCTGCATCCTTGTTCGATGTGGCCCGCATTGTCTTCCGCGCGGATCCCGCCGAGCTGAAGCATCCCCTGGCGTTCTACATCCCAAAATCCGAGTCGGCCGACGAAGCCCTGTGGTGGCGCGATGTCTTTCAGGCCCTCGCTGAGGCCCGCGGCTGGCCGAAGAATTACATCAAGTGCATGGCGCTGGTCGAGTCGCACCCGCTGGCCTTTCAGATGGAAGAGTTCCTCTACAACCTGCGCGATCACATCCTCGGCCTGAACCTTGGCCGCTGGGACTACATGGCCAGCCTCATCCATTTCAACCTTGAGGATCCCGAGTGGGTGCTGCCCGACCGCAACACCATCCCTTGCAACGTGCCCTTCTTTCAGAACCTGCGCGAGCTGCTGCCGGAAATTTGCCACAAGCGTGGCGTGCTGGCGATCGGCGGCATGACCGCGCTCTATCCTTCGCGCGAAGATGCTGAGCTGAACGCGCGCGCGCTGGCCGCGCTGGAAAAGGACAAGAAGAACGAGGCCGATTGCCTGATGGATGGCGCCTGGACCGGCCATCCCGATCAGAACCAGATCGCCATTGATCAGTTTCCATTTCCTAATCAGATGAAAGCCCGGCGGGCACATGCCGAGCGCTATCCCGATCTGCGCCCCGCGCCGCGCCACGTCGGCCAGCGAACTCTTGCCGGCACCCGCGCCGCCGTGCGCACCGTCATCCGCTACCGCAACGGCGTGCTCAACGGCAAGGGCGCCAGCCTGCTCGATGGCTACATGGAAGACCTGGCGACCGACCGCATCTACCGCCTGATGCTGGCGCAGCGCGTGAAGCACAGCGCTTGCACGCCGGTGCTGGATGAAGAAGGCAGGCCGGTCGAGCACACGCCTGAGCTGCTGACGAGGCTGTTTGATGATGAGTTGGAGAAGCTGCTGGCCAATCCCGGGCGCGACCTGGGCACGCCCGAGACCTTCCGCGAAGCCCGCCGCATCGCCGAAGCCATGGTGACCAACCAGGAATTCGACCCGGTATAAGTGCCGGGGGCAACACATCGCCCCTAATGTTCCCGCAGGAACACATTGTGCATACAGAATTGTATGCACAATTCTGTTCATACATCTAAGCCCAAGAAAACAAGGCAGCCCATGCGCCATTCGCGCATACATGGCAGCACACCGCCCATGCGGATGTGCAAAAACTGGTGCAGGAGCATTCCGCCTTGCCCGTGGTGTTCATCGGCCCGGACCTGGATAGCCTGCGCCCGGACCCCCGCTTCGAGCAGTTGCTGCACGCCGTGGGGTTACCGGGGCGAAGCCGGGGCTCGCTCATACCGCGCCGCGGCTGCCGGTGGAGGCGTAGCTGGCGCGCAGCTCGCGGCAGGTTTGGGTGAGCACGCGCAGCTTTGGCCGCGTGATTTCAAGCGGAACGTGGCCGAAGCCGCATTCGCTGGTAAGCAGCAGCCGCTCGGGGGGGAAGTACTCGAGCGCAGGCAACATGCGCTGGCGCACGACCTCCGGTGTCTCAATCGCATCGCTGCGCTGGTCAATTACGCCGAGGGCAAGATCGCCCTTGAAGTCCCAGAGCTTCCACAGATCCGTCAGGTTGTAGCCGAGGGTGCAGTGCTCGAGCAGAGCTTCGTCAATGTGAACCCTGCGAAAGCCCTCGACAAGATCGGTGTACTTGGTGAAGTAAATGCGCTTGCGGTGAGGATTGCCGCCGCAGACGTGCAGCGCGACCCGAACCGGCGGCAGTGAGGCGATCAGCTCGTTCAGAATCTCCGCCGACCAGACAATATCTTCGGGAGATTCCGTCCACATGGGCTCATCGAACTGGATGTAGTCGCAGCCGGCGGCGATGACTTCTTTCAGTTCTTCCGCCAGTACTTTGGCGTAGGTGCGGCACAAAGCTGGTTCGTCGGGATAAAGATCGGGCCGCTGATTGACGCTGAAGCGCGTGAGCACGTGCGGGCCGGTGACTGTCTGCTTCACGCGGCAGCTCGCAGGAGCGGCCTCGCGCGCGAGCTTCCAGTTGCGGGCCAGCTCGAAGCGCGGATTCTTGATTTCGCCGACTACGCGGGCGCACTCGATGGCAAAGCCGGCGGTGCCGAAGCTCTGCTTGAGCATGTTCTCGAAGGTCACGCCATCCAGGCGCTTCTGATAGAAGTAATACATATTCTCGCGGTAACCCTCGCCATCGGTGATGACCTCGAGGCCGAGATCGGCCTGGTCGCGCGCCGCCCAGCGGATAAGCTCGTCAATTTCAGAGCGGGAAAGCGAAGGTTTCTTCATCGTATCCGCCACGCTGGTGTTGCGCGGATAGCTGCCGATCACGGTGCTGGTAAATGGTTTCATGGCAAATTGTTTTCAGATTGGCGGCAAGCTCGCCGCCGAGCGTGCCTCGTTGATCTGAGCGCGAACGCCTTCCGCCAGCGGGCGGGGCACGAAATCAATCTCGCGGGCCAGGCGCGTGCCGTCCTGATTGTCAATCAAGGGAGTGCCGCCGGCGGAGAAGGAAATGCGCGCGTCGGGAATCCATTTTTTCACCACAGCGGCCAGCTCGGCCGCGCTGACGCAGGCGCCGCCATTGTTGTAAGCAAAGTAAGAAAGCTTCGGTTTCAGGGCGAGGCGAATCAACTGTTCGGCGCAGTCGTCTTTATAAATCCAGGTGTCGCGGGTTTCGGGCGCAAAGGGGAGCGTGACCGGCTCGCCGACGGCGGGCTTGGAGGCGAAGTGCTCGGCCCACATCACCGCGCTGCGCTTGCGTCCGTGGCCGAAGACGACGGGCGGCCGGGTGCACACGATGTTCGCGCCCAGGCGCTCCACGTAGCGGCGCCCCATGTGTTCGTTCAGCAGCTTCATCACGCCGTAGGTGAAGCTGTGCGTGGCCGGGTTGCAGAAATCATCTTCCGTGACCGGGCGATCGCCGAAAGGCGCTTGCGAGGGGCCGTACACGGTTTCGCTGCTGGTGAAGACCAGGCGGGCGAACTTGCGATGGACCGCCGCTTCGAACAGGTTGGTCATGCCGAGAATGTTGACGCGAGTGGAGAGAGAAGAGTTTTCATCCACCAGCGGGCCGACCACGTAGGCGAGATGAATGGCGTGGGAGATATCGGGATGCTTGTGAAAGACGGCCATGACGTCGCGGAAATCGCTGACGTCCATGGCGACGGCGTCAAAGCCGGAGCCGCCGCGGGCGAGAGCGCGCAGGCTGGCGATGGTTTCGGCGTCGCCGGAAGCGTCAGCGGAGACGGTGGCGATGCCGCGAGCGAGCAGGTTGCGCACCACGCTCTGGCCGATAAAGCCGAGGCCGCCGGTCACCAGAACCTTCATGCCGCTCTCACGCCGATTTGGAAGAAGAGAACTGCCGCTGGATGCGCAGTCATGAGAATGAAGGGGATATCTTAACAGGAAGGGTCGGGGCAAGCGGGGAGCAGGCGGCCTGCGGTCCGCCGGGCTGCGCCCGGCCGGACAGCCGAGGGCGGCTGTCGCCACGTCTTCTGAAAATGATCGCCGCGATTGGCGGAAGCGAGTGGGAGTCGAACCCACCGGCGACAGGAGACCTGCCGCCCGCCGGTTTTGAAGACCGGGAGGATCACCGGACCCCATGCGCTTCCGGCACAAAGGGACCAGTGACCCTGTTCAAAACCTATGGATGGTCGTGATCGTGGTCGTGGTCCCAGTCCCGATCATTGTGCCACTGATGGTCGCGTCCGTCCCACCAGCCGTGATATTTCTCCCAGCAGCGCTCGCGCTCGGCGTTGAGGTCGCGGCGGCGCGCCTCGGCCTGGGGGCTGCGCTCGCCGTGATGGCGAATAGCTTCGTCCAGGCGGGCCTCAGCCTTCTCGATGCGGTGGCGGCATTTGTCGTGGGGGTCAGCCTGAGCGCTGGGAACAGCCACGAACAAGGTAGTGCTCAGGACTGCTGCGGCGGCCAGGGCTCCGCAGAGCTTGCGAAACTGTGACAGCGGTTTATTCATTTGTGCTTTCAAGGGATCTCCTTTACGCACGGATTTGGGCCGCACTAGGATAGCGCCGGCCGGCCAAAGGTTGCCGTGAACCGGGGATTGGCGGAGCCAGGCGCCCGGCCGTCGTGCGACTAAAGTCAAAAGCCGGACCCTGGGCGCCGTGCTAAGGTACCGTTTGCACGCCAATATATGCTGCGCAAACTGGGCCTCGCGATTGCCTATTTCGTTTCGGTCGTTTACCTCCTTTTGATTCTGTTGCCTTCAGTCTATTGCCTTGAGCATGGATGCCGTGGGCCGGGTGAAGGCGATGCTTTCATGCCCGCCTTCATGCTTGCTCCGGCGGGCGCAACCGCTACGGCTTTCTCATTGCGCAACGCCATTCAACACATCAGAAAGAAATCAGCGCGGTCCTGGGTGTTTTGGCCTCTGGCATCGGTTTTCGCCATTGTTCTTCTTGGTACCATTGCCTTCTTCGCATGGATCGTGTACGAGACCGCGCTTCACCGTTGAGCTCGGCCGGGGATTCCGCACCGCAGGGTTCGTCAGGGAGATACTAATGCAAACCAGGCCCTCAAGCGAGAGGCCTGGCCCGCTGTGCCCAAGACGCCGCAAGCCGAGTTTCCACGGCGGTAAAAAGAGCGCGGGCATCAAGGCATGCCTTCTTTCCTGGACAGCCGAGGGCGGCTGTCCCCACATGGTTCTTGCCAGGGTGGAAAGCCTTCTGTAACGTAGGGCCGGTTCTGATCACTACTTCTGGAAAGGAGAAATCTTATGCCTCCGGTGAACGGTGATGACGGTACTCCGAGTGGCTACACGCCAAGCAATCCCTACGGCGTATGGGGAGATTCGGGAAGCAGCGGCCCCTTCGGCGGCGGCGGTAACGGTGTGATCGGTTCAAGCGCCTCGTACTCTGGCGTGGCCGGCGTCACGCTGGCCAACAGCGACGGAGCTTCCGGGGTCTATGGGCGCGGCCCTCAGGTGGGAGTTGCGGGAGAGGTGGAAGGCGCAAGCGGTTTTCCCTCCGGCAAAATCGGCGTCTATGGCAACGGCGCGGGCGGGAGGTTCGGCGATGGCATGGGGGTGCTGGGAGTGAGCGAATCCGCCGACGGCGTGATGGGCTCGACCGATGGCGGCGTGGGCGTCTCCGGAATCAGCGCCAACAACATCGGCGTGTTCGGAATGAGCAATGGCATCGGCATTCTGGGCTGGGGAGGCTATGCCGCCGGTTATTTCCTGGGGCCGGTGCACGTTGCCGGGAACCTCAGTAAGTCGGGCGGCGGCTTTCAGATTGATCATCCGCTTGACCCCGCCAAGAAGTATCTGCGGCATTCGTTTGTCGAATCTCCGGAGATGAAGAATCTCTACGACGGCATTGCGGTGTGCAACGCGAAAGGGGAGGCGGAGGTGAGGCTTCCGGCCTGGTTTGGCGCGCTGAACCGCGATTACTGCTATCAGCTGACGCCGCTGGGGGCGGCGGCGCCGAATCTTTTTGTTGCCTCGCAGGTCAAGAATAACCGCTTCCGCATTGGCGGCGGCAGGAAAGGCCTGAAGGTGTGCTGGCAGGTGACCGGAGTTCGCCAGGACGCCTGGGCCAACGCCAACCGCCTGGTGCCGGAAGAAAAGAAGAGCGGCGCCGAGCGCGGACGCTATCTGCATCCCGAGCTTCACCGGAAATCTGCCGAGCTGGGAATTGCGTACGTCCACAGTGCCCGGGCGCAAGAGCTGCTCAGCAAACGGAAGATGAAAAAGAAGTAGAAGCCGAAGGGGTTGCCGAATATCTTGCGAATGAAAAAGGCGCGGGCCAGTTGCCCGCGCCTCTCCTCTTTCTGACCGGACCGTTCATTGTTTGGGCAGCGCTACCACGCGCAGGTACGGCTTCAGCGTCTTCCACCCGCCGGGGTAAATCTTCTGCGCCTCTTCGTTCGAAACCGCGCCGCTGATGATCACATCATCGCCCGGCTTCCAGTTCACCGGGGTTGAGACTTTCTGCCGGGCGGTGAGCTGAAGGGAATCGAGGGCGCGCAGAATTTCATCGAAGTTGCGCCCGGTGCTCATGGGGTAGGCCAGCATCAGCTTGATCTTTTTGTCGGGCCCGATGATGAAGACGGTACGCACCGTGGCGTTGTCGTTGGGCGTGCGGCCTTCGGAGGTGGTGCCGCTCTCCGCCGGCAGCATGTTGTAGAGCTTGGCAATCTTCAGCTCGGGGTCGCCGATCATGGGGTAGGTCACTTTGTGGCCCTGAGTTTCCTCGATATCTGCTGCCCACTTGCTGTGGCTGGTTACGGGGTCCACGCTCAAGCCGATGATTTTGGTGTTGCGCCTGGCAAACTCCGGCTGCAGGCCGGCCATGTAGCCCAGTTCAGTGGTGCAGACGGGCGTGAAGTCCTTGGGATGAGAAAAGAGGATGGCCCAGCCGTTGCCGATCCAGTCGTGAAAGTGAATTGGGCCCTGCGTGGTCTCGGCGGTGAAATCGGGCGCCGTGTCGTTGATGCGGAGCATGGGGGAAGTGGCGGGAGGAATCGCAGCAGTACTCATAGGTTTCTCCTTGAATCGTCGAGGTCTGATAATCAGAAAGCTGGCCGAAAAGAAAAGCCGCCGCAAGAGGCGCCGGAATGGGTTCAGAAGAACCTTGCTGCACGCTTACGCACAAACCGGCGCCAGGCTACAACAGCCGCAGGCGCACGGTGTTGGTGAAGCCCACATCACGACATTTAGGATACTTGGCGCTTTCACCCAGGTCAAACCGGCTGCTGCGCCGGAACCCTCAGGGAATACAGGCCTTAAGAGGAATGCTTTAGGCCAGCGGCGGGGGGCTGCCGACAGGCCGGCACTGCCTGCCAGAAATCCCGACGCAACCAGGCAGGAATAAGGAGTACGTGGCCCGGTCCACGTCTTGGGGAGGGCGTTACCGGGCCACGCTCTGGACCAGCGGCGAAAACCTGCGCCCGCCGCCGGATTTCGCGTAATTTGTCTTGCCGAAGGGTGCCGGGAGTTTTACCATTCTCACAAGCTCGAATCCCAGGCATTCCTTTCGAGTTCGACATCTCTTGCGGCCTTGGCGCCTGTTGGCGTGCAGGAGGGGGCGCCGCCACTGAGACGTTAACAAGTCAAAGAGGAACAGGGAACAAATCTTCCGCAGATTACGAATCCAGAACAGCCGCTGGGGCGGCAGTTTCTGGGTGTTGGGTTTTTTGTTCGGATTTCGTAAACCCTGACTTCCCTTGACTGGCGCGGCTTTGCTGCAGAGAGTCGAGAGATTTTTTCTCAGCGGTCTAAAGAGGGGGACTATGCTCTCCGGCGGACAGAAACTGCGCGCACTGCGCGAACAACTCGGCCTTACCATGCGGGACGTCGAGAACTCAAGCATGCGCCTTGCCACCAAGCACAAAAATGATGAGTTCTCGATTCCGCCCAGCCGGCTCTCTGACATTGAGACCAAGGGAGTGATCCCCAGCATTTACCGCCTGTATGCGCTGTCTGTGATCTACCGCCGGGACCTGCACGAGATGCTGTTGTGGTTTGGCGTGGATGTGGATTCGGTGGCCGATGATCTGGCTCTGGCGGCCCCGCCTAAATCCCACTTCTCCCAGGCTTTAGCCAATGTTTCGGCGGTGCAGGCGCCGGTGCGGATCGATCCCGGTTTCGACGCCCGGCGTACCTCCAACATCGGCCGCCTGGTCGAGCAATGGGGTCTGGTTCCGCTGTCGTATCTGGCCCAATTTGCAAATTGCGAATACACCTACGGCTACATCGGCAGCGAAGATCTGACCATGTATCCGCTGCTGCCGCCGGGCAGCTTCATTCAGGTGGATGAATCCAAAGACCAGGTGGAAGCGGGCGGCTGGAACTCAGAATACGAGCGGCCGATTTACTTTGTGGAAACGCGCCAGGGGCACGTGTGCTGCTGGTGCACGCTGTCAGGCGACCACATCATCCTGCAATCCCACCCCTTGTCTCCGGTGCCTCCTCGCGTGCTGCGATATCCGCAAGAGGCCGAAGTGGTCGGTCAGGTGATTGGGGCGGCCTTGAGGCTCGGCGATTGGCACCCCGTGGGCTCCGTACCAGCATCGAAAGAGCGTGCAACACTGAACTGAGATGGCGCCCGGCGCCCGCTCCCGGCTCGGCCGGCAATAGCTCAACTCCTTGTTTACAAAGCCTTTCCACGTATAGCGAGGGGGCCATCCCGGCGCTTTCGCTGGAGAGCTGAATATCTTCCACCAAATCGCGCAGCGGCGTTGAGAGCACTCGTGAAACGTGCTCGCGGTGGGCCTGCGCCATGGCCTTTTCGGCCGAACCATCCCCATGGACATGGGCCAGCCCCCAGTGGGCATAGCCGCCGCCCGTATCCTTCAGACGGGAAAGGTATTCCAGCCGCCGCAGAACCCCGGAAATGGCTCTAAGGGTGGTGTTTCGCAGATCGTCAAGCGCGGAAAACAGTGTCATAAGCCGTTACAGTTCCGGGACAACCGGCATTACCTCGGTGATCTGGGCATTGCCGCCTGACCCAGCACATTATCACGGTGCAGTTACTTCCCTGAGGAGATTGTACCGTGAAAAAGACTCTACGCTTGCTGGCAGTTCTGGTGTTCCTGACCGCGATTGGCGCCCCGAC
>DATIYF010000062.1:0-35232 GCA_035517775.1 Terriglobales bacterium
CGCCAGGTGCTGGAATTCCTGCGCCGGTTCTGAGAAAACAAGCTTCAACCGGCAAGCCGGTTGAATTTCCCTTTACTCGGGCGCAGCCAGGCAATCGCTTCTGCCCCGCGGCCTTTGGTCCGCGTACGCAGCCAGGAAAGCAGAACCATCGCGAGGAATATCGTGAGCAACCCCAACGAGGCGGTCGCGATGCTCTGCGCGTGCTTGGGCAGAATCGAAAATCGCCCATACACGAACTCGATGTGCACCCAATAGACAAGAAGCGAAGTCTTGCCGAGCTGGATGAGCGGGCTGAATCCCCACTGCCCGCCGCCCCAGCGGCACCAGAGATAGACAAGGGCCAAAATCACCAGCAGCAGCCCGACCCGAATCAGAAAGAAATTGGGGCTGGTATGCCAGAAGTCGTACACCGGATAAAGTTGCCACGGGCGCGAATCAAGCCAGCGGGCGGCATAGATCAGGGCAAGCCCCGCCGCCCCAGCCAGAGCGAAGACCAGTGCGCCTTTAGAATGCGCCCAGCCACTGAGCAGGAAGAAGCCCGCAGCCAGCCCGGCGAAGGAGAAAGCTACCCAGGGAAAGATCGGAAACAGCCACGCCTGCGGCTGCCCGAGATTGTGCACGCCGTTGATGTAGGATTCGAGCGGCCAGGGCAGCCAATCCGGCCGCCAGGTGGTCCAAAGCAGCGGCGTGAGAAGTGAAATCAGCAGGCCAACCCCGGCCGCAGATCCAGCCACGGCCCCGCGTGCGCTCTCTCCCTTGACCAGAGAGAGCACTGCCCACTCGAGCAGCCCGATCAGCATGATGGCTACGCCAATGGTGTTCAGAATATCCACGCGGAACAGATCGCTCCACGGCGCCCATCCCCATGAAATGACATATTCCTGCACCCGAAACAGCAGGCCCAGGCCGAGAATCTCCGCTCCCCGCCTGACCGTGAAGCGCCCAATGGCCGAAGCCTCGATACCCTTCCGCAGCGAGCGGTCGGCAATCAGGGCGCAGGAGATCCCCGCCAGAAAGAGAAACAAAGGAGCCGGCAGCGTGCCTCCCAACTGCGACCACATGAAGAACTCGCCTTTGCGAGGGACTGAGCCCAGCCAGGAGTCGTAGCAATGGGTCTGAAACATCAGCAGGCAGGCCAGGCCGCGCATCCAGTCAATGTAGGCCAAGCGGGATGAAGCGGCGGCAGGCATAGGAGATCCAACCGCGCAGTATAAGGGAGCACCCCCCGAAGTGGGGGCCCGCGCTACGCCGGAACGCAGGTCGAAAAGCTTGCCGCGCGGCAAAATTGCGGTAGGCTACAATACTTGTTTATGTCGCAAGCTGCGTCTGCCACTACGCGAACCCCGGCGGAGGTAGTCCGCCAGAGCCCGGTTACGCAGGCGGCCAACGGGGTCTGCTACGCGGTTTCCGGGGAAATGCCGATCTCCTCTACCGACCTGGAGCGCATGGTGGCCGCCGTGCCCGCCTCCGCTGCTGCCGCCTTGCAGCGCAAGGCCTATTACTTTGTGCCGCTTACCGTGAACCAGGGCGAAGACACAGTGATCGCCGACCGCTATGACGTGGCCCTGAGCGATAACGCCGTTTGCCACCGCAATCTCAGCCTGGGCGATTCGCAGTGCGTGTTCATTTCCACTCGCCTGATGGACGATAAGTTCTCCGTGGCCTTTGAGTTCTTTATCAATGTCGGTCACGCTGTGGTGGAGCGCGCGGGCGTTTCGCAGGCCTTCGCCGACCTGGTTTGGAAGCAAGTCGAAGCGAACGCCCGCGGCGAGACCTCGCTCGATGCCTGGGAATCGCGCAAGCTCGCCACCGGAGTCGGCCCTGACACCGAGAAGCACAAGAACGAATACTTTGCCGCCGCCTTCTCGGATGCGATTTCGGTGTATCTGCTCTCACTCTTCCTCGATGTGGATTACTACGATCTGCGGGAGCGGGATTATCCGCTGCTGGCGCCGGCGGCTATGGCTGAGCGGCTGCGGAAAGTGGCGGAGTTGTTTCCGCCGAATCCGGGGTTCGAGTTTGCGGTGTATTACAAGAGGAGAGGGTAGAAATCCCAGTCCTCGCCGAGGCCGAAGTCGGAGGGCGACAGTTCTAGCAGATCGTTACGTGCGCGGCACTGCGCCGACGATGGCGCGCTTCACGGACATGTGTTGCCTTGAGCGATGCAGTAGTACTGACTTGAGTTCTGGCGTCTGCAGCAGACATCGTAATTGTTGCAGCAAACAGCTCCGTCGCCAGACCCACACATGTAACTTCCGTCGCCGCAGGTAGCCTGGCCTGCCGCCGTCGGGAGAGCTGACCGCCACTCCAAACCCGGCAGCCTTCGCTCCGAGAAAGTCCACCTGCTCGACTGTACTTCTGACCGTGTTGCTTCGGCTTGGGCGGCCTGTACTCGCTGGGCGGCTGAGTCTTTCCCTGCGGGGGCAGCTCCAGCACCGGCAAATGCAACGGCGGCGAGGACCAAAACCACTCCAGGAATTAACCACCCGGTTACTGCTCGAACGCTTCCCGTCGTCATCCTTCACCTCCTGGGGGTCAAGCCTATACACTCGCCCGCTCATCGTAGCGCACCGGCGTCGCCGGAGTTACGAAATCGGAACGCCCTCCGTTCGCCCGCATGCTCCAGCTTCCGCGCAGCCGTACCATGGTCAGGTAACAATTCTTCTGCCGGCCGACCGACACCGCGCCCGCCTGTCATAAGAGCAGTTGTTCAAAATCAGCATTCGAAAACGGGCCTGCGGCGCTCTACAATCATCTCCCCATGGCAGTTACCCTCCGATCGTTCGCGAAGATCAATCTCGGGTTGGGCATTGGCCCGCCTCGCCCGGATGGGTTTCACGAGCTGCGCACCGTGTATCAGACCATCGCACTGCACGATGTGATTCGGGTAGAGGTGCGGCGGGGCGCGGGCATTGAGATTCTCTGCGACGATCTGCGCGTGCCCAAGGACGCGTCGAATACCTGCTATCGCATCGTCGAGCCGGCGATGGCGGCGCTAGAGGTGCGGGGGCGGGTGGTCATCCACATTGAAAAGCGGCTGCCGGTGCAAGGCGGGATGGGCGCGGCCTCGGCAAATGCGGTGGCGGCGCTGCTGGCTCTGGAGCGCGCGGTAAACAAGCAGCTTTCGCCTTCCGAAAGGCTGCGCATGGCGGCGGAAGCCGGGTCGGATATTCCCTTATTTCTCATCGGCGGAACGGTGCTGGGCGTGGGCCATGGCGAGGAGGTGTATCCCCTGCCGGATTTGCCCTCGATGCCGTGCGTGATTGTGACCCCGGAGATTGCCGTTTCGACCCCGAAGGCGTTTGCGGATTGGGACGGCCTGTGTGGCGGCGGGGCTATGCCCGGCCTGGACGGGGCAAGCCCTGTCCCCACACGGCCTCTGCCGGACTCCGCAAAATTGACGCCCGCTTCGCCCTCCGATAGAATGTTTGAGCTTGGCCGCACGGTTTCCGGGTGGCTGAGCGGCTCAGGCCAGGTTAAGTTTAAGGCTGGCAAGACCTTATCCGGTGTCCCTGCGAAAGGCGGCAGGGGCCGGGCCGAGACCCCGCTTCTCGACCTCGTCCGTACCGGGATCGAAAACGACTTTGAACGGGTCGTGTTTCCTCAGTATCCCGAGTTATGCGAGGCCAAGCGTGTGCTCGAACGCGCCGGGGCGGAATATGCCTCGCTTTCGGGCTCCGGATCGGCGCTGTATGGGCTTTTTGCTTCATTGGCGGCGGCCCGCCGCGCGGCAATGACGTTGCGCAAGTCGGGATTTCCGGCGACCGCCACCACAACGCTGACGCGGCGGCAATACTGGAAGAGAATTTTTGATTGTTGATTCTGGACTGTTGATTGACAATTGCGGTGCGGGGTTATCAACAGATTCTTCCATCAACAACGCTTTCACTGGGCCGTCGACTAATGGTAGGTCAAGTGCCTTTGGAGCACTTTGTCTAGGTTCGAATCCTAGCGGCCCAGCCAGAAAACCAGCTTCCAGCTCCCGGCTGATGGCGGGACGGCTGGAAGCCAGGAGCCAGCAGCTTCTATGGCAACTCTTGTCACCACCACGGAGAAGAAAGCCCACGCCGAGGAGAAGCCGGAGCGCAAGCCGCAACGCGCCCGTGTGGACGACAAGTTCAAGATCTTCTGCGGCACCGCCAACGAGGCGCTGTGCGAGGAGGTTTGCGCCTTTCTGGCTATGACGCGCGGCCTCGCCCAGGTGACGCGCTTCAAGGATGGCGAGGCCTATGTGCAGATTCAGGAGAACGTGCGCGGGGCCGATGTATTCGTCATCCAGCCCACCTGCCGGCCGGTGGATGAGCACCTGATGGAGCTGCTGCTGATGATTGACGCTCTTAAGCGGGCCTCGGCACGGCGCATCACCGGGGTGATTCCCTATTTCGGGTATGCCCGGCAGGACCGCAAGGATAAGCCACGCGTACCGATTTCCTCCAAGCTGGTGGCCGATCTGCTCACCACGGCCGGGGCGGATCGCGCCCTGATCGTGGATTTGCACGCGCCCCAGTTGCAGGGCTTCTTCAACATCCCGGTGGACCATTTGTTCGCTTCCCCGGTGCTGGTGGATTATTTCAAGAAGCTGGCCCTGCCCGACCTGACCGTGGTCTCGCCCGATGCAGGCGGCGTGGAGCGGGCCCGCTTCTTCGCCAAGAAGATGGATTCAGCCCTGGCCATCATGGATAAGCGGCGGGTGGAAATGAACGTGGCCGAGATCATGCACGTGATCGGTGACGTCAGGGGCCGCACTTGTCTCATCATTGACGACCTGATTGATACCGCTGGCACGCTGGTGAAGACGGCAAGTGCCTTGATGGAGAATGGCGCCGCCGCGGTGTATGCCTGCTGCTCGCACCCCGTGCTCTCCGGGCCAGCGGTGGAAAACATTTCGAAGTCCTGCATCACCGAAGTGGTGGTGACCAATACGATTCCGCTGAGTGAAGACGCCAGGCGCGAGCCGAAAATCCGGGTGTTGAGTATTGCCGGCCTGATCGGGCGCGCTATTCAGTCCATTCACGAGGAAACCTCGGTCAGCAAATTGTTCTTGTAAGGAATCATTCTTATGGCGACAGCAACAGCGACAGAAAACAACCTTTTGGAAGCACAGGCGCGCACCCCCGGCACCAAGAACGATGCCCGGCGGGTGCGGCGCGAAGGCAAGCTCCCCGGCGTTCTTTACGGCGCGGGCAAGGAAACGGTTCCCGTGGCTCTTGATCCGCGCCAGGTGGCGCGCATTCTGCACTCCCAGACCGGGCACAACACCATCTTCGAGCTGGCGCTGAACGGCGAGCGCACGCGCGCCATGATCGTGGACTGGCAATACGAGCCGGTAAAGGGGGCGCTGCTGCACATTGACTTGAAGCGCATCGCCATGGACCAGAAGCTGCGGGTCAACGTACCCATCGTGCTCAAGGGCGAGGCCGCGGGGGTGAAGCAGCAGGGCGGAATTCTCGAGCAGATTCTGCGCGAGGTCGAAATCGAGTGTTTGCCGGGTGATATCCCCAGCTCCATCGAAGCCGACGTCACTGAGCTGGTCTTCGGCAAAGTGCTGCGGGTAAGCGATCTGCCGCACGGCGAGAAGCTGAAGTTTCTGAGCGATGCCAATCAGCCGGTGGCGCACATTACAGCGGTGAAAGAAGAAGTGGTGGCGACGCCGGAAGCGGTGGCGGCTGAGGCTGCAGCGGCCCCGGCCGAGCCGGAAGTTATCAAGAAGGGCAAGCAGGAGGTTGAAGGCGAGGAAGCCGAGGCTGCGCCGGAGAAACCAGAAAAGGCCGAGAAGAAAGAGAAGAAATAACCTTCAGGTTGGCTGGTTTCTTACGGATGAAGGCTCCGGGTTGTGGGCCAACAGCTAAAAGCTGAGAGCTGACAGCTGAGAGCTAATGAAACTGATTGTGGGCTTGGGCAATCCGGGCATTGAGTATCAGTTCACGCCCCACAATCTGGGTTTTCTGGCGATTGACCGCATGGCCGATGAATGCGGCGTGGAAGTAAGAAATCGCCAGTGCCATGCGCTCACGGCGCGGGCGAGTATCGAAGGAAAAGAGGTCTTGCTGGCCAAGCCTGAGACTTACATGAACTTGAGCGGGCTGGCGGTGCGCGACCTGGCGGCCGAGCAGGCGATCAGGCCGGAAGAAGACCTGATCGTGATTTACGACGAGTTGGATTTGCCGCTGGGTAAGATTCGCATCCGCCAGAGAGGCAGTTCGGCGGGGCACAACGGCATGAAGTCCATCATCGGAGCGCTGGGCACGCAGGAGTTTTTGCGCATCCGGCTGGGCATTGCGCCGGAGAAGAGAATTCTCAAGCCCTTTCGCAAGGCGCAGCTCAAGAAGGTGGACGAGGTGCTCGAGGTTGCGGCCGAGGCGGTGCGAGTGATTTTGAGCGAAGGCCCGGAAGCGGCCATGAACCGATTCAACCGGAAGGAAAAACCGGAGGAGCCGGAAGAAGATTAGCCACGGATTGACGCGGACGACACCGATTTAATTCCTGATCTGTGTTGATCCGCGGGAATCGGCGGCAGATGGAGCGTTGGGATGAATCGTACTTATGAGTTGATGTTTATCGTCCGGCCGGACATGCCGGAGGAGGACCAGGACAAGCTGATTTCCACGCTGGAGACGGCGGTGACCTCCTCGGGCGGGACCATGAAGAAAGTGGAACGCATGGGCAAGCGCCGCCTGGCCTACACCGTGCGCAAGTTCCACGAAGGCATCTACCTGCTGCTGATTGTCGAAGGGCAGGGCGACCTGGTGCACGAACTGGAGCGCCGGCTGCGCGTGACCGAGCCGGTGATCAAGTTTCTTACCGTGCGCATTGATGAAGAACAGAAGCGGCTGGACAAGGTCAAAAAGATTCGCGAGGCGCGCCGCAAGGCGCCGCCCGCTGCGGCGCCGGCCGAGGGCGGGGGCGAGACCGCCGCGGTCACGGCATAAGAAATCTCTTTAAGGAGCACCATGGCAGAAGAAACCAAAGCAACCACGGCGCCGGCGGCCGAGCCCGCCGCCAGTGGAGAACGCCCGAGCGGAGATCGCCCTAGTGGAGATCGTCCGAGCACAGATCGTCCGAGTGGTGACCGCCCCAGCGGTGATCGCCCCAGTGGAGATCGCCCCAGCGGTGATCGCGGCGAGCGCCGCGGGCCTCGCCCCGGCGGGCCCGGGGGGCGAGAAGGCGGGCGCAAATTTTTCCGGCGCAAGAAGGTCTGCAAGTTCTGCGTCGAGAAAATTGACGCCATTGATTACAAGGACTACCGGCTGCTCGGCCAGTTCGTGGCCGAGAATGGCAAGATTGTGCCGCGACGCTTGACCGGCGTGTGCACGCCGCATCAGCGGCGGCTTTCGGTGGCCATCAAGCAGGCGCGCAACATTGCGCTGCTGCCCTTCGCCGGCCGGGCTTCGTAAAAACGCCGGCGATTTCCGCGGATTGGCACAGATTTTTCTGTTCTTTTTGCCCGTCAAGATCCGTGTAGATCAGTGGCCAGGCATGCATAGGAGAGTTCCATGGAAGTCATATTGAAGGAAGATGTTGCCAAGCTGGGCTCGCGGGGCGACTTAATTAAGGTGGCCGAAGGTTTCGGCCGCAACTATCTGCTGCCGCGCAAGCTGGCGATTGAAGCCACTGCCGGCAATAAGGCCGTGATCGAGCAGATGAAGGCGGCGGCCCTGCGCCGCTCGGCCAAAGAAAAATCGCAGGCGGAGGAACTGGCCAAGCAATTTGATGGTCTGGCCATCACCTTCCAGCGGCGCTCGGGCGAGCATGATCAGCTTTTCGGCTCGGTCACCTCCGGCGATCTGGCCGAGGCCCTGGAGAAAAAGGGCTTCAACCTGGACCGCCGAAAAATCCAGCTGCATGAACCGCTCAAGACCCTGGGCGAGTTCGCGGTTCCCGTCAAACTGCACAAGGATGTGACCACCCATCTCAAGGTCGTCATCGAAAAAGAGGCCACCGAGTAGGGGCGGCGCTGTGGCGAGGGCGCCGCCTTCTCTGGCGGCCGGCGATTTTCCGCTCCCCTTCCGGCAACCGGTGGTAACCTCCTTTTTTTCGCGGGCCTTAGGGGCAGGACTTCTGGCCTATCCCTGCTCACGGTTGCCCGCGTGCCACGTCCATACTATGGCGGCGAAAAGGACGCTATCCCGCTGCCAACGAGGGACAAACCAGAGTCATGCCGGCCGATGCTTGGGCAGTATCCTTAACGGTTGGCGAGTGTTCCATCCCGGAAGCGCGGCATCCGGGGGAACGGGGCGTCAGAACCCAGGACCCGACAGTGCGGGGCCAGATGGCGGGACAAGGTCTGAGCCGGATAGACGACACCCAGCTGGTACGCGAGGCGCAACGCGGCAACCGCGCCGCCTTCGAGGAACTGGTGCGCCAGTACGACCAGGCCGTGCTTCGCCTGGCCCTGCACCTCACCGGTTCCGCCCACGAGGCCCAGGACATTTACCAGGAAGCCTTCCTGAAGGCCTACCGGAATCTTGGCAGCTTCCGCTTCGAGTGCTCTTTTTATACCTGGATTTACCGCATCGTTTCCAACCTGTGCCTCGACCACCTGCGCAAACGCCAGGTGCGGAAAGAAGACGCGCCGGTGGCGGTGGATGGGGAAGGCCAGACCTACGATGTGCTCGACCAGGTGCCGGATGCCCGGGCCGGATCCAACCCCGAGCATCAGCTGATGAGCCGCGAAGTCGGCCAGCGTATTCAGAGCGCGCTGGAGCGGCTCTCGGCCAAGGAGCGCCTGGTGTTTGAGTTGAAGCATTATCACGGCCTGAAGCTGCGAACCGTGGGCGAGATTTTGCATACCACCGAAGAGACCGCGAAGAATACCTTGTTCCGGGCTACGCAAAAGCTGCGCGGGGCGTTGGCGGATATGCGCTGAGGAATTTGACAAGGCTTGCGGGGGGACGGGTACGATGCTCGTCCACCGGGCAAAGCGGGAGTTGAGAGGATTCTCCCCTACGAGGGGGTGCGACGATGAAATGTGAATGGGTGCAACAAAACCTGCTGCTCTACCTTTACAACGAACTGGCGGATGACGCTCGCTACGAACTGGAGCAGCACCTGGGGCGGTGCGCCGCCTGCGCGGCCGAACTGAAGGGGGTGCGCGATCTGCACGCGCATATGGCCGAGTTGGCAGTGGAGGAGCCCGCGCCCAACCTGCTGGCGGCTTCGCGCATGCGCCTGCAGGAGGCCCTGGAAAGCGCGGAACCACATGGCTTCTGGCGGCGCCTGGTTTTTGACCCGGCCGCATGGCTGCGCCAAATGCGATTCTCTCCCGCTCTGGCCGCAGCCATTTTTATTGTGGGCTTTGCCGCCGGCATCGGGACGACCTATCAGGTGGGCAAAGGGCCTATCGAGAGCCCCTCCGCAACTTTGCAGCCGGCAGAGGCCACCATCAGCGGCATCCGCTCAGTCACACAGGAACCCGGCACAAACCAGATCAACATCAGGTACGACACGGTTTCCACGGAAGAGGCGCATGGCTCGCTGAACGACCAGCGCATCCAGCAGCTATTGCTGTTTGCGGCGCGTAACAACTACAACTCCGGCGTGCGCATGGATTCCGTAGACTTGCTCACCCAGCGCCCCGCGGATCTCCAGGTGCGCGAAGCTCTGGTCTACGCCCTGCGCTATGACTCCAACCCCGGAGTGCGGCTGAAGGCGGTGGCTGCTCTCAGCCCCTTCGTGAAGTCCGACGTCCGCGTGCGCGATGCCATGCTGGAGGCGCTGTTGAATGATTCCAACTCCGGGGTGCGCACGCAGGCGCTGAATGCCCTGGAGGCGGTCCGCGCCGATAGCAGCGTGCGCTCGGTTCTGCAGCGGCTGGCGCAAGGCGACAAGAACGAATATATCCGCTCGCAGGCGCGCACCGAGCTGGCGCAGCTGCCCGAAATTGATTGATTTGACTAAAGGACATCTGTGAAAACACTTTTCAAACTCGCAGTGGCGGTTGTGCTGACCGGGCCTTTCGCCGCAGGCCAAGCTACGCCGGCGGCCGGCGCCCAGGCCGCAGCCCAGGCCAACCCCCAGGGGACTAGCGTTCATCGCGAGGGTGACAGGTGGGTGCACCAGATCACCGGCTCGCTTGGTCCGGCGAAGAACCTGCGCGTGAAAGTGGATGCCGGCTCGGTCCGCATTGAAGGCAGTTCCCAGCCGGAGATCACCTACCAGGTACACACTCGCGCCTATAGCGCCTCCGAAGACAAGGCGCGGCGCCAGCTCGGCGATTACAAGGTCAACTCGTATATGCGCGGTGATACGGCGTGGATTGTTGGCGAGTGGGAGGGCGGCAACGTCCGGCGCTTCTCCGGTGAGTTCCATATCACGGTCCCGCATGATCTGGAGTCGGTGAAAGTCGAGAGCGAAGGCGGCGCGGTTTCGGCCGAGGGCATTACCGGCAGCGTGGACGCGGAGACCGGCGGCGGCAAGATCCACATGGATGGCATTGGCGGCTCGGTGAACGCCCAGACCGGCGGAGACAACATTGAAATCGGATCCGTCGGCGGCGACCTCAGCCTCGAAACCGGCGGCGGCAGGGTCTATGTCGGCTCGGTCAAGGGTAAGCTCAACGCTTCCACTGGCGGCGGCGACATCGTTCTCGTCTCCGGCCAGCAGGGAGCGGTGCTCGAGGCGGGGGGCGGAAATATCCAGGTGAAGCAATGCGGCGGACGGCTGAAGGTTTCCACTGGCGGCGGCAACATTGAAATCGGAGACGTGGGCGGGCCGGTGGAAATCGAGACCGGGGGCGGCAGCATTCATCTGGGTTCTGCCAAAGGCCCGGTCCGGGCCGAGACCGGCGCCGGGCGCATTGATCTGGGAACGGTCTCTTCGGCCCAGGTGGAAAGCGGCGCCGGGGGCATTATCGCCCGTTTCGCCCCGGGCGGCGGCGAACCCCGTGATTCTTCTCTCGAGACCTCGGCGGGAGATATTACGGTCTTTCTGGCGCCCAATCTGCCTATCACGGTGCGCGCCGCCATCGAACTGGCCAACGGGCATACGATTCAATCGGATTTTCCCGAGATTCATGTCACAACCGAAGGTGGCGAGTGGGGGCCAAAAACCGTTACGGCCGAAGGATCGCTGGCCGGCGGCGGCCCCATGCTGAAGATTCGCACCGCCACCGGCGATATCAATATCCGCCGCGGTCAGTAGCGCGAAGATCGCGATTTCGGAGGCAGAACATGCCCAGAGCAATTCTCACCAGCGTATTGCTGATGTGCCTTGCCGTTGCCGCCTCGGCCGCCGGCTTCCTGCCGGGTTCGAATGGTTCCTTTGGCGATTCGAGCGAAGGTTTTTTTGAAGGCGAATCCTATCTCGGCGTAGATACCCGCGACATTACTCCAGACCGCATGGAGCCTCTGCACTTGAAAGAGGAAACCGGCGTCGAGGTCACCCTGGTCGACCAGGATGCCCCCGCCGGCAAGGCGGGAATCAAAGAGCACGACGTCATCATGAGCATCAACGACGAGAAAGTGGAGAGCGTAGAGCAGCTTCGCCGCCTGATCCATGAGATCCCCGCCGGCCGCGTAATCAGTATCGGCATTTTCCGCGACGGCAAACCGCTCACATTGAAAGCCGAGCTTGGCGACCGGAATAAGCTGTTTCACTTCGAATCCGGACCCAAAGAATTCAAGTTCGAAATGCCCTCTATGCCGGCGATTCCCGACGTTGACCTGGACCTTCCAGTCTCGGTGGTGATTGTGCATTCTTCCCTGCGCAGCGGCCTGATGGTCGAAAACCTTACGCCCCAGCTAGGAGACTTCTTTGGCGTAAAGAATGGCAAAGGAGTGCTGGTGCGCTCGGTGGAAAGAGGCAGCCGCGCCGAGAAGGCGGGTTTTCACGCGGGCGATGTGATCGTCCGGGTCAACGACCAGCCGGTCAACGATTCCGGAGATTTCAGCCATGCCCTGCGTGGAAGGAAAGACAACAGCGTCAGCGTGGTGGTCATCCGCGACCGGAAAGAGCAGACCCTGACCCTCACCCTGCCCGACCGCAGCCAATCGGGGATGCAGGAGGAAAGCCTGGAACTGCCAAGAATCACCGCCCAGATGGACCTCACCAGGATGCAATCCGAGTTGGCCCGGGTGAAGCCGGAAATTGAGGCCTACACCCAGGAAATGCGCCGGATTCAGCCTGAGCTTGAACGCAGCATGCGCCAGCTGCAGCAGAAAATGCAGTGCCTGGAGCAGCAGAAGCGCGAGCAGAGCCGGGAACTGCGCCGGCAACAGGAAAGGCTGCGGCAGGAGTTGCGTTTAAAGCTGAGGCAGGGGCTGGCGGATATCTGACCGGATGCTCATTCATCCCTGGGCCGCGCCCTGGCAGATTGGCGCCAGCAGCGTCCGGTTTCTTCCCGCCTGCTTGGCGGCGTAGAGCCCCGCATCCGCTGCTTTCACCAGTTCATCGCGGGTCGTGCCGTGTTCGGGATAGGTGGCCGCTCCCGCGCTGATGGTCACCGGCTGGGGCACGCCGGGAAACTGCCAGGTTTCCACCAGGCGGCGCAGCTTTTCCGCTACTCCCAGCGCATGTTGCGGGCTGGTTTGCGAAAGCAGGATGGCAAATTCCTCGCCGCCATAGCGGCAAACCACATCAATCTTGCGCAGCTGCTGATGAAAAATCGAGGAAACCTGGCGCAGCACTTCGTCGCCCAGCAGGTGCCCGAACTCATCGTTCAGCCGCTTGAACTGGTCAATATCCACCATGATCACAGCCATGCCGGCGCCGAAGCGGCGTGCCCGCTCGATTTCCTCCGAAATACGCAATTCGAAGAAGCGGCGGTTGAAGATGCCGGTCAGGCCGTCGAGATAGGCCAGCTGCTTCACCTTATCCACGTAGTGGGCATTCTGGATCGCGTTGGAGCAGATATCCGCCACCGATTCCAGCGACTGCACGTCGCCGGCATTGAAGGCGCCGGCCTGAGCGCTGTCGAGCACCAGGGTTCCCAGAGTCTGGCCGAACGAAGCCAGCGGGATGCAGATTCGCGAGCTGGTCTCCTGGTAGAGAGGCACATAGTCGGGCGCGGTTTTCACATCTCCCTCGATCAGGGTCTTGCCGCTGGCCAGGGCCCGCCCCCAGAGGCCGCCATTCGAGGCAAGGCGGCTGCCCTCGGCCATCCGCGGCGTCAGGCTGCCATAGTGAGCCCGCAGAACCAGGTCATCTTCTTCCTTCAGCATCACCGAAACGTGTGAGATCGGAAACGCGTGCTGAATCAGCACGCAGACCTTGGCCAGCAGCTCCTTCAGGTCCAGCACCGCCGTGGTCTGCTTGGCAATCGCATTGATCGCCTCCAGTTGCAGCGCGCGGCGGCGCTCCAGCGAATAGAGGCGCGCATTCTGCAAGGCCATCGAGGCCTGGGTTGAAAATAGCGTCAGCAGGTCAATGGTTTCAGAGTCGAAATAATCCACCGTTTCGCTCTGAAAATCGAGCACGCCTACAATCTCATCCTGCACCATGAGCGGAATGGCCAACTCCGAGCGCGTGTTCTTGGACGAGGCGACATAGCGCTGATCCAGAGCCACGTCGGCCGCATAGATCGGGCGCTTTTCCTTGGCTGCCGTCCCGGTTACGCCCTTGCCCAGAGGCAAACGCAGGCCTTCCACGCCCTTATCCCACCCGATCTGGCAGCGGGGATAGAGTTCTTGCTTGGTCTCATCCAGCAGTAGAACCGCCACCGTCTGCAAGTGAAAGTAATCGCGCGCGATAGCCAGAATGCGCTGCAGCACTTCGTCCAGGTCGAAGGTCGAGAGTACGGCCTGGCCGGCATCGTAAAGGATGGCGACTTTCTGCATATGGCTGGCCGATTCTAACTTTTCCAGGGGAGTTACCGAAGTTCCCAAAGTAACCGGATTGCCCCAAAAAGAGACAAACTCAAGATCGGGCGCGGCTTCGCCCGGTAACGCTCTTGATCACTGCAAACAGCAGGGCGCAGAGGCAAAAGTCCAGCAGCAGGCCGAGATCAATGCGGCGGGCATCATGGCGGGCCCAGGCAGGCAAATAAGGAAAGAGCAGGAAATAGGCAAGGTTTCCCAGCAGCACGGCGGCCAGCGCTTGTGCAAAGTTGACCACGGCCGGCTTAGCCACGTCGCCTTCCCCCCGCGCTGAGCACTGACATCTGAGAACCGCGAACTGAATCTTCCTGGGATGTACAGTTCGCTGCGTGACCGCTTCGGCTCACTTCCAGGCTCCCAAGAGCCGGCGCACATCCACGATCTGCGCCAGGTGATAGGCGTTGTGATCGGCCACCAGCAGGGCTTCGCGCAGGATGGTTTGGCCCTCACCCCAGGGGATGCGGGCGAACAGGTCTGTCTTGGGATTCTTTACCAGCCCGCACATCGTTTTTAGGTCGGTGCGAAACTTCTTGAGGCTGGCACTCCAGGCGGCCGTGCTGGGCGGCGCCTCCGCTTTCGGCCAGTAACCCTCCGGCCAGCCTGGAGAAACGTGCCTGGGATTGCGGCTGAACTCGAGAATATCCCACTGAGCGAGGCGCATGTGTTCGAGCAGCATCCATGCAGTATGGGGAAAGTTTGCCGGTTTCCTTCCCCCCAGCTCGGGCGGCATGCCGCCGAGCGCCTCGTCAAAGCTGGTGTGCGCGCCCCCGCCTTCAAGCAGATAGAGAAGGTGCTCGCGCAGCGACTTGTCGTTGCCGCCTTTCTTATTCACATCGCACTCCTTTCCACCGCCGGCTCGGGGCTTTCTCCGCGGTACACGCGCGCCACCCCACGTACGATGCGCCGCACGGGCAATGCGCCCTTCTCATTGCCCAGGAAATCGGCAAAGAAAATTTCGCCCTTTCGGCTACCGCGATAGTACCAGCGCCTGAGCAGGGCCAGGTGCTCCATGGTTTCAAGCGCCGAGCGCGGCGCCACGGTAGGAATCGCCGCCAGCGCCTCCTGAATCCGCGACTCCATAGACTGCGACCGGGTGTGTTTTGGCGGCGGAATGGCAAAGGCCAGCGGGCTGGAGATCAGGCCCCCATCCACGCGAAAAAGATTCACCGATTCGGGCGCGGCGCTTGGCTGGATTATGACTGCAGACAGCTGGTCGAGCCGGTGAACCATCTCCGGAAGTTGGCTGAGCACAGGCTTCAGCTTCTCCAGGCGCGCGTGCTGCGCGGCCGCATTTTCAAACTCCAGTTGGCTCGAAGCCTTCTCGCGTTCCACCGCAATCTGGCGCACCAGTGATTGCCCGCCGCTCTCGAAGTATGTCTGCACGCGGCCGACCTCGGCTGCGTATTCCCCGTCCGTGCAGCCCTTGAAGCAGGGCGCCAGGCACATCTTCATCTCTGAATAGATACAGCCGGGGAAGGCAGGGTCGGGGCGTAAATCGTCCACGCACCGCCGCATTTTGAAAAAGTCGAGCGAGTCGTTGGCGAACTTCTCGGCTGCCGTACGGGAGGGAAAGGGCCCGTAGTAGAAAGAGCGTCCGTTTAGCCGGCCCAACCGCGTGGTGATGGAGGCGCGCGGGTACTCGTTTTCCAGATGCAGCTTGAGGAATGGAGCAAAGCGCAGGCGGAGCCGCGCAGCGTAGCTCTTCGGAAAAACCGAGCGCAAGAGCTTATATAGAAGAAAACCCGATTCGAAATCAGACCCGACCGGGGTGTATTCAATCCAGTGAATGCGGTCGCGCAGGTTGAGCTTTTTGCTTCGCTCAGTTGGAGGGCCGAGCAGGCGCTGCAGCCGGCGGCGCAGGTTCGCCGTCTTGCTGATGTATGGCTCAGAATGTGCGTCTTCTCCCTGCAGCAGGAAGACGGCTGGCGCCGCCGGCGCGGAGGCAAATATCTCCGCGTCCCGCTCGGCGATGAATTCGAGCCGCTCGGAAAGCACGAAGGTATTCTAATTGGCAGGAAATGGCTTGGGGTGAAGAGAACCTACCGCACAGCGCTGGCGCGCAACTTCTGCCGGTAGTCGGGCGCGTTCAGGACCAGCACCCGGCACATCTCGCATAGCCGTGAGCGCATGCGCTCGCCGATGCGGTCGCCAAGTGTTTCTTCGCGGTTCGGCCCGCGTGTGCCGGAAACTGCCGCTGCTGGCCCATCAAGAAAATTGGAAGTAATGATGGTTGTACGGTTCTCGTTGTAGCGGGTGTTGAGGATCACGCTGACTGTATCCCAGACCCACTCGGTGGGCTTCACCGCCCCGAGGTCATCGAGCACCAAAACCTCGGTCTGGAAAACCGGCCGCAGCAGATCGAGTTCGGTCACCTGCACGGATGGGTTGTACGAGTTCTGAATTTGCTTTAGTAGTTCCCGATAATCGCAAAATAGGCACGGCACCCGCTTGCTATCAATTAGTTCCCTGAGAATCGCAACAGAAAGATGGGTCTTGCCGACTCCGCTCGGCCCCACCAGCAGCAACCCCGTTTTATCCAGGGGATAGTGCTCGATGAATTTCTTCGCTGAGATCTTGGCCGAAGCCAATGCCTGCTGAGGCCCATCCACTTTGTAGCTGGCTAGGTCGCACATCACATAACGCGGCGGAATGTTTGCCTGTGCCAGCAAGCGCTCTGCCCGCAGGCGGCCCATGCACTCACACCGCACCACACGCCCCTCAGCGCCAACAGTTTTCCAACCCGAGCCTCCACAAACCGGGCACTGCAACTCAACTTGCCTGCTGCTCGCTATATTTGGCAGAGTAGCACGCCCAGCAACTTCCCCACTGGGTGAGGCCAGACTCCGGATGGAGCGTACACTTTTCTCGTCCATTTTCTTTCTTCAGTGTACCTTCAAAATCCAGATAAGAAGTGAATTCATCCTTTGTGGATTTGATGGATTTCTTCTTCTTTCTGTGGAATTTAAGTACCTGCTCTTCGTAGATCTGCAGCAAGCTCCGGTTGTAGATCCAGACAGCACCGTCAGTCGCCGTGCCCTCACGCTCGAACATGCCCAGCACCGGCCCACATTCTTTTTCGAAGAATTGGCGGGTGCGTGCATTCGCGAGGCGCCACAACTGCCCGTCGTCTGGCAAATATCCCGGACGCTCAGAGACCCACGAGGCAAATAGAAGATTCAGGTACCAGGCCTGCTGATAATCGCTCAGTGCACGATAGCGCGCGTCGCTGGTCACCCGGTACACGTAAAAGGGGAACCATTCCAGGCATTGCGGATGGCGAATATTTGCAGGGGAAGGAACCATGGGCCCGACGCTGGGAAGAAACTTTTGCATGAGCGGAGACGTGGGAGCAAGAGAAAACATCACTCCTGCTGTGTAGATTTTGTGGAGATATAGAACGGGTTGTGAATCAGCGAGGAAAATCCGAACGGTGCGAAATTTTCGAATCAGCTTGCAATCTTCCAGCCGATTCTGCCAATTGCGCGATTCGCAATTTCAGCTTACTATCCGGCCAGTGGCCCTCGCGCGGCAAAACCCGAACTTGCAAAAGGAAAGCTTAAAGGACCGGCTGGTCTCAGCTGCTCCTGTAGAAGATGATTCTTCATTCGAACTGAAGCTGCGGCCGCAACGGCTTGCCGAGTTCATCGGCCAGCCTAAAGTGAAAGAAAATCTGGCCGTGGCCATTGAGGCGGCGCGCTCGCGCGGTGAGGCCCTCGACCACGTCCTTCTCTATGGCCCGCCCGGCTTGGGAAAGACCACGCTGGCCACGATTATCGCCAACGAACTGGGCGTTCCCTTTCAGCAAACCTCGGGACCCACTCTACAGATCAAAGGCGACCTGACTGCGATTCTCACTAATCTTCGCGATAAGCAGGTTCTTTTCATTGATGAAGTGCATCGCCTGCAACCGGCGCTCGAAGAAATTCTCTATTCCGCGCTGGAAGATTACAAGTTAGACATTCTGATCGGCCAGGGTCCCGCCGCCCGCACCCACACGATGGATGTGAAGCCGTTCACTTTCATTGGCGCCACCACCCGCGCCGGGCTGCTTTCTTCGCCGCTGCGTTCCAGGTTTGGCATCGTGCTGCGCCTCGAGTTCTACAGTCACGAGGACTTGCGCATCATCGTGGAGCGCTCGGCTGAGATTCTCGCGGTGAAAATTGACCGTGATGGCGCGCTGGAAATCGCCAGCCGCTCCCGGGGAACCCCGCGAATCGCTAACCGGCTCCTGCGCCGGGTGCGCGACTACGCACAGGTGCGTGGCTCGGGCATGATTGACCTGCCCACGGCCCAGGCAGCTTTGCGCATGCTCGAGGTAGACCGCCACGGCTTTGACGAAATTGACCGCAAGCTGCTGCTGGCCATCATTGAGAAATACCAGGGCGGCCCGGTGGGTGTGAACACGCTGGCCGCGGCTTTGGCGGAAGAGCCGGACGCGATTGAGGAAATCTACGAGCCCTTCCTCATCCAGATCGGCTTTCTCAACCGTACGCCTCGCGGGCGGGTAGCCACGCAACTGGCTTACGAGCATTTTGGCATCGTGCCCAACCGCCGCCAGAGTTCCCTTTTTTAGCTCCCGCTGTTCGTGAAACGCAAAAACTTCACGAACGCGTTGCAGGGCAGCGGATGCTGATGTATGGTGCGAGCGGCCTTGCGGAGGGGACAGGGCACGCAATCAGGGAAGTTCGACAGGGGAAGTTCGACCCGACGGTGCGCCGGTTCTTCGGTTTTCTTCAGCTCTTGAGCGTGCTTGGCCTCCCGGTCTGTCCATGCCCGGCCAGGACTGCGCCGCAACACGCCCCCACCGCGGGCGCCATGCCCACACCCGTCATCACCATCCCCAGGCTGGCGCAGGCCCCTACGCTCGAAGAATTTCTCGGCATGCGCCCTCAGGGCGAAGCCGCTTCGCGCATGCTGAAGGTCAGCGGCTTCGTTCAGCGCAACCCGCACGATGGTCAGCCTGCCTCGCAACCCACCGATGCCTACCTCGGTTACGATGCCAGGAACCTCTATGCCGTTTTTGTTTGCTTCGACGATCCGGCCAAAGTGCGCGCCCGCATGTCGCGCCGCGAAGATATCTTCGATGACGACACGGTCGAGATCATTCTCGACACGTTTCACGACCGGCGCCGCGCCTACGCCTTTCAGACCACACCTCTGGGTGTGCAGTGGGATGCCATCTGGACCGAAGTCCCTATCGAGGACAGCAGCGGCAACACCACCAACTTCGATTCTTCCTTTGATACCGTCTGGAACTCGCGCGGAAAGCTCACCCCCCGCGGTTATGTCGTCTGGATGGCAATCCCTTTCAAGAGCCTGCGTTTTTCCCCGGTCAAGGAACAAGATTGGGGGATCATTCTTTACCGCGGCATTGTGCGCGATAACGAAGATGATTTCTGGCCGGCGATCTCCCAACGCATGGAAGGGCGCCTGGGACAGGCCGCCACGGCCACCGGCCTCGAAGGCATCGCCCCCGGCCACAACATGGAGTTCATCCCTTACGGCGTGCTGCGCTCCTTCCGCGCCCTTGATACCCGCGATCCCTCGAACCCGGTCTTCGACAGCCGCACTGCCGAATTCCGCGGCGGCCTCGATTCCAAGTTCGTCCTGCATGACAAGTTCGTGCTCGACCTGACCGCCAACCCTGATTTCAGCCAGGTGGAATCTGACCAGCCGCAAATTACGGTCAACCAGCGCTACGCCGTCTTCTTTCCAGAGAAGCGCCCGTTCTTTCTGGAGAACCCCGACTTCTTCAAAACGCCGATTGATCTGGTTTTCACCCGGCAGATCGGCGACCCGCAGTTCGGGGCCCGGCTTACCGGCAAGGGAGGGCCTTACTCGGTGGGGATTCTCGCCACGGATGATCGCGCGCCCGGAGAAAGCGTCCCCAGCAGCGATCCCCTGGCCGGCGACCGCGCCACGTTCACCATCGCGCGCGTGAATCGCGATCTGTTCGGCCAGTCCAGCATCGGGTTGATCTACACCGATTGGGAGCTTCCCGGCGCCGGCGCGTTCAACCGCGTGGGCGGCGTGGATACCCGGCTCAAATTCAATCCCAACTGGACGGCGATGTTTCAAACTGTGGCGAGCTCTACCCGCACCGTGTTCGGAACCTACCAGGCGGGCCCCGCTTCCAAGGCGGAAGGCACCTACACCTCCTACCACCTGAACTACGACTTGACCTACAACGACATCAGCCCCGGCTTCACCACCCTGGCCGGATTCGTAAACCGCGTGGATATCCGCGACGTCAAGAACACCCTGAACTACTGGTTTCGCCCCAAGCATGGAGCCCTGCTCTATTGGGGCCCGGGCATCTACACCGATAATGTCTGGGCCCACGACGGCACCCGGCTCGATACCTACTACAACCCCAGCCTGACCGCCTGGTTCAAGGGTCAGACCTACCTCAGCATTTCTCCCTATGATGAATTTCGCGAACGCCTGCGGCCCTCCGACTTTCCCACGCTCACCGGCAACCAGGACTACCACGAGCACAACAGCGTGATTTCCCTCGGCACCAGCTATTGGTCGAAGATGGCGCTGCAGAGTTACTACCAGTGGGGCGACGGCGTGAACTTCGTGCCGCCTTCCGGCCAAACGCCCTTTCTTGCCAGCCAGGACCTCGCCAGCGTAAAGCTTTCCTTTCGTCCCATGAAGGCGCTCAAGATTGACAACACCTACCTGTTCAGCCGGCTGCGCGACCGCCGCAGCGGCGATGCCGCGTTCAATAATCACACCATGCGCAGCGAGTGGAACTGGCAGTTCAGCCGCGAGCTTTCTCTGCGCGTGATCGCACAATACGTCTCCACCCTGGCTAACCCGGCCTTCACCTCGCTGCAGACCGCCAGGCAGTTCAACGCTGATTTTCTGATCACGTATTTCGTACATCCCGGAACCGCCATTTATGTGGGCTACAACAGCGACTTGCAGAACCTGGACCCTGCTCTGGCCCTGGATCCGAATTACGGCCTCATCGCCCGCACGCGCAGCGGATACATCAATGACAGCCGGCAGTTCTTCGTCAAGGCGTCTTATTTGTTCCGCTTCTAGCCGGGGTCCGCTCGCACGCGTTTGCGGCTAAAATGGCGGCAGCATGATTGCCCATCTCCGCGGAAAGTTGCTTTCCAAGCGCCCGGGTCAGATTATTGTCGAGACTGGTGGTGTGGGCTATGAAGTGAGCGTCAGCGTGCCCACCTATGCCGGCCTGCCCGCCGCGGGAGCCGACGTTTCCCTGCACATTTACACCCAGGTTCGCGAAGACCTCATCGCGCTTTACGGCTTTCTACTCTCCGCGGAGAAGGAGCTGTTTGAGCGCCTGATCACCGTCAGCGGCATCGGGCCAAAGCTGGCGATCACGATTCTGAGCGGCATGCCGGCGGAGGAAATGGCTGCCGCCATCCGAGCGAACGACCTTGCCCGCCTGACCCGCATTCCCGGCATTGGCAAAAAGACCGCCGAACGCATGGTGCTCGAGCTGCGCGACAAGCTGCCAGGAGCGCAGCCGGCTGCCGCCCCAGCCTTAAGCGCGCTGGAAGACGATGTGCTTTCGGCGTTAATGAATCTTGGCTATCAGCGGGCCGCGGCAGAGAAAGCTCTGGCCTCTCTGACCAACAAGAATGGCTCGTTCGAGGGAATATTCCGCCAGGCGCTGGCTGCCCTCTCAAGATAATCTCAATTGCCCACAAATCGCAGACACATATCCCGGTCCGACTGGCAGCTCTGCGCCATCTCTTTCACCTTCTGCCAGGCTTCTTTCTGCGATTCATCGCTGGCCCGGTCGCGCACCCGCTCCCATTCTTCAAGAAAAGCTTCCATCTGCAGATGGTTGAAGACGGTCTTGCCGTAGGGGTCAACACAGCGCAGCACGGGAAATTCGCGCTCTTCGCGCCCGGGCAATACCCCATGCAGCATCACCCAGTCGCTATGCTCGCCGAGATCGTCTTCCAGCTTCACCACCAGAGACATGCCCGCCTCCGCCGACCTGCCGAGAACGAATGTACCAATACCGCCCTTATTTTCCAATGCAGAAGGTACTGAAGATCAGGTTAAGGATGTCATCGGTGGTCGTAGCGCCGGTAATTTCATCGAGCGGGCGCAAGCTATTGTAAAGATCGAGCAGAAGCATCTCGTGGGGAACTTTATTGCAAACCGCCTCCTGCGCCGCTTGCGACGCGGCGAGCGAGGCCTTTACCAGCGACTGATGCCGCAGATTGGTAAGAAAGCCTGACTCGCGCTCAGCCCCGCCTCCGGCCTGCCGCAAAATCTCGGCGCGCAGCTCGGCAATCCCCTCGCCTGTTCTCGCTGAGGTCCGCACCCGCGGCAACTGGGAACGGAGAGTTGGCAACTGGCAACTCGATAAGTCCGCCTTGTTCTCCACTGCAATCGCGGGCTTGGCAGTCGCCTGCTGCAACAACTCGTGATCTTCGGTGCTGATGGGAGCAGAGGAGTCGAGCACCACCAGAACCAGGTCCGCATCGGCCAGCGCCTCCATGGATTTGCGAATGCCAATGCTCTCCGCCTCGTCGAGCGCCCGGCGTATGCCGGCGGTGTCCACCAGCTTTACTGGTATGCCGCCAAGGGAAACGGTTTCGCTCACCAGGTCGCGGGTAGTGCCGGGGGTTGCGGTCACGATGGCGCGCTCGCGCTCCACCAGCTGGTTGAACAAGCTCGATTTCCCCACGTTCGGGCGCCCCACAATCGCCAGCGTCAGCCCCTCATGAACCACCCTTCCATACGCAAAGGAGTGCGCCAGCTCCTGCAATGGGGCTTGCACTTCAGCAACTCGCTCCAGAACCTGACTGGCGGGCATGACCGAAACATCGTCTTCGGCGAAATCAATGCCCGCTTCGAGCCCCGCGATCAGCGCCACCAGCTTTTGCTTGACCGGTTGCAGCCGCCGCGAAAGCGCGCCTTCGAGCTGCTGCGCGGCAACCTTCGCCTGGTAGAGAGTTCGCGATTCGATCAGATCGCGGACGGCTTCCGCCTGGGTGAGATCAATACGCCCGTTCAGAAAAGCCCGCATGGTGAATTCGCCGGGCTCAGCCAGCCGAGCCCCAGCGGCAAGTGCCAGCTCAACCACATGCTGCAGGACGACGGGCGAACCGTGAGCGGAGATTTCGATAACCTCATCGGTCGTGTAGGAATGGGGCTTGGCGAAGTAGGTGACGACCACTTCATCCATGCGGGGTTGCGTGCGGACGGGTTGTGTGGCTAGGGTTTGTGTGGGCAGGGTTTGTGCGGGCAGGGGTTGTGCGGGGACGGGTTGTGTGGGGACGGGGCTTTGCCCCGTCCGGGCGGGTCGAAGACCCGCCTCCACACCAGCAGCGCCGGGTTCGATCAACTCTCCGAACACAGCCCGGCCCGGCGCAAGATCGTGCTTCAGCCGCAGCATGGGCAGAGCAACTGATTTGGCTTGTGGGCCGGAAAGCCGCACCACGCCGATCCCCCCACGGCCGGGCGGTGTGGCAATCGCCACGATGGTGTCGTCGAGGTTCACGGGGGGATTGTAGCCACTGCGAGAAATCCAAACTGGTCCACTACCGGGCTAAGGAATTCTGCGTTGCGCCGGCTTGCCCGCAGGCTTGTAGTCCTTGGGATAAAGCACCACGTAGCGCCGCAGCCCCTCGCCTTCGCTTTCGGTATGCAGGTCGCCGTGGTCGCGCAGGGCCAGGTGCACAATCCTGCGCTCGCGCGACGACATGGGCGCGAAGTGATAGGGAACGCCGGTCTTACGCACCTTTTCCGCCGCTACATCGGCGGCAATGCGCAACTCTTCCAGGCGCATGGCGCGCCGGTTCATGCAGTCGAAGCAGATCTTTTCGTGTTCATTGGCGGGAAGGCGCAGAATTTCGAGCGCCAGCAGCTCCAGCGCGCGCAGCAATTCGCCGCCGTGTTCCAGCAGCAGGGGAGAATCCGGCCCGGCGAACTCCACCAGAATCTCCGGCTTCTCCCAGTCGCGCGACTCGGGCAACGGCGGATCCACCGTAATGCGGTACTTCACATGCAAGTCGGCGTTGCCCACCACCGTGCGCAGAAATTCGTTGATCTTGTTGGCAGCCGCTACTTTGTCTTCTATCGGCACCGGCTCAGCTCCAGTCGTAGCACGTGGCGGTTGCCATCTCGCTGCTCATGGCCAACCGCCTACTTATTCTTGTCTTTACTCTTGCGGGCCCGTTTTTCCGCCATCTCCCGCATCTCCCGCCCCAGCCCGGTGCGGTTCATGATGGCCTGCTGCGCCACCGAGATCAAGTTGCTTTCCATATAGTACAAATTCAGGCCGGCCGCCAGATTGAAGAAAAAGAAGCCCATCATCAGCGGCATCATGACGTTCATCATCTTCTGCTGGGCCGGGTCCATCCCCGCCTGGGGCGTGATGCGCTGGATCAGGAACATGCTCACCACCATGGCGATGGGCAGCAGGAAGTAAGGGTCGCGCGCCGAGAGATCGTGGATCCACAGCCAGTGCGCGTGGCGCAGGTCAATCGAAACCGCCAGCATTTTATAGAAAGCCCAGATGAACGGAATCTGAATCACCAGCGGCAGGCAGCCGCCGATCGGGTTCACTCCTTCCCGCTTGTAAAGCTCGCTGATCTCCTGGTTCATCTGCTGCTTGCGGGGGTCGCGCATGCTGTATTTCTTGTACTTTTCCTGAATCGCCTTGATCTGCGGCGCCGCCTTTTGCATCTTCAGCGCCGATTTCATCTGCGAAATGCGCAAGGGCAGCAGGGCGATGGTAATGATGAAGGTCTGCACCACAATGGCCCAGCCCCAGTTGGGAACATACTTATGGGTCCATTGCAGCCATACGAACAGCGCCCGCGCGATCAGGCCAAAGAATCCAAAATCCACCAGCCCCCTCAGGTCGTGTTCGGCGCCTTGAATCGTAGGAACGGTAACCGCCTCCAGCACCTTGAGCGACTTCGGCCCCACAAAGAGGCGCTCCTCTGTGACTCCGGCGGGGGCGCCCATGGCCGTACCCAGCACGTCCACCTGGGTGGTCTCGCTCGGATTGCTCGGGTCCTTGGGCACATCCAGAGGATTGCGCAGGGTAATCAGGCGCACATCCTGCGGATTTTCCGGCAGGAAGACCGCGGCAAAGTACAAGTCGGTGACGCCGGCCCAGTCGTAGGGCCCGGTAAGCGTGGCCCCGCCGCTGATTTTCTTGATGGCCAAGCGCTGAGTATCGCTGTTGTTCTGATATTCGATCTGGGTGGAGTGGTAACCCGCAATCGTGCTCTCGCCGCCGAAGCCCGAAGGCCAGGCGGGATAGGCATCCACCGGGCTTCCCTTCATCTGCACCGAGGTTTCGACATGTACCACGTAGCTATGGTCGAAGCGAAAGGCCTTGCGAACTACCAGGTCCTGGTCCGCATATTGAAAGCTGATCTCGGAAGGCGCCGTCATGTGCCCGGAGGCCGAGGCCACATACAGCACGGAATTCAGCTTCCTGCGCAGGCCCTCATCGTACGTCCACAGCGAGAGCGGGTAGCCGTACTTCGCCGCCGCCGGGTCGTTCACCAGTTCCAGCGGCTTGCCCTGCTCATCGTCATACTTCTTCAGCACCCATGATTTCACCTGCGCCCCGCGGTTGCTGAAGGTGATGCGGTAGAGATCATTTTCGATGACGGTCTCAGATTCGGAGCTGGCCTGCTCCGCCGCAGCTGGCGCCACAGACTTCGGCTGGGCCGCTGCGGCCGCGGAGGGGGCGGGCGTTGAGGCGGCCGGCGCTTGCGCGGCCTGGCTCTGGACCTGCTTCGGTTTGGCGGGAGCTTCTTGGTGGGGAAGATACTTTTTCAGCAACGGCTGGAACAGCAGAATCACCAGGAAAGTGAGCACAAACACCAGCAGCAGCCGGCGCTCCGTCCCGGGGTCTTGTTGAGGATTGGGAAAGTCTGCCAAGGTCGCGTGCTCAGATCTCTTTCCAGGAAGGCCGGCCGCTCGCGCCCTCGCCTGAAACATCTTCCAGCGCTACCGGATCGTAGCCGCCCCGGGCCAAAGGGTGGCAGCGCAGCAATCGCCAGACTGCCATCCGGCCTCCGCGCAGGGCGCCGTGGCGTTCCACCGCTTCCATGGCGTACTCGGAGCAGCTGGGAACGTAACGGCAGGCCGGCGGCAGCAGCGGCGAGAGCGCCCACTTGTAGGCCCGCAACAGAAATAGCACTGCGTTCTGGGCTGCTCGTTTCAATGCGCTCTCATTTCCTGGGTCTGGAATGCTCCGCTAGCTTTGCGCCCGGGGGCCGGTTTTCTGCCCCACGACGGCGAGCGCGCGTTCCATTTCCCGCAACAACTCTTCAAACCCTGCTTTCAGCGCCGATTTCTTGGCGTGAACCACGATATCGGCCGCCGCTGGGCTTGCCGGCCAGCGCAGGCGGACCGCTTCCCGCAGCCGCCGCCGGATGCGGTTACGCACCACCGCGCCCCCTAAGGCGCGCCCCACCGTGAAGCCCACCCGCAGGCCTGTACCCTGAGTGCGCGGCAGGTAAAACACGGTCATGTGGGCGGCAAAGTGGCGCCGCCCCTGCTTGTACACGCGCTCAAACTCCGCATGCTGCAATCGCCGCTGGCGCCGGCGCACTCTTGCTCCCATTTCATCCTGCGGCACACTGGCCTCGCCCTGCCGAGCGCCTGCGCTCCCGCCACGAATCCCAACTCAGGCTGCGGACGTTCTGCTCGACCGGGAAGAGACGGCTCACGGAAAAACCTACTCACGAAACCTGTTCACGAAAGCCGATTCACGAAAGCCTACCCACGGAAGCTCATTCACGAAGGCTTATTCACGAAACCCGGGCTTGACCGAGACCCGCTTGCGGCCCTTGGCGCGGCGCCGCGAAAGCACGGCGCGGCCGCTCTTGGTCTTCATGCGGGTGCGGAATCCGTGCGTCTTCGAGCGGTGACGGCGGTTGGGCTGGAAGGTGCGCTTGGGCATGGACGGGGCTGCTCCTCAATCGGTCGCTGGCGTTGAATCGAAGAAAAAGTATAAATGACGCGGCGCAGGCGGGCAAACCGGGGAGGAGACCTGGAGAGCGCAACACCAACCCGCCGCCCGCGTTTCAAATGGCGGCTGGCAAGCGGCTCTGGCAAATTGCGGCGCGGCAGCCCGCGCCGGCTGCACCACTCGCGCGGCAGTTATATTTTCAGCACTTGACAGAATTTTTTTTCAGGTTATGAATCAGAGAGCAGAAAAAATTTCCGTACGCAAGTTTTTCGCGCGCCCTTTTCGTTTGTGCTAGTATGCCGGACTGACCCAGCGAGCTAAGAATTGCGGGACGGCCCGCGACAGAGAAGCCGCTCCGCAGGCAACGGTTTTCTCTTCCACAATATTTGACGGTACCGGGCCCGCCCCCAGGGGCGGCCTACAAAGAACTACACTATGTCTGTTCCAAGCACGACTCTTGCCCCCAATCCGTGGGTGCGCGTTCTGGACGCGCTGGAAAAGAAAATCAACCGCCAGTCCTACGACCAGTGGTTGAAGCCTACGCGCTACAGCCACTCCAGCGGCGGCATTCTCTTCGTGCGTGTTCCCACCGCCGAGTTCCGCCGCATGGGCGACAAGTACGCCGACCTGATTCAGGAAGCCATTGATAATCTGGGGATGGAATACCAGGATGTCCGCTTCGTCACGCCCGAAGATGATCCGGCAGCTACGCCGGTGCGCCATGATGGCGGCCTCTCCGTCCCACCCGCCGCCGCCGCCCAACCCTCCCAGTCCCGTTTCGACTGGGACAGCGCCGCCCAGTTGAATCCGCGCTACACCTTCGACGCTTTCGTGATCGGCAGCGGCAATCAGTTCGCCCACGCCGCCTGCCAGGCCGTGGCCGAGCGCCCCTCCAAGGCCTACAATCCGCTTTTCCTCTATGGCGGTGTCGGCATGGGCAAAACCCACCTGATGCAGGCCATCGGGCACGAGATCAAGAGCCGTCAGCCCCAGGCTGCCATCTGCTACGTCTCCAGCGAGAAGTTCACCAACGACATGATCAACTCGCTGCGCTATGACAAGATGACCAGCTTCCGCGACAAGTTCCGCAACGTGGACGTGCTGCTGGTGGATGACATTCAATTCCTGGCCCAGAAAGAGCGCACCCAGGAGGAGTTCTTCCATACCTTCAACGCCCTGCACGAGGCCATGAAGCAGATCGTGATTGCCAGCGACCGCCCGCCCAAGGAACTGGCGGAAATCGAAGACCGCCTGCGCAGCCGCTTCGAGTGGGGGCTGATCGCCGACATTCAGCCGCCCGATCTCGAAACCAAGGTCGCGATTCTTCAAAAGAAGGCCGAGCAGGAACGGGTGACGCTGCCCACCGATGTGGCTCTCTATATCGCCTCGAACATCCGCTCCAACGTGCGCGAGCTGGAAGGCGCGCTCATCCGCCTGGTGGCGCATTCCTCACTGATCGGCGCCGAGATCACTCTCTCCTACGCCCAGCAGGTGCTCAAAAATTTCATTGACTCGCAGGCGCGCAAGGTCACGATTGAATCCATCCAGAAGGCTGTGGCCGAGCAATTCGGCCTGCGCCTGGTCGAGATCAAGGCCAAGAACAATTCGCGGGCCATCGTTTACCCGCGCCAGATTGCCATGTACCTGGCCAAACATCTGACCGAGGCGTCATTGCCCGAGATCGGACGCCAGTTTGGCGGCAAGCACCACACCACGGTGCTGCACTCGGTCGAAAAAATTGACAAGCAGCGCAGCCAGGATAAAGACCTCAACCGCCTGCTCAACAAGCTGACCGAGCAGTTGGGCGGGTGATGCACCTCACGACTATTGGTTAGCTGCGTAATTCAGGCTCCACGCAAGCCCGAAATCCTTGTGTATACCGAAAACAGTGGCGTGCGCACATTGCGGCGCCGGGGTTAACGCGCACGCGCAAGGAATACCGGTGCGAGCTGGGTTGAGCTGGCGCAGAAGATAGCCACGGCCGCCCGGGCTGGAGTCGCCGTCGAAAAAACGCGCCTGCAGGAAATCCTGGCTGAGCGCCGGAAGAAGCGTAAGCCCTCCTGGATCAAGTTCGAGGCGTAGCCGAACGTGGGTTTTCGCACCATCCCCGGTGCAACTCTTAGGGTTCCTCCAAAAGTTCCAGCCTTTCGCTAGTGTCCCCGATTCACTTTTGATATAACGGTGTCACCAGCCGAACAGGACGCAAACAGGGGAGCGCATCATGCCGGCAGAAGCCTTGGCCACCACCGCGGCGGGAACCACCACTATGGACATCACAGTCAGCAAAGCCGAGCTCTTGCGTGAGCTCACCGCCACGCAGGGCGTGGTCGAGCGCAAGACCACGATCCCGATTCTCTCGAACTACCTGTTCGAAGCCGGCGGCGACAAGCTGACTCTTACCGCCACCGATCTTGATCTCAGCCTGCGCACCGCCTGCAACGCCAAGGTGAAGAAGGAAGGCTCCTGCACCATTCCGGCGCGCAAGCTGCACGACTACGTGAAACTGCTGCCCGATGCCGATATCACCATCAAGCTGCTGGAAAATCACTGGGTGTCGATCCGCTGCGGCCGCTCCAACACCAAGATGGTGGGTATGGCGCGTTCCAACTTTCCCACCCTGCCTTCGTTTCCCACCTCGGGCGTGGTCAAGATTCCGGCGCAGGCATTGCGCGGGCTGATCGCCAAGACAGGGTTTGCCATTGCGAATGAGGAATCGCGCTACACCCTGAACGGCGCGCTGATGGTGCTGAAGGCCGAATCCATCATCATGGTCGCGACCGATGGCCATCGCCTGGCCCACATTGAGCGCCAGGGCGAGAAGTTTGAGGGCGTCTCGGGCGAGATGAAGACGCTGGTCCCCAAAAAGGCCATGGACGAGCTGAAGTCTCTTCTTGACGCCACCGATGCCGAGACCATTGACTTCGCCAAGGACGAATCCACGCTCTATTTCCGCATCGGCGGCCGCTTGCTGACCTCGCGCCAGCTGACCGGGCAGTTCCCCAATTACGAAGCCGTCCTGCCCAAGGACAACAACAAGATCGTCACCGTTCCCGCTGCAGACCTGGCGGCAGCCATCTCGCGCGTGGCCCAGTTTGCCGACGAGCGCTCGCGCGCCGTGCGCCTGCGGCTTGAATCCGGCGAGCTGAAGCTTTCGGCTTCTTCGAGCGAGAGCGGCGAATCCGAAGACTCGATGGAAACCAGCTACAACGGGGACGCGCTGACCATCGGCTTCAATGCCGGCTACGTTCTGGATTTTCTGAAGGCGGTGGGCGGGGGCGAGGTGAAGCTTGAGTTCAAGGACGCCCAGTCCGCCGGCCAACTCCGCCCCGCCGAAGCCGAGGACTACAAGTACCGCTACATCGTCATGCCCATGCGAATCTGAGGGGTTTCCGCCTCGGGAGTTGACCACTTTCCCTCCACGAAGTACGCTTTCCCGGCGTGCTCAGGAGGCTCCTATGCTCTCTGGCTTCAAGCAATTCATTCTGCGCGGCAATGTGGTGGATATGGCCGTCGGCGTGGTCATCGGCGCGGCCTTTGCCAGCGTCGTGACCGCCTTCACCAAGGATTTCCTCACGCCCCTCATCTCGACTTTTGCCCGCAGCCCCCATGTGGGCAACCTCGGTTTCACCATTCACGGCGCTACGTTTCCCATCGGCGACTTCGTTAATGCCTTCATTTCGTTCATCCTGATCGCCGCGGTCGTGTACTTTCTGGTGGTCATGCCCGTGAACGCGCTGGTGGCGCGCATGCGCAAGGCCCCGGCGCCCGCCGACCCCACCACCAAAAAATGCCCGGAGTGCCTGAGCGAGATTCCCATCCACGCCCGCCGCTGCGCCCAATGCGCCCAGCCCCAGCCCACCGAGATGGCCGCCGACTAGATTGCCCTTCCCCCCACCCTTTGCCGTTCTGAGCGCCCGGTTTGGCGAGAGGAATCTTCTATTAGAGGCATGCAGGAAAACAGATTCCTCGCTTTGCTCGGAATGACAACCGGGATCTTTTTCGCCTACCCTCCCCAGCTTCAACGATCAAGTGTGAACAGCTGGGTTCCTACATAACCAGATAAAATGTTGGCATGCGTGCCATGCTTTGTGCCGCGCTTCTGTCGGCCTGGGTTCTGACGATTCCCGCCAACCCCCAGGAGTGTTCCTCTCAGCCCCGGCATGTGGCGTCCGAAGCCGCCGCCGTGAAGGACGGCGTGTACCACAACCCGAGGTATGGCTTCTCCTGCAAACTCCCCTTCGGCTGGGTGGACCGCACCCAAGACATGCAGCCGGACGTGAACGATCCCTCCTCCGGCCAGGTTCTGCTGGCATTCTTCGAGCATCCGCCCGAGGTCACGGCGCCGACCATTAACTCGGCCATTGTGATCGCGACTGAGCCGATTTCCGCCTACCACGGCCTGAAGACCGCCGCGGACTACTTCGGCCCGCTCGATGAAGTCACCAGCGCCAGGGGCTTCCAGGCGCAGGGGGATCCCTACGAGTTCGCGGCCGGAACAAAGCGCCTCGTCCGCGGCGATTTCAGCAAACAGAAAGGCACGCTGACCATGCTGCAGAGCTCGCTGGTCATGCTGGAGAAGGGCGAGATCGTTTCCTTTACCTTCATCGCCTCAAGTGACGACGAAATGGAAGATCTGGTGGGCCGGCTGTCATTCCAGCGCCCCGTCTCCCGAGGCCGCTAGTCAAGCGAGAGCGGGCGCCGCAGGGCGGAAAACCGGCTGCTGACCGCTCACCCCCGCTCCGCTCCCGCTGGCAGCCTTTGGCGAAGAAAATCTTCTACGTCTCCCATCTTTTCGCTGAGCAGGTTCAGCTTGCGCGCGAGGCCCTGAATATCAGAGGCCGCCCGCCGGTTGACTTCAAAGTCCAGCTCGCTGCGCAGGCGGTCTTTGGTGTCCTGCCGGTTCTGGCTCATCATGATAACGGGAGCTTGAATGGCGGCCAGCATGGAGAGAAAAAGATTCAACAGGATGAAGGGATAGGGATCCCACGAAGAGCGGCCCATCTCGATGCTGAGCACCGAATACCCGGCGAGGACCAGAAGAAATGCAATGATAAACGTCCACGATCCTCCGAACCCGGCCACCGAATCGGCCACGCGCTCGCCGAAGGTTGCTTCTTGTTCGATGATCTCATTGGGATTGCGGCTGGCGCGCACCCGTACCAACTGCTGTGCAGCATGAAACTGCCGGCCCAAAACTGTCAGCATGTCCATTCCCGCCAGCGGCTTGCGCTGCAAAAGCGTGGCAATGTCCTGACGGTCCACTTCGATGCAGACCGACTCTTCCAGCGCAATGGCCTCGGTCTGGTGCGGCGTTTGTTCCAGCATGGAAGCGAAACCGAAGAATTCTCCTTGTGCCGGTTCATCCACGACTACTTCCTGCTGGTCTTCATCCACGGTCGTGACCCTAACCCGGCCCGATACCATGACATAAGCGCGGGTGGCGGGGTCGCCGATCTTGTAGATGCGCTGCCGCGGAGTGAACGTCTTCAGCTCGACCTGGGCGGCCAGGACCGCAGCTTCTTCATCATCCAACAAAGCGAACAGGGGAACTTGCCGCAGAATTTCAGGATGGCACGCCATACGTCACCTCGGAGATTGGGATGGCCGGGCGCGAGCATTTTACAGAACGGCGCCAGCACTTCACTGTGGAGAACGCAGGCGGGGAAATCGCCTTATTGCCCGGAAATAACTAGGGAGGAGTCCGTAACGATGTGCGTTCCTTCGTGTCGTCATGGTTGAAAAAGGGTGCTTCCCAAATTGCCCCAAATGCCCGAAAAAGGGCAGTTTACCGGGCCGATTCGAGGCTCGAAAACGCCACCCTTCTGTGCTATAATTTGTTTAGTTCCCGATTCCTGTAAGTAATAGTAATTTCAGTCATTTGGGCTCTGTTTGCCGGGGCGGGAACTGGCGCGCCGGGGTGGTGCTCGTTCCGGCGCTTCTCCCAACCAGAATGGCCACTAAAGAGATCGCACCCATCGCAGAAACCAAGACACAAAACGGTCGTCTGGCCGCAGTGAATGGCGGCAACGGCGACTACACCGCCGACTCCATCAAAGTGCTGGGCGGCATGGAAGCGGTGCGCAAGCGCCCGGCCATGTATATCGGCTCGACCGGCGAACTGGGGCTGCACCATCTGGTTTATGAGGTCGTGGATAACTCGGTGGACGAAGCTCTCGCCGGCTACGCCGACAAGATCGAGGCCACCATCCACATTGATAACTCCATCACCGTGGTGGATAACGGCCGGGGCATTCCGGTTGACAATATGGATATTGATGGAGAGAAGATTCCCGCCGCGCAAGTGGTCATGACCAAGCTGCATGCCGGGGGCAAGTTCGATACGTCTTCCTATAAGGTTTCCGGCGGACTGCACGGCGTGGGCGTTTCCTGCGTGAACGCGCTGAGCGAAGAACTGGAACTCGAAATCTGGCGCGACGGCTTTACCTGGGAGCAGACCTACTCCAAGGGCGAGCCCACCAGCAAGCTGAAGAAGACCGGCGCGGTAAAAGCCAAGACGGGCACCAAAGTTCATTTTCTGCCGGACCGCACGATATTCACCGAAACTCAATACAACTTCGATACCCTGGCGCAGCGCCTGCGCGAGCTCGCCTTCCTGAACAAGGGCCTGCTCATCACGCTGACCGATGAGCGCACCACCGAGGCCAAGACCGGCGAGCCGAAGACGGTAGAGTTCAAGTACAACGGCGGCATAGCCGAATTTATTAAGCACCTGAACCGCGGCAAGCAGGTGCTGCACGACCGCCCCATCTACATGGAGCAGGAGCGCAGCGGCGTGGTCATGGAGATTGGCCTGCAGTATAACGACGGCTACTCCGAGACGCTGTTCAGCTTCGCCAACAATATCAACACCGTGGATGGCGGCTCGCATCTTTCCGGCTTCCGCACTGCGCTGACCCGCACCATCAACCACGCGGGCCAGCAGATGGGCCTGTTCAAAGACGTAAAAGAAAATCTTACCGGCGATGACGTGCGCGAGGGACTGGTGGCGGTGATCAGCGTGAAGCTGCCGCAACCGCAGTTCGAAGGCCAGACCAAGGGCAAGCTGAATTCCGATATCGCCGGCGTGGTAACGGCATTCGTCAACGAGCGCCTGGGTTCGTTTTTCGAGCAAAACACGGCGGTGGCGCGCAAGATCATCAACAAAGCGATTGAGGCCGCCCGCGCCCGCGAAGCGGCGCGCAAGGCGCGCGACCTGACCCGCCGGAAGGGCGCACTCGATGGCGGCGGCCTGCCGGGAAAGCTCGCCGACTGCTCCGAGCGCCAGCCGGAGCGCTGCGAATTATTTCTGGTAGAGGGCGAATCCGCCGGCGGCACCGCCAAGCAGGGCCGCGACCGCCGCTTTCAGGCCATTCTGCCGCTCAAGGGCAAAATTCTGAACGTGGAAAAAGCCCGCTACGACAAGATGCTGGGCCACGAAGAAATCCGCGCCATGATTACCGCGCTCGGTACCGGCATTGGCAAAGACGACTTCGATTCCGCCAAGCTGCGCTACGGCAAAGTCATCCTCATGACGGACGCCGACGTGGATGGCTCGCACATCCGCACCCTGCTGCTGACGTTTTTCTTCCGCCACATGCAGGAGTTGATCAAGCGCAACAACGTTTATATCGCGCAGCCGCCGCTGTACTCGATCAAGAAGGGCAAATCACAGCAGTACATCAAAGACGACCGCGAGTTCGTCAAGGTGATGGTAAAGCGCGCAGCGGAAGACTTGATCGTCCGCTACGGCGAAGGCGCGGCCAAGATGGAAGGCGCGGTGCTGGCCAAGTTCATCAACACGCTGAACGAGTACCTCGGCTTCTACGACAAGCTGGCCAAGCGCCTGCGCGACGAGAAGGTCACCGACCTGCTGCCCAAACTCGATCTGGCCAAGCGGACCGACTTTGAAGGCGACAAGAAGGCGCCGCCGAAAAAGATCGAGAAGCTGGAACGGGAACTCAAGAAGCTGCAGAAGGAGCGCCAGTTCAAGGAAGTGGGCAGCCGCTACGACGAAGAGCACAACCTGTGGGAAGTGGTCTTTCTGAACTCGCAGGGCGCCGAGCACGTCATTAACTGGGAGCTGGCTTCGGCCCCCGAGTACCGGCAGCTGCTTTCAAAATTCAAGCAGATCGAGCCCTATATGGAGCCGCCGTTCGTGGTTGAGACCATCGCCGCCGTGCCGGCCAACGCCAAGGGCAAGGCCGCCGAAGAGGGCGAAGAAGAACTGAGCGACGCGGAACGCGAAGACCTGGAAAAAGCGCAGAAGAAAACCGCCAAGGCCGCGCCCAAAAAGAAGACCGCCGAGCCCGAGGTGGTGGAGAAATCCACGCCACGCGAGCTCTTCGAATACGTGCTGGCCGAAGGCAAAAAAGATTTCAGCGTGCAACGCTATAAAGGACTGGGCGAGATGACCGCGCCCCAGCTCTGGGAAACCACCATGGACCCGGAGCGCCGCACCCTGCTCTCGGTAAAGCTCGAAGACAT
>DATIYF010000063.1:0-8037 GCA_035517775.1 Terriglobales bacterium
CTGGGATGGGCCACGATGGCGTGGCCGAAGGTCGCGCCCGAGCCGGGGCAGAAATTCACCACGCCCTCGGGCATGCCGCACTCTTCCAGCAGCTCGACAAACTTCGCGGCGATGGTGGGCGAGTCGCTCGAGGGCTTGAGCACAACCGTATTGCCGCAGACGATCGAGGCCAGAGTCATGCCGGCCATAATGGCGCAGGGAAAATTCCACGGCGGAATCACCGCGCCCACGCCCAGCGGAATGTAGAAGAGCGAATCATGCTCGCCGGGAAGCTGCACCGTGGTCTCGACCTTGGAGAGGCGCAGAGCCTCGCGGCTGTAAAACTCGCAGAAGTCAATGGTCTCGGCGATATCGGCATCGGCCTCGGCCCAGTTCTTGCTGACTTCGAACACCAGCCAGGCCATGAACTCGAATTTGCGCTCGCGCAGCAGATCGCCCACGCGAAACAGCAGGCTGGCGCGCTCTTCGACCGCGGTGTTCTTCCACGACTCAAAAGCCTGCAGCGCCGCCTGCATGGCCGGCTCTACATGCTCGGCGCCGGCCTTCTGGTGCAGGCCAACCAGCTGCGAGGGCCGCGCCGGATTGATAGAGCGAATCTTCTCCTGGGTGCGAATGCGCTTGCCGCCGATGATCAGGTCATACTCGCGGCCCAGTTGCCCGCGCACCTGCTCAATCGCGGCCCGCATGGCGCGGGCATTTTCCGCGCGGCTGAAGTCCAGCATCGGCTCGTTGCGGAAGGGGCCATCGTGCAAGCCCAGGACGGGGCGGGGTGGTGCCTCAAGAGTTGCCATGGAAACCTCAAGCTGCCGGCCAAGCGCGGCAGCAGGGCCATTTTAACATCGTGCGGGGCAGGCGCCGGGTCGCGCGCGCGGCCGAAAGCTCCGAAAAATACCTCGGCCAGAACTCCATTGTCACGTCGATCCAGACAATTGCATCTGCTTCCGGCTGTGCCCGAACCATCGAATGCAGAAGAATGCGATGGCAACAGAGCACACTACATACCAGATCAGGGCCTGGCGGGTCATCCCGACTTTTCCTTCATCCTCTCGGAGGAAGATCAGGACGGCGGAAAGGCACAGCACCGTGCTCACGGGCAGAGGCCACTCCCGCCAAAGCTTGATCGAGTACACCAGGGCTACACCGCCGGCCCCCAACAGCATGACCGCTGCCCAACTGCCCAGCAACATGCCGTAGCCTTCGGCCTGGTCCGGAGTCATGGGTAAGGACATAACCGCAGACAATCCCCAGACGACCAGCAAAACTGCCGCGAAGCAGCCATACGCGACATCGCGGTCGCGCCGTGCGGCGACGCCAGGGTCAGTCCTCTCAGCCAGCTTCTGGTTCATCAGCATGCCTCGTTGTAATCATCAGGCCTAAGGGCGAAGCCCGCGCATTCAGTGGCAACTCAGAGAGGCGGTGCCGGTGATAGCTTTGCCGTTGCTTTTGGCCGCACGGAGGGCAGAGTGGAAGCTAGGGCCGGGCATCCAGGAGCAACCACAGCGCCCGCCGTAAACTGTTGAGAGTTTCCCGGCGGCGCGGCGTTGGAATCGGCGTTAGCGCTCTGCGGCGAAACGCTCAAGGAAGTTGGGGAGCAGCCGAGCGTGCTACCGCCGCCCCCGGCAAGCACAGCGCAAAGCATCAGCATCAGGCCCAGTTCACGCGCTGACAGATCCATGACCGCCTCCCATCATGTTGTCGCGACTGTGTGTTCCACCGGCTCCAAGCGAGCCGTAAAGTGCCGCAAAAACGGGGCCTCGTAGCTCAGCTTCAGTCCCTTGATCTGGTCCTTTTTCCGCCAGACTTCCAGGATGACTTCCACCACGTAATCAATGTGGCTCTGAGTATAAACGCGGCGCGGAATGGCCAAGCGCACTAAATCCATGGTGGCGGCTGCACCAAACATCAGCGCGCCGATTTCTACTGAACGAATTCCGCCTTCGAGATAAAGCTCCGCCGCCAGAGCCACCCCCGGAAACTGTTCTGGCGGAACATGGGGAAGAAAAGCGCGCGCGTCCAGATAGACGGCGTGGCCCCCCGGGGGCTGCACAATGGGAACGCCCTGGGCGGCGACATGGTTGCCCAGGTAGGCGGTCGAGGCGATGCGGTAACGCAAGTAGTCTTCCTGCAAAGCCTCCTGCACGCCAACCGCAATGGCTTCCAGGTCGCGCCCGGCCAACCCGCCGTAGGTCGGGTAGCCCTCGGTAAGAATCAGCAGGTCTTTTTCCTGCTGCGCCAGCTTGTCGTCATTGGTGCACAGAAAGCCGCCGATGTTGGCCATGCCATCTTTCTTGGCCGACATCGTGCAGCCATCGCCATAACTGAACATTTCCTGGGCAATCTGCTTCGGGGTCTTCGCCTCATAGCCCGGCTCGCGCAGCTTGATGAAATAGGAATTTTCAGCGAAGCGGCAGGCGTCGAAATAGAGCGGAATCCTGTGCCGCCGGCAGAGGGCGCTCACCTGGCGAACGTTCTCCATGGAAACCGGCTGGCCGCCGCCGGAGTTATTGGTCACGGTGAGCATGACCAGCGGAATCCGCTCCTGGCCCACCTTTGCGATGAGATTCTCGAGCGCCGCCACATCCATATTGCCTTTGAAGGGATGAACCAACTGCGGCTGCTTGCCCTGCGCAATCACCAAGTCCAACGCCTCGGCGCCCACAAACTCAACGTTGGCGCGGGTGGTGTCGAAATGAGTGTTGTTGGGAACGATGTCGCCTTTCCTGCACATCACGCCGAACAAAATCCGCTCGGCCGCGCGCCCCTGGTGCGTGGGAATCACATGGCGATAGCCGAAAATTTCCTGCACCGAGGCGCGAAAGCGCTCGAAGCTTCTGCTGCCGGCGTAACTCTCGTCGCCTTCCATGATGGCGGCCCACTGGTGCGTGGACATGGCGCCGGTGCCGGAATCGGTGAGCAGATCAATCAGAACATCGGCGGCGGGGAGAAGAAACAGATTGTAGTGGGCGGCGCGAAGCAGGATTTCCCGCTCTTCGCGCGTGGTCCAGCGAATGGGCTCAACGCTCTTTATGCGGAACGGCTCAATGATCGTCTTGGCCATTGCTGGGCCCGCAGAACAACCCCTAGGGCACGTTTACCGACTCTTGGTCCTCTTCCACTTGCGCCGGCGGAGAATATTTCACCGCGGCGGTGCGCTCCAGCTTGTCCCAGGCGAAGCGCCGCCCTTCAATGGCGCGCTTCAGCGTCTTGAACAGCACCAGGGAGAAAAGCTGGCGATAGGCAAAGCGCTGCAGCCACACCTGGCTGAGCAGCCAGGGGTCTTCGCGGGCATCCGGCTGGCGGCGCTCCAGAAGGAAAGCCAGCGCAGAAGCCAGAAAGTCGATGATCAGAAACGCCGCGAAGAATACGACCAGGCGCAAGAAATCGGTCGGATCGGTGGATTCCGGGTGAAAGTATTTCTGCACGAGATACCACAGCGCCCAGAAGGCGAACATGAGATCAATCAGCGGCGAAACCACCGGCAACAGAATCTGAAAGATCACAATATTGGGCAAGGCGACCCATCCCAGCACACCTTTGCGGCCAAACACCTCATGGTGCTTCCACACCGATTGCAGAATGCCAAACGACCAGCGAAAGCGCTGGCGCATGAGTCCGCTGGCGCTGACCGGGGCCTCGGTATAAGCCAGAGCCAGATCTTCGTACTCCACGCGATAGCCGCGGCGCAGCAGGTTCATGGTGAGGTCGGCATCTTCGGCCACGGTATCGGTATGGTAGCCGCCCGCCTCGCGCACCGCCGAAGTTCTCCACGCGCCAATCGCCCCGGGAACCACGCTCACCGCTCCCAGCGTGTTGAGCGCGCGCCGCTCGAAATTCTGGCTGGTGATGTACTCCAGCGCCTGCCAGCGGGTCCACAGGTTCACGCGGTTTCCAACTTTGGCATTACCGGCCACCGCGCCGACTTTGGGATCCAAGAAGTGAGGAACCAGCTTGGCTACGGCATCGCGAGCGATTACGGTATCGGCGTCAATGCCGACAAAGATTTCTTCGTCGCACAGGTACTGCAAACCATAGTTCAGAGCGTCGGCCTTACCGGAGTTGGGCTTGGTCAGGATCAGCACCCGCCCCGAGGCTTCTTCAGCCTTGAAGGCGGCGCGGGCCACTTCCAGGGTGTGGTCGCTCGAGCCGTCATCAATCACGATCACGCGCAGGTCGCGATAGCTGGAAGCAAGGGCGGCGCGCACCGTCTGCACAATCACCTTCTCCTCGTTGTAGGCCGGAATCAATACAGCTACCGGGCGGTATGAGTTTTCGGCCGCAACCGAGGCGTACTTCCGTGGCCACATCCGGTCGTACACCGCGAAGGCGCCGATAAACAAGAGCCGCCCAGTCATGAGCAGGTCGCCGATCAGGAAGACCCAGGCGATGCCCTTCAGGCTGACGTCAAACATCCAGAAACCGACCCAGGTAAAGCGCGCTGCCCAGCGCTCGTTGGTCGGGATCGGAGGCATCACGTCGGCCCGGGTCTTGCCCAGAAGCTCGTACAGGGGAGCAACCTCCAGACCCTTGGCTCGTATGCCTTCGATGATGGTGGGCAGCGCCAGCACGGTCTGGCTGCGGTTGCCGCCGCCATCGTGCAGCAGAATCACATTGCCGCAGCGGATGTCACTGGGCGCGCAGGGCGGCAAGTGCGCCAGCACGTCAGCGGCAATCTGGGTGGCGCTCCGCCGCGGATTGTCCCGCCAGTCATTGGGGTCAATCCTGTCGCCGATGGTGATGTACCCCATGTCCTGCGTGATTTCGAGCGGCCGCACCTGGTCTTCAGTATCCGGCTCAGAGTCAATTGAGTAGGGCGGCCGGAACAAAATCGTGCGGATTCCCAATCGGCTGGCGAAAAGCTGCTCCGTCAGGTTGAGCTCCAGCTTGTTGAAGGTCGGCGACAGGTTGCTGATATCAGGATGGGTGAAGGTGTGGTTCCCAATGGCGTTGCCTTCGTGATAAACGCGCGCGGTAAGATCGGAAAACTTATCCGCCTGAATGCCGATCAGGAAAAACGTGGCCGTAGCATGCTCCCGCTTCAACACATCGAGAATTTTGGGGGTCCACTGCGGGTCGGGGCCGTCATCGAAGGTGATCGCCACTTTATCGCGGCTGTAGCCGTAGCGGCCCACGCGATAGGGCTCCGGCAAGGAATCGAATTCCTCGTTGGTAATCAGGCCGGTGCCTGGGTCCACGGTCAGAGCGCGTGTGCCGTTATCGGGCCGGGCCTCAATGCGCAGAATCTCTCCGCGGCCTTCCATATCCACGTCCTGGCCGGGAGGAACGTCCTTGAGCTTCTCTACATTTCCGGGATCGCCGGGCACGTCCCATATGCGCCACAGAGAACGGTCTTCCGCGCCCAGGCGCCACAGGGCAAAGGTGCGAATGCCCAGGGCCTGCGCCGCCCGCATCTCGTTGAGGGCAGTGACCGCGTCGAGGAACCAGATGTCATGCTGCAGGTTGTGCTCATCGAGATAGCTGATGTGCGGGTTCAGGCTGTCGTCGTCGAAATCCACGTCGGCTTCCGAGTCGCGCGCCGCCAGCCAGGCCTCCTGCACGGTCTGGTTGCGGTCGGCCACGCCGGGCGGCAGCTTGCCGTGTTTGGGCTTTTGCACCCAGTCGTAACCGAAGTTGGCGACGGCGCAGATCAGCTTGTCCTGGGGCACAAACTTCTTGGCGAATTTCAGGTTGCTGACGAACCAATCCTGCGAGGCCACCGGCCCGGAAGGCCCGCCGGGATAATGCTCGTCATAGTTCATCAGCACTACGCCATCGGCGGCCGCGGCCACGGCGCGATAGTCCCATTCATCATTGTGCGAGGGCACGGTGACATACAGCTTCATGCCTTTGGCGTGCAGGTCGGCGGAGAGTTCGTTCAGCAAAGCCACGAATCCGGGTTGGCCGGCTTTGGGGAAGGCTTCAAAGTCCAGCATCAGGCCGTCATATTTATCGGTGGCCAGAAAGGCCGCGGCCTGCTGCCGGAAGCGGGCGCGGGCGCTCGCATCGTTCAGGAACGCGGAAATATCCACCCAGTCGGCGCCGTCGAAGTTGTTCACCAGAGGAAAGACTTCCATGCCGGTGTCTTCCGACTTGAGGAACGGCATAACCTGCGAATCCACCGAACGCACTGCGCCACCGGTCTCCACGTCGAAGAATTTATTGGTTTGCGGATCCACACTCTGCAGATGACCGTCCGGGGTAAGGACCGAAAGCCATTCGGGAAAAAGCAGGTCAATTTGGCGCGCGTATTCGCGCAAGGTGGAAAAGCTGGCCGCATCCCAGGGCACGTAAAACGCGGCGCGAATGCCTTCGGTGGTATTGAGCTCGACTTGCGATGCCGGCGTCTGGGAGCGCCGGTGACCGTGGCGATAGGCCAGCCGGCGTCGCTCCCGGGCTTTTTCCTTTTCTTTCTCCTTCAGAGCCCGGTAGGGCTTTTTCTGCATGGGCAGCAGAAGCTCGGGCAGAGGCTGGTCCTGCAAGGCGCTGTAAACGAAAAAGATGACGAGCAGGGTGACGCCGACGCCGAGCACGTCAAACATCCGCCGCAGCCGCTTCCAGCGGGCCCGGCGAGGATCGTAGAAAACAGGTTGCGCCATCGGGGGTGAGTTAGTTTTATCCTAAGCCGCGGCCAGGGGAGGGTCAACGACGACGCCCTGCGCCATCATACCGGAATTCGGCCCTGCCGGAGCGTGGCGATTGCCGCAAAACGCGCTATAGTCGCTGGGTGCGCCAGCTCGTGCGCCAGAACCTGAGCTTTTTCGCCTGCGCCGGCCTGGCGGCCCTGGCGTTGCGCCTGTTGTTTCTCTTCCGCTTTCCCGCTATCACGGCCGATTCCCTCATTTATGGCGATATCGCCCGCAATTGGCTGCAGCACGGCATCTACGCCGTAACCGATGCGGGCAAGATCGTGCCCACGTTCATCCGCCTGCCCGGCTACCCGGCCTTTCTCGCGCTGGTGTTCTCCGTTTTCGGCATGGACCACTACCGTACGGCGATGCTGCTGCAGATTTTCGTGGATCTGGGCACCTGCTTTTTAATCGCCGATATGGCGCGGCGGTTGCTCTCCCCGCGCGCCGCCAAAGCTGCCTTTTTACTGGCGGGGCTTTGCCCTTTCTTTGCCAACTATGCGGCGGCCGCACTGACTGAGACCTGGGAAATTTTCTTCACCGCCCTGGCCTTGGATCTTGCCCTGGCGGCATTGCAAACGACGCAACAACTACGGGTTTGGATGTACTGCGGTCTGGCGATTGGCGCGGCAATTCTGCTGCGCCCGGATGGAGGCCTGTTGCTTGCAGCCATCGAGCTGTACCTGGCGGCGCTGGCGCTACGCGGGCTTTCTTTTTCCGGCTCATCCCCGGGCTTCTCTGGATTCATGCGGGCCGGCCTTATCGTCGCTCTGGTCTCGCTTGCTCCGCTGATTCCCTGGACCCTCCGAAATTTCTACACCCTGCACCGCTTCCAGCCGCTGGCGCCTCGCTACGCGAATGAAGAACACGAATTCGTGCCCATGGGCTTCAATCGCTGGGTCAAGACCTGGATGGCCGATTACGTTTCGGTCGAGGAGATTTATTGGGCGGTTCCCGGTGAACCGATAGACGTCGAAAAGCTTCCCGGCCGCGCCTTCGACTCACCCGCTCAGCAGGCGCAGACGGCGCAATTGCTTTCCGACTACAACCAGGTGCTGCACATTACGCCGGAACTGGACAAACGCTTCGAGGCGTTGGCCGAGGAGCGGATTCGTGACCATCCGCTGCGCTATTACCTGTGGCTGCCATTGGTACGCATTACCGACATGTGGCTGCGCCCCCGAACCTCCATTTTGCCCTCCGACACGCGCTGGTGGGAGTACAACGACGATCCCCGATGGTCAGCCCTGGCCGTCGCCCTGGGCGTGATCGGACTCTTCTACCTCGCGGCGGCTCTTGCCGGACTGTTGCGCGGCCGCTTTGCCCCGCACCTTGGCCTTTTACTCACGTTCGTAGTTCTGCGGTCGGTTTTTCTGGGCACCCTGGAGAACCCCGAGCCCAGGTACACACTGGA
>DATIYF010000064.1:0-44661 GCA_035517775.1 Terriglobales bacterium
GCCAAGATTCTGGTCTTCGAGCACAAGAATATCGCTCAGGCGGAAGAAAGGCTGGCCAGCGTGAAAGACGAGCCCGGCCGCAAGCTGTTGATCACCGACGGTGTGTTTTCGATGGATGGCGATATCGGGCCGCTGCCCGCCCTCTGCGACCTCGCCGAAAAATATGGCGCCATCATGATGGTGGATGACGCTCACGCCTCCGGTGTACTGGGCCGCAACGGCCGCGGCACCGTTGACCACTTTAGAGTGCACGGCCGCGTGGATATTCAGGTGGGCACGCTGTCGAAGGCGATCGGCGCGCTGGGCGGCTACGTCTGCGGCACCCGCGAGCTGATTGATTTTCTCTATCACCGCGCCCGGCCGTTTCTGTTTTCCACTTCGCATCCGCCATCGGTGGCGGCCACCTGCATTGCCGCCTTCGAGGTTCTGGAGGACGAACCGGAGCGCATCGAAAAGCTCTGGGAGAACACTCGCTTCTGGAAAAAAGAACTGGCGCTGCTGGGCTTCGATATCGGCGGCAAGACCACGCCGGCCAGCGAAACCCCGATCACGCCCATCATCATCGGCGAGGGCAAGCTCACCATGGACTTCTCCCGCGAGCTATTCAAAGAGGGGGTGATGGGAACCGGAATCGCTTTTCCCACCGTGCCGGAAGGCAAAGCCCGCGTGCGCACCATCATGACCGCCACCCACACGAAAGATGAATTGCAGCAGGCTCTGGGAGTGCTGGAGCGGGTGGGTAAGAAGATGAAAATCCTCAACTGATGTTGGCCGCCAGGCAGTCCACTTGACAAGCGGGTGCCCCGCTCTCATTCTGTTTTGCAACGTTCCGTCCAATCAGGTCATTCGGTCAAGTCTGGCTAGCCAAGGGAACCCCGCAAGCGAAGTATCGGGCCGAACCCCGCAGGTTCAGTTAAGGGGGCATCTATGCTCGATAGTGCGGCAATGGAAAAGCTAAGAACGGTGGTCCGCGGGGTGGTGCTCTGCCCGGGCCAGGATGGTTACGACAGCGCCCGCACCATTCCCAACGGAATGATCAACCGCCGTCCGGCGGTGATTGTGCGCTGCACCGGTGCCGCCGATGTGATGGCCAGCGTGCGCTTCGCCCGCGAGCACGATCTGCTTCTGGCAGTTCGCGGCGGCGGCCACAGCGTCGCCGGAAAGTGCGTGTGCGAGGGCGGACTGATGATCGATCTCACGCCCATGAAAGGCATTCGCGTGGATCCGGCGCGGCGAACGGCCCGCGCCCAGACTGGCCTTACACTGGGCGAGTTCGATCGCGAGACGCAGGCCTTTGGCTTGGCCACCACCCTGGGTGTGGTCTCCAGAACGGGAATCGCCGGCCTTACCCTGGGTGGCGGATGGGGCCATCTGCACGGTAAATATGGTTTGGCTCTCGACAATGTGATCAGCGCTGACGTGGTCACGGCCGAGGGCCGCCTGCTGGCCGCCAGCGCGGAAGAAAACCCCGACCTGTTTTGGGGGATTCGCGGAGGCAGCGGCAATTTCGGAGTCGTCACCTCACTGGAGTACCGCCTTCACCAGCTTGGCCCGGTGATGGCCGGCGGCGTGTTTCATTCTGTCGCGAAGGCCAGGGAGGTTCTTCGCTTCTTCCGCGATTACGCGGAGACGATTCCGGATGAGCTGGTCATTCAGGGCGGCGCGTTTTCCCTGCCGGATAACACTCCCGTGTTCGCCATCGCGGCCTGCTACTGCGGAGCTTTGGCCGAAGGGGAGAAGCTCTTGAAGCCGCTGCGGACTTTCGCGCCCCCGCTGGCGGATGCCATTAGTCCAATGAGCTACGTCGAGTTGCAGAGCATGTTCGATTCCTTTTTTCCGCCCGGGCGCCATACCTATGTGAAATCAAACTTCCTGCGAGTGCTCAATGACCAAGCTATTGAGGCCATCGCCGAATATGCGGGCAAGAGCCCTTCCCGCCTGAGCTTTGCGCCCTTTCTCGAACACTGGCACGGCGCTGCCACCCGCGTGGGGGTCAGCGAGACGGCGTTTCCCCACCGTCGGCATTCTTACAACATGTTCTTCTGGTGCAACTGGGAAGACCCGGCTGAGGCAGACAAGAATGTGCAGTGGACGCGGGAGTCGTGGCAGGCCCTGCAGCCCTTTGTGCTGGAAGGCTCTTACGGAAATTATGTGGCCGACGAAGGGGACACATTCGCGCGTGCCGCCTATGGGCCCAATTACGAGCGCATGGTTGAGTTAAAAAACAAGTACGACCCCACCAATCTGTTTCGCATGAACCATAACGTCAAGCCGACGGTTTGAGGCGAGCGCAGCGTAATCAGTCCTGGCGGGCCACGGCGTAGTAGCCGCTGCGCGCCTGCACCTTGTAGCCGTCTTTGGTGCGAATCTCCACTTTGCGGAAGGTTCCGTCTTTGGCCCGGTTAGTGGGCACGTAGCCGATGCTGTACTGGCTTCGCAGCTCGTTGGCGATCTGGTCGAAGGCGTCACGCAGCTTGTCGAGCTTGTTGCCCACGTTGATCACGCGTCCGCCGGTCTCCTGCGTCATCTTTTTCATCTCGCCTTCGCCGGAGTAGCCGCCGAAGCCATAAAAGCCGCGATCGGCGCAGAGCAGGACATATACGATGCTGTCGGATTTCTGGGCCGCTTCAACCGCGTCTTTGATGTTGAGCTGGCTGCCCTGGTCTTCGCCGTCGGTGAGCAGAATCATGGCTTTGCGGCCCACTTCGTGGGCAAGCTCATCGTGAGAGGCGAGATAGACCGCGTCATAGAGCAGGGTTCCACGCGGATTGCTGACCGGAACCGGGCCTCCGCCCATGCCGGGGATGCCGCCGGCGCTGCCGCCGCCGATGTTGATCTTGGCACTGTTCAGGGCTTCTTTCAGCAGGTGGACGGAGCTGGTAAAGTCTTGCAGAAGATCAACATCCACATCGAAGCTGATGACGAAAGCCTCGTCTTTGGGGCGCAGGATGTCGTTCAGAAACGCCCCGCCCACTTCTTTCTCCATCTCGAGCACGTTCTGCTGGCTGCCGCTTGAATCAATCAGAATTCCGAGCGTGAGGGGCAGGTTCGATTCGGCGGCGAAGTACTTGATTGTCTGGGGCTTGCCGTCCTCAGAGACCTGAAAATCATTCCTGGTGAGGTTGGGAATCAGGCCGCCTTTTTTGTCTTTGACGTTGAAAAAAAGCTGCACCACGTCCACGTTGACCTTGAGCGTGGCCGTGGGCTGGTCCTGATCAGACTGATCCTGGGAGGAGGGCTGCTGGGCCCGCGCCAGCGGGGCCTCGATGGCGATCAAAAGACATAGTAGTACCGGCAACAGGCCGGCGGGGCGGGACGGCCTTCGCTTTGAAAATCGCAATGACAGGGTTCTTCCGGCTACCACCAAGGGAAAACAGGGCATGGACGGCCATCTCCGGCGTGCTCTGGTAGTCTATTCCTGTAAGCTTAGATGCACCAAACCGCGCGGCTCAAGCATCCGAATAGCTGGGACCGCGACCGGGCCGGGGGCATACATTGACCATGAGACGGCGAATGGGGTGGCTGAGTCTGTTCCTGGCCGCAAGTCTGGCATTGGCGCAACCGCAGCAGGGGCAGCAGCAAAACCAGTCGCAGAGCATTCCCGACGCGCCTTCGGCGACCCGGCCGCCCCAGAGTTTCCCCTCGGTGCCACCCTCGCCGGCGCCGCCACCGCCGCCGGCCACGCAGCAGCCGCCGGTAGAGGATAAGTCGGCGCCTCCGCCGCGCAGTTCGTCCGAGGAACCTCCCCCACCCATGCCCACGGTCACCACCGTCCCCTCGGGGTCGGTGCCGACGAACCCTGACTCCCGCCAGGAACTCTACAAGCTGGTAGTCGTGACCAATCAGGTGGTAGTGCCAGTCATGGTGAAGGACGACTCCGGCCGCATGGTGAACGGCTTGGTGCCCAACGACTTCGTGGTCTATGACAACGGGCAGCGGCAGAAGATGAATTACTTCACCAGCGACCCCTTTCCGCTCTCGGCGGCCGTGATTCTGGACCTGGGAATGTCTGACGTAGCGGTGCAGAAGGTGAACCAGACGTTTCCGGCGCTGGAGGGGGCCTTCAGCCCGTATGACGAGGTTTCGCTCTTTACCTACAGCACGAACGTAAGCCAGATGACGGATTTCGCCTCTGTCGATAGAAAGCTGACGGCCGCGCTGAATGGGTTGCAAACCGTAAGCGGCCACGATAATGGCCCGCCGGTGGTGAATGGGCCGTTCGGTCCGCAAGGGCCGACGGTGAACGGCGTGCCCATTGACCCCACGGTACCGCACGTAAGCACGCCGCAGAAGGAATCGCACGTTCTGAATGACGCCATTCTGGCGGCCGCGCTCGACCTGAGCAAGCAGGACAAGACGCGGCGCAAGATCATCTTCATCATCAGCGACGGGCGCGAATTTGGCAGCCGCGCGAGCTACAGTGACGTGCTGAAGGTGTTGCTCTCGAACGGAATCACGGTCTATGCCCTGGGAGTGGGCAGCGCCTCTCTTCCCGGCTACCGCCGGTTGGAGAAGATCCATCTTCCGCGCTTCGGCTATGGCGACATTCTGCCCAAGTACGTTTCCGCGACCGGCGGGGGCGACGTGTACGAAGAGATTTCGCGGCAGGCGATTGAAAGCGCCTATGCCAAGGCCGTGGGCGATGCCCGCAATCAATACACTCTGGGCTATCGCGCCGGCTCCTCGGCTCCGGGGGTTTACCACCAGATTGAGGTGCGGGTGGACCGTCCCGACCTGAAAGTCTATGCCAAAGACGGCTACTACCAGCTGCCGGCGGGCCGTTGACGGCCTTCTGCCGGGCGTTTTGCCGGTTCTCGCCGCCGCTTCACGGCCAAACCCAAGTAACCCTGGTAACCTGCCGGTTACGGCAAAGCCTGTGATATACAGGAACCAGTACTGAGCCAAAATTTTGCGACGGGGGGAATTTTGCCTGTATTCCTTCGTCCCGCCGTAGGTTCTTGAGGAAAGTCTTGAGCTTCATCAACTTTGCAGCCCGCGAGATCAATTGCAAAATCGTGTACTACGGCGCCGGGCTCGGCGGCAAGACCACGAACCTGCAATGCATCTACCAGAAGACCGCCGAGCAGCAAAAGGGCAAGATGATCTCGCTCGCGACCGAGACCGAGCGCACACTGTTCTTCGATTTTCTTCCCCTTGATCTGGGCTCGGTGCGCGGCTTCAAGACGCGCATTCACCTCTACACCGTTCCCGGCCAGGTCTTTTACGATGCCAGCCGCAAGCTGATTCTGCGCGGCGTGGACGGGGTGGTCTTCGTGGCCGATTCCCAGGAACAGCGCATGGACGCCAATACCGAAGCGCTGGATAACCTGCTGGATAATTTGAGAGAGCACGGCTACGACTTCCAGAAAATTCCCTACGTGCTGCAGCTCAACAAGCGCGACCTGCCCAACATTCTGCCCACCGAAGCGCTGAGCAAGGAACTGCGCCGCAAGAACGAGCCCGTGATTGAAGCCGTTGCCTTCCAGGGCAAGGGCGTATTTGAAACCCTCAAAGAGATCGCACGCCAGGTGCTGGTGGAACTGAAGCAGGGCGGGTAGATTCTCAAGCTCGCGCGGCCCCACACACGCTTTAACCTTCGAAAAATCTCGCAATCAAGCTCAGTTATCCCGGCCATGAAAAAGGGCGCCGGAAGGACCGGCGCCTGAGAAGTGAAACAGGGGTAAACGAGATTATTTGGTTTCGGCCGAGGGGGTTGCGCCCAGTTCGCGGCGGGCGGCAATGGTGCGCGAGGCGCGGGCAGCGATGGGATTGACCGTGGCGGCCGCGCCGTAGCGCTCGAGCAGCGAGGGCACCATGGCGCCTTCGGCTTCCTTGACAAAGGTCAGACGGCCCTCCGTGCTCAGGTCAATGCGGATGAAGTCCCCCAGCTTCACCTGGGCAGTAGCTACCAGGTTGGCCAGCGGAAACACCAAGTGACGCTCAATGGCCCGCTTGAGGTGCCGCGCGCCGTATTTCGGATCGGTGCCTTCGTGCAGCAAGAAGTTCTTGACCTTGGTGGTGCAGCTGAAGACGAACTGGTTCGCCGCGGAAGCCTGCAACACCCGGTGTTGCACCATGCCGAGCTCAATCTCGAGAATCTGTTCCAGGTGCTCGGAGCGCAGGGTGCGGAAGACAACTGTCTTGTCAATCCGGTTGATGAACTCGGGAGTGAATTTGCGGCGCGCCGCTTCCATGGCGGTGCGGTTGATCTTTTCATCCAGGTTGGCATCCACCTGAGTGGCTTTGCGGGCAAAACCCATGCCACCTTCGACCAGGCCGCCCATTTCCGCGGCGCCCAGGTTCGAGGTCATGATGATGATGCACTGGGAAAGATCCACGCGGCGATTGTCGCCGAGGGTGAGCGTGGCTTTATCCAGAATGCCGAGCAGCAACTGCCACAGCGCATCGGAGGCCTTTTCGATCTCATCGAACAGAAGGATTGAGAGCTTGAGCTTCTCGGTGTGCCACTGGTTGAGAGCTTCCTGGGTAAGCAGAGGATGCGTCTCACGGTGGCCGAGATATCCCGGAGGCGAGCCGATCAGTTTGGCAATTTCGTGCGAGTGCTGAAACTCAGCGCAATCAATCTTGATGCAGGCGCGGGCATCACCGAACAGCGCCTCAGCCATGGCTTCGACCACGCGCGTCTTGCCAGAGCCGGTAGGGCCAAGAAAGAGCAGGTTGCCCACCGGACGTCCCGGAGGGTTCAGGCCGGCCAGAAACATCTGATAGATCTCGGCGACTTTTTCCACGGCCTGATCTTGTCCGACGATCTTGCGGCGAAGAGCGTTTTCGAATTCTCGCGCATCCTGGCTACGGCGAGTCGGGTCTAGCGCTACATTGACGGCGGTTTTCATAAGTTTGGGCCCTTCCCCTTGGGGGCCTTGCTTTGATCCTGGGAGAGTAATGTCAGCCTGCTGATTTCTTATCGGGACGACATTTTTTGTCATCCTCGTTTTGCTTCCCGCACGTCCCTTAGTGCAAGCGCCTCGCCAACTCTGCCGCCGACTGCCCTGGCTCTCACGTCCGTAAGTCTTAGATGCGTAAAGGGCAACGGAGAACCCCGCAGGCAGCCCGGCGCAAGCCTGTAGAAGTGCGAAATAGTTTGCGCATCGGGAAGCGCACGGCCTTTCCACCGGCCAGAGGCGAATCTCTCTATTTGCCCTGACCCGACGTAACTGGCGAGGCCTAAATATGACCGCTAGCATCCCGTAGGGTCGTGGGCCCGACGGAGAAAAGCTTTGCGCAGATTCAGTTGGATCGCCTTTGTTCTTCCTCTTCTTGTTTTCCTCAGCATAATTGCCTGGCATAGCGGGGCAGTTCCAGCCGCCGCTCAATCGGCACAACCTGCGCGGCTCGCGCCGGTATCTAAGACTTCGACCTCGAGCAGTGTTGCTGCGGCCGCGCCGACGGTTGCGCCCGCGGGCACGGAGTTTTATGTCGCCCAGCGCGGCGACAGCATTCCGGCGGTGGCCCATCGCCTGCTGCCGCAGACTTCGTATTTGACTTCCTCCGAATTGAGCGACGCCATTCACCAGGCGAACAGCAACCTGCACGGCGTATTCCTCAGGGCTGGGCAGCAGATCATCGTGCCGGGAGTTCTACCCGCTCCCATCGCGGAAAAGACCATCGCCGTGCCGCGGGATTTTGAAGTGCGCGCGATTTACCTGACCGGCTTGATGGCGGGCAGCGATCATGGCTTGCGCATCATTCGCCACTGGCGCGAAGTGGGCGGCAACGCTGTGGTCTTCGACATCAAAGACAGCGATGGCAGCGTCAACATTCCGTTCGAGAATCCTCTGATCGGGTCGCATCATACGCCCATCCGCGATCTGCCCAAGTTCGTGCATTTCCTGCATGAACAGAACATGCACGCCATCGCGCGCGTGGCCATCTTCCGCGATGAGAAGCTGGTGCTGGCGCATCCGGAGCTGGCGGTGAAATCGCGCCGTACCGGCCAGCCCTGGCGCGAGAACGGCAAGCTGGTCTGGACCGACCCTTCGCAGCCCAAGGTGCAGGCGTATGACATCGCGCTGGCCAAAAGGGCGGCTGAGGCGGGCGTGGACGAGGTTCAGTTCGACTACGTGCGCTTTCCGGCGGAAGGGGATCAGAAAGACGCCAGCTTTCTATTTCAAAAGGAGCACCCGGATTGGCAGCGTTCTGACGTGATTGTCAGCTTTCTGAAGACCGCCTACGGGGAACTTCACCCCACCGGGGTTCTGCTTTCACTCGACGTATTCGGTGTGATGGCGTGGCAGCGGCAGGTGGATCTGTCGCACACCGGCCAGGACATTCCGCGCATGGCGAAGTATTGCGACGTGCTCTCGCCCATGATCTATCCTTCGCACTTCTTCGGGATGGACGGCATTGCGCATCCGGGCGATGCGCCGGAGCACTTTATTGGCGAATCCATGGACCGATTCGAGAAGATCACACAAGGCAGCGGCGTAGTGATTCGCCCCTGGCTGCAGGCCTTCGGCTGGCGCACCAAGACCTATTCTCCGCAATACATTGAAACGCAGGTGCTGACCGCGAAGAACAAGGGCGGCATCGGATTTCTCTTCTGGAACGCGAACAACGACTACAGCAAACCCTACACCGCAATGCCGGAGATGCGCGCCGCCAAGGGCAAGTATTTCCGCGGCGATGAATTGACGGGCGAGGTGCGGGCGGCGGCGGCAACGCAGAGGGCGAAGATCGCGCTGCTGAAGTAGCTCGAATCGTTGGGCTTCCTGAGCCAGAGTTCTCATACCCCGGGAGCGCTCACAGCCTTACGCGAGCGGAACACCATTCGGGCCGACCAGCGCAGAACCCTCCATCCAATTGCAGCGGTGACCAGGATCGTGCCCAGCCACAGCAGAATCGCCGGCAGATAAAAAGCAATGGAAGTCATGGTGCCGAGGTAGTCCCCCAGGCCGTCAAGGCCGTCGCGGGCGGCGGCCTTGAGGCGGTAGAGCGGTTGCCAGTGCAGGCCGAAGACCTGCGCCTCAGCCTCGGCTTGCAGGGAGACGGTAATGGCCACAGTTTCCACCTGTTTCGAGAGGGCATCGAATTCCGTCTGTTGTTGCTCGATCTCGCCGCGCACATCGCCCAGTTTCTCGCTCACTTCGAGCGTGTCTTTCACCGTAGCTGCCTGCTTGAGGATGGCCAGATACTGCTGTTCCTCGGCTCGCAGATTGCGCAGACGGGCCTGCTGATCAACGTATTGCAGGGTGGCGTCCTGCGCTTCGACGCGTTCGCTTTCGACGCGAAGGCCGAGTTTGCGAATCGCGCTGCGCGCCTCCTCAAAACGCGCCGCCGGAACGCGGATTGTGAGCAGCGAGCTGGCAGCGTCGGCTTCGCCGCTGACTTCAGAGGTGACGAGAAAGCCGCCGAGGCGGATGGCAAGTTGCCGAATCTGTTCGGCGGCCTCGCCGGGGCGCTTTACTACCAGACTTAGCGAGTCGGTGCGGATCATCTTTCGGCCGGAATCCGCCGCAGGAGATGGCGGCGGTGGAGGTGGCCCTAATTCCGCCACTTCCGCGCGATCCGCGGAACCGCCCGGAACGCCACCGATCACGCCCGAGGCGGTTGGGACCGCCTTCGTGGTGAAACTCAGCACATGATCCCCGGACTGGAAGGTCGAGCCGAGGCCGGTTGCCCGCTGCTCATAAAACTGTTTCGACCTTGCTAGCGGCTGCAGGGCGCCGATGTACGCTGCGGCGAAACCGGCCATCGCCAGGCCCGCAACTTTCAGCCAGCGCTGCGCCTTAGGCCAAATCGCCTTGCAGGAAATTTCCATGGCAGTTCTCCATCAGAATTAGAGCGGGCGGGGTCCGATTTTGTTCCCAATCGCCGGCCCGTATTGAGAGAACGGCCAGGCAGGCGTTTCTTGCAGGCATTTCGCGGGGCGCACCCTGGCTGTGGCTAAACCGTCGTTTTCCAGCCTTACTGCCCCGGCACTACCGGCAGATCAATAAAGCTTTCCTCGCCCCTGACGTGATAGACGCGCTGGGTGGCTTTCACGTAGTCGCCGGGCTTAGCGAAGAAAATGTTGGGAACGAAGGTTTGAGGGTTGCGGTCATAAAGCGGGAACCAGCTCGACTGCACCTGCACCATGATTCTGTGGCCGGGCAGAAAAACGTGATCGGCGTTGGGCAAGGTGAACTGGTAAAGCAGGGGCGTGTTGGCGGCGATGGGCTTGGGCGTCTCGAAGCTCTCACGGTAACGGCCGCGGAAGATATCCATGGCGAGGGCAAGCTGATAGCCGCCCATGGTAGGGTCGTCGGGCATTTCGTCGGGGAAGACGTCAATCAGCTTCACTACCCAATCACTGTCAGTGCCGCTGGTGGAGGCGACCAGATGCACGACCGGCGCCCCGGCAATGCGCACCGGTTCGGTGAGCGGCGGCGTGGAGTAGGTCAAGACGTCGGCGCGATCGGCCACGGCGCGCTGATCGTCAAGCAGCCAGTGGTGCCAGGCATCGCTATCGGCAAAGTTCACCGGGCGCGGCTGGTAAGGTACGGGCTTGGCAGGATCAGAGACGTACTCGTCGTATGCGGCCTTGCCATCTGCGCCGGGCGCTGTGAATGACAACCCGAAGCCGGAGGTCAGATACAGGGGTTTTGACTTGTTCGCGCAGCCGCTCGCGCAGGCCAGCGGCCAGGACTGAAAACGGTCCCAGTGGTTCTCGCCGGTGTTGTAGATGAAGACCGGGGGCGTATCGGCCTTGGGCGCGCCGTCTTTCAAATACTGATTGAAGAAGGGCAGCAGCACGTCGCGGCGGAACTGGAGCGCGGTGTCGCCCTTCCACTTCATCGGGCCGAGCGAGTAGCCCTCGTAGTTCACGCCGCTGTGACGCCACGGGCCCATGACCAGAAAATTCATGTCGTTGTTTTTGTCTTTGGGCTCAACCGCGGCGTAGCAGTGGTTTGCGCCCCACATGTCTTCCTGGTCCCATAATCCCTGAAGCCACATGACCGGCACTTCGAGCGGCTGCTCCGCCATCACTTTGTCGAGAGCCTGGTCCTGCCAGAAGGCGTCGTAGGCGGGATGCTCGCTGGTTTTGCGCCACCAGGGAAGCTGATCGAGTCCGGCGCCGGCGGCGAAATCGCCGGCCGAGCCGGCGCGCAGAAAGTTTTCGTAGTCGTCGTAGCTCTCGCGGGGAATACGGTTGCCCTCGCCGCGTTTTGTCGTCTGAAAAGTGTAATAGTCGAAATTGGTCTGGCGGAAGGCGCCGTAGTGGAACCAGTCGTCGCCCATCCAGCCATCCACCATAGGGCTCTCGGGGGCGGCCACTTTCAGCGCGGGATGCGGGTTTACCAGCGCCATCACCACGGTGAAGCCTTCGTAGGAGCTGCCCAGCATGCCAACTTTGCCATTTGATTCGGGCACGTTCTTGACCAGCCAGTCAATCGTGTCCCAGGCGTCGGTGGAGTTATCGGTACGGCTGGAGTTGAGCGGTCCGCGCAGGGGGCGGGTCATGAAGTATTCGCCCTCGGAGCCATACTTGCCGCGCACATCCTGAAACACGCGGATGTAGCCGGCCTTCACGAAAGCTCCGTCGCCTTCGGGCAAGGTGCCGAGCATGTGCGGAGAGACCATGCGCTCGGTGCGCTTGGCGGCGTTATAAGGCGTGCGGGTCAGCAGGATGGGCGCGTTCTGTGCGCCTTTCGGGATCACGATCACGGTGTAAAGCTTCACCCCATCGCGCATGGGAATCATGGCCACGCGCTTCACGTAATCGAAGTTTGTGTTTGGCGGCTCGTACTTTGCCGGGATATCAGGCGTCATGGGCGAGGTTTGCGCGACGGCGGCGGGTGAGAACAAAACCGTGAGCAGCCAAGAGCAAACCACGAGCCGGGAGATCATGAGTTCCTCCGAGAAGGTGTTGGACGTCCGGGAAGGTGCGCGGTTATCTGCATTGCGGGTGGAGAAACATTGTAGCGGATGCCGGGGCGGTTTAAGGTTTCTTCCGCGTGCTCCGGTCGAGGCGGCTTTTCAATTCAACCACGAACGACGCGAAGTCTCACTAAGGACGCGGCGGAGCGAAAGAAGCGCCGTTAGTTGTGCGCGTGCGGGCTCTGCGCCGGGTTGCGCCGCGCCTGCCGGGGCACGCCTTTCACTACTTTGACTTCAAACTCTACCGGCAGGCGCCGCGGCGGATAGCAGGCGGCATTGTCGCAAGCCTGATACTTCAGTTGACCATGCACCATGTATTTGCCCGTCGCTACGGTGCTGAGCGGGTGCACCTGCGCGGTCACCACAAAGGCGCCGGTATAAACGCTGAGCCTGGTGTCGGGGGCGAAGGCGAAACTGCGCATCTCACCCTGGGGATATGTGTCGCCTTCGATCACGATGTCGGTGGGTGGGTCCCAGGTGATGGCGGTGGGGATCAGATAGCTTTCGGTGGGCTTATGGGAATTGATATGAAAACCGGCGGGAACCTGAAAGTTGAGGCTAACCCAGCCCGGCTTGCCGCGCGCGATGGTTGTCAGCGGCGCAGGCGCTACCGTGACTGAAGGCTTGGCCCGGCCGGGACTGACGCCTAAGGACTCCTGCGCCACCATCCCTGCGCAAAGTAGTATCAGGGCGGCCATGCAGTGGGCCAGAAAACCGACCTTAGGCAAGTGCGGCGGCCTCACTATTTCGGCGCCTCCGCCTTCGCCACTCGCGGTTGGCTCAGGGCCTTCCGAATGTAATCTTCGATCTCGGGTTTTCCCTTCAAGCCGGAAACCTGCTCCACCACTTTGCCCTCGCGATCAATGTAGAAGGTTTCGGGCAGGAACTGCACTCCGCCGTAGGAGTCGGAGACCGAATCCCGCTGCGATTCCTTGCCCACCAGAATGGGATAGTCCACCTGCATGTTTTTGGCAAAGGCCGCGATATCGGCCGGGTTGCCATCGTCCATGGCAACGCCGATAATCTGCAATCCCTGGGAGCCGTATTCCCTTTGGAACTCGACAAACCAGGGCATCTCGACCTGGCAGGGCTCGCACCAGGTGGCCCAGAAATTCAGCAGCACGGCTTTACCGCGAAAGTCGGAGAGATGAAGCGTCTTGCCGTCGAGGCTCTGCAGGGTGAAATCGGGCGCGGGTTTCCCCGCCATGGTGGGAAGGGAATTGGCGCCGGCGCGCTGCCGCGCCACGTTGAAGCCGAAGACCAGCATCAGCGCCACCACCATGGCCACTACGATCAGGACGACGGGGTCACGTTTCAAGTCTTGCTCTCCCGGCTACATCGCAAAGCGATTCAAAAACGACAGGTAGTTCGAAATAATTGTAAAACGTCCTGCCACCAACAGAACTCCGAGCACGATCAGGAGTGCCCCGCTGGCTACCTCCAGCACGTGCATGTGGGCGCGGAAGCGGCTGTAGAACTTCAGGAAGCGCTCGATGCCAAGAGAGGTTAAAAGGAAAGGCACAGCCAGGCCGAGGGAATAAACCGCCAGCAGCAGGATGCCCTTGGCCACGGAATCCTGGGCGGCGGCGAAGCCGAGAATCACCGCCAGAATCGGTCCCACGCAGGGCGTCCAGCCGAAGGCAAAGGCAAAACCGATGACGAAGGCGCCGCCCATGCTGCTGCCGCCCTTCACCCCGTGCAGCCGCTTATCGGCATACAGGGCCTTGATGCGAAGAATTCCGGTCAGGTGCAAGCCAAACAGAATGATGACCACCCCTGCCACCTGGGCCAGAACAGACTTATACCGCGCCAGCAATTGGCCGACTTCGGTGGAAATCGCCCCCAGCGTAATGAAAACCACGCTGAACCCGATGATGAAGCTGGCCGAATTCAGCATCACTTTGCGAAACAGATGGCTTTCCTGGGATTGCAGCTCTTCGACGCCGACGCCCGAGATCAGCGACACGTATCCCGGCACCAGGGGCAGCACGCAAGGGGAAAGAAATGAAACCAGCCCGGCGAAAAACGCCGCAAGTGGCAGCGGAAGGCTCGACATAAATCGTTATTTTACCTTAGGCGAGCGTTGCCCCGGTGGGTACGACCGGCGCTGGCCGGTTACTTTGAGGGAGTTGCCGCCGCCGGCGGTGCGGCGGGAGTCGGTGGTCCGGCCATGACCTTGTGAAGGAAACCAGGAGGCATGATGGCGGTCAGAACTGCGCGATCATCGGCCTGCTCCACTTTCAGGCTGGCAAAGAAAGCCTTCACATCGGGATCGCCGCCATGCGGGGTCACTGAGCTCTCGGCGCCATGAAGCAGGTCGAGAAATGTACCCAGTTGCCGGGTAACGTGCTGGGCTTCATCTGCGCTGGGGGTGTAGGCCTCGGCGCGCAAATGCACCTTGCCCAGATAGCGTCCTGAAAGCACTACCACCGACGGCTGCGAGAACAAGAATGACAGCCCGAAGGGCCCGGGAGGTGCGGTGGTGCTGGGCTGCTCCACGCGAAAGATCGTCCAGGCCAGGCTGGCGAGAGGAACATGCTTGTAATACTGGCGCAGCAGCGCCGGACCGCCGAAGGGCGAGGCCAGCTTGCGCGAGCGGTCCACAATGCCCTGAATCACCTGCGGATCGGGGTGATTGGAGGCGGCAACCGTGTCCGGGCCCAGCACTACGACCCGCAGCGTACGGCCTTCGAGGGGAATGGAATAAATATCGTGCGCGTGGTAGCTCTCGACCGATTTGGATAATTTTTGCAGATAGTTGCGCAGGCGGTCGCCCTGAATTCGCCCCACCAGCACTTCGGAGTAGCGCGTCTCCGGGGAAGCCCCCGGCGCCGGCGCAGGCAGGGAAGACGGATAATGAATGGCCAAAGCGGCCTGGTCGAGGTCGCTCTCCCACTGAAAGCCGGTCTGCTCGATGAACTGCTGGTATTCAGGGTCATGGGGAACGGGCGGCAGCTGGCCGATGAGATTGACTCGCCGAATCCACTTCAAATTGACGTAAACAAAGCCATCGGCGCCGGGCAGCAGGCGGGCTGGCTCCGGCGGAGCGTGCTTGCGCAGAACGACCACCACGGCCACGGCGGCGGCCACCAGCACCACCCCGAGCAGAACGGGAAGCCTTCGCTTGATGCGCATGGAGCGGTTGCGCAAATGATAGCAGAGGGGGGTAGCCGTTCAAATTGGGGCGGATTAGGCTGTGTGGTAAAAGCTCAGCGCGGCATCGCCTTGTTGCAGCGTGCGATAGCGGTGCACGGCGCCGAAGCCTTCCCCGGGATCGAATCGCCGTTGGTGCTCGGCAATCACGGTCGTCGCCGGCGACACCAGTGGCGACTGACCCAAGGAAGATAAAGTTTCCCGGTAGGCGCCTTCCAAACGATAGGGAGGATCAAGGAAGATGAAATCCGCTCTAGCGGCCCGCACAGCAAGGCTCGCCAGCCCGCCGGCAACGTCTTGCCTGAGGATTTCGAATCCGCTGTTTATCCCGAGGGAATCCAGATTGCGGCGCACCAGGTCCGCGGCTTTCGCTGCAGATTCGACAAAATAGACCTGGGCTGCTCCCCGGCTGAGGGCCTCGATGCCCACCGCTCCCGTGCCGGCATAAAGATCAATCCAATGGCGGCCTTCGAGGGCCGAAGGGTTGCCGGCGGTGAGCACATCGAATAGCGTCTCGCGCAGGCGGTCAGCGGTGGGGCGCAAGTCCATACCCCGCAACGAAAGCAGCGGGCGGCTGCGGTATTTGCCGGCAATCACTCGCATGGGCTAGGCCTGCAGATCCTCCCCTTCCTGGTTTCCGGTTGCCTGGGCCCCGGTTTTTGACCTCCAATTCCAGGTTTTCGGTTTCCGGTTCCCAGTTTGCCCGAAATTCAGCGACGGGCGGCCGCAGCCCGGAGTCTAACTATAATAGGGAAAGCGATGCGAGGCTGGTCCATACCGGCGGGGCGGATCTTTGGCGTGGAGATACGCATCCACCTGACGTTCCTGTTTCTGCTGCTGTTTGTCTGGCTTACGGAATCTCCGGCGCATCCCACGCCGGCGGCAGGAGGCCGAGGGCTCGCCCTGGTGGGCATTATTTTTGGCTGCGTGGTTCTACATGAGCTTGGGCACGCGCTGATCAGCATGCATGCCGGCATACCGGCTAAGGCAATTATTCTGCTGCCCATCGGCGGCGTGACGTTGCTGGACGAAACCCGGCAGCCCCCGCGCCCCGGGGCGGAAACCTGGAAGCGCGAGGTGCGCATTGCCCTGGCCGGCCCGCTGGTGAACCTGATGGTTGCTTTCGTGGCTGCGGGTATTCTGCTGGGCGTGGCGCCGGGGCTCAAGCTGTGGAATCCGCCTTACGTCAATTCCGTCGACCTGGCCCGCAGCCTGGTGTGGGCCAACCTGTGGTTGGCGCTGTTCAACCTGCTGCCGGCCTACCCCATGGATGGCGGCCGGGTGCTGCGCGCCATTCTTTCCCGCCGCATGGACCCCATCCGGGCCACGCGCCGGGCGGTCTCCATCGGCCAGGCCTTTGCCATGCTGCTCATGCTCGTGGGCATGTTGTCGAACGTGTGGCTGACCCTGATCGGCTTCTTCCTGTTTATTGCGGCGCAACTCGAGGACCGCTCGGCAGTCTTTCAGTCGGTGCTTGAAACCGTACGGCTGGAGGACATTATGCTGCGCGACTTCGCCACCCTCTCGCCCGCCGATACTCTCGAAGATGCTCTGGACAAGGCAGTCCACTCCCTACAGGATGATTTTCCTGTAATTCGCGGCAGCGACCTGGTGGGGGTGATTTCGAAGCGGCGCATCCTGCAGGCCCTGCGCGCCGAGGGGAACGCCTACGTGCAGTCGGCGATGAACCGGATCTTTGATGTTGCCCAGAAGGGGGAATCGCTGGCCTCGGCCTTTCGCAAGCTGAACTCGCACAACCTGAGCCTGATTCCTGTGGTCGAAGACCAGCGGCTGGTGGGCATCGTCACATTGCAGAATCTCATGCACGCCATGGCCTTGCTGGCGGAGAGCCGCAAGCTGCGCCGGGTGAGCCAGGACTAGGCCGGGACTAGGCGAAGTAGTTCCGCACGCTCGCGCGCGTCAGGTAGAAAAGCAGCAAACCGGCAATCAGGATCCCGGTGCCGCCCTCCAGCCAGAAGCCCATCAGGGTTCGCGACAGGTCGCCAAGGCAGTTCACCGCCATGAGAGTGACGGCCAGCTTCCAGCCCCAGGCGCGGCGCTTGAGCCAACCGATTCCCGCCAGGGCAAGAGCCGCACTCAACACGGGAAAGATCAGCCCGATCACGCGGCCGAGGGGCCGCATTTCGCGATACGCCCGCGGATTCAGCGCCCATATACGATCGAGAGCGGTGCCGGGAAAAAGCAAGGTGAAGGCTGCAACCAGGGTGAGCATTGCGCCGAGCAGGAAGAACACTCCGATGGCGAGAAATCCTGGCGGCCTCGGCGATTCACTTTCCGGAATCATTCGAGCGGGACCTCGCAGACAGCTGCTTTTGCCAGCCAAGGTCTTCCCCGGCATAATATGCGATGCCTGCCGCCAAGTCTTGTGAGGGGCAGCTTCGCAAAAAGACCCGCATGCCCGAAAGCTCGAACCAGATCAACCTCAATATCAGCGATGCGGACTACCCCGCCCTGTTTCAGGCCGCGGACAGCACCTCGCGCGCGGCCGAGCGGCGGCATTTGTGGTTTACGGGAGTGATCCTGGGTGCTCTGGTGGCGTGCGCAGCGTTGGGGGCACTCGCGGCGATCTTTCCGGGCTCGGGGCAGAAGCTGGCTCTGGCCAGCACCGCCGGGGCCGCAGTCAGCTTCGTGGTGGCTTCCATACGCAAGGCGCTGAAGCCGGAGAAAGCCTGGTATGGAGGGCGGGCGGTCGCGGAATCTTCCAAGACCATGTCCTGGCGATATATGACTGGAGCCGAGCCCTATCCGGTCTCGCTTCCTGCTGCCGAGGCTGACAGCAAGTTCGTTTCTGATTTGAAGGCTATGGTCAAAGATCAGGGCCAGGCGGCTTTGGCCTTGGGCGGCGAATTCAGCGACCGGCCGCAGATTTCGCCGCGCATGCGCGAAGTGCGGTCATCTTCTCTGGCCGGGAGGCGTCAGGTTTATCTCTCAGCGCGCATCGAAGACCAGCGCCACTGGTATGGCCGCAAGGCGCGCGGCAGCGAGCGGGCCGCCAACTGGTATTTCGTACTGATTCAAGTGAGCCAGGCGCTGGCCCTTGCCGGATCGGTGCTGCTGCTGACGCCGCTCGGCTCCCGGTGGAACCTGGCAGGCGTGTTCTCGTCGCTGGCCACCGCCCTGGTGGCCTGGCTGCAAGTGCGCCAGCATGAAGAGCTGGCGCAATCCTACGCAGTGGCGGCGCTGGAACTGGGCTTTGTGGAGGAACAGGCGGCCGGCGTGCATGATGAAAAAGAACTGGCTGCTTTCGTGGCTGAGGCGGAAAACGCCATTTCCAGCGAGCACAGCCTGTGGATCACCCGGCATAAGTAGCGCCGCTCAAAGCTCATCGGCGGGTCTCCTTCTGTAGCTCCGCCATCACGCTCTGAATCAGCTCTTTTGCGCCGCTCAGGTTCTGCATAATGATCTGAATGTCCATGGCGGGCTTGCCTGCCTGGCGCTGGCTCTGGCAATAGACCCCGTGCTGGCCCACCAGGGCCATGGCGTCGGTGATCATATCCATGGTGACCGCCAGACGGCCGCGAGGCGCGCCCATCATGGTCTCGAAGTGCTGCAGTTCTTCCTGCTTGTCATTGAAGACAGACATGGAAAGATTGTACGTGGAGCACTCCGGGTTCAGCACTCAGCACCCGGATCTGGCCTCTTCACGCAGAAAAGTTGCTAACGGGGAGTCTCCGCGACTAGTCTAAGTGGCTGCTTTCAGCATCGCTTTCTGCCGATGGGCGTGGCCGGCCGCAGAATGGACGCTGAGGCCGATTGCTGACTGCCAGGAGACTTTCCATGAAACGTACTGCTCTTCTCATGTTGCTGGTCCTGACCTGCGGAGTGCTTGCGGCTGCACAGGGGATGGGGGGCGCGCGCCCCAGCCCGGCGGCTTCCGCGGAGTGCAAATTGCCGGACGGCAAGACCATCAAGACCGATTATTCCAGCCCCCGCATGCGCGGCCGCAAGATCTATGGCGGGTTGGTTCCCTACGGCGAAGTGTGGCGCACAGGGGCTAACGAGGCCACGACCTTCGTGACCGGCGCGGATGTGCTGGTGGGCGGCAAGGCCGTGCCCGCCGGCAGCTATACCATCTTTACCGTGCCTAACGCCGACAAGTGGACGCTGATCATCAACAAGAAGACCGGCGAGTGGGGCATTCCTTACAAGTATGAAAGTGACGAGCTGACACGGGTGGAGATGAAGGCCTCGGAGCTGCCCTCGCCGGTGGAGGATTTCACCATCTCCTACAAGCCTTCGGGCGATGGCTGCATGCTGCAAATGGATTGGGCCACCACCCGCGCTTCGGTGGAGGTTGCGGAAGCGAAGAAATAGGCGCCGATTTATTCGCTCAGAAGGCGGTCGGCGCCCTGCTGCGCTTCTTGAAGGTCAGGGGAGAAGCGCCGCGCCTGATCGAGCGCCGCTTGCGCCTCTGCATTCTTACCGGCTTGCCGCAACGCCCGGGAAAGCAGCACATAGCCAACTCCGGTGGGCTGAAGCGACATGGCCTGGGAATAGAGCGCGCAGGCCTGGTTGAGGTCTCCGGCTTTCTGCGCCAGCAGGCCCAGCCCGACATAAGCCGCCGGAGTCCGGGGCGCCAGGCGAAGGGCGGCCAGATAGCTGGCCCTGGCGCGCGCGTAATCGCCAAGTTGAAGGTAGGCCGCTCCCAGATTGCTGAAGGTATTTGCCCGCAAGAGTTCGTCAGAAGTCATGCGCAGAACCAGCTGATAGCCGGCAATGGCCTGCTGAGTTTTGCCCTCCTGTTGCAGGTGCGTGGCGAGATTCAGATTGGCCACGGGATCGCCGGGATTGATGGCGGCCGCGGCGCGAAAGTGCGGCAGAGCCTCATCAATCCTGTTTTCCAGGATCAATGCCCCGCCCAGGTTATCCTGCGCTACATAATTCGGCGGTGTGACCTGGATGGTGTGGGTCCACAGCGCAACGTTGTCGCTCCAGTAGCTGAGCTGGTGATAGGTGACGAGGGAAAGGGCAATCACTGAGGCTGCTCCCGCGGAAGCCAGCCAAAGCGTGTCAACTTTCTTATCCGCCGCCAGATCAGACACTCCCCAGCAAACCATGATGAACAGACCGATATAGGGCAAGTATGCATAGCGGTCAGCCATGGCCTGCGCCCCCACCTGCACCAGGCCAATCATGGGAACCAGCGCGCCCAGAAACCAGAACCAGCCAACGGCCAGATAGCGCTTGTTCTTCATAGCGAGGACCAGCGCCGTAACCACTAACAACACAGACGCAGCCGCGGCCGCCTGCCAGAGCTTTAACGAATTGCCGGGATGCGGATACATGGGCGCGAGGTGGACCGGCCAAAACATCTTGCCCACGTAGCGCGCATAGGCGACGAGGGCATTCTGCAACCGCACGGAAAAGGGATATTCGGCAATAGTGCGCACGGCGCCGCCGGCGCGCTGCGCCTTCATGGTGATCATGGCGCTCGCTGCCGAAAGCGCGAACAGAGGCAGCTTTTCCAGCGTGAGCCAGGCGAAGGATCGCTGAGAAGTTGTTGCCTCAGCAGAAGCGCCCGGCCACAGGCGTCTTAGCGGCCAGTAGTCCCAGAGCAGGAGAATGCAGGGAAAGGTGATGACCATGGGCTTGGCCATCAGCCCGCAAGCGTACAACGCCACCACACCCAGGTAAGGCCCGGCACGCGGCTTTCGGGCATACGAGCTATAGGTCCAGAGGGCGAGCAGGAAAAACATCATGCTCAGCAGGCTCTTGCGCTCCGCAATCCAGGCCACGCATTCCACGTTGACCGGATGAACCGCGAACAGCGCGGAGACCATCAGACTGCGCCAGGTGGCGCCGGTCGCGCTTTGCAGCAGAAGAAACAGCAGCACCACATTGATGGCCTGAAAAAGAACGCTGACGTAATGGTGCCCGGCGGGATTGAGGTGAAAAATCTGGCAATCGAGCGCGTGCGAGAGCCAGGTCAACGGATGCCAGTTGGCCTGATCGAAAGTGGTAAAGGCCCATGCCACCGTGTTCCACGCGAGGCCCGCGCGCACCTCGTAGTTGGTGGTGATGTAACGGTCGTCGTCGAAGTTGACAAAAGGATGATGGACGACTGGGTTATAGAGAAGCAGGGTCACCACGACCAACAGAAGGCACAGCACGACGCTGCGCTTCTGCGGGGAAGAGAAGAGGTCATGGTTTTTGCCGGAGGCTGCCAAGGTCTTGATTTTAACCACGGAGGACGCGGAGGACACAGAGACAGAGCTACTCTTTGGTCACCTGGACATCCAGCTGTCTGCTCTATTGATTCCCCGGTTTCCAGCGCAGAACCGGCTTGCGGGCGGCCGTAGTTTCGTCGAGGCGGGAGACGCGGGTGGAATGCGGCGCCGTCAGCGCGATCTGCGGGTCTTCTTCCACTTCTTCCGCAATCGAGCGCATGGCCTCGATGAACAGGTCCAACTCTTCCTTGGATTCACTCTCGGTCGGCTCGATCATCAGTGCGCCGGGCACGATCAGCGGAAACGCCGTGGTATAGGGATGAAAGCCGTAGTCAATCAGGCGCTTGGCCAGGTCCATGGTCTTCACGCCTCTCTTTGCCTGCAGCTTGTCACTGAAAACAACCTCGTGCATCGAGGGAGTCAAGTAAGGCAGGTCGTAAATTCCTTCCAGGCCCTTGCGCACGTAGTTGGCGTTGAGCACGGCATCTTCGGTCGTCTGGAGCAGCCCGTCGGGGCCGTTGGCCAGAATATAAGCCAGCGCCCGGATGAACATTCCGAAGTTGCCATAGAACGCGCGCACCCGGCCGACGGACTCCGGGCGGTGGTATTCAAAAGCCAGCGTGCCATCAGGCTTGGTGATGACCACCGGTTTGGGCAGAAAGGGCTCCAGGGCCTGCTTGACCGCCACTGGACCCGAACCCGGCCCGCCGCCACCGTGCGGAGTGGAGAACGTCTTGTGCAGGTTCAGGTGCATGACGTCGGCGCCGAAGTCGCCGGGCCGCACCTTGCCTACCAGCGCGTTCATGTTGGCGCCATCCATATAGAGAAGCCCGCCCTTGGCGTGCAGAACGTCGGCGATCTTGTGAATCTCCTGCTCGAAGACGCCCAGCGTGTTGGGATTGGTGAGCATGAGCGCGGCCACTTCTTCGTTCATCTGCTCTTCCAGGGCAGAGAGCTCGACCATTCCTTGCGCGTTCGACTTCAGATTCTCCACCGCATAGCCGACGGTTGCGGCGGTGGCAGGGTTGGTGCCGTGGGCGGAGTCGGGAATCAGGATCTTTTTGCGCGGCCCACCCTTCGAATGGTGATAAGCGCGGACCATGAGCAGGCCGGTCAGCTCGCCGTGCGCGCCTGCCGCCGGCTGCAATGTGATCGCATCCATGCCGGTGATTTCGAGCAGGCAATCGCTAAGCGTCTTGATGATGCGCAGTGCTCCCTGAGAAGCTCTTTCTGGCTGGTAGGGATGTCCGTTGGCCAGGCCGTCGAGCCGCGAGACCACTTCGTTGACGCGCGGGTTGTACTTCATGGTGCAGGATCCGAGCGGGTACATGCCCAGATCAATGGCATAGTTCCAGGTGGAAAGGCGGGTGAAGTGGCGAATGATTTCGATTTCGCTGACTTCGGGCATGTGGCCCAGGTCTTTTCTTTCGGAGGAACCCAGAAGGGCCTGAGTGTCCACCTCCGGCACGTCGAGCGGGGGCAACTTCCAGCCGGCTTTGCCCGGCGAGGACTTCTCAAAGATCAGCCCTTCGTTCTGGCTGACGTGGCGGGTGGCTTTGCGGGTGATGTGCTTCACCTTGCCACCTCCACGCCGTTGGGAACGCTTTCTTCCTCGGGCATTCCCTTTTGCGAACGCTCACTATCAGCCACCAGGCCGGCGGCAGTGTCAATAGTGCTTCGCGTGGTTAGTTCGGTGCAGCACCACAGCGATGCATTGCCCAGCTCGGGGTAGAATTTTTTCAGTGGAAGACCGCCAACGATCTTGTGTCCCAGGATGCGGCTGTTGATGGCGTAGGGATCTTCGCTGGTCTGCACGACGAACTCATTGAAGCGAGGTGATCCAGGAAAGAGCAAGTTGGCATGCTTCCCGAATTGCTGCACCGCATATGCGGTTTTCGCCAAATTCTGCTTCGCCAGTTCGCGCAGACCGACTCTGCCATAAATGGTCATGAAGATATTGGCCATCAGCGCAACCAGAGCTTGATTCGTGCAGATGTTGGAAGTGGCTTTTTCCCGGCGAATGTGCTGCTCCCGGGTGGCCAGGGTGAGCACAAAGCCGCGCTTGCCATTGCTGTCGGTGGTCTGGCCCACGAGCCTTCCCGGCATCTGGCGGACATATTTCTCGCGTGTGGCAATTACGCCGCAGTACGGCCCGCCGAACCCGAGCGGCACGCCGAATGACTGCGCCTCCAGGGCAATGATATCGGCCTCGCGCGGCGGCTCAACGATGCCGAGCGAGACAGCTTCGGCAATGGAAACCACCAGCAAAGCGCCCTTCTGGTGCGCAATTTCGGCGATGGCCGCGATATCTTCAATCGTGCCAAAGAAATTCGGCGACTGAAGCAGGACGGCGGCAGTCTCCGCACTGACCGCTTTCTCCAGAGCTTTCAGTTCAATCCGGCCGCTCTCGATGAAAGGCACAAGCGCAACCGGCAAATTTTGATGATGGGCATAGGTCGCCAGCACCTCGCGATACTCGGGGTGCACGCTGCGAGCTACCACGGCGCCATGCCGGCCGGTGACGCGGCTGGCCATCAGGACGGCTTCGGTGGCAGCGGTTGAACCGTCGTACATGGAGGCGTTCGCCACCTCCATGCCGGTCAGCTCGCAGATCATGCTCTGAAATTCAAAGATGGATTGCAGCGTCCCCTGCGAGACCTCGGCCTGATATGGCGTGTATGCGGTGAGGAATTCGCCGCGCGAGATAAGAGAATCAATAATGACAGGACGATAGTGGTGATAAGCCCCGGCGCCGAGAAAGGTGGCGTAACCATCTCCGTTTTCGCGGGAGCGCTCGCGGAACCAGTCCAGGATTTCCGATTCCGCCATCTGGCGGGGAACCTTCAGGTCGCGGCCGAGGCGGTACTCGGCGGGAATGGAGGCGAAGAGATCGTCCATCGAGCGCGCGCCAATGGCCTGGAGCATGGCCTGGCGGTCAGCAGGAGATTTCGGCAGGTAGCGCATGAGAAGTTATATAGATGCAGCAGGAGCGGGTTGGATTGCGGGCCGCCAATTTGCGATCGCCCGTTGCAGAGCAACCTCGCCGGCAGGCTTTCCTGTCGGCGCCTGGCATTTGCAGATCCGCAAGGGCTTCAATGTCCGCCTTCCTCGGCCACGAACTTCTCGTAATCGGCGGCGGAGAGCAGGCCGTTCAACTCCGCCTGATCCTTCAGCGTGATCTTGATCATCCAGGCGCTGTGGGCGTCTTTATTGATCTTCTCCGGCGCCGTGGCCAGCTCGCCATTGACCTCGGCGACCGTACCCGAAGCCGGAGCAAACAGGTCGGAAACCGCCTTCACCGATTCGACCGTTCCGAAGACCTTACCGGCTGCGAGTTCGGTCCCCACTTTCGGCAGGTCCACGAAGACAATATCGCCCAGCGAGTCCTGGGCATAGCTGGTGATGCCGATGCTGGCGGTTTTGCCGTCGCTTTTGATCCATTCGTGCTCTTTGGTGTATTTCAGGTCGGCGGGATAGGGCATTCGGCTGTCAGCTCCTAGCGAAATGAAACCTGGCAAAGCAAGCTCTGCGTCCTCTGTGGTTAGGATTTCTTCGGCCTCTTATAGAACGGCGTCGGCACGACCTGCGCTCCTACCCTCTGGCCGCGAATCTCGACCTTCAGGGTCGAGCCGTGCGCGGCTGACTCCGGCGGCACGTAGGCCAGCGCGATATTCCTTTTCAAAAACGGCGCGGGTGAGCCGCTGGTGACATAGCCGGTCTCGCGGCCGTCTTCGCTCAGCACTTTGTAGCCGTCGCGGGCAATGCCACGCTCCACCATCTCCAGCCCAACCAGCGTGCGCTTCAGCCCTTCGGCTTTTGCCGCTTCCAGCGCGGCGCGGCCGATAAACTCCGGCTTCTCCATTTTGCAAAAGCGGTCAAGCCCTGCTTCCCAAACGTTGATCGTATCCGAGATTTCATGGCCATAGAGCGAAAGAGCGCTTTCCAGGCGGAGCGTATTGCGCGCCCCCAGCCCGCAGGCCACGCAGCCGAAGGCCTTGCCGGTCTCAAGAAGCTGGTTCCACACGCGGACGCTCGTAGCCTCATCCGAGGGAATGTAGATTTCGAAGCCATCTTCGCCGGTGTAACCGGTTCTCGCGGTGAGCGTATTCTTGAGTCCGCAGAGCGTGCCCTGGGTAAGCCAATAAAACTTCAGCCCGGCCAGATTGGCATCGGTGAACTTCTGCAGCAGCTCCACCGCCTTCGGGCCCTGGATGGCAATCTGGGTGAACTCATCGGAGAGATTTTCCACCCGGCAATCAAATCCTCGGGTGTTTTCCTGCACCCAGTTAAAATCTTTTTCCCGCGTGCCGGCATTGATCACCAGCAGGTATTCCTGCTCCCCCAGCCGGTGCACAATCACGTCGTCCACGAACGTGCCCTGGGGATAAAGCAGCGCCGAATACTGCGCCTGGCCGACTGCCAGCCGGCCGGCATCGTTCATCGAGATATGCTGCACCGAGGCCAAGGCCTGCGGCCCAGCTAGGCGGATATCGCCCATGTGGCTGACGTCAAACAGTCCCACAGCAGTGCGCACCGCCATATGCTCGGCGATCAGGCCACCTGAGCAGGGATATTCGACAGGCATTTCCCAGCCGTTGAACTCCACCATTTTGGCGCCCATCTGGCGGTGAACGGCGTACAGGGCGGTCTTGCGGGCGGCCGGCGTGGCCGCTTCTACGGCAGGCAAAGAAGACCTCGCAAGGCAGTGGCTGGGCTGCTGAATCGTGAGAACTATTTACCGTAACATGCGGGTGAACGGGCCAGCAACCGAGCGCTTGTTCGATTTTTGGCCGCACCCCAGCCCTCCGAAACGCAGAAGGTTACGTTACCAAGGGAACTTTTCACACCGCCACTGCGGCGATACAGTCAAGATAATGTCTTTCACCAAAACCCGCTTCCGCTGCGGCCAGTGCGAAATGACCGAAGAGCGCTGCGAGTGCGACCGCTACTGCTACATGTGCATGGGGCAGTTCAACGTCCGGCTGTGCGAGGATGGCCTTTACTACTGCCAGGCCTGCCGCGAAGCCTGCGATTATCGGGCAGAAAGCTAGAATCGGCGGCGCCGGCAAGCTTCAGATCACTACGGCTTCCTTGTATTCTCCAAAGACCTTCCGCATGGTGTCGGAAATCTCGCCGACTGTGGCATAACCTTCCACCGCCGCCAAAATGCGCGGCATGAGGTTGGCGCCCGACCGGGCCGCCTCTTCCACCGAACTCAGCCCCGCCTGCCAGGCTTGGGGGTCGCGGCGCGCCCGCAGGGCGCGCACCCGCTCGACCTGCTTTCTCTCCAGAGCTTCATCAATGCGCTGAATAGGGACGTGCTTTTCCTCTTCCTGAGTGAAGCGGTTCATGCCGACCACCACGGCTTCGCCCCGGTCCACCTGACGCTGATATTGGTAAGCAGCGTTCTGAATCTCCTGCTGCACGTAGCCGCGCTCGATGGCTTTGAGCATGCCGCCCATGGCCTCGACCTTTTGCAGATAGTCTTCGGCACGGCGCTCGATTTCGCTGGTAAGCGATTCGACATAATACGACCCGGCCAGGGGGTCTATGGTCTGCGGCGCGCCCGATTCATAGGCGGCAATCTGCTGCGTGCGCAGCGCGATGCGCGCCGCCTGCTCAGTCGGCAGAGCCAGGGCTTCGTCATAGGAATTTGTGTGCAGAGACTGCGTGCCGCCGAGAACCGCCGCCATGGCCTGGATGGCCGTGCGCACAATGTTATTTTCCGGCTGCTGCGCGGTGAGGGTCGAGCCGGCGGTCTGAGTGTGAAAGCGCAGCATCCACGAGCGCGGGTTCTTAGCCTTGAACTGCTGCCGCATGATGCGCGCCCACATGCGGCGCGCGGCGCGGAACTTGGCGACTTCTTCCAGAAAATTGCTGTGCGAGTTGAAGAAAAACGAGAGCCGGGGAGCGAATTTATCCACGTCGAGCCCGGCGCCTAGCGCCGCCTGCACGTAGGCAATGCCATTTCCAAGGGTGAAGGCTACCTCCTGTACGGCGGTCGAGCCGGCCTCGCGCATGTGATAGCCGGAGATCGAAATCGTGTTCCACTCGGGAGCATTCTCGTTCGTCCAGGCGAACATATCGGTGATGATGCGCATGGCCTGCGCAATGGGATAGATGTAAGTGCCGCGCGCAATATATTCCTTGAGCACGTCATTTTGCACCGTGCCGGAAAGCTTGCTGATCTCGGCGCGCTGGCGGCGGGCGACGGCAATGTACAAAGCGAGAAGAATCGCCGCCGGGGCATTGATAGTCATGGAGGTCGAAATCCGGGTGAGATCAATGCCGTCGAACAGCCGCTGCATGTCTTCGAGGGAGTCAATCGCCACACCGACTTTGCCCACTTCGCCGAGGGCGAGCGGGCTGTCGGAATCCATGCCGATCTGCGTGGGAAGATCGAAGGCTACAGACAGGCCCGTGGTTCCATTCGCCAGCAGATACTTGTAGCGTTTGTTTGACTCTTCGGCGTCGCCCATGCCGGCATATTGCCGCATAGTCCAGAGGCGGCCGCGGTACATGGTTACCTGCACGCCTCGAGTAAATGGAAAATCGCCGGGATAGCCGGCCTCGCCATCGTAATTCCAGGCTTCCAGATCGGCGGGGGTGTAGAGCGGACGCACAGGAATGTGAGAAGAGGTCTCCGGATCAGAAGACGAAACGCCGGAACCTGGCTCAGGCTTGGGCTTCTCGCTCATGGTGAAAACATTGTCGGCCCGCGTGGGGTTTCGAGGCAAACCGCAGGAAGAAAATTAGCGTCGGGTCGCCGCCAGCCCAGCCCCAAAAGCAGATGTGCAAAATTTAGCGCTTCTTCCGCACCCGCCAAAATGAGGTCACGCCAAACCAGGCAAAAAGCAGTGTGAAAACAATTGCCACGACGGCCCGGAGTACACCTTCCTTGCCCGCCTGGTATTTGACCAGCTCACGGGTAAAGGCAATCACGCCGATGCCAGCTAAGCCCAGGAAAACAAAACCGGTTACCTCAAGCCAAAGCTGGTGCAGCACGCGCCAGAAGTGGGTTGCAGTGGTGCGCCCGGCCTTATAGACGGCGTTCAGCAGGCGGCTACGCGCGGCACGTTGCACCGCCATGCGAGAAGCAACCCTCGCTACAACACCGGCCTTGCGCGCCGCCGAGACGCTCGCCATGGCAATAGATTTTATCAATAGTGCGGGAAATGTTTCGGGGTTACAATAAGCCAGCGCGCCACGGAACCCGGGCGCGAAACCGAATCGGATGCCCAGGCATCTGATCCATGGTAGGGAACCGGTAAGGGGGGTACGTGGACCAGCAACTGAAGCAGTTGATGAAAGAACTGGGAGAGGCGATCAACGAGTCGCTGGCCGACTCGGACCAGATCGCGGAGGTTGTATCCCGAATTAAAGACGGGGGATATGACATTTTCCTGGTGCTGGAAGCCACAATTGGCGTAAGCAAACCCGGTGAGAAACCCACCGACAAGACCTCACTGGTAACCACCCTCAGCAGTAACCCCGATCTCAAGGTCAGCGAACAGGACTTGAAGTTTCTCAAGTCCCTGCGAATCAAGATTGAAGACGACGCGGCCTGAAGGCCCGGCCCGCCGCCTCTTCACTTTTCAGCAATCTCCCCGCAGCGAGGAAGGATCTCGACTCCACTATTTCCGGTTGAGCACCAGCTTCAGCCCATCCGCCTGCAAAATGCGCTGCGCCTGATTACGGGCATGGGTCGCCCAGGGGCCGGTGGTATCGAGCTTCACGTAAGCCCGCCAATGGCGCAGAGCCTTGCGCGGTTCTTTCACCTTTTCGTAGGCGAGTGCCAGGTTGTAATGCGCATCGGCATAAGTGGGGGCCAACTGCAAGGCGGTTTCGTAGGTCTTGATGGCTTCGGCCACGCGGCCGGTTTCATCCAGAACGTTCCCCAGATCGAAATAAGCCAGGGCGTAGCGGGAGTCAATCTCGATAGCGCGGCGGTAGTGGTGCTCCGCCCGCCCATATTCCTGGCGGTTGTAGTACAGCGTGCCAATGTTGATGTGGGCCGCCGCGTGATCGGGGTCCATCTCGAGAACGCGCTGGTAAGTAGTAATCGCTTCCAGCTGGCTGCCCGGATCTTCCTCCAAAGCGATGCCGCGCGCGAAAAGCTCGGTAACGTCCGTAGGCGTGGGTTCGGGCCGGGGCGCAGGAATGGGAGTACTGGTGACCACCTTCTCGTCCGGCGAGAAATCAAACATGAACTGGCCGGCGATGGGCTCCAGCACTTTGCCTTCGTGCCGGAAGACGATGCGATGCCCGGTGGGAAAAGCTCCTGCCTCAAGCAGGGGATTTTCCATTCCCGCGGCCTGCTTCTGCATGGCGTCGAGAGAACGGCGAATCACCGCCGGGCGCACCTTGCGGGCACAGAGGTCACGGAGTTTCTTGACCTGCAAAAGGTCAAAGAAGGAGTAGGTCTCAGCCGGAGCCACCAACCCCGCCCGTTCCCATGCCGACAACTGACGCGGCGTTAAACGAAGTATGCGCAGTAAAGCTGCGCGCGTGTATCGATCCACGGTCGTAAGGACTGCTTGCGCGTATTATCGAAAAAGCCCGCCGCGGGTTGCAAGTGGAAACTACCTACGGGAGGAATCACTTGCGCCAATGCAGCGAAGATGGTGCAGTGCGCCCGTTAAGACGTAGCGTGCTACGTCAGCTTCCGCCGTTTTCCTCCCCCAGACGTTGCAAGCGGCGTCTCTACAAGGGCAAACTTTTGTACGAGCCCGAAAGAGCAACCGCTGTAACACTCCATTAACCTGGCCTTCATCATTCTGCAAACAGCCGGTGTTAGGAAAAGAACATGGCTAACCCTGGCCTGCTGGCGGCCAAAGGCCAACCCGGCTCCTCGTTTCCCAGCCCCTCGCAGAGCCCCGATCTGTTCCCTTTCGGAGGTCTCGCCCAGCGCCTGCTGCCCATGGAGCGCATTCGCGAACTGTACCGCCGGGCGCAGCAGCCCATCAACCGCTCGCTCATGGAAAATGTGCTGGCCGAGATGCAGATCAGTTACCACGCCGCCCAGACCGACCTCGAACGCATTCCGCGTAGCGGCCCGGTGCTGGTGGTGGCCAACCATCCCTTCGGCATCGCCGATGGCGCCGTGCTGGGAGCGCTGCTTTCCCGCGTGCGGCCTGACGTGAAAATTCTCACCAACTACCTGCTGGCGAGTGTTCCTGAATTGCACGAGTGCTGTTTTTTTGTTGACCCGTTCGGGACCCCGAGATCGGCGGCTTTGAATCTGCAGGCGCTCAAGCGGGCCACCGCCTGGCTGCGCGGGGGCGGCGTGCTTGCCATGTTTCCTGCCGGCGAGGTCTCGCACCTGCGGCTGCGCGGCATACAGGTTTCCGACCCCGAGTGGCTTCCGGCAGCGGCGCGCCTGGTGCGCATTACCGGGGCGGCCGCTCTACCGGTGTATTTCCCCGGCCGAAACAGCCTGCCCTTTCAGGCCATGGGACTGGTGCATCCCCGGCTGCGCACCTTCTGGCTACTGAATGAATTCCTCGCGCAGGAAGGCAAAAATGTGGAAGTGCGCGTGGGTAACGTGATCAGCGCCGCGGCCCTGCGGAGTGTCGGTGGCGAGAAAGACGCGGTGCGTTACTTGCGCTGGCGAACCTATCTGCTCGGCCATCGCGGGCGCGCGCGCAGGGCAACGGCGGCGTGGCCGAACTTTCTTCCACGGAAGAAACCAGAACCGGTCGTCGAGGCTGTAGCGAATGAAACTCTACAGCGCGATGTGGAAGCTCTGCCGGCCGAGTGCCGCCTGGTTACGCATGGGGAATATTCCGCCTATCTCGCCCAGGCCGAAGAGATTCCCAACGCCATGCGGGAACTGGGCCGCCTGCGCGAGGTCACCTTCCGCGCGGCGGGCGAAGGCACTGGCAAACGCAGCGATCTCGACCGCTTCGACCGCCACTACCGGCACCTGCTTCTTTGGAACCACGCCAAACATGAATTGGTGGGCGCCTACCGCTTAGGGGCCACAACGGAAATTCTTCCCCGGCTCGGCCCGGCAGGCCTCTACACCAGCACGTTATTCCGCTACGATCCGCGGATCTTTGAAAGGATCGGCCCGGCGCTCGAGCTCGGCCGTTCCTTTGTGCGCCCCGAGTATCAGCGCCAATACGCGCCCTTGCTGATGCTGTGGAGAGGCGTTGGCCGTTACCTCGCCTCCCATCCTGAGTTTGCCGTTCTGTTCGGCGCCGTCAGCGTCAGCGGCCGCTACAACCGGCTGTCCCGCGAGCTGATTGTTCGGTTCTTCGAGGCGCGCGAGCGCAGGCATGAGCTCTCTGACTGGATCACACCCCGCCGCCCATTCCGCCCGGGCTGGGCCCTGCGCAACGACTACGCCGGCTGCCAGGACCTGAAAGACGTGCAGGACCTCGGCGACCCGATCTCTGACGTGGAAAGCGACGGCAAGGAGCTGCCCATCCTGCTCAAGCAGTACGCCCGGCTGGGCGGGCGGATTGTGGGCTTCAACGTGGACAAGAATTTCTCCGGCGTGCTCGACGGCCTGGTGCTGGTGGACCTGCGCCAGACCGACCCCGCCGTGCTCGAGCGCTACATGAGCAAGCAGGGCATTCAGGCCTTCCAGCGGTATCATGGAATAGTTCCAGCCGCGGAGGAGGCATGAGGCGCGGGCACTCGGTAGAACCTGATTCGACCAAAGAACTCACCGGCCTCGCCCTGCAAGGCTGCCTGGTGGCGAAAGATGCCACCGTCAACCTGCGCGATTTCATTGAAAACTCCTCCAAGATGGCCATGCTGGCCGTGAGCGATTGCGAAAAAGAGCTTGACCGCATGGAGCGCCGCATTGACCAGGAAATCACCAGCGCCATCACCCAGGTAAGTGAGGATGAGGCCCGCGAATTGCTGGCCTGCCTGAAATCCATCATTGATCTGGAGCGCATCGGCGATCTCACCTGGTCGGTCACGCTGCGCTTGCAGAGCTTGCCAACCCGATTGACCAAGGAAGACAGCCGCGATCTGGTGGCCATGTCGGAAGTGCTGGAAAAGATGCTGGACGCGATTCACGAAGGCTTCACCCGCCGCAACGTGGAGCAGGCGGCGTGGGTTTTGCAGAACGATTCGCAGATTGATCATCTTTGCCGGGCCGTGTTTCGCCGCCACCTGGGAAGCCGCGACCGCCAGCGCCGCGACTACAGCACCAGCCTCTTACTGATGGCCCAGGCCTTTGAGCGCGCCGGAGACCACGCCAAGAATCTGGGCGAAGAGTTATTTCATTTGGTAGAGGGCCGCAGCGTGCGCCACGAGCGCAAGCGCCCGGGCAAAGCCGGCCGGGCGGCGGCCATAACAGCGGCCGACGACTAGCACTCCGGATTATGGTTCTCGAGTGGGAGACGGAACCTCGAATCCGTAGCTGCGCAGCGTCGCCGCCGTTTCAGCCGACTTCATCATGGCCAGAAATTGCTCGGCCAGCGCCTGTTTATTGCCTGCCCGCCGCATGATCACGCAAGCCTGCTCGATCGGCGGGTAATCCCCCGGCGGCACCTCGAGGAAGCGGCCCTTGTCTTTCATGTTCGGCGACAGCGCCAGGGAAAGCGCGATCACACCGATATCTGCGGAGCCCGAAACCACGAACGAGGCCGTCTGGGAAATGTTCTCCCCCAGCACCAGCTTGCTCTGCACCTGATCGTAGAGGCCTTCCTTCTTCAGGGCGGAAACTGCCGCCTGCCCGTAGGGCGCGTGCTGCGGATTGGCGATGGCAATCTTCTGCACGGCCGGTTCGAGCAGCGCGCCCATTCCCGCACCCAAATCCACTTTTGAGCCGTTGGGCGCCCAGAGCGCAATCTTGCCCTGCGCGTACTGATAGTAGCTTCCCGGCACGGTGAGCCCGGCCGCCTCCAGCTTTTTGGCGTAGTCCAGATTCGCCGAAAAGAACATATCGAAGGGCGCGCCGTTCGAAAGCTGCTGATAAAAGTTGCCCGAGGAACCATAGGTCACCTGCACATTCGTGCCGGTTTGCTGGTGAAAGCGGGCGGCAAGGTCTTGCATGGCAAATTGCAGGTCGGCGGCGGCCGCGATGGTCAGGTCCTGGGCGGCGCACAGAGAGGAAAGCAAGGCAATCACCAAAATGCACAGCAGCCTGCGGATTTTCATGCGGCCTCTTTTGAATTTGGATGGACAGGGTTGACCTGGGCGGGGCTTCCCGAGGAATACATCAAACGCGAAGGACCATCACCTCGGTCGCCTTGATGAGAGCGGCGGCCGTCTGCCCGGGCTTGAGGTTCATCTCTCGGGCTGAGCGCGCGGTAATGATCGCGGTGATGACCTGGCCGCCGATGGAGAGGACAACTTCCGCCATCAGTCCGCTGATGCGCACCTCTTCGATGCGGCCGACCAACTGATTGCGCCCGCTGACCCGGCGGATTACTTCTTTTCGTTCGGCGCTGGTTTTTCCTCGCGTACGAAACAACAAACGGTCTACTTCGCTCTGCGGAATGCGGTGATGGCCGCCCGCGGTCCGCACGCTGCGGATTTTTTTGGCGTAAATCCACTGTTTGATGGTGGGGAAGCTGATGCGCAACTGCAGCGCCGCTTCTCGCGGCAAGAGCAGCGACTGGTTGTCTTTTCGGCTGCCTGATGTTGTTCTCATAGGCGTACGGGCTGCAATCGTAGAGCCGCTGGCCGCACGTGGTCAAACCTCGTAGCGCGAAGCTGTCGAGGCTATCGGTCGCCCCTTCCGGCGTTCTTACCATAGAGGATTGCTGGTCAAACAGTTTCCACAAACGTATAGAGTCGTATCGTAACGTATAGAATAATGGTATTAGGACTACAACTCAACTCCGGAGGCGATCCGCAACTTCCGCTTCTAAGCCAGAGGGCGGGGTGCTCTTCGATTGAGAAGCAGGCGGTCCGGGCGATTGATCCCTGAAAAGGGGCCGGCGGGATTCCTGGGATTGCGCCTCAGTCCTCCCGCCGGTTCTAGTTTCCGATCCTGTCGTGCTCTGATTCCTGGTTCTCACGGTTCTGCGGCTACGCGAGGAAGAACTCTTTGGCCAGCGCGGCCCAGTCCTGATCGGGCATGTGCGCGGTCAGGTCGTCCACCGCCAGGCCGCCATCCTGCGCCAGGGCTCCGGCGAAAACCGGCATCCTGGCGCGCAGCCGCTGCGCCGCCTCTTCCATCCAGGTGCGGGCCATGGGGCCGCCCAGCAGATTGCGGAAGTTGGTCTTGGCGTCCGGAGACTGCACGGTCAGCAGCCAGCCTTCGCCATAGGGATCTTTGCGCGCCGCTTCGGGATCGCGCACCGCCACTTCGTTGATCTCCGCCACCGTACCCTCGATGGGAGAAACCATCTCGACCGCCTGGCCATCGCGGAAGAAGCTCAGAAGCTTCTGGCCCTGGCGAACCCATTGGCCGCGCTGCGGCAGCGCGATGCGTTCGATCTTTCCCATCAGCTTGGTTGCGAAGTCATCCACACCGACACGCACCAGATTCGGGCTTTCACTGAGTGCCCAGGTATGGCCGGGATGATAGCGAAGATTTTCCGGCACCTGGAAGCCGCCCACAATGCTGGGAAGCAAGCGAGGCAGCGTTTCGCGCCCGGCCTGCATGACTGGCCGTACGGCACTCTGCTTGCGGCTGCGGAAGTAGTCAATGAGTAAGAAGCCTGCGAATGTAAAGAGAACCAGGATGACTGTCATAAACCACCTCTTTGGAGGGTGCCTTCTTTCGGCCGCCTGCCACATTTCATAAAGGCAATTGCCATGCCGAAGCCCGGCGCCTGCGGCTGCGTGAACCTTGCGCGTGGATCTCACGCGAAACAAATCAGATAGGCGGGTGCCGCGGTCCCGCACTGCTCGACCAGATGAAAAACGCAGCAGGGTCTTTGCGGAAGATCGCAACGCCCGAAGTCTGCCGGCCATGGCGGCCGGCGCCGTAGGCGGCTCAATTTCATCAGCTTGCGATCCACGGGGGTCGCTGTTGTGAATCGCAATGCCATGCTGCGAAATACCGCAAGGCGCCCTGCTCGCTGCCTCCGAATTCGGTGCCCGTCGGCCCTTTTGATGTGTGTCACGTCCAGGCGTGATTCGGGTCACTGCCGCCGCCCACCCCGGCGTTGAAACTTGCAACCAGGCTGGTGTGCTCAGGCACTCCTGCCTCCGCTACGGAAAGGACTCGGGCAATGAAAACGATTAAGCTGATGGCCATAATTGCTGCCGTTGCGATCACGCTATTTTTCCTCATGCCCCAACTTTCATGGGGCCAAGACGCAGCAAGTCTCTACAAAATGAAATGCGCAGTTTGCCATGGGACTGATGGTGCTGGAAAACCGGCCGCCAAGATTCCCAGCCTGATTTCCGATGAAGTCAAGAAAATGCCGGATGCCGAGGTAGCGGACGCCATTGCGAATGGCGGCAAGAGCAAGAAAACCTCGCACGCTTACGCGGCTAAGGGCATGACGCCCGAGCAAGTGAACTCGCTCGTGGCCCATATCCGTGAACTCGGCAAGAAGTAGGTCTTGCTCCCATGGAGGAGGCGGTATATGAGCAAGGCACTGTTGTACGACGCGACCTTGTGCATTGATTGCAAACGATGTGAGGAAGCGTGCGCGGAACAGAACGGCCTTCCCTATAACGAAACCATCGCCGCCGAGCCGCAGTCGGAGCACAAATACACCGCGGTTCTCAACAAGAACGAAAAGTACATGCGGCGCCTGTGCATGAACTGCCAGGATCCTGCCTGCGCCTCGGCCTGCCCGGTGGCGGCCTTGCGCAAGACGCCGGAAGGCCCGGTCATCTATGAAGCTGACCGCTGCATGGGTTGCCGCTACTGCATGTTGGCCTGCCCCTTCAATGTGCCCAAGTATGAATGGGGCAAGCTTCTGCCCAAGGTGCGCAAGTGCACCATGTGCTCTAACCGGGTGCAGAAAGGATTGCAAACTGCCTGCGCCGAGGTCTGTCCCACCGGAGCCACCAGGTTTGGAGAGCGCGAGCAATTGATCGCCGAGGCCAAACAGCGCATTCACGCCAATCCCGGCCAATATGTCAATCACATTTACGGCCTGGATGAAGTGGGAGGCACCTCTGTATTACTGCTTTCCAGTGTGCCCTTCGAGGAGTTCGGCTACCCCGGCGCCATGCTGGATGAAGCCATGCCGCTGCTTACCTTCCGTGTGCTCTCCAAGGTGCCGGACGTCGTGACTCTGGGAGGAGTGCTGTTGGGCGGCATCTGGTGGATTACCAGTCGCCGCGCGGATGTGGCGGCGGCTGAGAAAGCTGAAAAGGAGGGTCCCGGCCACGGCGAACGGGGGGAAAGAGATGAATAAGCCGAGATTTACCTTTTGGAAACTTGTCTTGGGCGGGCTGTTATTGGCCGGCGCCTACGCTTTGACCCTGCGTTTTGTCCGCGGGCTGGGCGCCTCTACTAACTTGAGCGACGCCTTTCCCTGGGGTCTGTGGGTAGGTTTCAAGTTGTTTTCGGTGGCGCTCGCGGGCGGCGGTTTTACCCTCGCCGCGGTCGTGCATATTTTCAATCTCAAGCGCTATCAACCGATTCTTCGTCCCATCATCTTGACCGCCTTCCTCGGCTACTCGATGTTCATCATCTCCCTGATCATTGATCTCGGGCGCCCCTATCGCGTCTGGCATCCGCTGGTCATGTGGAATGACCACTCGGTGATGTTCGAGATCGCCTGGTGCGTCATGCTTTACACCACCGTACTGCTCCTGGAATTCATTCCTGCCCTTTTCGAGCGCCTGAAGTGGAAACGGGCCCTGAGCCTTGTGCACGGTATCACGATTCCGGTGGTCATCGCCGGCGTCATTCTCTCCACCTTGCACCAGTCGTCGCTGGGTAGCCTTTATCTCATCGTCCCGGGAAAGCTCTATCCTCTGTGGTACTCGCCCTTTGAGCCGGTATTTTTCTTTCTCTCCGCGGTCTGCGCCGGAATCGCCATGGTGATTTTCGAGTCCTGGCACAGCAGCAAAGCATTCGGCAAGCAGCTGGAGCTGCCGCTGCTGGTAGGTCTTGGGCGGGTGCTCGCGGTCGCGCTCTCGGTCTATGTGACCGTGCGGATTTTGGACATGGTGCATCGCGGCGTCTTCCATCTGCTGGTTCTGCCCCGCACAGAGACTTACCTCTTCCTGCTGGAGGCCGCGCTGCTGGTCACGCCCATGCTCCTGCTGTTCTGGACGCGGGTTCACCAGCGCCTGACTGGCCTTTATCTGTGCTCGGTCCTGACGCTTTTGGGCGTAGTTACCAACCGGATGAACGTTGCCATTACCGGCATGGAAGCCAGCTCCGGCACCTACTACTTCCCCCGCTGGACCGAATTCGCCATCACCCTGAGCCTGGTGGCTTCGGCCTTCGCCCTGTTTGCTCTGGCCGTGAAGTATCTGCCGGTGTTTCCCCAGGTGCGGGAGTCCGGTATGTTCCGGGTCGCTCAACCTGCGCCCGGCGTGGCCAAGTCGAGGCTGCGCGCGCCCGAGTTCACCGATGTCCGTTCATGACTCCAGTTCGCCGCCGGGGAAAGGATGGAAGCATAAAGCCAGGAGCCTAAGCGCCAAGCTGCTCTTCTCCCTGGTGGCCTCAATGACGGCCGTGTTCGGGGTTCTCGGCTATCTCAACATCCGCCTGCATCGCGAGCACCTCGAGCAAAGCACCCTGCTGAGCGCCGAACGGGTCAGCGACGTCATCCGGCGCAGCACTGCCTATTACATGCTGCGCAACGACCGCGAAGGCTTGTACCAGGTGATGAACACCATTGGCGACGAGCCTGGGATGGTACGAGTGCGCATCTTCGACAAAGAAGGCCGCATCAGCTACTCCACCGATCCCAGCGAGGTGAACCACATCGTGGATAAGCGGGCCGAAGCCTGCTACGCCTGCCACGCTCAATCGCAGCCCCTGGTGAAACTGAACCGCCCCGACCGCTTTCGCATTTACCGCGATAGCAAAGGCCAGCGCGTTCTCGGCATCATCACGCCACTCGAGAACCAGCCCGCCTGCTCCGAGGGGGAGTGCCACGCTCATCCCCCCACTCAGCAGGTGCTGGGGGTGCTGGATACAAACATTTCTCTGGCCAAGGCCGATACGCAATTAGCCCAGAGCAGTAACCGCATGTTGGCTTACACCATAGCCGGAATGCTGTTCATCGGCGTGCTGAGCTGGCTTTTCGTGTGGTGGGAGGTCGGCAAACCCATCCAGGCTCTGAAAAAGGGCACCGAACGCCTGGCGGAGGGCGACCTGGGCTATCAGTTGGAGGTCCAGTCTGGCGACGAGGTCGGCGAGTTGGCGCACTCGTTCAACGGCATGAGCCGGCAATTGCACGCCGCCAATGAAGAGGTCGTGGCCTGGACCAGGACTCTCGAAGATCGCGTGGAACGAAACACCCGCGAATTGAAGCGCGCTCACGAGCATGTGCTGCACACGGAAAAAATGGCTTCGATCGGCAAGATGGCGGCGGTGGTGGCGCACGAAATCAATAATCCCCTCTCCGGAATTCTGACCTACGCCAAGTTGCTGCACAAATGGATAGACCGCGGAACCGTGGAGGGAGAAAAACGGCAGGAAGCTTTGCAATGCCTCGACCTGATTGCCGGGGAGAGCCGCCGCTGCGGCGATCTGGTCAGGAATCTGCTCACTTTCTCCCGCACCTCTCCCATGAATCCGGAGCCCACCGACCTCAACGCAGTGGTGGACCGCTGCCTTCGCCTGGTGCAGCACCAGCTGGAAATGAGCGCAGTTGAGCTGCATCGCGATCTAGCCGGCAATTTGCCTCCGGTCCACTGCGATCCGGCGCAGATCGAGCAGGTCCTGCTGGCTCTGGTCATGAATGCCATTGACGCCATGCCTCACGGCGGCAACCTGTGGCTGCAGACTCGCCTTTACGGGGAGCCCGCCACCCGCCAGCGGATATCTGCGGAAGCCGCGGCTGGGGAAATTGAACTCAAAGTCCGCGACGACGGCGTGGGTATTCCTCCCGAAGTGATGCCGCAAATCTTCGAGCCTTTTCTTACCACCAAAGAAAATCATGGCGTCGGGTTGGGGCTTGCCATCAGCCGTTCCATTGTCGAGCGGCACGGGGGCCAGATCAGCGTGCAATCGGAAGTCGGCAGGGGCACCTGCTTCTGCATCCGGCTGCCGCTGCAAGCCCTGCCGGCAGCGGCAGGCCCGGCGCCGGTCGAGCCGGAAGTCAGCAAAGCGAGGTGATGAACGTGAACGCACCCGGACAACTACTGATCGTGGATGATGAACTCAGCGTGCGCGACTCGCTGCATAAATGGTTTCAGGAGGAGGGCTACGAGGTGGGCACGGCAGAGAGTGCCAATGACGCGCTCACCCGCTTGGCGGAACACTCCTGGGACGTAGCCCTGGTAGATATCAAAATGCGTGGCACCGACGGCATCGAATTGCAGCGCCGCATGCATGAGATTGACCCACGGCTCATGGTCATCATTATGACTGGTTATGCGTCGGTGGAAACTGCCGTCGCGGCCCTCAAGAACGGGGCCTACGACTATGTGACCAAGCCGCTGGACCCGGAAGAAATCGCCCACCTGGTAAAGAACGCTCTGCAGCACAAGCGCACCGAGCACGAAAACGCCGTGCTGCGCGAAACCGTGGCGGAAGCTTCTCGCCCGGGGGACATCATCGGCCAGAGCGCGGCCATGCGGAAGGTCTTTGAAGCAATCGAAACCGTCGGGCCGACCGACGCCACTGTCCTGATCACCGGCGAGAGCGGCAGCGGCAAAGAGCTGGTGGCGCGTGCGATTCATGCCGCCAGCCCCCGGCGCTTTCATCCTCTGGTGGCCATCCACTGCGGGGCTTTAACCGAAACTCTCCTGGAAAGTGAACTTTTCGGACACGAAAAGGGCGCTTTCACGGGCGCGCAATACCGCAAGAAGGGTAAGTTCGAAGTGGCCGAAGGCGGAACCGTGTTTCTGGATGAAATTGGCGATATCAGCCTCAAGACCCAGACCGATCTGTTGCGCGTTCTGCAGGAGCGCGAGATAACCCGGGTCGGCGGCAACCAGGTCGTCAAGGTGGACTTCCGCTGCATCGCCGCCACCAACAAGAACCTGGAACAGTTGATTGAGGAGGGCAAATTCCGCCCCGATCTTTTTTATCGGCTGAATGTCTTCCGCGTCGAGCTGCCGCCCTTGCGCGAGCGCCGCGAAGACATCCCGCTCCTGGTTGACCACTTCGTACGCAAATTCTCCCTGGCCATGAACAAGCGCATCAGCCGGGTCTCGCCCGAGGCCATGAATCGCCTGCAGCAGCAGCCCTGGCCGGGCAATATCCGGGAACTCGAGAATGCTGTGGAGCGCGCCATGGTCGTGGCCCAGGAGCCGGAGTTGCGCCCCCAGGACTTTATCTTCAAGGCGGCGCCTACCAACGGCGACCGTACTCTGGAAGAAATGGAGCGGGCTCACATTCTGCGCGTGCTGGAGGAGTGCGGCGGCAACCAGACCCGGGCCGCCGAAATCCTCGATATTGACCGGGTCACGCTCTACCACAAGCTTAAGAAATACGGCTGGTCGCGCCCGTGCGTTGAAAAATAATGAAGTCGCTGCAATTGCTGCCGATAGGAAACGTGGAGCAGGGGCTGTTGCAGGAAATGCGTGACATCCTGCCCCAGATTTTTCCCTTGGCTTGCGAAATTCTTCCGCGGGCGCTTGACCCGTCCTCGACCTTCCATGGAGAACGGCAGCAATATCACTCGTCCGAGCTGTTGCGGCTCATGGGTGCCCTGGTCACGCCCCGTTGCTCGCGCCTGCTGGGGATTACCGCCATAGATCTCTACATCCCCATTCTCACTTTCGTGTTCGGCGAAGCCCAGATCGGGGGCCCGTCAGCCCTGGTTTCGGTTCACCGCCTGCGCCAGGAGTTCTATGGGCTGCCCGCCGATCCCCTGGTGCTGGAGCAGCGTCTGCTGAAGGAGGCAGTTCATGAACTGGGCCACACCTTCCACCTCAACCACTGCAGCGATTACCAGTGCGCCATGGCCGCCTCACACGCGGTGGAGTGGATCGATATCAAGGGCAGCGGCCTGTGCCCCGCCTGCCAGGAAAAAATAGCCGAGCTGGCGGCGGAACGGTAAACCCATCTGAAGTTGACGAGCCCCATGCCGCGATCCTGCGAAATCATGCCAGTCGAAACTCTGTCCTCGAGGTAATCTGATGCCCTATTCCGCTACTGACCTCCCCGCGCCCTCCGGACTCGAAGCCGCCATTGGCGAGCTGCAGGGGGCACACGCGCTCCTGCTCTCCGGCGATGTGGACCCGCGCATTCTCTCCGACTTCCGTGACGCTCTCAATCGCGTGCGCAACACTGCCTGGGCGGCGCAGCAATACGTGACCCGCAAGGAAGTGGGGGAAGATTCGAGCAGCGTGCTCTCGCTGCTGGCTGCCGAGCGCATCCGGGCGGCCCATCAGCTCTGCCGCACCATCAGCGAAGACCTGAAAGAGCCCTCGATCGAGTTCCAGACCGGCAACCTGGTTCATCTCAACGAGATTCTTCAGGAACTGGCCGAGCAGATTCGCGAGATTATCAAGAAGCGCAAGTGACTGCCTGCCGGCAACGTGCTAGCTTCGCCCCATGCCTTTGTCCATGGCCTCATTGGCCAGCAGGTCGGCCTCGCGGTTGTGCTGCCGCAGGGCGTGGTCAATCGAGAACCATTCGAGTTGGGCAATCAATTCCGTGGCGCGGGCGTGGCGTTCCCGCAGCGCCGGGTTCTTGACCTTGTAAATGCCTTTGATCTGCCGCACCAGCAGCTCAGAATCGCTCACCACCTTAAGCGCCTTATGCCCGTGCTGCAGCGCATACTCCAGAGCGGCGATCAATCCTTGATATTCCGCGAAATTGTTGGTCTGGTGGCCCAGGTATTGGCTGAAAGAGGCAACTTTTTTCCCCGCCTCATCCTGAATCACCACTCCATAGCCGGCCGGCCCGGGGTTGCCGCGCGCTCCGCCATCGCTATGGGCCAGGATGTATTGCCGGGGAGGAGGATTCCGCCCGGGTGCGGCGAAGAGATTTCCCGTTTTAAGGCTGGCCTTGCTGGGCATGAATGGGAGTGTACGCCGCTAGCGCCCCGCGGCCAACCGCGTCGCCAGGCGCTGCGGAAGGTTCGCGCCCAGAATGCGCTCTTGCGCCGCCTGCAGGTTGTAGGGAACGCGGCAGAAGGTCACCACTTGCGCCTCGGTGTCAAACACGGCAAAAGCCGCCCGCCAATCGCCATCGCGCGGCTGCCCCACCGAGCCCGGATTCACCAGGTACCGTATGCCCTGCTTCAAGGGGAATTCGGTGGTTTCGGCTTGTCCCACCGTGCGGTAGGGCGGGTAGAAGGCTTCAGCGGCCGCATCTTTTAGCAGAAAGCAGCCCTGCAGGTGGGTGTGCCCGAAAAAGGTCAAAGGCACTAGCGTCGAAGCCAGGGGGTATGCGGCGTCGCGCACATTGATCACGTACTCATCTTCATCGAACGGCGAGCCGTGCACGAATTGCACGCCCGGCAGATCGTCGAGCTGCCTCGGCCCCTGCGGCAAACCGTGCAGCCATTCCAGGTTGTTGGCGGCCAGGGCATTGCGGGTCCACAGCGCGGCGATTCCCGCCATGGGGTTGAAATCCTTTATGTCAATCAGCCCCACCGCCGCTTTATCGTGGTTGCCGCGCACGAAGAACTTCCCCAGCCCCCGGGAGCGCTCCACCACCTCGTTGGGGCTGGCGCCGTAGCCTACCAGGTCGCCCAGGTTGACGACGCTATCGTAGGGAGGAGCAGCGGCAAGGCAGGCTTCCAGGGCCTCCAGGTTGCTGTGGATGTCGCTCAGTATGAGAACGCGCACGTTTTTTGATACCGGCAAAACGGCGATTATAGACCCGAAAGCCTCGCCGGTACCGTCTTATTGGGCGGGGCGTTCACCTCCGGGCACCTGGCCCAATGGCCGGCGCCGACCTCGACTAGCGGCGGCAAGGCGCGGGAACATTCCGCTATGCGGAATTCGCACCTCGGCTCGAAGGGGCAGCCGGACGGAACCGCGTGCAAGGGCGGCACCGTGCCCTCGATGGTCTGAAGCGGGCGGCTGCGGTCGGTCTGCAAGGTAGGTACCGCCCTCAGCAGGCCGCGGGTGTAAGGATGCGCCGGCGACTCAAATACGGCCTGCCGTGGCCCCAGTTCCACCAGGTTGCCGGCGTACATTACCGCCACCCGCTCCGCCACCCGCGCCACCACTGCCAGATCATGCGAAATGAAGAGCATGGTCAGGCCAAACCTGGCGCGCAGCTCGGCCAGCAGTTCGAGGATCTGCGCCTGAATGGTCACATCTAGGGCGGTCGTTGGCTCATCGGCAATCAGCAGCTGCGGCCGGTTCACAATAGCCATGGCGATCATCACCCGCTGCCGCATGCCGCCTGAGAGCTGGTGCGGATAGTTGCGGGCCCGCCGGCTCGGGTCGGCAATGGCCACATCGTTCATCGCCGCCACTGCCCGCTCCCAGGCCTCTTTCCTGGATACGGCGGAGTGTACCTGCACCGCCTCGGCGATTTGCTCCCCCACCCGCATCACCGGATTCAGCGCGGTCATCGGCTCCTGGAAGATCATGCTGATGCGTGCACCCCGCAGGCGGCGGATTTCTTCGTCGCTCAGCCGCAGAAGATTTCGCGAGTCCCCGTTCTCGGTGAACTCGATTTCGCCCGCAGGCTTCGCTCCCGGAGGCAGCAGCCGCATAGTGGCCAGCGCGGTCAGCGATTTTCCCGAGCCGGATTCTCCTACCAGGCCCAGCACCTCGCCCCCGGCGAGCGAGAAACTGACGTCGCGGACGGCCAGCAGCGGCGGGGCCGAGGCGCGTGAAGCGCCATTTTCAGGCGCCGGAAATTCCACACTCAGGTGGCGTACTTCGAGCAGCGAAGGCACTTCGGTATCGTAGCAGGAGGCGGTATGCGCCTAGCGAGAAGACCACGGCACGGCGTGGGAAAAGGCGCCCTCGTCGGCCCGGCGAAACAAAGCTCCGCGGGGGTGCGGTCCGCGTAAGGGCAGCCCGGCTCACTCTTTCGTCAGCAGCCCGACCCGGTCCACCCCCGCCTCCCGTGCCGCGTCAATCACATCGGCCACATACTCGAAATCCACATCGTCCCCGCCTTTCACAAACGCCACTCGTTCTGCCCGCTGCTTGAAAATGTCGCGCAGCTGGGGCTCCAGATCTTTCCACGCAACTTCTTTCTGGTTGATCTTCAACTCGGCAACGTTATTTTTTGCGTTCCACTCCACCTCGATCACAATCGTCCGCACCGGCGGCGGCTCACTGGTCTGCTGCGCCGGCTGCGGAATCTCCGCGTACAGCCCCTGCCGCTTCGACATGGACTCCACCACCATGAACACGATAATCAGCACCAGCAGCACGTCAATCAGCGGCGTGACGTTGATTTGCGGCCGGGGCGCACCTCCGCCTGCCATCAGGAAAGCCATTGCCTTCGCTCCTCTCAGGC
>DATIYF010000065.1:0-9434 GCA_035517775.1 Terriglobales bacterium
ACCGTCATGCAGGTCTCAGAAAACTCCAGCAAGGCGGCCGAGTCCTCCCGCCGCGCCGCCGAAACCGCCCGCCAGGGCGGCTCGATCGTCAACGATACTCTGGAGAAAATGCGCGCCATCGCCGATTCCGTCAGCGCCACCGCCAGAAAAGTCGAAGAACTGGGCAAAAGCAGCGACCAGATCGGCCGCATCATCGGCGTGATTGACGACATTGCCGATCAGACCAACCTGCTCGCCCTGAACGCCGCCATCGAGGCCGCCCGCGCCGGCGAGCAAGGCCGGGGCTTCGCCGTGGTGGCCGACGAGGTGCGCAAGCTGGCCGAGCGCACCACTTCGGCCACCAAAGAGATCGCGCAGATGATCCGCACCGTGCAGGAAGAGACCAGGACGGCGGTGGCCGCCATGGAAGAAGGCACCAAACAGGTGGAAGAAGGGGTGAAGACCACCGCCCAGGCCGGCGACTCGCTGAAAGAGATCATTCACACTTCAGAAGAAGTGGGCGAGATGATCACCCACATCGCCACCGCGGCCACGGAGCAATCGTCAGCGACCGAAGAGATCAACAACAACATGGAGCAGATTGCCCGGCTGGTAAAGGAATCGTCGGAAGGAGCGCAGCAATCGGCCAAGGCCTGCCAGGACCTGAGCGGCCTGGCCCTCGATCTGCAAAAAATGGTCTCCAACTTCCGCCTGGGCAACGAAAACGAAATGGCAAGTCGGCGCTCGTCGCGTGGCGCCTCCCCGGCCCCAAAGGCAATGTCAGCTCGCGCCGGCTGAGCGGCGCCCGTCCGCGCGGGTCTTCCTCTGGTAGGCTAAAAGCATCTCACTGGATAGGAGATGCACTATGAAAGCCACTCTTTTAGCGGTCGTTCTTGTACTGACAAGCATCGGTCTGTGCGCCCAGACCTCAACTCCGAATTCCAGCGCCACGCCCCCGCCGCCCGCGCACCGCATGCATCACGACATGATGGCCATGCACATGCAACAGATGCGCGAGCAGGTCGCCAAAATGCGCGCCACGCTGGAGGAGATGAAAGCCAATCTGAACAAAATTACCGACCCCGCCCTCAAGCAACAGGCCCAGTACGATGTAGATCTGTGGGAAGCCATGGTCCATCACATGGAAGCCATGAGCGATATGATGGGCCCGCATGGCATGAGCGGCGGCCACAACATGCACATGGATATGGGAGGCAGTTCCGGCATGGGCGGCATGCAATCCAATTCGCCGGCCCCGCAACCTCCGGCCCAACCACCAAAATAACCCGAGACGCAGCAAGCTAAATCTCTACGGAGTTGCCGGGGTTAACAGTGGCGTCAGGTGGGCCGCTCCGGGTACGCCCGCACCTCCGTGGAAGCCTGGCGCTTAGCGCCTGTGTCGTGTGAGCTACGCTAACCCTCCCGGAAACAGCTAAACTAGAAACACGTCTTATCGGGAAGCGCCTATGAACAGCCTGAACGCCCGCTCCGTCCTGAAAGTCGGAAACAACGAATACCAGATCTGCCGCCTCGCCGCCCTCGATCAGCAGGGCATCTCGACCCGCCATCTGCCCTATTGCCTGCGCATTCTGCTCGAGAACCTGCTGCGCACCGAAGACGGCCGCAACGTAAAGAAGGAAGACATTCTCGCCCTGGCCAAATGGAATCGGCATTCCAGGCCGGAAAAAGAAATCGCCTTCACCCCCAGCCGCGTGCTGATGCAGGATTTCACCGGCGTGCCCGCCGTCGTGGACCTCGCTGCCATGCGCGACGCCATGCAGCGCCTGGGCGGCGACCCCAGGTTGATCAACCCCTTGCAGCCCGCCGAGCTGGTGATTGATCACTCCGTGCAGGTAGATGAATTCGGCACCCCGCAAGCCTTCCAGCTCAACGCCGAGCTGGAATTTCTCCGCAACAAAGAACGCTACGGCTTTCTGCGCTGGGGCCAGACCGCCTTCCAGAATTTCGCCATCGTCCCTCCCGATACCGGCATCGTTCATCAGGTCAACCTCGAATACCTGGCGCGCGTGGTTTTCGTCCAGCAATCCGGCGATCAGCAATCCGGCGATCAGCAATCCGGCGATCAGCAATCCGCCGAAAAATCAATCGCCTACCCCGATACCCTCGTAGGCACAGACAGTCACTCGACAATGATAAATTCGCTCGGGGTGCTGGGTTGGGGCGTGGGCGGAATCGAGGCCGAGGCCGCGATGCTGGGGCAGCCGGTCTCGATGCTGATTCCGCTGGTGGTCGGCGTAAAGCTGACCGGACGCCTGCGCGAAGGCGCCACCGCCACCGATCTGGTGCTCACCATCACCGAAATGCTGCGCAAGCACGGCGTGGTGGGCAAATTCGTCGAGTATTTCGGCCCCGGCTTGCGGGATTTGCCCCTCGCCGATCGCGCCACCATCGCTAATATGTCTCCCGAGTACGGGGCCACCTGCGGAATTTTTCCCGTGGATAAGGAAACTCTCCGCTACCTCCGCCTCACCGCACGCAGCGAAGAGCAGATCGCGCTGGTCGAGGCCTATTGCCGCGAGCAGGGGATGTTCCACGACGAAAACACTCCCGAGGCGGAATACTCGGAGCTGCTGGCCCTCGATCTGGCCACGGTTGAGCCCAGTCTCGCCGGCCCCAGGCGTCCGCAGGACCGGGTGCCGCTCTCACAGGCGGGCGAGTCGTTCAAGGCCGCCCTGCCTTCGCTCATGAAGCCGAAATCTGCGGCGAAAGCGGCCGCCCAGGCCCCTCCCGCCAACAACACCGGCCGCTGGGAGCAGGAGGGCGGCAGCCCGACGGCCATCGGCGTGGAAGACCCGAATGTCCACGAGCACGTGCCGAAAGATGTAAGGAACGCCCTGCGCCATGGCAGCGTGGTCATCGCCGCGATTACTTCGTGCACCAATACTTCCAATCCCTCGGTCCTCATCGGCGCCGGTCTGCTGGCTAAGAAGGCAGTAGAAAAAGGCCTTTCGGTTCCGCCCTGGGTGAAGACTTCATTGGCTCCCGGCTCGAAGGTTGTCCGCGATTATCTCGAGAAGGCCCAACTGATGCCCTATCTCGAGAAGCTGAAATTCCATCTCGTCGGCTACGGCTGCACTACCTGCATTGGCAACTCCGGCCCCCTGCCCACCGAGGTTTCCCAGGCGGTAGATGAAAAAGACCTGGTGGTGGCCTCGGTGCTTTCTGGCAATCGCAACTTCGAGGGGCGCATCAACTCGGAAGTTCGCGCCAACTACCTGATGTCGCCGCCGCTGGTGGTGGCCTTTGCGCTTGCCGGCCGCATTGACGTTGATCTGCACAAAGACCCGCTGGGCAAAGGCAAAGACGGCAAGCCGGTGCATCTGGCCGATATCTGGCCCTCGCAGCAGGAGGTGGATGCGGTCATCAAGCAGAGCATTTCGTCAGAAATGTTCCGCCGCAGTTACGGCGACGTCTATCACGGCGATGACCGCTGGCGCGGCCTGCCCGTTCCCAAGGGCGAAACCTACGCCTGGGACGGCGCTTCCACTTACATCCGTTGCGCGCCCTATTTTGACGGAATGCCGCTGAAACCCGTGCCGGTGGCCGACATCAGGAATGCCCGCGTTCTGGCCGTGCTCGGCGACAGCGTCACCACCGACCACATTTCGCCCGCCGGCTCCATCAAGAAAGACAGCCCGGCCGGAAAATACTTGCAGGAACGCGGTGTCAAACCGGCCGACTTCAACTCTTACGGCTCGCGCCGGGGCAATCACGAAGTCATGGTGCGGGGCACTTTTGCCAATGTTCGCCTGCGCAACAAAATGGTGCCTAACCTCGAAGGCGGATTCACCAAACACCTGCCCGATGGCGCCGAAATGAGCATTTTCGACGCCTCGGAAAAATATCTCGCCGAGGGCGTGCCGCTGGTGATTCTCGCCGGGAAAGAATACGGCTCCGGCTCCTCGCGCGACTGGGCCGCCAAAGGACCGCTGCTTCTGGGTGTGCGCGCCGTGATCGCCGAAAGCTACGAGCGCATTCACCGCTCGAATCTGGTGGGAATGGGCATTCTCCCGCTACAGTTCGTCGCGGGAGAGAGCGCCGGCTCGCTCAAGCTGAGCGGCGAGGAAGTCTTCGAGATCGCCGGCATCCGCGATTTGGTCGAGCATTTTTCTTCGGGCCGGCAGGTGAAGGTTCGCGCCACGGCCAACGGCAAGACGACGGATTTCAACGCGCTCGTCCGGATTGACACTCCGCAGGAGGCCCAGTACTACGCCAACGGCGGCATTCTGCAATACGTGCTGCGGCAGTTGCTGGCAGGGAAACCAAGCTCGCAGAAGGTGGGAGTGTAAGTCTGTGTGGGCGGGCGCACACGGCCGCCCAGCGACGGATTGTTTTGACAGGCCTCGCCCCCCTTTCCTACACTAAACCCATGGAGTCAACCTTCGTCCCGAAACCCAGTCCCGCCTGAAGGAGCTCTCCGCCCAGACGGGACGCGCCCCCGACGATTTGGTCGAGGACGCCATGGCCTCATACCTGCAAGAACTCTCTCAGACGCGCGAGATGCTGGATGGCCGCTACGATGATCTTAAAAGCGGCCGTGTAAAGCCTATTGAGGGCGAAGAGGCTTTTGCTGAAATACGCCGCCGGAGCGAACAGCGTCGTTCCCGTTCATGAGTGTCGGGCCTTGAACGGGCACACTCCGAACATCCGTCCATGCTAATCTTGCTCCGCTTCCTCAGTGTCAACACGGAGGGCGGACAGAACGTCCGCCCTCCGAGTGGGGCCTGCCCCGGGAGCTAAGAGCGCGGATAGGTTGTCAAAGAACTTCGCGGCGCGGCCTGGGCCGTGCCCTTCCCGGTGGTTCCTGCTTTCAATCGGATAACAGCAGGTCCCTCCACTTCGCACGGCAATCGGCGATGCCGATTGTCGGGCTTCGGTCGGGATGACAGGGTTGCTCCACTCCACTGCAGATTCCTCGCCCAAAAAACGGGCTCGGAATGACAAGGTGGTTTGACCTTGGGAAACACTCTGGCGGGCGAGGGCGCCCATCCGGTCAACCAGGTGGGCGGGTCGGAGACCTGCCCCCACACAAGCAGTGCCACCGGGGCGGCTTTGCTCGCACACAGGTATTTAAACTCTGGCGGGCGAGGGCGCCCGCCCCACACACCCGGACGGGTCGAAGACCCGTCCCCACACGGGCGGTGCTTCTACACAACGCCGCTAGCCCGGCGGGAAGCGGAGCGCTAATGCGCGCTTGCTCTTCGCCAGCAGGTGCCAGGCTTCTTTGTAGGCTTCGAACTGGTAGCGGTCCTTCTTCAGCATAGCCATGGGAAACAGCATGACAGCCTGCTTGCGCGGCGGGCCGAGCAGCAGAGTTGCGGGAATGAGATACCAGGCATCCACCGGAATGACGTAGGCGGCGAAAACGTCAATCTGGTCGAGAGTGTAGTCCTGCTTCTTGTTGTAATTGGGCTTGAACTGGCAGAGATAGCCTGTGCCGGTGCGGCAGGTGGTGGATTTGACCTGCACGCGCAGAAAATTGCGGCCGTGCTCGACGCCAACGTCGTAGGGCGCGCTGTCTCCCAGGGGCTTTGAGACTTTGAAACCCAACTCCATGGCCTTGGCCATGAAGCGCACCTCCACCCACTCGCCCCGTTCCTTGAAGCTGTTGAAAGGCCTGCCGTGATTCATCGCTAGGGTCACCAATTCCCGTTTTGGGACAAAAAAGGCGCGGCTTTCGGCCGCGCCTCTGTCCGTCTAAGTTTGTGGCTTATATTCTTATTCTAGCAATTCAGCGGGGGTAAATGGGACATTTACGCCGGCGATATATTTCCAGTGGAGTTAGTAAGTTAGGCGGAATCGTGTAATTCTTGCCTATTGACACAAGAAAGCTTGGGCCGCCGACGGCGGCCCTCCACCCAGACGCGCACTAGAAACTGCCCTGGCTTCTGGCCAGCGCTTACTTCTGCGTGAGCACCAGCTGCCCGTTCTCGATCTTGATGCCGCCGACGTTATCCGGCAGCTTCATTCGGTCGTGCTGTTCGGCCAGCCGTTGCTGCAATGCGGGATTCACCAGCGAGACCGGAATGCTGAGGTCGCCCACTTTGAATTCAGTTGGGTCAAAAGTCGCATAGCCGTCTTTTGAGCCCATGTGCCCGGAAACCGTGATCCACACATTCTTCCCCGCCAGGTTCACCAGAAATTGGCCGTGCACCTGGTCGCCATCGAAGCTGACCTGCTGATCGAGAATATTGGGCATGGAGCCGACGTCAGTGCCGGGCGAGAGCTGGTTTGCGGCGGCAGGAATCGCGCCGGCCGCTTGTGCCAGAGCCGCGGTCACTTCGTTGGAAGTGAGACGGACCTGCGAGGGTGTAGCGCCCGCGGATGAGGCAGGAGCTGCTGTGCCGCCCACCGGCTGCAAGTCAGGCTGGCTTTCTGGCGCGGCAGAAGATGGCTCAGACGAACTTTGAGTTCCTGAATCCAGTTGCGCCAGCTTCTGCTGGAATGAGTCGGCGTTGGCGGCGAGCTGCGCCGGGGTTTGCGGCGCGGCCACCGGCACCGGCCGCTTGAGCACCAGGACCAATGCGGCGACCGACGTGATCAGCGTGGCTACGCTAATGATGCGGTCCAGCTTCCAATGCTTCATGGCGGCGATGGCAGCGCGCAGATAGTCCACCGGACTATGGTAGCCGGGTTGAAGGCGGTGGCTTATGTGACTGAAGTGACTGGCCGGACGGTTACTGGAGCCGGCGATGTACGTGAGTGGGGCTTACTGGGCATCTAGGCGATCTGCGAGCCGAAGGGAAGATTTGTCATGCTGAGCGCAGCGGGAGCTTTGCGAAGCGAGGCTCCCGCGGAGTCGAAGCATCCCTGCCAAATCATGCATGATGGGAGTAGGGATTCCTCGCTTTGCTCGGAATGACAATTCCGGCGAATATGCTCTAGCTTCCCAGCTTTTTGGCCAGCAGTTCGTTCACCAACTGGGGATTGGCCTGGCCCTTGGAGGCGCGCATCACCTGGCCCACGAAAAAACCGGCAACGGTCTTCTTGCCCGCGCGATATTGCTCCACCTGCTTGGGATTGGCCGCGATCACTTCGTCAATGAGCCTGTCCAGCACGCCCGCGTCGCTCGACTGCTGCGGACGGCCTTCTTCCTCGTAAACCTGCGGAAAGTCTTGGCCGCGCTCGAAGCTAAGATCGTAGAGATCTTTCAGCATCTTGCCTGAGATCGCGCCCGCCTCTACCAGATCAGCCGACATGGCCACACCCGTCATCGAGATCGGCGACTGCTCGATCTCCAGGCTCTTTGCCTTAAGCCGGCCCATCAACTCGCTCTGGACAAGGTTCGCCACCCGCTTGGGGTTCTTCGCGGCCCTGGCCGCCGCCTCGAACTGATCGGCCAGGGCCCGGGTGAGCGTGAGCACGTGCGCGTCCTGCTCGGTGATGCTGTAGTCGCTGACCATCCGTTTGCGGCGGGCTTCAGGCAGCTCCGGCAGCGTCTTGCGGATTTCCGCCTGCCATTTTTCATCCACCACGAGCGGCAGAAGATCCGGTTCAGGAAAGTAGCGGTAGTCGTGCGCCTGCTCCTTGGATCTCATGCCATAGGTCTTGCCTTCGTCGGCGTTGTAGAGGCGCGTCTCCTGCGTGATTTTGCCACCGGATTCCACCACTTCCACCTGGCGTTCAATCTCGTAGATGAGCGCCTCGCGGATGAAGCGGAAGGAGTTGACGTTCTTCACTTCCGTCTTGGTGCCGAACTCCTTCTGGCCGCGCGGCCGCACGCTCACGTTGGCATCGCAGCGCAGCGAACCCTCTTCCATGTTGCAGTCGCTCACGCCGGTGTAGAGGATGATTTCTTTCAGTCGCGTGAGGTACTCGTAGGCCTCGTCGGGCGAGGCGATGTCGGGTTCGCTGACGATTTCAATGAGCGGCACGCCGCTGCGGTTCAGGTCAATGGCGGTCTTCTCGGCGGCGTCAGGGAATCCTTCGTGCAGGCTCTTGCCCGCGTCTTCCTCCAGGTGCAGCCGCGTGATGCCAATTTTCTTGGTGGTTCCGTTCGTCTTGATCTCAATGAATCCGAACTCGGCCAGCGGCTTGTCGTACTGCGAAATCTGGTAGCCCTTGGGCAGATCAGGATAGAAGTAATTCTTGCGGGCGAAAATCGAAGTCTCATTGATGCGGCAGTTCAGCGCCATGGCCGCGAGCGTGGCGAACTCGACAGCTTTTTTGTTGAGCACGGGCAGCGCGCCCGGCAGTCCCAGGCAAACCGGGCAGACGTTGGTATTGGGCGGGTCGCCGAAGCGCGTGGAGCAGGAGCAGAAAATCTTGCTCGCGGTCAGCAGCTGGACGTGCACCTCCAGGCCGATGACCGGCTCATACTTGGCGCGCGCACCCACCGAAATATCCGGCGTGGTGGCCATATCCGCGATTATAAAGCCTGCGAAACGGTAAACTGTCGTTCATGCCACAAATCCCGGGCGTCGCAAAAGTGGCCGCCGAGATCGCGGCTTCGCGTTTGGAAAATCCCCAGCCGTTCAACGGCCATTCCATGGTAGGCGAACTGCGCCGCGTGCTCGTGTGCTCGCCGCGCACCGCCGGATGGGACCGCCCGGAGCGCGCCGCGCGCTGGCAAGAGCTGGGGTTTCAGCATCCACCGAATTTTGAGGTGGCGCAGTCGCAGCACGAGGCACTGTGCCGCGAACTGGAAAGCGCAGGCGCGGAAATCGTGGAGTTGCCCCCCGCCGACGAGCTCACCCTCGACGCGGTGTACGCTCACGACGCTTCGCTGCCCACCGATTACGGATTGATCCTGCTGCGGCCGGGCAAACCGAACCGCGAGCCGGAGGGCAAGCTGCACGGCACCTTCGGCTCCATGATCGGGATTCGGCGGCTGGCAAAAATTACCGCGCCGGGAACGGCCGAAGCCGGCGACATCGTTTGGCTGGATGCCAAGACCCTGCTCATCGGCCGCGGCTACCGCAGCAACGCCGCCGGGATCGCGCAAATGCGCGATTTGCTCGCGCCGAAAAGCGTAGAAGTAATCTCTGTGCCGTTGCCCTATGGGCCCGGGCCTTCGGCATGCCTGCACCTGATGTCGCTGATCAGCCTGCTCGACGAGCAGACCGCGCTCGTGGATTTGCCCTGGCTGGCAGTGGAGACGGTTGAACTGCTGAAAGCGCGGGGATTCCGCTTCGTTGAGATTGATTATTCCGAGCGCGAAACCCTCGCCTGCAATGTGCTGGCGCTGGGAAGCGGCAGGCTGCTGGCCATCGAAGAGAACCACAAGAGCAACAAGAGGCTGCGCGAAGTCGGATTCGATGTGCGGACGTTCCCTGGCTCGGAGCTTTGCATCAACGGCTCCGGCGGCCCCACCTGCCTGACAAGGCCGCTGGTAAGGGAGTGAGATTTGTGTGGGGACGGGGCTCTGCCCCGTCCAGGCGGCCCGTAGGGCCGTGGTCCGTCAAGAACTGCTTGTGTGACAGGCTGGGCTTGTG
>DATIYF010000066.1:0-16067 GCA_035517775.1 Terriglobales bacterium
GCCGGTGAAGGGCAGCATGAGCATGGCGGGAATGGTCTGCAGCACGGCCAGCGTGCCCAGCGCCATTTTGGAGTGCGTCGCCTGCAGAATGTACCAGGCCACCGCGGCCGAGTTCATGCCGCTGCCCAGCATGGAGATCAGGTTGGCGGTAAAGATGAAGCGCAGGCCACGCTGGCGCAAAATGGCACGCATGACTCACTGTAAAACGAGCCTCGCGGTTCGGCCAAGCGGCGAAACCGCACCGCTCTCTTGCCATCCCGGATCTTCCAATAATGCTTCAGTTTCCGCATGCCTCGCCCTAACTCGAGATGAAGTGCAAGGTCGAGAGCACCTTATCCCAACCCAGGCCGGTGAGGAAGACGGTGCCGATCTGCACCAGGGCGGGGGCGTTGCGGATCTCGGTTACCTTCTGGTAGGCGATGGGAAACGATGCCAGGGTAACGATGCAGGCGAACAGTAGATAATGCCAACTCCAGTCGGCGAAGGGGCCGCCCTGGTGGACGCCCGCCATGTAGGAATCGGCGAAGTGGCTGGCCAGCACCGCCAGAAGGAAGGTGAGGAGGGTGGTAATTTGCCAGGCCAGCGACACCTGGCCTTCGCTGTTTGCGTTCGCGGTCACCGGGACACTGCTCATAAGCCCCTCCCATTCGTGCGCGGAATGGTGGCGCTACAGGTCGTGACGGGCTCGCGCAACCTGCCCTGCCACGACGACTGCAGGCATGTGGAGCCGCAGCCACTGCCGTAGGCCGGCCGGTAGCCTTCGTGGATCGCCTGGCACTCCGGCTCCCGTCTACCTTCGCCCACCCCGTACCACCTGGACCCGGGGCAGTGATAAACCTTGCCCTGCCCGGAGCCGACCACCCAGACCTCGACCACGGCGCGGGATTGCGGCCAGGCAGCGACGGTGACCGCAAACCATACAATGAGCGCTCGGGCAAGTTTGTAAGGGAACATGGCGCACCCCACGAGATCCTTCCCAGAGACGGACAAATACATTTCTCTCATCGTGTCGGCGAGGAAATGCTCGCCGACGATGGGTTCACAGTTGATAGTGAGCCGTCGCTTCCAGTCGTTTCGCCCCAGCCAGCTTTTTTTGAAGCCAGCTTGCAATTTGCACTAGTGTTCCGCGCGGAACACTTTTTCCCGAAACGGGAAATCCACAAGAAAATGTCGGATTTCTATTGACCTGGCGGCCAGGAATTCTTGCTTTGCAGCGATGCCGCAGACACGGCGGCTCGCGTCGAGCAGACGCCTTGACCCTGACGCGCATCCGAGCATGGAAGCCTCCACCCCGAGGGGCGCCTCAGGTAGGATGGCACAAGCGGGCCCCGCCTTTGCGCAAAACGCGAAGCCGGCGCCCAGGGATGCGCCTCTCATTCCAAACCGGCAGCGGGCTGCCTGCCCGGGCAATGCTTGCGCTAGGCGTCGTGGTCCTGATCGCCGGCCACGCGGTTGCGCAGGCAGCGCCTGATGCCGCGGCATTCCGAAGCGCCAGCATCGGGCACGGAATCGTGCTGCACTACGTGGAAGAAGGCGCAGGTACGCCGGTGGTTTTTGTGCACGGATCTCTGAGTGATGCCAGCTACTGGTCTGACCAGATCGGCCCGTTTGCAAAGCGCTATCGCGTCATCGCCTACAGCAGGCGGTACAACTATCCCAACAGCAACCCGGCGCGCTCGGGGTACTCTGCCGTGGTGGACGCGGAGGACCTTGCGGGGCTGATTCGCACGCTGCACCTGGGCCGGGTCGTAGTTGTGGGGCATTCCTACGGGGCTTTTGCAGCTCTGTTTCTGGCGGCAAAATATCCCCAGCTTGTTCGCGCCCTGGTTCTCGCCGAACCACCCGCCATCTCTTTGCTGGCCCACCTTCCTGGGGATGACACCAAGCGCGGCAAGGAAATGTTCGAGGACATTCAGCGGGGTATGGTCGCGCCCATGCAGCAGGCGTTTCGCCGGGGCGACCGCGAAGCCGGGGTCGCCATCTTCATTGACTATGTCTTTCACGACCCCAACGCGTGGTCAAGCATGCCGGAATCGTCGCGGAAGGAGGCGCTCCGCGATGCGCACGAGTGGGACGTAATGATGACCAGCGGAACTCTGTTCCCCGAGATCGAGGGGCGAACGATCCGAAAGATCAGGGCGCCAACCCTGTTGCTCTCCGGGGCCCGGTCGTATCCCTTTCTGGGGCTGATTACGGCGGAACTTGCCCGCCTGCTTCCGAAGCGGGAGAACATTGTTCTGGCCAACGCCGGACATCAGATGTGGTATCAGGATCCCGATGTGTGCCGGCAGGACGTGGAGGCATTTCTGCAGGGAAATGGCATCCAGTAGAAATGCGGCCTGGCGGCGATTCCGGCGAAGCCAGGATGCCAGGCTCTTCAGCTTCCACCCGCTGGGCCGGATTCCACCACGAACACACGGCCCGGCCCGGCCGGCTGCACCTTGTTCTTCTCGAAGCTCTCCTTGATCCGGCGGCGCAGTTCGCGGCTCACGGCGTACTGCTGGTTGGGGCGGGTTTTCACCAGCAGCAGGTACTCGACCTCGCCGTTGGCCACGCGATCAATGCCGGGCACCTGGATATCAGCCACGATGTCATCGGCGAAGGCGGGGTCGTGGCGCAGGTCCTCGCCCGCCTGCTTGAGCAGCGCGATCACGCGGTCGCTGGGCTCACTATAGGCGGTGGTGACGCGCAGGGCCAACTGCGACCAGTCGCGCGTCATGTTGGAAACCAGAGTGATCTGGCTGTTGGGGACGATGTGCAGGGTGCCATCTTCATCGCGCAGCACGGTGCGGCGGAGGCTCATGTCTTCGACTACGCCCTTCACGCCCGCGATGCGGATGGTATCGCCTAGGTCGTATTGGTTTTCGAGCAGAATGAAGAAGCCGTTGATGAAATCGTGTACCAGAGTTTGCGCACCGAAGCCGATGGCCAGCCCGGCGATGCCCGCGCTCGCCAGCAGGGGGCCGACGTTCAGGCCGAGCAGCTGCAGCACCATAAGCGCGGCGACGAACAGAATCACAAAGATGCCCACGCTGGTGAGCACACTGGCCAGGGTACGCAACTGCTGGGCACGCACCTTCGAAGGCAGCCGGCGCGCCTGCAGCGACGCGATGCCGCCCAGCACCGCCTGCAGCAGCCGGATGAGCACAAAGGCGCCCACCAGCACCAGCACGATCTTGGGGGCCTGGTGGCGGAGGAACATCATGGCGTCTTCACGCCAGCCATGCAGCAAGGCAGGCAGGTTTTCGCCTTGCAGCGCCACTGTCAGTGAAAGAGGCATCACGATGGCCGGGATTATAACAAGCCGCCTCTGACCAGCCGGGCGACCTATAATCGTCGAGAGACTTCCTTCCTTCGAGGCGGCCGTGCGATTCCAGCCAGTACCACTGATTCTTGCGATCCTCTTGATGGTTTTCATTTTCACCAGCTTTGACCAGCCGGCGATCGCCGGGGGCGATGGACCGCGGGCGAGTATGGGCGAACTTCTGGCCCAGGCTATACCGCCGGGCCAGTTTCCTCCGCCGTTTCCGACGCAGAACCGCCCGGGGCCCACGGACGAAGCGCGCGAGCGCATGCGGCGAGAAATGGAGAAGAAGGCGAACCAGGAACGGCAGGCACAGATCAAGCGCGACACGGCGCAGCTGCTCAAACTGGCCAAGGAACTGCAGCAGTACGTGGATAGGACCAATGAAGACGTGCTCTCGGTAGACGTAGTCCGCAAGGCGGGGGAGATCGAGAAGCTGGCCCACAGCGTGAAAGAGAAAATGAAGAACGATTGATGCCGGGGCTCTGTTTGCTGGCGGTCCGGGCTGCCGGTTGATTTTTAAAATTCCCACTCCAGTTCCAGAGCCCAGCTCCCAATTCGCGGTTCTCAATTCACATTCAGAGGCGGATTCTTGGCGGGGCTTGACGCGTGATGTACAATTCTGCAACTGAGTTACAAGTAGTGCGAGGAGCCACCGTATGCCGATGCCGCAAACGGAGATGCCGGGGCGGTTGCAGTCGGAACTGATGTCACGCGGGCTGCGCATGACGCGTCAGCGCCGCACCATCCTGGGAGTGGTGGAAACGGCGAAACAGCACCTGGATGCCAGCCAGATTCTGCGCAAAGCGCGCAAGGTAGATCCACAAATTGACCGGGTCACGGTGTACCGCACGCTCAATCTGCTCAAGCGCCACGGCCTGGTGGATGAACTCGACCTCATGCATATGGAGGGCGAGAAGCACTTCTATGAGCGGCGTCCGCAACGCGACCACATTCACATGGCCTGCCTGCGCTGCGGCAAGATCACGGAATTCGAAAGCGATTTGTTCGACCGGCTGAAAGGACAAATCCAGCGCGACTGCCGCTTTCATATCGTGGTGACGCGCCTGGAGGTTGGCGGCTATTGCGCGCAGTGCCGCACCTCTCCCGCCTGACCGCTCCGGGCCTGCGTTGCAGGTGGTTGCAAGCACCCTGAAACAAAAAATGAAGCCCCATCTTGACCGGGAGAAGGCCAACCGCTAGCATTTACTTTATTCCTAAGTGCAACTCAGTTGCAACTAATATTGCAACTGGAACTGCAACTGAGTAGCAATAATGAAAGCGAGGCATCGTGAGGCCTGGCCGTGCATTGGTGTCTTTATTGATATCTCTGTGGTGGGCGGTGCTCAGTTATGGGCAGGAGCCGCCTTATTTCGTGACCTATTCCCACGATCTGGAAGAGCCGGGCAACCTCGAGATCGCCGTGAAGAGCGCGCAGGGAACTCCCAAGTACGGGAACTTCTTCATTGGCGAGACGCTGGAACTGGAGTACGGGGCGAAAGGCTGGTGGACCACCGAAGCCTATCTTTCCGGCCAGCACACTTCCCATGACAGCACGATTTTCACCGGCTGGCGCTGGGAGAACCGCTTCCGGCCGCTGTTTCGCGAGCACTTTATCAACCCCGTGATTTATGTGGAGTACGAGAACCTGAACCTGGCGGACCGCAGCCTGCTCGAAGTGGTCGGGCACGACGGTGTTGCCGACATGCGGCTGAGTAACGCCCAGGGGCGCTTGGAGACGGAGCGTTCGCTGGAGATGAAGCTGATTCTTTCGAGTAACGTCCGGGGCTGGAACATCGCCGAGAATTTCATTACCGAGAAAGACCTGAATGAGAGCGAGCCCTGGGAGTTCGGATACGCGCTCGGGGTCAGCCGTCCGCTGGCGCTTTCGGCGAGCGCCCACGAATGCACATTCTGCCGCGAGCACTTCGCCGCCGGTGCGGAGCTCTACGGCGGCCTGGGCGATTTGAACGGCTTTGGCCTGCGGGCGACCTCGCACTACTTCGGACCCACGATCGGCTTCGAGATTCCGCGCGGGCCGACGGTCAGCTTTTCTCCAAATTTCGGGCTGAATGACAACAGCATGGGCGTGATTTACCGCTTCAAGATTTCTTATGAAATCGAGCAGATCTTCGGGCGGCTGCACTGGAGCAAGCCATGACTTGCCGGAAGAGGATCCGGCTGAGCGTGAGTACCGCTTTCCTTCTGGCGGCGCTGGTGAGCCAGGCGGAAGCGCCCTGGACGAACCGCCTGTCGGAGGCGGACCGCAGGAGGAGCAATCCCTATGCCGGCCAGCCTGAAGCCATTGCGGCCGGCTCCCGGCTGTTTGCCGATCATTGCGCCAAGTGCCACGGGGAAGACGCGCTCGGACGCAAGAAGCGCCCGAACCTGCGCAGCCGCGAGGTGCAGACGGCGGCCGATGCCGAGCTCTTCTGGATGCTGAAGAACGGCAACCTGCGGCACGGCATGCCCTCGTGGAGTTCGCTGCCTGAGGAAGAGCGCTGGCAACTCATCACCTACCTAAAGAGCCTGGGCGAATACCAGGGGAACGGGCACTCCGGGACCGAAAAGGAAAAAGCGAACAAATGATGCGCCTCAAAACGCTGCTCATTCAATTCATGGGCCTCGCAGGGGTGTTCCTGATGGCCAGTTGCGGGGCAGGCCGCGCGCCCGATTTTCGCTCGGAGAATGAGGTCACTCCGGCGGAGGATTCCATTGGGGAGCGCCTGTTTCTGGATACACGCTTCGCGCAATATTTCGCCACGCACATGACCGGAGTCAACCAACCGCTGGCGGTGGGCGATCCCGCCGTGGAGCAGGTTTATACCATGAATGGCACGCTGCCCGGGCCATTTGCGGGACAATCCATGAATTGCCGGTCCTGCCATTTTGTGACGGAGTTTACCGGAGTGACGGGAGCGGGCAACCGCACCTATGCCGACTTTACCAATCGCAGCCCCTTGCCGCGCGCGATCAACGGTTTCGACCACACACCGCGCAACGCCATGCAGATGGTGGGCTCGCTGCAGCCGCACTCCGGGCCGACCTTTCTTCACTTTGATGGAGAGTTCACCAGCGCCATCGACCTGGTGAAAGCGACGCTCACGGGGCGCAATTTCGGATGGGCGCCCGACCAGTATCAGCAGGCGGTGGCGCAGATCGCCCGAGTGATCCGCGAGGATGACGGATCAAGTGACCTCGCGCAGGAGCGGACCAACGGGCTTTCCTACGGCAAGCTGTTTCTGGGGCAGGACGCAGCGATCACTTCCGACCTGCTGATTCCGGCCGCCGACCGCATAGACGTGCAAAAGGCCACCGATGATCAGATCTTGAACCTGGTGGCCAAGTGCATCAGCACGTACATGCAAGACCTGCTCTTTCAGCAGGATGAATTCGGGCGTTATATTGGCTCTCCGTATGATGTTTTTCTGCGCATCAACCATTTGCCGGTGCAGCCGAACGCCGGGGAAACAGCGGCCCAGTACAACCAGCGGCTGTACCAGATCCTGCTTGGCTTGAATAACCCGGTCTGGGTGGATGGCGCCTATGGCAATTTCCGCTATCATGCCCAGCCCTTTCAGTTCGGGCCGACGGAATTTGCCGGGCTGAAGATCTTTCTGAAATCTGCCGTGGGCGCAACCGGCGGCTCGCAGCACGCGGGCAATTGCGCCGCCTGCCACCAAGCCCCGAACTTTACCGACTTCTCATTCCACAACACGGGCGTGGCGCAGGAGGAATACGACGCGGCCAATGGAGAGGGAGCGTTTATGCAGCTGGCGATTCCTTCGCTCGCGGAACGAAGCCAGGACTATGACGCCTACCTGCCGGCCACGGCGAGCCATCCTGCGGCTTCGGAGCGCTTTCGACACACCGCAGTCGCGGGGCAGCCGCAGTTCGCCGACCTGGGAGTGTGGAATGTCTATCTGAACCCCGACGTGCCGAAGCCGCAGACGGCGCTGAAAGGAATTCTGTGCGGGGCGGGGACCGATTGCTCGGTGGATCAAGGCCTGGCCAACGCGGTCGCCCGCTTCAAGACGCCAACGTTGCGTGATCTGGAGGACTCGGGGCCTTATTTTCATAATGGCAGCAAGCTGGCGTTCACCGAGGTGGCGGAGTTCTACATCCGCAGCTCGCAACTGGCCCGGATGGGGCTGCTGCGGAATCCGGCGCCGGAGTTTCGCGGCATGTCGCTAAGCGAGGATGATCTGCAGGCGCTGGTGGCGTTCCTGAAGTCGTTGACCGAAGACTACGACGACGCGTAGGGCGGGGATGCGGGCGCCCTCAGCCGTTTCCTGAATTCAGAGACCCAAATAACTTCGAAGGACACGAAGGCTCACCAAGGAGCTCTCATCCGCTGTCAGCATCGCGGTGGTCCAAATGCTAGAATCGGCGCGATGCCCAAACGACAATCGGCGCAGGCGCGCGCCCGCAAGATCAAACTGCTTCTTTTCGATGTAGATGGCACGCTCACCGACGGCAAACTTTTCATTTTTCCCGCCCCGCAGGGCCTCCGGCAAACCGTTCTGGAGCAGGCGGCGGAGCGCTCGCGCGCCGGCAAAGACCACGGCGGCTTCGCCTTTCCCAGCGAGACGCTGATCGAAGCCAAGGGCTTTCATGCGCACGACGGCGCGGCCATCTCGCTGGCCCGCCTGGGCGGCATCAAGACCGGCCTGATTACCAAGCGAATTTCGGAAACCGTAGCCCTGCGCGCGCGCGATCTAAGACTGGAATATGTGCGGCAGGGCATCGAGGACAAGCTGGCGGTCTTTCGCGAGATTATGCAACAGGAGGGTCTGAGCGCCGAACAAGGGGCCTTCGTAGGCGACGATGTGATTGATTTGCCGGTCATGTGGCACTGCGGCTTTGCGGTGGCCGTGGCCAATGCCCGGGCGGAGGTGAAACGCGATGCACACTATGTGACTCCGCACGGCGGTGGCGATGGCGCGCTGCGCGACGCCATTGAGTATGTCCTGAAAGCGCAACGCAAGTGGAAGGACGTGATGCAGAGATACATCGGGGAACGGAGCGGGTGAGGCTTTGCCCTACCCTACCATCCCGAGTTCACCGTCGAAGAGTCACGAAGAAAACCCCAGCCCCAAGTTGACCACCAGGGGCACGCACGAAGGAAGCTCTATCCTTTTCAACCGACCCTGAAACCATGCCACGAGATCAGCTGATAATCGAGGGTTGAGAGCTAAAAACAGAATCCCACCGGCTGCCTGCTTGGGGCGTGCTCGGGTCGGCAACCGGTGGGCTACGGCTTCTCCTTACTCGCAGTTGCTTTCAGGAGTTGTTTTCAAGTTTAAACCCAAGTCCCGGAAAAAGTCGCGCTCTGGACTGAAAAATTCCTAAAATTTGCGTAAAGATTTGTGATGGCAGAACCCAGTTACCCACCGTCACTCTGGAATCGCCTGGGGGCGCGAGGCCATCAACTGTTCAAAACGTGGGTCCTTTCGTAAAGCTGTGAATTCCTTGTCTTTATACACATCGTTAATCTCTTTGTAGCCTTCTTCCATGGCTTTGCGCAGGTGTTCAAGAGAGCGGTCGTTCACGCCGGCTTTGGCATAGAGCTTGGCCATGACGTAGTCATAGCGGGCGCGGTCGGCGGGAGAGGGAATCTGCGCCGATACCCCGTTACGGGAGGTGCGCTCGAAAACATCGGGATCAAGCTGCAGGGCCTGGGTGTAGGCGGCCACCGCCTTCTCGTATTCTTTCTTCGAGAAATAGGCCGCGCCCAGATTGCTGTAATAAGAAGCGGAGTCGGCCTTCAACGCCAGGGCGCGGCGGTATTGCTTAATGGCGCCACCGTATTTCTTGCGCTCGTACTCCACCACCCCCAGGTTGTTATAGGCGTCGGCGAAGGTGCGGTCGGCTTTAATGGCGCGCTCGAACTCCTTTTTGGAGTCGCCCCAGTGCTCGAGCAGCAGATCGCAAATGCCGAGGCGATTGTAGATGGCGGCCTGGCTCTTCGCGAGTGCGGCCTGATCGTTGCCGGCTTCCTCGGCCGTTTTTTTGAGAGCGGCTTCGTAGTAGTCGCGGGCGTCGAGGTAGAACTTCTCGGCGCGCAGTTCATCGCCGCGCTCGGAGAGGCGGTCCACCGAGGCCTCGGCGGGGGGCGGTTCGGCATGGCGCACGGGCGCCTGCACCAGCACCTGGCCCGAGGCGGTCTGGGCCGGAGAATTGTTTAGAAGAAAAAATACGCAGGCAAGAACGGCGGCGAACGAAAGCAGAAAACGACGCATAACATCACCCTCTGGGCGCGGCTGGAAAAAGTGGCCTGCGCGCCCACCTCCGGGCTGCCAGCCGGCTTTACTGCGGGTTGCCCGCGCTGTCGGCAGGCTTCGGCGGAGGATTGGACGGTTTGTCTCCCTTAAAGATACCTACAATTTTGCCGAAAAGCCCCTTTTTCTTTTGAGCATCCTGGGTGGAGGCGTCCTGGCCGTTAGCCTGGCCTGCCTGGCCGTCTGGCCCCGGGGGCGGCAAGGCCTTCTGGCTGCCGAGGCCAAAGATGCGGGAGAAAAAGCCGGCCACGCCGTTCTGATCGCAGGTGAGGTTGGGTTCGGTGCCGGCGATGAAGGCCGCAGTGTAGGTCTGCGGGCAGGAGGGAGTCGCCAGCCGGTTGGTGATTTTATCCAGTTGCACATCCACGACGCCCGAGGGCTGGGTGAAATAGCGGGCGTCGGAGTAATCGCGCAGCGTGACCGCTTTCTTCATGAATTCCGCCCAGATGGGGGCGGCGGTCTGGGCGCCGCTCAGGCGGATATCGCTGTAGTCATCGAAGCCGACCCAGACGATGCAGAGCAGATTGCTGGTGTAGCCGGCGAACCAGCCGTCGTGGGAGGTTCCCGTCTTGCCCGCGGCGGGAGCGGTGAAGCCCCGCTGGCGGACCACATAGGCGGTGCCGGAGTTCATGACGCCTTCCATCATGTCGGTCATGACGTAGGCCACGCGCGGGTCGAGCACCTGCTGGCGGTCGGCCGTGAAGTTCAGGATGACGTCGCCTTTTGAGCTGCGTACTGAATTGACCAGGATGGGCGAAAGGCGCACCCCGCCGTTGGCGAAGGCGGTGTAGGCCGAGGCCATTTCAATAGGAGTGGCGTCATAGGCGCCAAGGGCCATGGCCGGCGTGGGTTTGACGGACGTGATGCCATCGGCGCGGGCCAGGGCGGCAACTTTGTCATAGCCGACCTCCTGCGCCAATTGCACCGTGGCGTTGTTCAGAGACATGGCCAGCGCATAGCGGAGGGTTACCTGGCCGTGGTATTCCTCTTTGTAATTGCGGGGCTCGTAAATCTGGTCGCCGTAGGTGAAAGTGGTCGGCTCATCATCCACGACGGAGGCGGGGGTAAGGACCGGGTTACTGCCGTCGAGCGCCGTATTCATCGCGGCGGCATACACCAGGGGCTTGAAGATCGAGCCGGTGGGGCGCTTGGCCACGGCGTGGTTGAGCTGGCTGAAAGCGTAATTGCGGCCGCCGACCAGGGCGAGAATCGCGCCGGTGTGGGGGTCCATGGCCACCAGGGCTACTTGCGCCTGCGGGCCGGGCTGCACCTCAGTCTCATATTTGCCGCGGCCCACCCGGATGCGCCGGGTGCGCAGGTGGGTGATCTCCTCATCCACCAGCTTCATGCCGCTCTCTACGGCCTGGGCGGCGGCGCGCTGCAAATCGGGGTCGAGCGTGGTATAGATGCGGTCGGACTGCTCGTTCATCTGGCGCTCGTCAAGCTTGCCCATCAAGTTGTCGCGGACCAAATCCACGAAATACGGGGCATCGCTGGCCTCTACGTTGGGGGGCGCCAGCTTGAGGGGCGTGGCCTTGGCCTTTTCGGCTTCCTCGCGGGTAATAGCGTGGGTCTCAACCATGCTGTCGAGCACCAGGTTGCGGCGCTCCAGTGCCCGCTCAGGATGGCGGTAAGGCGAAAGATAACTGGGGCGCTGAATCAGGCCGGCGAGCAGTGCGGCCTCAGGCAGTGTGATGTCTTTGAGGTCTTTATTGAAATAGGCGCGCGAGGCTTCGGCAAAGCCGCTGATGGCGAAGGAGCCGCGCTGCCCTAAATCCACCCAGTTGCCGTAGAAGTCGAAAATCTCCTGCTTGGTGAATTTCTGCTCCAGCTCTTCGGCGATCAGCATCTCCGTGAGCTTGCGCTTGATGGTCTTTTGCGGGGTGAGAAAGAAGCCGCGGGCCAGCTGCATGGTGATGGTCGAGCCGCCCTGCTCGTGCCGCTGGTGGGTCACGTCCACCAGGGCGGCTTCGGCCATGCGGACGAAATTCACCCCGCCATGCTCGAAGAAGCGGCGGTCCTCGATGGCCAGAACCGCATCCACCATGACCTTGGGAATCTGGTTGTACTTGACCACCTGGCGCTTGGAGCGCTGTTCGGCGTCGAACAGGGCGGTGACCATCTCCGGCTCCAGTTCGTAGGCGGCAAGATCGCCTCCCTGGCCGTGGATGCCGGTGACTTGGCCGTCACTCACGTGGATAGTCGCAGGCTCCGGGCTATGGTAGGAGTCGGGGCCAGGCTTGATCTCGATGCCGCCGTTCATCAGCTCATAGCTGCCCATGGATGACTGGCCGTCTTTATCGCTATAGCCTGCCCGGCGGAGCTCGGCGGCGATCTCATGGGGGGTGATCTTCTCGCCTACCCGGACAGTCTTGGGGATGGCATAGATTTTGGCAGAATTGGCGAAGACCGGCCCTTTGAAACGGGCGGCAATCATGCGGTCATACTTGACGTAGTAGTAGGAAAAGGCGGCGGTGAAGGCCGCGCCCAGAACCAGAAACAGCACCAGCGCGGCGCGCACCAGGGGATCGCGGCGCAGCCGGCGCCCGGCCTGGCCGGGGCCCGGGTTGCCTCTCGGAATTCGCAGTTTTATAGCCACAATGGGTTGGCGGAGATGCTACTCCCGGTCAGGCGGAAGGCCCACACTTCCCTTGAGATGACGCGGCGCACAATTGCGTTATCCCGAGCAGGAACCCCGCCGGTTCGGCCCCCCGGCAGGAAGTCCAAGCCCTTATTTTAAAGGATTCGGAGGAGTTGTGTGCTGCCTTCGCGGTACACTACATCACACCTTTGTTCGTGGTCGCCGGATCGAAATGCAGGTCGAAGGGGAAACCGGGCATGTCCACATGTATGGTGTAGGGGACTTCGATGCTTACCGAACCGCTGAACTGGGAGCCGCTGCGGTGTACTTTGATGGCATCCTCAGTGATCGGAATTCCCAACTGCTGGGCTTGCTTGAAGACGCTATCCTGAATGGCCTGCTCGCTCTTGCTGCTGTTGGTGGCCAGCAGGGCCTCATTATTGATGGCGTCCTGCAGTTCGTAGTTGGCGTAGTAAGGGGGAACGACTTTGATGCCCAGGTACAGTGCGGCCACCATGACGAACAAGCCAAAGATGAGTCTGACGGAATCCATAGCGCGCGGCGCCTCGTCCGGCTCGCGCACTGCACGCGCCCCTTTAGCGCGCGGGCCTCAAAAGGTTCTGAAAGTGCTCGGTTATAGCGGCGATGCTAGCATCGCGCACCTGCCGAGTCGAGCGTTGAACGACCTCGACAGTGCCTTCGGTAACCTTCTTGCCGACGGTGACGCGATAGGGGATGCCGACCAGGTCGGCGTCCTTGAACTTGACTCCGGGTCGTTCGTCTCTATCGTCGAGTAACACGTCGTAACCGGCGGCTTCCAGGCGCTGGGCCAGCTCTTCGGCAGTGGTTTTCAGCTTCTCATCGCCGACGTTGGTCGGGGTAACCAGGATTTCGAAAGGCGCGATCTGCGGCGGCAGCCAGAAGCCGTTCTCGTCATTGCTCTGCTCGACCGCAGCGGTCAGAATGCGCTCGATGCCGATGCCATAGCTGCCCATGGTGATGGTGACTTCCTTGCCATTCTTATCGAGAACATGGGCGCCCATGGATTCTGAGTATTTCTTGCCCAGCTTGAAGATGTGGCCGACCTCGACCGCCGTATCAATGCGCAACGGCGTGCCGCAGTTGGGGCAAGCCTCGCCGGCGGTCACGCTGCGCAGGTCGGCGTAAGCGGTAGGCTGGAAGGTCTCACCCGGCGTGATGTTCTTGACGTGGTAATCCTCTTTGTTGGCGCCGGAGATAAGGTTCCTGCGGCCTTTCAGGGCTTCATCCACCAGCAGAATTGGGCGGGCATGATCGCTGGAGTCTCTGGCCCACTCCACACCCAGCGGTCCCAGATAGCCGGCCGGCGAGCGGAATAACTGCAGGATTTCTTCCTCCGTCATGGGACGGCTCTCTTTGCCCGCCAGAGCGGTGGAAAGCTTGGCTTCATTCAGTTGATGGTCGCCGCGCAGCAGCACTACGGCGGCGCGGGAACTGGCCTTGCCCTTGGCGTCTTTCTCGTCAAGCATCAGCGCCAGGGTCTTGATTTTGTTCTTCGGAGAGACGCCGAGAAAACGGGCCACATCCTCGATCGTCTTCTGGCCCGGCGTGTGCACTTCGAGGGGCTTGCCATGGCCCTCGGGCTTCAGGTCCTCGACGGCTTCGAGTTTCGAGCTGGCCTTCTCGAGATTGGCGGCATAGCCGCACTTTTCGCAGCTCACGATCTGATCTTCGCCAGCCGGGGTGCGCACCATGAATTCTTCCGATTGGGAACCCCCCATGGCGCCCGAATGAGCCTCGATGACTGAGTATTTCAGTCCGCAGCGGTCGAAGATTTTGCAGTAGGCGTCGCGGTGTTTGAGATAGGAGGCATCGAGTCCGGCGGTATCGAGATCGAAGGAGTAGGAATCCTTCATCAGGAATTGCCGCACCCGCAGCAGGCCCGAGCGCGGCCGCGGCTCGTCGCGGAACTTAGGCGCGATCTGGTACCAGATCTGCGGCAGTTGCTTGTAGCTGCGCAGCTCTTTGCGGGCAATTTCGGTCATGACCTCTTCTTCGGTCATGCCCAGGCAAAGATCGGCACCCTTGCGGTCTTTGAGCCGGAAGAGGTTATCTCCCATAACCGCCCAGCGGCCGCTGGCCTCCCACAGCTCGCGGGGATGAAGGGCGGGAAGGTAGAACTCCTGGCCGATGCGGTCCATTTCCTGGCGCACGATGGCGGTGATTTTGTTGAAAGACCGCTGCGCGAGAAAAAGATAGGAGTAGATGCCGGCGGCGAGCTGGCGGATGTAGCCGGCCCGCACGAGGAATTTATGGCTGGCGACTTCGGCATCGGCCGGGGCCTCGCGCAGCGTGGGGATAAACAGCTGGGACCAGCGGTGCATAAGGATTGAATCCCAAGAGAAGGGAATTGGTTATTGTAGCAGCGGGAGGGTGGAGCTTCCGGCTGCCGGCGGATGCGGCGAGCAGGCCGCCGCCTATGAAGCTTAACCACGAACGACCGAAGGCTTACGAGAAGGTTATGCCACCGCTAAAGCGAGGTTTGACCCTCACCCGCTAACGTGCTATAAAAGCCCGTTCTTTGGGGGTTGGCAGGGTCACATTCGTCTGCCCTGGCGTACCCTGCAGCATCATGGGATGGTCCGGCACGGCCAAGCTCAGCAATCCTGCAAAGCCTTGCAGTGGAAGCGTGTTCGGAACTCTGGCTTTGCGCTCTTTCCGGCGCCCTGAGTACAGAGTGCCGGGCGGGGTTGCGCGCCAAAGTGAGGCCTAAAACTCTGCTCATCATTGCCGATTATTTAACACTGGAGGCATTCCTATGCGTACCTGGCTGGCAAAACATGTGTCCCTGAAGGCGGTAGGGTATGTTCGGCGGACCGGACCTCTGGCCGCGGCAGCCGCGTTGTTGGCCGGCGGCCCTTCCGCGCTGGCGCAAACCGCCTCTGAAGCTAAGGGCGAAGCCAGCCTCAAGCTGCCTGATCTTAGCCAGGTAAGCTTTCTCGGCATGGATGGCCACCGGCTTCTGATGATCGGAATTCTGTTCTGTATTTTCGGACTGGGTTTCGGGCTCGCAATTTATTCCCGCCTCAAAAACCTTCCCGTGCACCGCGCCATGCGCGATATTTCGGAACTGATTTACGAAACCTGTAAGACCTATCTCGTGACCCAGGGCAAGTTTCTGGTTTTTCTGTGGGTGTTCATTGCGGTCATTATTGTTCTGTATTTCGGGGTGCTGGCGCCGGTTCCGGCCAAGCCCATCGCGGTCACACTGCCGATTATTCTGCTGTTCAGCCTGGTGGGCATTGCCGGCAGCTACGGCGTGGCCTGGTTCGGCATCCGGGTAAATACCTTCGCCAACTCGCGCACGGCCTTCGCCAGCCTGGGCGGCAAGCCTTACCCGATCTCCCACATCCCGCTCGAAGCCGGCATGAGCATCGGCATGATGCTGATCAGCGTTGAGTTGCTGATGATGCTGATCATTCTCCTGTTTGTGCCGGGCGATTACGCCGGTCCCTGCTTCATCGGCTTTGCCATCGGCGAATCGCTGGGGGCGGCGGCGCTGCGTATTGCCGGCGGCATCTTCACCAAGATCGCCGACATCGGCAGCGACCTGATGAAGATCGTCTTCAAGATCAAGGAGGATGACGCGCGCAATCCCGGCGTCATCGCCGACTGCACCGGCGACAATGCCGGCGACTCGGTCGGCCCCTCCGCCGACGGCTTCGAGACCTACGGCGTCACCGGCGTCGCGCTCATCACCTTCATCCTCCTCGCCGTGCAAAGCCCGACCATCCAGGTGCAACTGCTGGTGTGGATCTTCGTCATGCGCGTGATGATGCTCGTCGCTTCGGCGGGCGCTTACTTCCTCAACGCGGCAATCGCGAAGGGCAAGTATGCGAACTCTGACACGATGAACTTCGAG
>DATIYF010000067.1:0-56636 GCA_035517775.1 Terriglobales bacterium
GGTGGCGCTGACGGAATCGGCGATGGCGCGCATTTTCTCCAGAGTATCGTTGACGATCGAGCCGCCCTGGCGGGCGGTTTCGGCGGCGCGGCGGGAGGACTCGGCCGCCTTGCTGGAGTTTTCTGAGACCTGCATGACGGTAGAAGACATTTCCTGCATGGCGGTAGCGACCTGGGTAGTCTGGTTGGTCTGGGTCTCGGCGCCCTGGGCCTGCAAGGTGGCGGAGGAGGAGATTTCCTCGCTGGCGCTGGCCACATGCTCGGCCGTACTGGCGATGGACTGCAGGAGTTCGCGCAGCTTTTCCTGCATCTGGTTGATGTTGACCATAGTCGCGCCGATCTCGTCACGGCTGGTCACGTCCAGGACAGTGCCGGTTAAATCGCCGTTGGCGATTTCTCCGATTCGGCGTGTCAGGTGGGCCATGGCGCGCGAAATCTGCCCACTGACAAACCAGGCCACGGCCAGGCCGCAGACCAGCACCAGCAGGGCGGTTGCAACCGTGGTTGCGCTGGTGGCAGACTCGGCCTGGTTGAGCTTTTGGTTGTCTTCGTCCAGCTTGGCGAGGGCGTGGTGGTTCAATTCGGCGCAATCCGCTTGTACTTTGGCGGCCAGGCCGGCACCCGCCTTCAGCTTTGCCAGTCCCCGCCGGCGCCGGGCTCCGCTGTGGCCGACGAAATCGGGGATTACGTCGAGTTGAATGCGGTAGGCGCCATTGCGAATGTCATCTTCCAGGCGCGCCAACAGTGCGCGGTCTTCTTCTCCGCCCAGTTTCTTTAGGGTGTCCAATTGACTAAAGACTTTGTCCCAGGCCGCGCGGCGGGCGTTTTCGTATTTGGCGGCGAGGGCGGGATCGCTGCCGTAGATGATGAGATTACGCAGGGCAAAGCCAGCATCGGCCACTCCGCCGCTAAGCCGCTCGGCCGCGAGGCTGGACGGTATGCGAACGCTTTGAATGCGCCCTTCTATCTGGTGAATCTGCCTCATTTTCATGGCGCTGACGAAAGAGCTCACGGCCGTAAGCGCGATCACCGCGCCAAACCCCGCCGCCAGCTTGAGCCGGATGCTTGTCTTCATGTTTAGCAATCTCTATCTGCCCTGGTCGGTTGAGGGCAGCAGTTCCCTGGGGCACAAACACCGGTGCTGAAATCTTCATCGGCGGCGCGAGCCAGGAGTTTAAACTCCGGAGGTGATCTCTGGCTGCGGCTCCGCATCCGGCTGCTATAATCCAGGTTTCTCCCCATGGCCAGAAAGCGCCTGATACGCTCCACTACCGTCCTCTGTGTCCGCCACGACGGGCACGTCGTAATGGCCGGAGACGGGCAAGTGACTCTTGGCGAAGCAGTTATCAAACACACGGCGAAGAAGATCAGGCGCCTGTATCAGGACAAGATTCTGGCCGGCTTTGCCGGCTCAACCGCGGATGCGTTTTCGCTGTTCAGCCGCTTCGAAGCGAAGCTGGAGCAATATCACGGAAATCTGGGGCGGGCCGCGGTCGAACTGGCCAAAGACTGGCGGACGGACAAGTTTCTGCGCCATCTCGAAGCGCTGCTGCTGGTGTGCGATCGAGAGCAAACTTTCCTGCTGAGCGGACAGGGCGATGTGATCGAGCCGGACGGAGGAATTGCAGCCATCGGCAGCGGCGGCTCCTACGCCCAGGCCGCGGCGCAGGTGCTGGCCGAGCACACCCAGCTTTCGGCGCGGCAAATTGCCGAAGAAGCGATGAAGATTGCCGGCAGGATGTGCATCTATACTAATGACAAGGTGACGATCGAGGAACTGTAAGAACCATGTGGGCACAGCCGCCCTCGGCTGTGCGGCCGGGTCGAAGACCCGGCAGTGGTTTGGGATGTAGGAACTGTCGAGCTGGGCTCGACCGGACAGCCGAGGGCGGCTGTCCCCACGCAGATCTATGGCTATTTATCTCCCTGCAATCGCCGAAGAAGCCAGCGCCGCGCTGGATGAACTGACGCCGCGCGAAATTGTGGCCGAGCTCGATAAGTACGTAGTTGGCCAGAAAGACGCGAAGCGGGCGGTGGCCATCGCCCTGCGCAACCGCATGCGGCGGCAGAAACTTCCTCCTGACATGGCGGATGAAGTCATTCCCAAGAACATCATCATGATCGGCCCCACCGGCGTGGGCAAAACCGAGATTGCGCGCCGCCTGGCCAAGCTGGCAAACTCGCCGTTTCTGAAAGTAGAGGCTTCCAAGTTTACCGAGGTCGGCTACGTTGGGCGCGACGTTGAATCCATGATTCGCGACCTGGTGGAGATCGCCATTGACAACGTGCGCGAAGAAAAACTCGAGGATGTTTCCGATAAAGCTGAACTGAATGCCGAGGAGCGGCTGCTGGATATTCTTCTGCCCCCGGCGGCGCCCTCGCGCACGCCCGATTCCAGCGCCGGCGGGGTGGTGATCGAGGGCAACAGCACCGCGCTGGCGGAATCCTATTCCCGCACCCGCGAAAAGCTCCGCACTCAGCTCCGCGAGGGCAAGCTGGATGAGCGCATGGTGGAAATTGACGTGCGCGAGCGCAATTTTCCGTCGTTCGAAATCATCTCCAACCAGGGCGTGGAGGAGATGGACGTCAACATCAAAGACATGCTGCCCAACCTCTTCGGGCAGCGCACCAAGAAGCGGAAGATGAAGGTGAACGAGGCCTTCGAGTACCTGATCCAGGAAGAAGAACAGCGGCTGATTGACATGGACCAGGTCACGCGCATGGCCATCGAGCGGGTGGAGGATTCAGGCATCATCTTTCTGGACGAAATTGACAAGATCGCCGGCCGGGAGAGCGGCCACGGACCGGACGTCTCGCGCGAAGGCGTGCAGCGCGACATTCTGCCGATTGTCGAGGGCACCACGGTCAACACCCGCTACGGGATGGTGCGCACCGACCACATTCTGTTCGTGGCCGCGGGAGCGTTTCACGTTTCGAAGCCCAGCGACCTGATCCCCGAGCTGCAAGGGCGCTTTCCGATCCGGGTGGAGCTGCAGTCGCTTACTATGGATGATTTCATCCGCATCCTGACCGAGCCGAAGTCGTCGCTGGTCAAGCAGTACACGGCGCTGCTCGAAACCGAAGGAGTGAAGCTCGAATTTACCTCCGAGGCTTTGGAGGAGATTGCCCGTTTTGCCTTCCGGGTGAACGAAGGCACGGAGAACATCGGCGCCCGGCGCCTGCACACGATCATGGAGCGGGTGCTGGATGAGATCAGCTTCGACGCCCCGGAGAAGAAGGGCGAGCAGATCACCGTGGACGCCACTTATGTCAGTAAGATGCTGGCCGACATTGTGAAGGACCAGGATCTCTCGCGGTACATTCTTTAGGTGCCGGCGCTGGCTCGGGCAGCTATCCTTAGGATTCTATTTTGGATAGCGGTTCGGTTGGCTTACAATACGATGAGATGCCGTGCTTTGACGGCTTTCGGTATGTAAACGGCTGGTAAAGTATTGTAAGGGTCGGGATTCGCGCTTGACTTTATGGTCCGCACACGATATTTAAGTGCAACCTCTGGCTGAGGGCCGGTGCGGTGGTGGAAGCCAGAGCTGCTAACTTTGGCTCGGGTTCTGCAGTTTTGCCTACGATCCGGGGCATGGGGCAAGAAAGCGCGTACGGTGTAGGTGGCTCATGTCCAACGGTTTAGCTGTAGATGCTGCCAAGAAATTCTTCCGTGAAGTAAAGTCTCCCAGCGCCGCCGCAGAGTTCTTCTGGCGGCTGGTGGTTCCGGTTGATCCCCGCCTGCGCAAGACCCGCAGCTGGATCTGGGGCAAACTGCCCCGGCTTGAACTGAAGCAGGTCTTTCCGGGGATCGAAAAGACCTCGATTCTGATGCTGGATGCCTACAACCGGAATAGCCGCGGCCTGGAAACGGAGGAGCTGGCCGCTCTTCTGAGCATGGCCAAGTTTTTGGAAACAAAGAAGATTTTTGAGATTGGGACCTGCGACGGGGGCACCGCGCTGAACCTGGCGGCCAATACCTCGCCGGAGACCCAGGTCTTCACCCTTGACCTCGGGCCGAACTGGAACGGGGAGTTCTCCATCAAGACTCCGGCGGGTTTCCAGTATCCCACCGACGCCAGCCTGATCGGCCAGCGCTTCCACGGCACGCCCTACGAGAAGAAGATCACCCAGGTCTTTGGCGATTCGGCCAAGTTTGACTGGTCCACGCTGCCGGGCCCGTTCGATATGGTCTTCATTGACGGCTGCCACTTCTACGAATACGTAGTGCGCGACACCGAGAACGCCATGAAGAACCTTCGCCCTGGCGGGCTGGTGGTGTGGCACGACTATGGCTACGTGAAGGGCGTGAGCGACGTTGTGGATGATCTCTCGAGCCGCATGAAGGTGGCGGCGATCGCCGGCACGCGGCTGGCGGTCGGCTTCATGCCCTACGTGCAGTAGCGCGGCGGTCGAAAATCATCTGTGATATCCGCTGTCTCCCTTCGGAACACTCCGGCGGCAGCGCCTGAACTCGAATCAGCACTACTGATTCGCGGGTAATTTGCCAAGCTACTCTTTCCTCCCATAATCTACGGTTTCCATGACCGTCATTTCGTCGCATCGGGTCGAAACCCTAATGGAGCGCGAACAGCAGCGCTTCGTCAACGACCGGCCCAAATCCGAGGCCATGTTCGAGCGCGCGGGCAAGTCGCTGCTGGGCGGCGTGCCCATGAACTGGATGCTGAAGTGGGCGGGAGCTTTTCCTCCATTTGTGCGCGAGGCGCAGGGAGCGCATTTCTACGACATAGACGGCCATCGCTACATTGATTTTTGCCTGGGCGATACGGGGGCCATGACCGGCCATTCGCCCTCTGCCACGGTGAAGGCGGTGGAAGAGCAGATGCGGCGGGGCATCACGCTCATGCTGCCCAGCGAAGACGCCGTGTGGGTGGGGGAAGAACTGAAAAAGCGCTTCGGCTTGCCCTACTGGCAGTTCACCCTGACGGCCACCGATGCCAACCGCTTCGCACTCCGCCTGGCGAGGCAGATTACCGGGCGGCCGAAGATTCTGGTCTTCAACTGGTGCTACCACGGCACGGTGGATGAGACTTTCATCACGCTGCAGAAAGATGGCACGGTCAGGCCGAGGCGAGGCAACATTGGGCCGCCGGTGGACCCGGCACTGACCACCAAGGTGGTGGAGTTCAACGACCTGGCAATGCTGGAGCAGGTGCTGGCGCCGGGCGATGTGGCTTGCGTTCTGGCCGAGCCGGCACTCACCAACGTAGGCATTGTGCATCCCGAGCCCGGTTTTCATGAGCAACTGCGGCTGCTGACCCGCAAGAACGGCACCCTGCTGATTCTGGATGAAACCCATACCATCTGCGCCGGGCCGGGCGGCTACACGGCGGCAGAGAAGCTGGAGCCTGATTTTCTGGTGTTCGGAAAGCCCATTGGCGGCGGCGTGCCGGGAGCCGCTTACGGGTTTACCGAGATGATGGCGGAGCGCATCCGGGAGAAGCAGAGCGTGGAGGATTGCGATACGGGCGGAATCGGCGGCACACTCGCCGGCAATGCGCTATCGCTGGCGGCGATGCGGGCGACGCTCACCAAAGTGCTGACCGCGGACGCCTTCGCGCGCATGATTCCCCTGGCCGAACGCTGGACGGCGGGGGTGCAGAAAACGATTGATGAATTCACCATTCCCTGGCATGTGACCCGCCTGGGATGCCGCGCGGAGTATTTGTTTGCGCCGCGGCCACCGAAGAACGGCACCGAGGCGCACGACGCCATGGATTTTCCCCTGGAGCGCTTCCTGCATCTTTACGCCATGAACCGGGGCATTCTGCTGACGCCATTTCACAATATGGCGCTGATGTCTCCCCAGACCTCAGCCTCGGATGTGGACCACCACAGCCGCGTGTTCCGCGAGGCGGTAAGGGAGCTGGTGGGATAGGCGGTAGTGGCCGCGGCCGCTGCCTCCTCTGATAGGCTGTTGGCTTCGGCATGAAGGCCACTTTCCCAAAGCTGGGGCTTCCCCTGGCGGCGATTGCGATGTGGAGTGGCTGCGCCTCAGCCGGACCTCCGCTGGTGCCGTCGCTTCGCTTGCCCACGCCGGTCAGCGACCTGCGCGCGGTCCGGAAAGGAGACAGGGTTTATCTTTCCTGGACGGACCCTAGGGAAACGAGCGATCACGAGAACATACGGAGCGCCGGGCCAACGCTGGTTTGCCGGAGCCAGGCCGCGCCGATAAGGGAATGTGGCGCTCCCGTGGCGAAGATTGCGCCTCCGGCGAAAATTGGAGCCAAAGCAAGCTACACAGACACGTTGCTGCCAGTGCCGGGCGTGGCGCCCGATGCGCAAATCACCTACGCCGTTGAGGCGCTCAATGACCGCGGGCGAGGCGCCGGACTCTCGAACCAGGTGCGGGTGCCGCTGTTTCCGGCCATGCCGCCGCCGGCTGATTTCGAGGCGAAAGTGACCGCAGAGGGCGTTCGGTTTTCCTGGGAGTGCCTGTCATCCTTGCCCGCTGTGCCGGGTGTAGGCTACCGCCTGCGGGTCTATCGGCGGGCGGAAGCAAGCTCGCTCGACGAAGTTGCGGCGGAGGTCAATTTCGCCGATTGCAACGGCGCCGCGGTGCTGGATACGGGCTTCGAGTGGGAAAAAACTTATGACTACCGGGCGGCCGTGATCAGCGTGATTTCGGAGCCGGGCGAGGCGAAGGTAGAAATCGAGGGCGATGACACGCCCAGCCTGCGCGTGTTTGCCCACGATATTTTTCCGCCGGCGGTTCCCAACGGCCTGCAGGCGGTATTCTCAGGGGTGGGGCAGCCGCCGTTCGTGGACTTGATCTGGACGCCCGATAGTGATGCCGACCTGGCCGGATACAACGTCTATCGCCGGGAAGAGGGCGGCGTTTTTGCCAGGCTGAACCCGGAACTCGTGAAAACTTCGGCTTTCCGCGACCCAGCCGTGCAAACCGGGAAGAAATATTTCTATGCGGTCTCAGCGGTGGATGTGAGAGGGAATGAGAGCGCGAAATCCGCGGAGGCGAGCGAGGAAGCGCCATAGGACTTCAGCCATCAGCCATCAGGATTGATTCTGATGGCAACTGCCAAGCGCGCCCGTTGGCACTCGCGGGCGAAGTGAAGGATATGCTTCTTCGGGAACAGCAGATTCCTCACACGTCCTTGCCGCGCAAGCGCGGCTTCGGACGGCCCGGAATGACAAGGGCTTTACGGCCGTCCCGTTTGGCAAGCTGAGGGCTTGAGTGCTGACTGCTGAAAGCTGAAAGCCATGAAATACTGCCGCTTCCAACACGAGGGCCAATCGCACTACGGCCTGGTGGAATCTCTCGCCGGGCGCGAGGAGATCACCCGCCTGCTGCTCACGCCTCCGGAGAAGACCGGAGGAGGCCTGGAGGATGCCCCAACCCGGCGCATGGAGCGTATTCCGCTGGCTGAGGCGACATTGCTGGCGCCGGTGCAGCCTTCGAAGATCGTCTGCATCGGGCGCAACTATCGCGAGCACGCGGCCGAACTGGGCCACGAAGTGCCGGCCGAGCCGCTGCTCTTTTTGAAAGCGCCTTCGGCGCTGCTCGCGCCGGGAGGAAACATCGTGCGACCCCGAATCTCCGAGCGCGTGGACCACGAGGGCGAGCTGGGGGTGGTGATCGGCAAAGCCTGCCACCAGCCCGGCGCGGAGGAAGACATTCGCCCTTATATCCTGGGCTACACCTGCGTGAACGATGTTACCGCCCGCGATCTACAGTCGAAAGACGGGCAGTGGGCGCGCGCCAAGAGCTTCGACACTTTCTGCCCGGTGGGACCAGCGGTGACCGAAGAAGTGGATCCGTGGGCGGGGGCCGAGGTCGAGACCCGGGTGAACGGCGAAATGCGCCAGCACGGCAACACGACCGAGCTGATCTTCGCGCTCGACGTTCTGATTCGCCATATCGCGCAGGCGATGACCCTGCTGCCGGGAGATTTGATTGCCACGGGCACGCCCAGCGGCGTCGGTCCGCTGGCCGCCGGAGATGTGGTTGAGGTCACGGTAGCCGGAGTGGGCACGCTGCGCAATCCCGTGGCGGATGAACGCTAGCCTGTTCAGCATGCCGCTCTAAGGAAAATCGCCGACTCACCAAAGTGACGTACCAAATACGGCACTCAGGTTTTGCCTGCGCCCCTTCCGCTATTCCGGCTTAAGTCTTATTCTGTCATCGGAAGCTGGTGGATTCCGCCGCGCGAACAGGCTTGTAGGGGAGATTTGCAGGCTGGGACTGTAAAAGATTTTCAGTTCCCGGTTCTCAGAGTGAGAAGTTCCCCGGTTCACGCGGCCTTTGGGCAGTGACTCCAGCCGTTGGTCATGACTTCATATCATCTCTATGCTGTCGTTCTGGGCGTCGCCGGCGCGGCGCTGGCGGGATATTACCTGTTCCGGCGCAAGCCGAAAAACCCAGAAGAAGTGGAGATGGAACGGCGCACCTTTCTCGACCACGTGGGCCGCATCACCGATGGGACCGTGATTGACGTGCAGGAGATTCACGGGCCCAACGATAAGTCCACTACCATCCTGATCTACCACTACGACGTGGCCGGCGTTTCTTACGAATGCTCCCAGGACGTGACCTACCTGCGCCCGCTCATCAACCTGCACTCCTGCCGGCTGGGCCTGCCCACTTCGGTGCGCTACGATCCGCACAATCCGGGGAATTCGCTGGTCATCTCCGAGCGCTGGATGGGACTTCGCCAGTAGCGCTTAAACTGCTTCCCTCTGGGCGCGGCGGCGGGCCTGAATCTCGATATAGACATTCACTAGCGAGACCGCGGCCGGGGTGACGCCGGGAATGCGGGCGGCGTGTCCGAGCGTGCGGGGACGGACGCGGACCAGTTTCTCCTGCACTTCCCGGGAAAGGCCGCTCACCGAGTGATAGTCGAACCACTCGGGAATGTGGCGCTGCTCGGCCTTTTTGAGGCGCTCGATGGCGCGCTCCTGCTGCTGCAGGTAGCCGGCGTACTTGATCTCGGTCTCGACCGACTTGAGGTCATTGCGGAGGGTGGAAGTTAACCCCAGGTCCCTCGACCCCGCATTCGCATTCGCTCGCGCTGCGCTCGGGATGACAGATGTGGAGAAGAAGCCCGGGGCGATTTCGCGAAGCGCGGGAACCAGATCCTCTATCCTGATTTCCGGGCGGCGAAGGAGCTGCGCGAGGGGCTGGCCGAGGGCAGAGGACCAGTCGTTGGAGGTTGGTCGTGGGTCGTTGGCTCCCTCTGTTTGTGTGCAGACAGGATGTGTGGAGACGGGTCTCTGACCCGTCTGGGCGGGTCGAAGACCCGCCCCCACACAGTCTTCGGATGGCTGAAGGCTGAGTGCTGAGTGCTGAATGCTTTCTAGCATCGCCCCCGTCAGCTTGGTGTTCTCAAGCAGCTGCTTAAGCGATTCCAGGCGCTGCTGCTTGGCAAGATGGTCGGCCCAGGCGGCATCGGAGATCAAACCCACGCGGCGGCCGTGCGGAGTAAGCCGGCGGTCGGCGTTGTCAATGCGCAGGTGCAGGCGGAACTCGGCGCGGGACGTAAACATGCGGTAGGGCTCATTGGTGCCCTTGGAGATCAGGTCATCAATCAGGATCGCGGTGTAGCCCTCCGAGCGGTCGAGAATCAGTGGCGGCTCGTTTTTCACTTTGAGCGCGGCGTTGATGCCCGCCATAATGCCCTGGCAGGCGGCTTCCTCGTAGCCTGACGTGCCGTTGATCTGCCCGGCGAGAAAAAGGCCGGCGATCTTTTTGGTTTCAAGCGTGCGCTCGAGCTCGGTGGGATCAATCGAATCGTATTCGATGGCGTAGCCGGGGCGCAGCATTTCGGCCGTATCCAGTCCGGGAATGGATTTCAGGATCTCCACCTGCACCTCGACCGGGAGCGACGTGCTCATGCCATTGACGTAAATTTCATAGGTGTTCAGGCCCTCCGGCTCAAGGAAAAGCTGATGCGTCGTCTTGTCGGGGAACTTGACGATCTTGTCTTCGATTGACGGGCAATAACGTGGGCCGACGGACTGAATCTGGCCGCTGTACATGGGCGAGCGGTGCACGTTCTCGCGGATGATGCGGTGGGTTTCAGGCGTAGTCCAGGCGATGTAGCACTGAACTTGCGAGTCGTGATGAGCGACGCGGTGGGTGCGAAAGCTGAAGGGCGTGGGATCGGGGTCGCCGGGTTGCGGCTGGAAGCGCGACCAGTCAATGGTGCGGCCGTCGAGGCGCGGCGGCGTGCCTGTCTTGAGGCGGCAGTTGCGCAGGCCAAGCTTCTTCAGGGATTCGCCGAGCAGGACCGCGGGCGGTTCGCCCGAGCGGCCGGCGGGATACTGCTGCTCGCCACAATGGATGAGTCCGTTGAGAAATGTGCCGGTGGTGATGATGACGGCGGAAGCGCCGACGGTGCGGCCGTCGCGAAGTTTGATGCCGAGGACGCGGCGATGCTCGTTGGTCCTTGGTCCTTGGTCGTTGGCAAAAGCAGCAGGTCCCTCGACTGCGTTCGGCTGCGCCTCGCTCCGCTCGGGATGACAGGGTAATGGCTCAGCGCTGAAAGCTGAGTGCTGAGTGCTGAATCCTGAATGCTGAGTGCCCCCCTCCACAATCAGATCGGCCACTTCCGCCTGCTTGATCTTGAGATTGGGCTGCGACTCCAGCACCTCGCGCATCTTCAGGCGGTAAGCCTGCTTGTCGCACTGGGCGCGGGGCGACCAGACCGCTGGGCCGCGCGAGGTATTGAGCAGACGGAACTGGATTCCGACTGCGTCGGTGACCTCGCCCATGATGCCACCGAGAGCGTCCACCTCGCGCACGAGGTGGCCTTTGGCAATGCCGCCGACCGCCGGATTACACGACATCTGCGCGATCAGGTCGAGATTGAGCGTGTAGAGCGCGGTCTTAAGGCCCATGCGGGCGGCTGCCATGGCGGCTTCACAGCCGGCGTGGCCTGCTCCTACCACCACGACTTCGTATTTTTCGGTGAATTGCATGCTGCAGAAGGCGGCCCCGTCTCCCCAACCTCTTATGATTCTATCAGTTGGATGACTTCGGCCCGAATGAGACGGGAATCACAGACAGCCGCCGGCCCACCCCGGTATCTTTAGTTGCTGAAGGACACCGGTCTTTTTGCCAGGTTCTTGCCACCCGGTTGGCGAGGTGGCTATAGTGACAAATTCGTGATAGCGGTAAATCTAAAGAGGAGGCCTTATGACTGCCGAGCGATTCTTCGCCGAGCTGGATAAACGCGTCGCAAAATATGATCTGCTGTGCCATCCGTTTTATCAGGCCTGGGCCGCGGGCGAGCTGACCCGCGAAGATCTGCAGGAGTACGCTCGCGATTACTACCATCACGTAGAGGCCTTTCCCTCTTACCTGGCCGAACTCGCCATTCGGTTGAATGAGGGCGAGCTGCGCCAGGCCGTTCTAGCCAACATGTGCGACGAAAAGGGCATGGAAGACGGCAGCGGGGCGGCCGGCCGGCCGCACTCCGATCTGTGGCTAGATTTCGCCGAGGGCATGGGCGGCGGACGCGGCATGTGGGGCCATCAGCCGGTACCCGAGATTGCAGAATTGGTGGCATTCTTTCACCGCATTGCCAGTGAGGGCGCTCCCGAGGAGGCGCTGGCGGCTTTTTACGCCTATGAGTCGCAGGTGCCGCGCGTGGCAGCCGAAAAGGCGCGCGGGCTGCGCCAAATGTACGGCGCCGACGAAGCCACCTGCGGCTACTTCACCCTGCACACCACGGCCGATGTGTTCCACTCCGGTGTATGGAAGCGGCTGCTGGGCAAGCGGGTGGAGACGAATCCGGAGGCAGCGGAGAGGGCCTTTGCGGCGGCAGAAGCGGCAGCCATAGCGCTGTGGCATGCGCTCGACGGAATCGAAGCGCGGCGCATGGCGTTGGCAGCCTAGAGAAGCGTTCACCGGAAAGGACACAGAGAAACGCGCAGGTTTGGGGCCAGTGATTCGGTAGAATCATTGGCTCATTTCTTTTGCGGAGAGACTATGGCCAGAAAGGCAGAGATCGGCGCCCGCGCGATGGCGGAAGAGACGGTGCAATTCGAGCATACCCTCACCTCGCGGCATCCGGACCTGCCGCCGATCTATTCCACGCCCAATATGATCCGGCTCATGGAAGAGGCCTCATTTCACGCGCTTCAGCCCTACTGCGAGGGAGACGAGATCACCGTGGGCACGGCCATCCACATCGAGCACCGGGCGGCAACGGGCATGGGCGCGCGCATCACCGCCGAAGCGATGCTCGAAGCCTTCGATGGCCGCTTCTACACCCTGCGAGTGAGCGCCCGCGATGAAAAGCAGGAAATTGGGCGGGGCACGGTGAGCCGGGCTGTCATCAGCAAAGGGAAATTTATGGAGCGCCTCAACCAGGCTTGAACGCCTGACCACCTGGTGGCGCTGGAACGCTGACAACGTCCAAGCTTTAGCCCCCGCGGGATCGCTTCGTGGCCAAGAGACAAGTTTTCCGTCTTGAGTTCTCGGTTCCCGGTTCCAAGCGGTAACATGGGGAGCCGTGCCGAGCCTTGCGCAGCATGTACTGGAATACAGCCGTGGCCAGCGTCTTCTGCGGGCGGGCCATCGGGTGGGGGTTGCCGTCTCGGGGGGCGCCGATTCCGTCGCCCTGTTGCGCCTTCTGCTGGAGCTGAGAAGTGAACTGGGGATTGTTCTTGCCGTTGTTCACTTCAACCACAAGCTGCGCGGCGCAGAGGCCGAGGAAGACGAACATTTCGTCGCGGAACTGGCGCGCCTTCATGAGCTAACGCTGCACCATGCCAGCGGAGATGTGGCCGCACATGCCCTCAAACGGCACGTGGGCCTGGAGGCGGCCGGCCGCGAGATGCGCTACGGCTATTTCTGGAAATTGCTCCAGACTGATCTGGATCGAATCGCAACCGCGCACACCCTGGATGACCAGGCAGAGACGGTGTTGCTGCGGATGGTGCGGGGAGCGGGCACGCGGGGTCTGGCAGGGATTTATCCTCAAAGCACTTGGCAATCAGCACTCATCAATCAACCCCGCTGCGGAACCATCATCCGTCCCCTGCTCGCGATTCGCCGACCGCGACTGGAGGCCTATCTCGGCGAGCTGGGCCAGCCCTGGCGCGAGGACATGAGCAATCGCGACCTGCGCCACGCGCGCAATCGGGTGCGGCACGGCATTTTGCCCCGGCTGGAGCGCAACCTGAACCCGGCAGTTCGCGAGGTTCTGGCCGAGAGCGCCGAGATTGCCCGTGGAGAAGAAGAATATTGGCAAGCCGAGGTGGCGCGGGCCCTGCCCGCAATCTGGCAGACGGCCGGCGGTCTGAAAGTAGGCTCACTCCTGGCGCTACCTTTAGCTCTGCAGCGTCGCATGGTGCGGGCGGCGGCGGAATCTCTCGGTCTGCGGCTGGAATTCCGGCACGTCGAAGAAGTTCTCAAGCTGGCGGAAGAGAACTCCGGGAGCTCGATCGCACTGCCTGGGGGCTGGAAAGTGACCCGGTCGCATAGTGCGATGCAGTTTTGCTCGGCCGCCGTAAAACCGAAGGCCGGTGACTATGAGTACCCCCTGCGCGTCCCAGGCTCTGCCGAGGTTCCCGAGGCAAATCTGCGGCTGGAGGCCTTGTTGGTGGCAGCCAGCGGGCAAACGGCTGCCGGCGCCCTGCTGGACGCAGCGCAATTGCCCCGCGAGCTGCGAGTGCGCAACTGGCGCGCCGGCGACCGTTTCTGGGCCGCCCACAGCAGGCGGCCGAAGAAGATCAAAGAGCTCTTGCAGGAGCGGCACATCAGCGGCGATGAGCGGAAGCTGTGGCCGGTGGTCGTCAGCGGCGACGAAGTAGTCTGGATGCGCGGCTTTCTGGCCTCGTCCCAGCTTCGTCCGCCCTCGGGAGCGCCTGAGGCGGTGATCATCCGCGAGGTCACCCCGTCCGCGGAATAAGGCTATTGTTTCTTTCGTATGCGAGATATTCTGAGAACAGTTTTGGAGTTGATGAGGCGTGAGCCCTGAAGTGAGCAACCATCTGCGCCAGGTGATTTCCAGTGAGCAGATTCAGAAGCGCGTGAAGGAGATGGCGCGGCAGATTTCCGATGACTATCAGGGCAAGACTGTGCATGCCCTGGCGCTGCTGGAGAACGGCTTCGTGTTTATGGCGGACCTGGTGCGCAGCCTGGAAGTTCCTGTCGTCTGCCAGTTCATCAAGCCGCAGTACCATCAGGGAGAGATACTGGAGATCTTCTTCAGCTACGGCGCGGCGATTCGCGGCCAACATGTTCTGCTGGTAGAGGGCCTGGTGCACTCGGGTGTGACTAACGAATTTCTTATGAATGATTTGCGGAGTCGAGGGGCAGCCTCGGTAAAGCTGGCTGCATTGCTTGACCGCCAGTCGGCGCGGCGGGTGCAGTTGCAGCCGGATTATTTCGGCTTTCTGGTGGATGACGCATACGTGATGGGATATGGGCTGGCCTCGCTTGAGCAGACCGGCCGCAACCTGCCCTACGTCGCCGCTGCAAGTTAAACGGCGCTCATGACTTAGGTCATGCGAAGAAGGGCATCCTTTTTTCCGGCGAGAACGGTTAGAATAACAATCTGGGGAATTGTCCATCCAAACTCTCGCCAGGGCATCTAAAAGGCAGCCTGGGCTGCCTGGGGTGGCAATTTTTAAGGGGAGTGCATAGGTGAACTCGACGGTCAAAACGGTGGTTTTCTGGGTGGTAATCCTGCTCTCTGCCTTTCTGCTTTGGCAGGTGGTAAAGGCGGGGACAGCCGGCCAGAAAGAGAAAGAAATCAACTTTTCAGAGTTCATGTCGGATGTGGACCAGGGCAACGTGAAAGAGGTCACCATCACCGGCATGGAAGTGCACGGCAAGGACCACAACAACGAGGGCTTCCACACCACCGTTCCGGCCAATTATCCCGACATGATCAAGACGCTGCGCGATAAGGGCGTCAATATCAACATTCGCGACGCCAACAGCGGCAGCTGGACCTGGCTGATCAACCTGGCGCCGCTGGCCCTGCTGGCCCTGCTCTGGTTCTACATGATCCGGCAGATGCAAACCGGCGGAAACAAAGCGCTGTCTTTCGGCAAGAGCCGCGCCCGGTTGCTCTCCATGCAGCAGAAGAAGGTCACCTTCAAAGACGTGGCCGGCGTGGATGAAGCCAAAGAAGAGCTGCGCGAGATTATCGAATTTCTGCGCGAGGCGCAGAAATTCCAGAAGCTGGGCGGACGCATTCCCAAGGGTGTGCTGCTGGTCGGGCCGCCTGGAACGGGCAAGACTTTGCTGGCACGTGCTGTCGCCGGCGAGGCCAATGTTCCGTTCTTTTCGATTTCCGGTTCGGATTTCGTCGAGATGTTTGTCGGCGTGGGCGCCAGCCGCGTTCGCGATCTCTTCGAGCAGGGCAAAAAGAATGCCCCCTGCATCATCTTCATTGATGAAATTGACGCGGTGGGGCGGCATCGCGGCGCCGGCCTGGGCGGGGGCCACGATGAGCGCGAGCAAACCCTGAACCAATTGCTGGTCGAAATGGATGGCTTTGAGTCGAACGAAGGCGTCATCCTGATGGCGGCCACCAACCGGCCGGACGTTCTCGATCCGGCGCTGCTGCGGCCGGGCCGCTTTGACCGGCGGGTAGTGGTGAACCGTCCCGATGTTCGCGGGCGGGAAGAGATTCTGCGGGTGCACACCCGCAAGATTCCATTGGCCGACGACGTGGACCTTTCCGTTCTGGCTCGCGGCACGCCCGGATTTTCCGGCGCGGATCTGGCCAACATGGTGAACGAGGCGGCACTGGCGGCAGCGCGGCAGAACCGCAAGGCCGTGCTGATGTACGACTTCGAGCTGGCCAAAGACAAAGTGCTGATGGGCGTGGAGCGCAAATCGCTGCTGCTCTCCGAAGAAGAAAAGAAGGTTACTGCTTATCACGAGGCCGGGCATGCCTTGGTGGCGGCCAAGCTGCCCAATTCCGATCCCCTGCACAAGGTCACCATCATTCCCCGCGGCATGGCGCTGGGCGTGACCATGCAATTGCCCATTGATGACAAGCACAACTACACCAAGGATTATCTGGAGACGGAAATCGCCATTATGATGGGGGGGCGGCTGGCGGAGGAGATGTTCCTCAACCAGATGAGCACCGGCGCCGGCAACGACATTGAGCGGGCCACCGACATGGCGCGCAAGATGGTCTGCGAGTTCGGCATGAGCGGCCTGGGGCCGCTGACCTTTGGCAAGAAAGAAGAGCAGATTTTTCTGGGCCGCGAAATTGCCCAGCATCGCGATTACAGCGAAGCCACGGCGATCAGGATTGACGAAGAGGTAAAACGCCTGGTGCAGAAGGGCTACGACACCGCCAAGGGCATCCTGGCGGACAATCACGGTACGCTCGAGAAGGTAGCCGCGGCCCTGCTGGAGCGCGAAGTGCTCGACGCCAACGAGATCAAGATGATCATCGAGGGCAAGGAACTGCCCAAGATCACGCCTCCCTCGAAGCCCGATGATGGCGTGCAGCAGGTGCTGAAGCCCGAGCCGGGGCGGCCGGGAATTGCCAAGGGCGGAGAGAGCCCGGCAAGAGCGTAAGAGCCCTCAGAAAAAGATCAGCTTGAAGAACAATGGGCGGCCCTGAGGCCGCCCTGATTTTTACTGATGCTGCAGCCGGTTCTCGCCCCAGCCTACCGGTTCACCGCTTTCATCATGTGCTCGGGATAGCGCAGACCGCTGGCCGCGCCCGCCGGGAAGGCGTCATCCAGGTGCCGCAAATCATCCGCCGTCAGCTTTACTTCCACAGCTCCCACGTTGTCTTCCAGATATTTGCGGTGCTTGGTGCCGGGGATGGGCACAATATCCTCGCCCTGCGCCAGCACCCAGGCCAGGGCCAGCTGCGACGGCGTGCACTGTTTCTCCCCGGCCAGTTCCTCGACCTTGCGCACCACGTCGAGGTTCTTCTGGAAGTTTTCCCCCTGAAAGCGCGGGAAGTTGCGGCGATTATCGTCTGGCGGCAGATCGTCGAAGCTCTTGAAGCGGCCGGCGAGAAACCCGCGGCCGAGCGGGCTGTAAGCCACGAAGCCGATCCCAAGTTCACGGCAGGCAGAAAGAATTCCGTCTTCGGGATCGCGCGTCCACAGCGAATACTCGCTCTGCAGCGCAGTAATGGGATGAACCTTCGAAGCCCGGCGCAGAGTTTGAGCACTGGCCTCCGAAAGGCCAAGATAGCGGATCTTCCCCTCCCGGGCTAACTGCGCCATGGCGCCTACGGTCTCTTCTATGGGCGTGGCTGGGTCCACGCGATGCTGGTAATAGAGATCAATGGTTTCCACGCCCAGGCGCCGCAGGCTGTTTTCACAACACTGGCGAACGTATTCCGGTTTGCCGTTGATGCCGCGAATCCCAGGCTGATTGGGATCGCGGAGAATGCCGAACTTGGTGGCAAGAACAATCTTGTCGCGTTTACCCTTGATCGCCTTGCCGACCAGTTCTTCATTCTTGAAAGGGCCGTAAACATCCGCGCTGTCAAGAAAGTTGATGCCCAGTTCCAGGGCGCGGTGAATGGTAGCAATGGATTCACGGTCCTCGCGTCCGCTGTAAAAGTCTGACATACCCATGCAGCCCAGGCCGAGGGCTGAGACCGTGGGGCCGGTGCGTCCGACTTGGCGGGATTTCATAATGGCTTCTCCTGCGGGCTGGAATGACTCGCGATGCAGGAATTGCATCGCCGCGAAATGGCCTTCATCTATACGATGCCGGGCGGGTGAGTTGCGGATGCGGAATTTCTTTCTGCGGGAGGCGCTTCATGAGCCGGATTCCAGTGTGGTTCGAGCGGAAGTTTGATTTTTCATTTCCAGTGGGGCTTTATCCGAATATTTGTGGACGATTGCGGGGAACTCCGGCGCGGCTGGAGGAATTATTGCAAGCCTGGCCACGCGAAAAACTCATTCGTAAGCCCGAGGCCAGTTGGTCGGCGCAGGAGAACGCGGGGCATTTGCTGGATCTGGAGTTCTTGTGGCTGGCACGGGTGGAAGATTTCCTGAACGGCGCCGAGATCCTTAGCGCTACTGACCTGGCGAACCGGAAGACGGACGAGGCCAACCACAATGCTTGCCCGGTGGAGGAACTTCTGGCGAACTTTCGCCGAGCGCGGGCAGCACTAATGACACGATTGCAGCCCCTTGCAACGGAGATGTATTCACGAACGGCGCTGCATCCCAGGCTCAAGACGCCCATGCGGCTGGTGGACCATCTGTACTTCGTGGCCGAGCACGACGATCATCACCTGGCAAGAATCTGGGAACTGGGGAGCGAAGAGTAGCGCTTCACCGCGGCACAATGGGTGCATTCTCTGGCGCTGTTACCCGCCGGAAGTGCTCAAGGGTCGAGAGTGAGTCCATGCTGCTGTAAATCCGGTAAATTACATAGCCATGGAATGCCAGGCCCAGGAAATCTTTGAACAGGAGCATCAGCAGCGCGTCAAGGGAATAGACCACCAAGCCTACGGTGAACGCCCATTTCTCGCCCTTACGCGCAAAATTCCAGAAAAGCAGGAACATGCCGGCAACGCAGCCGTTAATGAAGAGGTCGAGCGCGGCTCCCGTGCCTCCTGCCGCGCGGGCCACGGCATCCACTACCTGCGCAAAACCCAGCCCAAAGATAAAGCGGAAGCCGGTTCCCGACAGCGAGAGCACCGAGTTGATCATGGAAAGACCAGCTACCCAGGCGAACCAGGAAGCGCCGTTTTTCACGATATTTTCCGCCCGAAGCTTTCTTGCAATTTGATTGGCGAGATTGGGGTTAATTCCGCCGTTAAGATCCAATCCGCTGGTTGACATAACACCCGCCTCCCGCTGACTAAGTTCGAACTGCGGGCTGGAAGCATAACACAAACCTGCGTAAGTGGTAAGCGGAATATATGAATCGCAGTTACACGGATACAGTTACCAACGGCTTTGTCGAAGGTAATACGTCGCCGACCTCAATCGCCGAAACAGAAGAAGAGTTAAGTGTGTGCAGTAAGTCGCCGGAACTCTCCGGTGCAGCCGAGATCAGCAGGCCGCCCGCAGTTTGCGGGTCAAACAGGATGGTCTTCAATTCTTCGCTGATGCCCTCTGCGTAACCCACCACGCACTCGGCAAATTCGCGGTTGGCAAGCAGGCCAGCGGGAATATGGCCGGCGCGGACGCATTCCAGCGCTCCTTCGAGCAGTGGAATCCTGCCGGCAAAAAGCCTGATCGAAACCCTTGACGCCAGGGCCATTTCGCGGGCATGGGCAATCAGTCCGAAGCCGGTAACGTCAGTCATCGAGTGCACGGCTGAATGGCCGGAGGCCGTGCCCATGTAAGTTGTAATCACTTCCGCGGCGGACTTATTCAGCGTGGTCATGGAGCGGATTGCCGCATCTATCCACGGCTGCTGCGCTGCGCCTTTCTTGATAGCAGTTGTAATCACGCCTGTACCCAGAGCCTTGGTAAAGAGCAGGCGGTCGCCGGGCTGCGCGCCGGCATTGCTGAGCACCTTTGCCGGATCAATAAGTCCGGTCACGGAATAACCGAACTTCATCTCCTCATCGCGCACGCTGTGCCCGCCGATCACGGTGCAGCCCGCTTCCATCATTTTGGAAAGGCCGCCGGAAAGAATCTGCTGCAGGAGTTCGAGGCCGCCCTTGGCCGGAAAGCATAGGTGCGCCAGAGCCGTGATCGGGCGCCCGCCCATGGCATACACGTCACTCAGCGCATTGGTGGCGGCGATCTGGCCGAAGGTATAAGCATCGTCCACCATGGGCGTGAAAAAATCTACCGTCTGCACCAGCGCCATGCCGGGCGCGATCTGATACACGCCGGCGTCATCGGCGTGATCGAAGCCGACAAGCACGTTCGGATCGGTTTGCTTGGGAAGCCTGCTCAGCACCGCGTCGAGGATCGCCGGGCTGAGCTTGGAAGCGCAGCCGCCGGCCTTCACGGTAGAGGTGAGACGAACAGGATCAGCTACTGACATGGCGACATTGTAGAGGAATTCGCGGCCCAGCATTGACCACGGGGTTTCTTAGATAGCGGATCGCTGCTGATCCCTGAAAATCCGTGGCTGAAACTTACTTGAGGGCCACATCCCTCACCCGCAGCTCGGGGTAAGCCTGGTTCCAGGTGGCGCTGACATGCTCGAATGTCAGCCGGAAAGGTTTGCTTTCCCCGGGAGCGAGCGGCGAAGCCGAAAGATCCACCGCGTCCTGGTAGGGGCCGGTAGCTTGCTGCACGCGGAGGGGAACGTCCTCCAGTTGGGCCACTTCGCCCATGGAGTCCTGAAAAATGACGTGCACAACCACATGCGTGACCGTCTTGCCGCCCGTGTTTGTCACGGTGCCTTCGATGTAGGTCACGGTGGCGCCAACGAAGTTCTGCGCCTGCGACATCTTCAAGTCTGAGAATTTAATGTTGGCGGCGTAGGGCGGAGGGCCGCCTGCCGACTTAGGGCGGCTGCGCATAAACCAGGCGATGAGGCCCATGACGATGAGAACGGCTGCCACGCCCACGAGAATGGGGCGCCAGCCGGATTCGCTTGGTTGCTCCAGCGGAGATGGCTCGATGAGCCCGCCCATGGGGAGATTGTACTACCGCTCTGCGAGAGGCTTTTAGCGCGGAGACCGGAGGCACTGAGAAAAGGCAGGTCTTCTCCGTGCCTCTGTGGTGAGACTACTCGCCGCCCACGGTCAGGCCGTCAATGCGGATGGTCGGGCAGGCAATCGAGCCGCGGAATTCCAGGTCGTTCGCGATCTCAGAAATATTGAAAAACATCTCTTTCAGATTGCCCGCCACGGTGATTTCTTCTACCGGGTAGGTGAGTTCGCCGCCCGAGATCCAAAGGCCTGAGGCCCCGCGGGAATAATCGCCAGTCACCAGGTTGGCGCCGTGGCCGAGGAATTCCGTGACGTAAAGGCCTTCCTTGATTTCGCCGATCAGCTGCTGCGGAGTTTTTGCTCCGGGCTGCAGGAAGTAATTCCCCGGGCCGATGCCGGGCGTACCGGCGAGCCCGCGCGAGGCGTTGGCGGTGGTTTGCAGTCCGAGCTTCTTGGCGGTGTAGGTATTGAGCAAGTAAGACTTGAGCACGCCGTTTTCGATCACCACGGTGCGGCGCGTGGGAATGCCTTCGCCGTCGAAGGGGCTGGTGCCGAAGCCGCCGGGCATGGTGCCGTCATCAATCACCGTGATGTTGGAAGACGCGATCTTTTCTCCCAGCTTGCCCGCCAGGAAAGACGCGCCCCGATAGACGGAGTCGCCGTTCACGCCTTCGAAGATGTGGCCGAGGATGGAAGTGGCCACCAGAGGGTCGAGCACGACTGGAGCGTGCGCGGTTTTGACCTTGCGCGCGCCCAGGCGGCGGATGGTGCGCTGGGCGGCGATTTTGCCCACCTCTTCCGGTGACTCCAGTCGGCTGAGGCTGCGGGCCACGGAGAACCAATAATCACGCTGCATGGCGCCGTCTTCGGACTGGGCAATGGGTACGGCGGCGACCGAGCAATACGAGCGGCGGTATTCGCCGAGAAATCCGTGCGAGTTGACCAGGATTTTGTGGCCGGTGGCGGCGTCGAAGGATCCGCCTTCGGAGTTCCTGATGCGCGGGTCGAAGTCGAGCGCGGCCTTTTCCGCGCGGCGCGCATAGTTGATACGTTCTTCGCCGGGCAGCGAGTACACATCCGCGGAATAGAGATCGAGGTCGCCGGAAATCGCGCCGAGCTGGCTGGCATCGGGAATCCCGGCGAAGGGATCTTCGGAGGTGATCTTCGCCAGTGCCAGCGCCGAGTTCAGCATGCGGTCGAGGCCTTCGCGGGAGAAATCACTGGAATGGGTACTGGCGGATCGCTGGCCGAAGAAGACGCGCACGCCGATCGAGCGCGAGCCGGCTTCTTTCAGCGTCTCGACCTGGCCGAGGCGCACGAGCGTAGAGAACTCATCCCCCTCGCGGATAACGCATTCGGCGGCAGTGGCGCCGCCCGCCAGGGCGCGGCGGATGAGGTCCTGCGCAACGTCTTTCAGTTCGGTGGCCTCTTGCGGGATTGGGGCTTCAGTCGGTGACGACTGCATAGAGTTACATTATCCAACAAACCCCGCGTTGTTGCTGCTTGCAACCAGCCTGCGGGAATAATTGAACCCGATGCGGACTTGAGTGGGGCCCTCGTCTGGCGTAAGCTGCTGGTGCATACCTCGGGGACCGCGGGAGACAGCCGCAATCCGGCCAGACTCACCTCATCACGTTCGGCTGCTATCCTCGTAGCTTTCCGTTAACGTCCGCAACCAGGCGCAGTTCGCTGAAAGACTGCGCAATACCCATGGTTAACCACTAAAGCAGACTGGCCCGAGTCAACTCCAACTCAAAGTGCTCGAAAGGAAGACACCCATGAGCCAAGCCAAGCCGGCAGCTGACCAGAATGCGATTCGTCCGTTTCATGTGAATGTCCCGGAAGCGGAGCTCACCGAATTGCGCAAGCGCATCAACGCAACCAAGTGGCCTGAACCGGAAACCGTGCCGGATGCATCGCAAGGCGTGCAGCTCGCGACGATCCAGGCGCTGGCCCATTATTGGGCGACCGAATACGATTGGCGCAAAGTTGAAGCAAGGCTGAACTCCCTGCCGCAGTTCATCACCGGGATCGATGGTCTCGATATTCATTTCATTCACGTCCGTTCCAAGCATGAAAATGCATTGCCGCTCATCGTCACCCACGGATGGCCCGGCTCAATCATCGAACAGATGAAGATCATCGATCCCCTGGCCAATCCCACCGCCCATGGCGGCAGCGCATCCGATGCGTTCCACCTGGTGATCCCGTCCATGCCGGGCTACGGATACTCAGGAAAACCGGCCACCACCGGGTGGGATGTCGCCCACATCGCGCGTGCCTGGGTCGTGCTGATGAAGCGCCTCGGATATACGCAGTTCGTGGCGCAAGGCGGCGATTGGGGCGCGGTGGTGGTGGATAAAATGGGCGTAGATGCGGCTCCGGAGCTGCTCGGCATTCACACCAACATGCCTGGCATCTTTCCAGGCGACATTGACGCGGCGGCTGCTTCCGGGGCGCAGGCGCCCTCGGGTCTCTCTGCTGATGAGAAGGTCGCTTACGAGCGTTTGCAGTTCGTGTACCAAAAGGGAATCGCCTATGGGTACCAGATGGGGCTGCGACCGCAGACATTGTACGGAATTGCCGATTCCCCCGTCGGCCTGGCGGCTTATTTCCTTGATCATGACGCGCGCAGCTACGAGCTGATCTCACGTGTCTTTAGGGGAGAATCCGAAGGCCTCACGCGCGACGACATCCTCGACAACATCACCATCACCTGGTTGACGAACACGGCGCTCTCCGGCGCCCGCCTCTATTGGGAAAATTGGGGCAAAATGGGATATTTCAATGCCAAGGGCGTCTCCATCCCCGTTGCCGTGAGTGTCTTTCCTGACGAACTGTATCCAGCCCCGCGGAGTTGGGCAGAGCGGGCATATCCCAAGCTCATCCACTACAACCAACTGCCCAAGGGCGGACACTTTGCGGCCTGGGAACAACCGCAACTCTTTTCCGAAGAGCTCCGTGCAGGCTTCAGATCCCTGCGCAAATTGGCAAAAGCGGCGTAGTCGCAGCTTCACGAAGCAAATCGTTAAGGCTTGTGCGGAGTCAGGGGACTCCGCATTTTTTGCGCCGGCGGAAGTTCAGGCGCTGACGGCGGACCATGTCCTGGCCGAGGGTTTGAGGTTGGTGGCCAGCGGGAGTTCCGGGTTCCGGCTGAGCGGGTGGCATGGTCCCCGCCATTTCATGGCATCAAGGTGGAAAATGTTTTGATAGTAATGCAGTTTTACCTTATTATTGAGAAGGGAGTGGCCATGACGACATTAACCGTAACTGCCCGCGGACAAGTGACCTTCCGCAAGAAGGTCATGCAACACCTCGGGGTCAAGCCGGGAGAGAAGATTGAGCTCGACCTGCTGCCGGATGGGCGAGGCTTGATCCGGGCGGCGCGGCCGAATGGAAAGATTGAAGACTTCTTTGGTGTACTTGCGGGCAAAACCAAAAAGGTGGCAACCATTGAAGAAATGAATGAGGCGGCTGCACGCGGTTGGGCCGGCGGAAGATGGCCGGGCAAGAACGGGGCCGGCAAGAAATGAAGGTCGCCGTAGATACCAACGTCCTGGTGCGGGCTGCGGTGCGCGACGATCCCGCGCAGGCGAAGATTGCGGCCAGGGTATTGACGCGCGCCCAAATGGTCGCCGTCGCGGTGCCGTGCCTCTGCGAGTTTGTGTGGGTTCTGCGGCGGGTTTATGGATTCCGGCCTGCGGAGGCAGCGGCCGCCATCCGCGCTCTGTTGGCTGCGGCGAACGTGGAGATGAACCGCCCTGCCGTGGAAGCAGGTTTGGCCATGCTCGAAGCTGGCGGCGATTTCGCTGATGGTGTGATTGCGTACGAAGGCAAGTGGCTGGGGGCGGAGACTTTTGTGTCGTTTGATAGGAAAGCTGTGGAGATGCTAAAGGCGCAAGAAGAACAGGCGAGGATGCCGTAGATGAGAGACCCCTGCACCAGGAAGGTCGTGCCGTGGATGCAGAATTACGCTATTCTAACGTGTTCTGGGGACGGATCGTAAGGGGACCTGCAGGACTCGTTTGAGGGTGTCCGGAGGTTGCCATGCGGCGCAAACCGCCGCAGAGCGACGGGAGGAAACACGTGCAGTTCAACTTTGAGCTCGATCGTGAGGCCGACGGCCGATGGATCGCCGAGATTCCTGAAGTCCCCGGAGCGCTCGCGTATGGGAAGTCAGCCGAAGAGGCGAAAGCAAAAGCGTATGCATTGGCGCTGTACGCGATTGCCGATGACGTCGAGCGGCAAGATAAGGAAATTCCAGACACTATCAGCGTGCCCAGAGTTTCGGCTTGAGCCAGTGGGCAAGCGCCAAATCGAAAGTCGTATTACGCGCCCTCCTCAGAAAAGGCTGGACTGTAGTTTCCCAGCGTGGCTCCCACATCAAGCTGAACCATCCAGAACGCGGCAACTACATGTTCGGATTCCACGAAAACGAGGAAATTGGTCCGAAGATGCTGGCGAAGATTGCCAAGTACACGGGGCTCGAGCCATCGGATTTGTAGGTGGGGCAGACACGGAGATGTTCGTGTCGTTCGATGCGGAGGTGGTGGAAAGACTGAAAAAAGCAGGGTAGTGGCGAAAATTTTGTGATGCAAAGATAAAATCTCTTCCCCAGTAGCAGCGAGAGATGCGCCAAGCCGGAAAGTGATGGAAATATCTTGCAAGAGCTCACAACACAGCACAAGCGTGAAATGAAGCGGCTACTGAGGAAGATCGTAACCTTCATCGACAACCACGGAATATATCCGCGTGGCCACGTATTTCTCGATAAGGTGGTACTAGCCCACGTCTCTAAGGCTCTAAATGCAGCCCAGGCCATCATGGCGCTCATTGACGCGGGCTTTCCCGAAGAAGCGTTCGGGCTCTCAAGAACGATGGTTGAGATTGCTCTTAACCTGCGCTACATCACCAATCGTAATTCAGAACAGCGCGCCAAGCGCTTCGTCCACTACGTGGCTCGCTGGAAGCTTGAATTGATGCGCAGGAGCCTGAAGCATTTCTACAAAACCGACAAAAACGGCAACTGGGTACTAGATGCTAACGGCGAGAAAATCCCAAACTACACAAAAGCCGATTTTCGGAACATGCTGGATAAGAAGCGGTATGCGAACTATCGGAAGACGGCGCGCAAATATCCCAAACGCACATCATGGACGGACACGGGTAGCAAGGCAAGCAGGGGCGGCGCATGGATGATGGCAATGGAACCCGATCGGTACGAAACGGTAAACGGCGTCCCTTTGAAATGGGAGTTTGACTACGACTGGATGTATTTCTGGACATCGCAATATGTACATGCCACGGTAGTGAGTATGGAAGACGGGCACGCTACGCGTCCTGCCGACCGCTTCGTTGTTCGTAAGCCTTTTCAAGCCGGGGAAAACAGGGCGGACATGGCAGTATTCAACGCTGCGGTACAGTTGAACAAAATCCTAATGATGGCCTATCGAGCGCTCGGTCAAACGTTCGCACCTAAAATTGCGGACCCGCTCGGAGCTTTCGTAGTGAAGATGGTAAGAAATGATTCAGGTAGCGTGCGATGAATGGCAAGGTTCTACTGCATGAACCCGCCGGTATCCTTCCGCTTCGTGCCGCCGACAGTCAGCCGATCCACTTTGATCGTCGGGATGCCGACGCCGACCGGCACGGCCTGGCCGTCTTTGCCGCAGGTGCCGACGCCTTCATCCAGCTTCAGGTCATTGCCGACCATCGAGACGCGAGTCAGAACGTCCGGTCCGTTGCCGATCAGGGTTGCGCCCTTAATCGGCGCGGTGATCTGGCCGTCTTCGATCATGTAGGCTTCCGAGGCCGAAAACACGAACTTGCCGTTGGTAATATCCACCTGGCCGCCGCCGAAATTTACCGCATACACACCGTGCTTCACGGAACGAATAATATCGTGCGGATCGTCGGTACCAGCAAGCATGTACGTATTTGTCATGCGCGGCATAGGGATGTGCTCGTAGCTCTCGCGGCGTCCGTTGCCGGTGTTGGCCATGCCCATCAGGCGGGCGGAGAGCTTGTCGCTCAGGTAGCCCTTCAAAATCCCGTTCTCAATCAGCACGGTTTCCTGGGTGGAGTTGCCCTCGTCATCCACGTTCAAAGACCCGCGGCGCCAGGGCATGGTGCCGTTATCCACCACCGTGCATTTTTCGCTGGCCACGCGCTTGCCGATTAAGCCGGCGAAGGCGGAGGTCTTCTTGCGGTTGAAGTCGGCCTCCAGGCCGTGGCCCACCGCTTCATGCAGCAGCACGCCGGGCCAACCCGGGCCGAGGACAACTTCCATTTCGCCGGCAGGTGCTTCGCGGGCGTCGAGCTGCAAAATCGCCTGGCGAGCGGATTCTTTGGCGAAGTACTCGGGCGTCTTTTCGCCGAAGAAGAAATCGAGGGCCACGCGGCCGCCGCCGCCGGAGCTGCCGCGTCCGGAAACGCCGTCAGACTTGGCAATGCAGCTCACGTTCATGCGAGCGAGCGGCTGCGAGTCTTCAGCGAACGTGCCGTCAGAGCCGATCACGAGAATGTTGCGCAGCTCATCCGAATAGTTGGCGCGAACCTCTTTAATGCGCGGATCGAAGCCGCGGGCGGCCTGATCAGCGCGCATGACCAGCTCAACTTTGGCGGTGATTTCCGCATCCACCGAGGGCAGCGTTACAGGATAAAGGCTGCGCGCGGCTTTCTCCTGAAAGCCGACGGTCGGAGTCTTGGCCGGGCCGCTGGCGATCAGTGCCGCGGTGCGCGCCGCATGCAGAATGCGCGCCGGAGAAAGATCGTCAGTGTAGGCGTAGCCGGTGCGCTCGCCGGCGATCACGCGCACGCCACAGCCCGCGGAAATTCCCTGCGAGGCCGACTTGACCATGGATTCATCCACCAACAGCGAGGTGGAGGAAAGATACTCGAAGTAAAGGTCGGCGTACTCACCCCCAGCGGAAAGTGCCGCCGCCAGGTAGCGCTCCAGGTCAGGCTGGGTGAGTCCGTAGTGCTCGAAAAAAAATGTCTGATTGCTCACGGTGATTGGATGTCCCCTGATGGTGGAAAGACTCTAGAGCCATTATCCCACATGGGGTTGCGGGGATTTCGAATCCGGGTGGAGATGGGGCCATGAACGCTAAGTTAAGAGGCTCGGGCCGCATCCTTCCGGGTCGAATCGGCCAATGTTCCGCTGGGAACACATCGTCATGACAGAACTGTGCTGACAGCTAAGTATAAGAGGGCAAAGGATGGTCGGCGCTGTGGCGGTCTATCATCGGTCCGACAGTCAATTTTCTTCGCTCGCTATAGCTTCTTTCGCCGCTTCGCGGCTTGCTTAACATCTCGAAGGTAGAAAGTAGAGCATACATGGTAGAATATCTACCACATGAGCCTGAACATCAAAAACAAGGACGCTCACAAGCTCGCGCGGCAGTTGGCCCGGGTTACGGGAGAGAGCATGACCGAGGCGGTCACTGAGGCGGTACGCGAGCGGCTTCAAAGGGTGCAGGACAAAGACAAACAGGCCGATCTCTCCGACCGGCTGCTCGAAATCGGGCGGGACTGTGCCCCGCGTCTGAAGGAACCGTTTCGCTCGGGCGAGCATGGCGACCTGCTCTATGACGAGAACGGGCTGCCGAAATGATTCTGGATACTTCGGCCGTGATCGCTATTCTTCGCATGGAAGCGGAAGCGCCCGAATTTGCCGGAATCATCGAACGGGCGGCGCGGTCTCGCATTTCGGCCGTGAATTATGTGGAAGCCGGAGCGGTAATTGATGGCAGCAAAGACCCGGTTGCCAGCCGCCGTTTTGATGAATTGATCGAGGCGGCGCAAATTGCGATTGAGCCGGTCAGCGAAGCGCAGGCTCGCATTGCACGGCAGGCCTATCGCGACTTCGGCAAAAACCAGCGGCCATCCCGCCAAGCTGAATTTTGGAGATTGCTTCGCCTATGCCCTGGCGAAGGCGACTGGTGAGCCGCTCTTGTTTAAAGGGCAGGACTTCTCGCAGACGGATGTGAAGGTGGCAGGAGGGTGAGGCGGGACGTCTTCAGCCATGCCGCAATTCTCTCGCCAATCACGAAACCAAACAATGTCAAATTAAGCCACGACCCAACCTCTCCGCTGCCCCGCCGGCCGGACCATATGGGCGGACAACGCCGTTACGATGAATTGATGGAGGCGGCGCAAGTCAATTGAGCCGGTCAGCGAAGCGCAGGCTCGCATTGTACGGCAGGCCTATCGCGACTTCGGGAAAACCAGCGGCCATCCCGCCAAACTGAATTTTGGAGAATGCTTCGCCTATGCCCTGGCGAAAGGCGGTCCGGTCTCTCCGCGCGAGAATGGGAAATAGGTGCAGAGGGTTCGCACGGCTCACTTGGGTACAAAAAACCAGACCAGGCCGCCGAGCGAATCCTGCAGCGCGTGGGCCAGGATGCCAGGACGCAGGCTCTTGCGCCAGTAGGCCAGCATTCCGAGCAGGCATCCGTGGACCGCGATGATGAACATAAATTTGGGACCGTAGTAGGCATGACCGGCGCCGAAGGCCAGGCCTTGAAGGATGATGCCGAATGCACGGCTGCCCGTCCAGGCGCTGAATTGCCGGCCGAGGTATCCGCGGAAGATCAGCTCTTCGCAGAAACCGGCGGTTAAGGCGACCAGCAAGTAAAGTACCAGCTCGAATGGCGTCTTAGGCAGCATCGCGGCCAGAGCGCTATCGGGGCTGGCGTGAAAAAGAAATCCCAGAAGTTGTTCGAGGGCAACGATGACAATGACGAATCCGACGGCGATTCCCAGATCGCGGAAGAAGCTGCGGGGCCGGTCCCAGCGCCCGGAAACCAGGCTGGCCAGGGAGAGCCCACGGCTGCGAAGCGGAAGCCAGATCAGCCATACCAAAAGCCATTCCGCGGCCAGGATTGTGAGGTAACTCGAGGGCCGGACCGGGAGACCTGGAATGTGTGCGTTCGGCAGGCCGTGCTGATAGCCGGTGGCCAGGGACAGACCGGCCAAGCCAGCGAGCACAATTACGGTATGCCACCAGGAGGCGACGGAGGCTTCAGTGTGGTCGAGGGCCATGATTCCCAGGTGACGCGCTCGAGGGACAATAATCCCGGGTCAGGACTTGCTTCAAGTTCAAAATATGCAATATTAAGTTGCTGCCGGAGCAATATGGGAGGATACTAACACGGGAGGATTTCCGCTTGTTTGCCGAGCTGAAAGCGCTGGTTGCGTTGGCTGAAAGCGGCTCGATGGAGCGGGCAGCCAGGGATCTCTACCTGACACCCTCAGCCTTCACGCGCCGAATCCAACGCCTGGAAATGGAACTTGGGGTTGTGCTTCTGGACCGGCATTTCAAACCTCCGAAGATCACACAATGGGGATTCGAGGTGCTCGCGAAGGGCCGATCCATTCTCTCGTCCCTGAGCGATTTGAAGAGTTCCACGGCTAAAGGCTCAGCGCCAACCGGGCCGTTTCGCCTCGGTTTTTCCCATGCAGTGGCACAGCCTGAAATAGCGCCGGTGATTGTGGAGCTGGGGAAGCGGTTCCCCCTGCTGCGGCCCACCATTTTGAACGATGTGAGTTCCCAGTTATTGGCGCGATTGCGCCTGGGCGAGTTGGAGGGCGCGGTTGTGGTCTTGCCCATCGGGACCGTTCCGCCCGACGATTTGGAGGGCGGCACTCTTGCCCTGGAGAGGATGCAGCCGGTGGAAGCGCGAAGCTCGGCGCCCGGAAAATCTGCCCAGTCTGCGGAGTTCTATCGGCGCAGCTGGATCCTTAATCCGGCCGGATGCTTAGTCCGGGAAGAGATAAAGAGGCGGGTGGAGCGGCTGGGGGCGCCGCTTGCCATTGCTGCGGAATTGCACAGTCCGGGATTGCAGTTGTCGCTCACGGCGGGAAACGTGGGAGTGGGGATTTTGCGAACCGGCTTTGTGCGAACCCATGCGCTGCGCTCTCGACTTAGGGTGATTGATCATCCCGAGTTCAATCTTTCCGTCAGGATCGCCTTCTTTCGGGGCAGGTACCTTGGCGCGCGAGAGAAAGTAGCCATGGAGCTGCAACAGATGCTGGTGAAACACTTTAAGGCGGTTGCGAGTTGAATGGTCCATCGGCTTACTCGCGAACGCTCACCTGGGGCAAGAATGCGTTGGTCACGGCTGCCGGTGATCAGGGTCACGGCGTCAGCCAGGCATCTCTGTCATCCTGAAATTGGCTGGAGGTGCCGCCATGACAGCCCGTGGATGGCCGCTGAACCGGTTTGAGCATTTCTTGTTTTGGGCTGCCCTCATTGTTGGGGGAGTCTTCGTTGTCGTGCGTATCGGGGCGATGCTCCTGCTGACCTTTTTGCGCCACGCCCATTAGAACTTACTCTTCAGAAACAGCATATCCCCGATTGGTTTCCCTTGCGTCTACAATTGCTCCCATAAAACGTAATCCGGTGGGCCGGAAAGCTTCGCGTGGGGGCACTGCATGTCGTTTCGCTCGGTTTTTATTGCTGTGGTGATTGCGTTTGCGCTGATCCTCGCCGCCTTCCTGCTGAATCGGGCGCGGCCAAAAGTGGAGACGGAGCAGCCTAGCGCGGACCTGGTGCGGGCCACGGGAAAGTGCGCGGAATGCCATATCAGGACCCAGTACTCGGTGGTCCACGAATACGAGATGAGCATGCACGCCCGCAAGGGGGTGAACTGCCTGGACTGCCACCAGCCTGCGCCGGGACAGGAAAAGAAGGACCATCACGGATTTGTAATTTCCGCGCAGCTCACCGCCGGCAATTGCCGCGGCTGCCACGAGAATATTTACCAGCAATTTCTGCGCAGCCGCCACGCCGCGCCCGCCTGGGCGGCGGTTTACGGCGAGAAGGGGCTGACTCCCGAGCAGGTGAATTTTTCCGAGACGTACCAGCCGGGCGGAACGCGCCGGCCAGCGAATCCGCTGGCGCAGCTGGAGGGAACGTCGGCCCAAACCAGCGGATGCGGGCAGTGCCACAGCGTGGGCAAGCCGAATTCTGACGGCACGATTGGAAGCTGCACGGTGTGCCACACGCGGCACATCAGTTCGGTGCGAGTCGCGCGGCTGCCGAGCACCTGCGCGCAATGCCACATGGGTCCGGACCATTCGCAGATTGAGATCTACGAGGAATCGCGCCACGGCATCCTGTTTGCGGCCCAGGAGCACCTGCTAAACCTCGACGCTCCGCCGAAGACCCTGACCACTCGCGATATGTTCGTTCCCACCTGCGCGACCTGTCACATGAGCGGCATCAACGGGCTAGGCGTGACCCACGACCCCTCGGAACGCCTGTCCTACTACCTGGCCAGCGCCATCACCGAGAAGCGGCCGAATTACGCGCAGGCGCAGGCCAAAATGAAGCAGATATGCGCGCAATGCCATACTCCCGCCCTGATTGACCGCGTATATACCCAGGCCGAGGAGGTCGTACTTTCGACCAACGCCCGGGTGCAGGCCGCGCAGGAGATTGTGAACGGCCTACGCAAAGATGGCGTGCTGACCGGTCCTCCTTTCTCGCAACCGATCGACTTTGTGTACTTCAATCTGTGGCACTACGACGGGCGCACCAGCAAGCATGGAGCTTTCATGGGCGGAGCGGATTTCGTCCAGTGGCACGGTAACTACCCGATGCTGGAAAAGACGGTTGAGCTGAAGGCGATGGCGGAAGAGCTCAGGAGAGAACATGGCCGGCGATGAGCGCTGGTGGAATGATCCAGAATTGTGGGTGGAAGCCTTCGCCATCCTGAATATCGGGTTCCTGACCTTCGATATCTACCTGGCCCACTCGGTGAACGGGTTCCGCAATCGCGCGGAGTACATTCCCTTGTGGTTCTCGGCCACCGCGCCGGCGGTGTTGCTGGCCGCCCTGAGCCAGCGCAGGCGGCGGCGGATGCTGTGGAAGATACTGGGGCAGGTCGTTGGCTGGTCGGCGATCCTGGTGGGATTGACGGGCGTCATCCTGCACCTGGAGAGCCGTTTTTTCCTGGAGCGCACCCTGCGCAGCCTGACCTACTCGGCTCCCTTTGCTGCGCCACTCGCCTATACCGGGCTGGGGTTTCTCCTGATCATGAATCGCATGGTGGATGCCGATTCGATGGACTGGGCCAAGTGGATATTGCTGTTCACCCTGGGCGGATTTATCGGCAACTTCGTTTTCAGCCTGGCGGACCATGCCGCCAACGGCTTCTTTTTTGCGGTGGAATGGGTGCCGGTGGCGGCGAGCGCAGTGGCGATCGGGTTTCTCTGTGTCCCGTTGGTGACGCAGGTCTCGCGGGTGTTCATTGACGTCAGCGCAGCGGTGTTGCTGCTGGAGGCCGGCGTCGGCCTGTGGGGATTTGTGTTGCACACCATGGGGAACCTTCAGGGCCCTTCGACGCATGCGTTCGACAATTTCATCTACGGGGCCCCGCCGATGGCCCCGCTGCTGTTTCCAAACCTGATGCTGCTCGGCCTCATTGGGCTGTGGCAGCTGCGGAAGAAGGCGGGTGGCGGGGATGCCGGCGGCGTGGAGCAGGGAAGCTAGCAGTCACGGCCTCTTTAGTTTTGCGCTTTGACTGCTTGAGACCGTGTACAGCGACAGCCCAACGTTAGCAGTGGTGTTTAATACCCGGCTCTTCCCGCACAACCAGGGATGGTCATCCGTCACAGACAGGCCCGCCTTCAGCATTGAAAATCTCAGTTCATGACAGCGGAATCTCTCAGCCGCGAGCTGGAAGGATTTCTGGCCGGTGCGCGCGGCGCAGTTGTGCTCGAGGCCGGCGCGGTGCTGTTTGATCTGGCGCAGGCGAAGTACTCGATCTCCGGCGAGTACAACAAGTGCCTGCTGCATGTGTGGTCGGCGGAGCGCAACATCGTGCGGCGGGTGCTCGATTTAGAGACCAAGAACGAGACGCTGCGGCTGGCGGTGCAGCGGCTGGGGCAGGCAAAGCCAACGAAGCTGGAAATTTGCCGCGAGCGCGACCGGCGCACTCCGAATGCGCGGCGGGCGGCCCGGCTGGCATATCAGCGAGCGCTGCAACACGTGCTGGAGCGGAAATTTGCCGGCTGGACGGTCACACAGCTGAGCACCACCATGGATTTGGAGCACTCCTTTGGGCCGATTTACACGCGGGGCCTGCTGCGACAGGGACAGTCGGGATTCGCGGTGTTGGGGGTAAATGCCCAAGAAACCCAGACTTCGATCGACGCGGCGCTGGCCTTCGGCATTCTTTGGCTCGAAGCCTGCCGCGTGGCGCACAGCGGCAAGCTGGTGGTGGAAGGGCTGAAGCTGTTTCTGCCGGTAGGATCTTCGGTGCTCACACGGGAGCGTATGGCGCATTTGCATTGCGGGGCGGCTAAGTGGGGGCTCTATGAGTTGAACGAGCGGGAAGACAGTCTGGCGGAGGTTGACGTAGCTGACCGCGGCAATGTGCGCACGCGGCTGGTGCAGGCGGCGGATGAAGGCGCGGCGCGGGCGCGATTCTCGCAGCAGATCGCATATGTGCGCGGCCTGATGTTGGAGGCTGAAATTGCGGTGCTTTCGCCTGCGGAGATCGCCTTTCGGCGTTACGGACTGGAGTTTGCCCGGGCGCGGCTGGGGCAGGAGCCGGGATCATTCCGCAGCACGCCAGAGATTGTGTTTGGCGTGGGCGCGGAAGAAAAAATACTCTGCGAGAGGAGCGCTGATCAATTCGCCGCTCTGGTGCGAAGCATTGGCGGGGTACGGCATGCGGAGGGGCCGCGCGACCATCCGTTGTGGCGGATGCATCCCGAGCGCTGGCTGGAATCGCAGGTGGTGAACAATGCCGCTGCGCTCGACGAGCGGCTTGATGCGCACTATGTCTATTCGCAGCTGCCGGCCTTTTCGGCCTCAGATCGCGCCATGATGGATGTGCTGGCGCTTACGCGCGAAGGGCGGCTGGCAGTGGTCGAGTTGAAGGCCGAGGAAGACATTCATTTGCCGCTCCAGGGCCTGGATTACTGGTCGCGCGTGGCCTGGCACCATGAGCGCGGCGAGTTTCAGCGCTTCGGATACTTTCAGGGGCGTGAGCTGGCGGCGGCAGCGCCATTGCTGTTTCTGGTGGCGCCGGCGCTGCACGTGCATCCGCAGACCGACACGCTGCTGCGCTACATCTCGCCGCAGATCGAATGGATGCTGGTGGGAATTGACGAGCGTTGGCGGGAGCAGGTGCGGCCGATATTTCGCAAGCGGCCGGGCGTGCGGGCGTCTCACTCAGCGGGGAAAGGCCAGCCTCTGGGCAAAACGGGTTAGGGGCTCAGCTCACCATGAACGGAAACGAAAACTGCATGGCTTTGCAGGAGGCGGCTTTTGACAGTCTGAAATTACCTCTGGCAGAAAATGGCCTTGGGGCGCAAAAGCGGGAAGCGTATTTTCCGCGGTCTAGAGGCACGAAGGAAGTCGTGCCCTCCCCGATTTTGGCGGCTGGGCTTCTTCTTCCGTGGCGGCCTTGCAGCCATCGCTGCCGCCATGCTGCTAACATCCTCTCTGGATGCTCGAACCAGCCACCCCCGTTCAATACGTCAAGGGCATAGGCCCGCGTCTGGCTGAGGTGCTGGCGGCGAAGGGCATTCAAACGGCCGACGACCTGCTGCACTATCTGCCATTCCGTTATGAAGACCGCCTGAACCCGCGCACCATCGCTGAGCTTCGCCCCGGCGAAATGTCAACGGTGATTGCGGAGGTGCGCAACTCGGGGCTGTTTCGCACCCGCCACAGGCCCATTTTTCAGATGACCGCCGGCCAGGGCCGCGCGCGCCTGCGCTGCATCTGGTTCAACGCGGCATACCTGCGCGACCGCTTTCAGCCGGGGCAACTGGTCGCGCTCTACGGCAAGGTGGAAGAAGACAGCTACAGCGGCGAACTTCAGTTAGTGCAGCCGCAGTTTGAGATTCTGGGAGATGCTTCCGGCGAGGAAGGCTCGGGGGACAAACGGGCCGCCTCGCTGGAAGTGGGGCGCATCGTGCCCATCTATGAATCGGCGGGGAACGGCCGGCTCACCTCGCGCTGGTTCCGGCGGGTGATTCACGCCGCGCTGGAGAATCTGCCGCCGGAATTGGCCGACCCCATTCCTGCAGCCGTGCGCCGCCATCTCAGCCTCATCTCGCCGCGCGAGGCCATCAGGAAAGTTCACTGGCCGGAAGCGGGCGAGAGCTTGCAGGACCTGCAATCGTGGCGCACGCCGGCGCACATCCGGCTGATTTTTGAGGAGCTGTTTTTCATCGAGCTAGGCCTGGAATTGAAGCGCCGCCAGCAGAAGGCGCAAACCGGCATCGCGTTTCGTTTGGATGAAACCGTGCGCTCAGCCATCAAGCGCATTCTGCCTTTTCATCCCACCGGCGCACAGAAGCGGGCGCTCAAAGAGATCGCAGGCGACATGGCGCAGTCCGCGCCCATGCGCCGCCTGCTGCAGGGCGACGTTGGCTCAGGCAAGACCCTGGTTGCCTTTGAGGCCGCCATCATCGCGATTGAAAACGGCTATCAGGTGGCGCTCATGGCCCCGACCGAAATCCTGGCCCAGCAGCATTATTTTTCGGCGCGCCGCATTCTGGAAAACGCCGGCTACCGCGTAGTGCTGCTCACCGGCTCGCTGGAAGACGAGCGCAAGCGCGAGATTCGCCGCCACATCTCGCAGGGCAACGCCCAGCTGGTAATCGGGACCCACGCCCTGATCGAGCAGAAGGTCGAGTTCGCGCGGCTTGGGCTGGTGATTGTGGATGAGCAGCACCGCTTCGGGGTTCTGCAGCGGTTCAAGCTCATGAACAAAAGCTCCGAGCCCGGCCCGGCGGGGGCGGCGGCCAGCCGTGCAGCTGAGCCTGACGTGCTGGTGATGACGGCAACGCCCATTCCGCGCACTCTCGCGCTCACTCTTTACGGCGACCTTGACCTCAGCGTGCTTGATGAGATGCCGCCCGGCCGCGTGCCCATTATCACGCGCCGCGTTGGCGATGAGCGCGCCGAGAAGGTGTGGCAGTTCGTGCGCAAGCAGGTAGCTGCGGGGCATCAGGCTTACGCGGTCTATCCCGTGATCGAAGAAAATGAAGAGACCGAGCTCAAGGCCGCGATGAAGATGTACAAAGAGCTAAGCAAGCGCGTGTTTCCCGACCTGCGGGTGGGAGTGCTGCATGGCCGGCTCGATGCCGACCTGAAGGATCAGGTGATGCGGCTGTTCCAGAAGGGCGAGCTGGATATTCTGGTTTCGACCACCGTCATTGAAGTCGGTGTGGATGTAGCCAACGCTACGGTCATGGTGATCGAGCATGCGGAGCGTTTTGGGCTGGCGCAACTGCACCAGCTGCGCGGGCGCATTGGCCGGGGAGCAGCCAAGTCTTATTGCGTACTGATGACCGGCGGTAAGGTCTCCGAAGATGGCGAGCGCAGGCTGGATGCCCTGGTGCGCACCCATGATGGCTTTCAGATCGCTGAGCTCGACCTTGAACTGCGCGGTCCGGGCGAGTTTTTCGGTACGCGCCAGGCGGGGCTGCCAAACTTTCAGGTAGCGAACCTGATTCGCGACCGCCAGCTGCTGGAAGCGGCCAAGCTGGAGGCAGCGGCGGTTCTAAACGGCCCCAACGAGGAGATTTCTGAGCCCGAGATCAACCGGGCCCTGCAACACATGCGCACCCGCTGGCAGAAGACCTACGGGCTGGTGGAAGTGGCCTAGGTAACCCTTATTACTCTAGTCTTGCAGGTAACCTAAGTAACCTAGTCGCCAATTATGAGCAGGTCGTAACCTGTGGCTGATGCCCGCCGGAGTACAGAAATATCCGCGCACCAAAATGGTGCTTCCGCTGCGCGTGTGGGTGGATCGCTACGCCGACGACTCTGCCGCGCAGCTGGCCCATACTATTGACATCAGTGTCGCCGGCGGGCGGCTGGGCGGATTGCGTACCCAGCTGCATCCCGGGCAGACCGTTCTCTTGCAGCGCGGGCAGCAACGAGCACCGTTTCGCGTGGTCTGGAACCGGGAGCTCGCGCCGAACGAGAACCAGGCGGGAGTAGAGGCGCTCGAAGCGGGCAAGAACCTGTGGGGCGTGGAACTGCCACAGCAGGTGGTCGCTTCCCGCACCGGATGGCGCACTTATGCCGCCAGCGCCACGGTGAGTGCCGGGCCGGTTCCGGTGGCGGCGCGGCCGGCGCCGCGTGCGGAGCAAGTTCCCTGGACGGCGAAGCTTGGGCAGCTGGCGCACCGCGAGCGCGTGCGCTGGGGGCTGATTCTTGGCCTTTTGTTTCTGAGCGGAATTCTCAGCCTGTCGGTGTATCGGGCCATTATGAGCGACGCGGGCAAGCCGGAAATTACCGCACCGGTGCCGGTCCCGCCTACGGCCGCTGAGCTCGCCCGCATGACGCCCAAACCGGTTGAGCTGCCGCTGGTGGCTGAAGTCACCACCTGGAGCGCGACGCCGGCGCCGCGCATCAGAATCGCCATGGCGCCGACTGAGCGTATGGTCTATCCGATTTCTCCGGATGGAGACATCAGCGGGAGCGTGCGTCTGAAGATTCTGATCGCCGTGACTGGACGCATTAAGCAGATTCAAGTGCTGAGCGGCCCGACCTCGCTGGTGAGGGCCGCCGAGCAGGCGATCCAGGTGTGGCGCTACAAACCGCTGCGCTCCAAAGGCCAGGCCGCCGAGGCCGAGGCCAATGTGGTGGTGAATTTCCGCGGCTCGGACGCGGTGTCAGTGGAGTTCCCGAGCAAGAGCAGGTAGCTTTAGATTCTGGGTTAGCGCGGATGGTCAACCCCTTCGACTCACACGTGTGAAGTAGGGGCCTTACGTCTTCAGCTTGATGCCCAGTTCCCTGAGTTGAGCCTCGCTTACCGGCGTGGGCGCATCTACCATCAAATCCACGGCGCGGGCAGTTTTCGGGAAGGGAATCACCTCGCGCAGGCTTTCGGCCCCCGCCAGAATCATCACAATCCGGTCGAGGCCGAGCGCGATGCCGCCGTGCGGAGGCGTACCGTACTCCAGAGCTTCGAGGAAAAACCCGAAGCGGGCACGGGCCTCGTCGTGGCTCATGCCCAGCGCCTGAAAAATCTTACTCTGAATGTCCTGGCGGTGAATACGAATGGAACCTGAGCCCAATTCCGTTCCGTTCAAAACTACGTCGTAAGCCAGGGCGCGAATCTCGCCCAACGGCGATTTGGGGTCGTGCGCGGAATCAATATTTGCCTCCAGCTTCGCCATGTCTTCTTCATGCAGCGAGGTAAAAGGATGGTGCGCCGGGTTCCAGCGTTTCTCGTCGTTATCCCACTCGAACATGGGGAAGTCGGTGACCCAGAGAAAGCGGTAATCTTGGGCGACGTCGCCGGTCTTCTTGAAGGCGCCGTGCTTCTCGGCATACTTCTGCGCGAGGTCGAGACGCAGGAAGCCGCATTTCTCGCAGAAATGCTGCGCCGACTGCTCCATCACCGCGGGAATTTCCGGCTTGTTGAGGGCGCCGGCCAGCAGCCACAGGTCGTCGGGCGCGAGCTGAGCAAACTGCGCGATCTTTTCTGACAACGCCGGGAGGTCCTTGGCCAGCCGCTTGGGATCGCTGATTGGCTGCACAAAATTCGGCCCGCCCACGTGCTGATACGCGCCGTAAGTTCCGATGGTCCGCCGCTCGGTCCCCGAGATGTCGCCTGCCTTCGGAATGCGGATGAGCAGAATCGGCAGCTCTTTGCGCATGCGGAGCTTCGCCGCCAGCTCTTCCACTTCTTCCCCGGTCAGCGCCTCGCGCACATCCACCATCGCGGGCAGGCGCAAGTCCGGCTTGTCGTTGCCATAGCGGCGGATGGCCTGGTCATAGCTCATGCGCGGAAACGAAGTCTGTATTGCCTGGCCCGCCGCTTGAAAGGCCGCTTTCAGAAATCCTTCCACCACCGCATACACCTGTTCCGGCTGCGGGTAGGTCATCTCCAGATCAATTTGCGTGAACTCAGGCTGTCGGTCGGCGCGCAGGTCTTCATCGCGGAAGCAGCGCACGATCTGGTAATACTTGTCGAAACCCGAGATCATCAGAATCTGCTTAAACATCTGCGGCGATTGCGGCAGAGCGTAGAAACTACCTGGCTGCACGCGGCTGGGCACCAGATAATCGCGCGCGCCTTCGGGCGTGGAGCGCGTCATGAACGGCGTTTCAATCTCGAAAAACCCCTGCGCAGAAAGATAATCGCGAATCGCCTTTGAGACTTTGTGGCGCATCTCGATGTTGAACTGCATGGCCTCACGGCGCAGATCAATGTAGCGGTACTTCAGCCGCATTTCTTCATTGGGCAGAACCGTATCGCCGGGCAGAAACGGCGGCAGCTTGGCCTCGTTCAGAATGCGGAGCTCATCCACCGCCAGCTCCACTTCGCCGGTCGGAATGTTCTTGTTGAAGGTCGCCGGGTCGCGCTGCTTGACCTTGCCGATCACGGCGATTACGTACTCATTCCGCAGCAGCCCGGCCTTCGCATGGGCAGCAGGGTTCAACTCCCGGTTGACGACCACCTGGGTCACGCCTGTGCGGTCGCGCAGATCAATGAAGATCAGGCTACCCAGGTCGCGGCGGCGGTTCACCCAGCCCATGAGCACTGCGTTCTGGCCCGCGTCAGAAGAGCGCAGCGCGCCGCACATGTGACTTCGCTTCAGATCGCCGAGAAAATCGAGCAAAGCTTCGCCTTTCAGCAGCAAATTGCAGGGAAAGCTGAATCGAAGATTATAAACGGTGCCGCTGGCGGAAGCCGCACCGCGGATTCTTAACAGGACACCAAGGCACACTAAGGGATTCTTGAGCGCGGCGTTCCTTGGTGCGCCTTTTTGCCCTTGGTGGCTTAGAGGTTCGAGGCGTGCCCTGCCGCCTCTACTTCTTCGTCGCCTTGCCTTCCATCACCGTATTCCAGGTGGTGCCGTCAGGCGAAACCTCAAATTTGAAGCTGTAGGAGGTGGGCGAGAGCATGGTCAGGCTGTATTTGCCCTTCAGGGTTTGCCCACCCATCTTCTCGTCGCTGGTCCAGTTCCAGGTATCGCCTTCGAGCATACCGGTGGAATTTTCCGACTCGCCGGTGCTGGCGAAGGAGTGGTAGGTGTACATCTTGCCTTCGGTGTCATATCCCATAAAAGCTTTGGCGGTGCCATCGCCCATGGGAGTTTTGAACTCCTCGTGCGCCTCGAGGAAGAAGCCGCCCGGCATCCACTCGTCGGTTTCGCTGCCGGTAAACTTGCCGCCCGGCCCCATCGGACCCGGCTTCATCTCGCCTTCCATGGTCCAGGAGCCAACGAAATAATCGAGCTTCTTGACTTCGGGCCCAGGCTTGGGCATGGGCATCTGGCCAAATGCCGAAAGCGCGGCCAATACGAGCACAGGCAAAGCGGCGAATGCGACTCGCTTCATGAATGATTTCTCCTGAAAAGTACGTGAGAAGACTCACGCCCCGATTGCGGGAGATGGTAGGCGCTGGCTGGAGGGAAGTCAACCGTGCCGTAAGGACAGACGGCCATGCCCGCGTCAGTCAATCGGCCGGAACGGCGTCGCCTGCAGGAACTTCAGCTTCCATACGTCATCTTCGCGCACCCACCATTGCGAGATGTGCTGGTAGCGCGGCGCCAGGCCGTCGTCGCCCTCAGGCTGGCTGACGATGCAGTCATAGGTCACCACCGCAGAGTCCTCCGTGACGATCAGAACGTGCAGGTTGTAAGGCTTATATTCATGGAACTCCCCGTTCTGCACGGCCTCGAGCAGTTCGCTTGCGGGCTCGACGTGCCCGGCGCTTGAAACTTCTTCGAAATCTCCGGTGAGCGTGCGCCGCAGAAAGGCGGAGTCCTTATGCAACAGCGCCTGCACGAAGGCGTGGGAATTGGCAGTCAGTGTTTGCTCCATCGGATTGGCAGCCGGCGCTGGCGCCGGCGCCTGGGCGAAGGCACACGCAGGAAAAAACAGACTGATTACGCATGCAATCCACAGCAGAGTTTTCATAGTCACTCCTGGCCTTACGGCTTCTGGATAATCTTTGCTGCCAGCTCGGCCCGCGGCACGGAAATCTGCTCGCCGGTTTCGAGATTCTTGAGCGCGAACAGGCCGGACCTGATTTCATTTTCTCCCACGATAAGCGCAAAGCGAGCGCCTAACTTGCTGCCCGTCTCCAGAGACTTCTTCATGCGGAAATTTTCATCGCCCAGTTCGACCACTATATCGTGATGGCGAAGCGCGCGCGCCAGTTGAGCCGCGTGCGCGTCCATCCCATGGCCAAGCGGCGCGATATACACATCGGGCTTCGACTGCACCGCTCCGGCCGATTCCTGCAACGCCAGCACCAGCCGGTCTTCGCCAATGGCAAATCCAATGCCCGGCGCCGGCGGCCCGCCCAGCGACTCCGACAGCCCATCGTAGCGCCCGCCACCGAGAATGGCATTCTGCGCCCCCAGCGCGCCGTGGGTGAACTCGAAGGCCGTGCGGGTGTAGTAGTCGAGGCCGCGCACCAGGCGGTCGTTCTCCTGAAAAGCGACACCGACCGACTTGAGGATGTCTTTCACGGCGGCGAAATGCTGGCGGCAAGGCTCATCCAGATACTGGCTGATGCGCGGCAGCTTCTCGATGATCGGCTGGTCCTCGGGCACCTTGCAGTCAAAAACCCGCAGCGGATTGGTCGCCGCACGCCGCTGGCAGTCTTCGCACATCTTGTCTTTTACCGGATCGAGTGCCTTGCGCAGGGCTTCGTTATATTTGGCGCGGTCGTCGGCGCAGCCGATGGAGTTGAGCTGCAGCGTCCATCCCTTGATGCCCAGGCGGTCGAGCAGCGTAGCCAGCAGTTCGAGAATTTCGGCATCGCGCGCTGGAGATTCACTGCCCGCCGTCGCCGGGCCGATCATCTCCGCGCCAATCTGGTAGAACTGCCGGTAACGCCCTTTCTGCGGCCGCTCCCGCCGGAACTGCGGCCCAATGTAGTAGAGCTTATTCAGCCCGCGCTCCCACAGCTTGTGCTCGATGTAGGCGCGGACCACGCCGGCCGTGTTCTCGGGTCGAAGGGTGAGAGATTGGCCCTTATCGCTTTCCGCGCGCCCGCGATCCACCCACGTGTACATTTCTTTCGCGACAATATCCGTTTCTTCCCCCACGCCGCGGGCAAACAGCTCGGTGCTCTCGAAAATCGGCGTGCGGATTTCCTGAAAGTTGTAAACGCGGAACACGTCGCGCACCGCGGCCTCGACAAAGTTCCACAGCGCCGTTTCCGGCGGCAGCAGATCGCGCGTGCCGCGAATCGCTTTGATTTTCGGTTCCGTCATGCTTGGGTTTGCAGTTTACAAGGGTAACATCCGGGAATCAGGCCGTCGCGCCCGCGCCCTGATACGGGCCTGCTTCGTTCCCATGCCGCCTTACCCAAAGCGCCAACGCATCATTTCTGCTCCCGCGCTCTGGTTCACGCCATTGCACCATGCTGAGTGGGCGCACGCGATTGCCCAGCATGTTTTTCGCGGAGTGCTGTCCGCGTCTGAAGCGCAACAAATGTATGCGCGGCTGGAGGAGGACAAGGCAGCCCGGCACTGGCTCCGCGCCGCGATCCCCGAACACGCGCTCGATCGCTGTGCTGATCTCGGCCGCCGCTACGGGGCGAAACTCGGCCTACGCACGCTCGACAGCCTGCACGTCGCCTGCGCCCTGGAACTGAAAGCTAAACGTTTCTGGACGTTTGACGGGCGGCAGGCAAAGCTGGCGAAGGCGGAGGGGCTAAAGGTCGTGTAGCTGCTTGGTATATATGTATATATTTTGATGATGTATGCTATAATTTATCTCGTATGCCGCTGAGTATAAAGAATCAGGAAACGGAGAGGCTGGCCCGCCAAGTCGCTTCCGAGGCCCACGAATCTATCACCGAGGCCATCCAAAATTCTCTGGCGGAGCGCTGGGAACGGCTGAAGCGGAAGCATCACAACCGGCTTCTGGCCGGCCAGCTCGATGATCTGTTGCGCCGGATGGATGCGCTTCCCACCCTTGATTCGCGCCCCGAAGAGGAGATTCTCGGATACGACCAGCACGGGATGCCACGCTGATGGTCATTGATACCTCCGCCATAGTCGCGATCTTTCTCGCCGAGCCGGAACGCAAGTCATTTCTCGAAATCATTCTGCAATCTGAAACCCGCCTCATCTCGGCGGCGAATGTGGTGGAGACCGGCATCGTTTTGGAGGCCCGGCGGGGCGAGGCTGCGGGCCCTGAGTTTGACTTGTTTCTGGTTCGCGCGGGCATTGAGGCCGTACCTGTTGAGATTGATCAGGCGGAGTTAGCGCGTTCAGCCTGGCGGAAGTATGGAAAGGGCAGACATCCGGCGGCGTTGAACTTCGGTGATTGCTTCGCCTACGCGCTGGCTAAGTTTGCCGACGAACCACTGCTGGCCAAGGGTAGGGAGTTTGGGCTGACGGATGTTAAGGTCTACACCGCAATGTAGTTCTGCTCAGGGAGCGGGACTTGGCGGGAAGACAATCGCTGCCTGGATGTCCTCGGCTTTCAGACTGGGGAAATCCGCCAGCATCTTCCCGGCATCGTCTCCGGCGGCCAAACTGGCAAGCAGGGTGCGAAGTGTAACCCGTGTACCCTTGAACACAGGTTCTCCGCTACAAATATTGCGGTCGCGGATGAGGCGATCTTGCGGCGAGTCAGGCACGCCTCGTAGCTTGAACCTAGCCTGACCACATTCACTGACCGCACTCTTCGTAAGCCGCAGCCAGAACCCCAGGGCGTGATTGAAGCTCGCCGGATCGCTTCTTAGTTGGCAGGCGGAGACTGGGATGGGTTCTTCGCAGTGCACAAGCGGCGGTAGTTCAAAGAGTAGCAACAGAAGCAGCGAGCTGCGAAGAAACCGCGCCATCAATCGCACCCGCCTTACTCTTCCTCTTCCTTCACCTCGCCCCGCTCGGCCCTGGCCTTTTCGATGATCTTTTCCTGCAGTTGTCCCGGCACAATGTCGTAATGGTTCATTTCCATGCCAAAGCTGCCGCGGCCCTGGGTCATGGAGGTCAGGTCGGCGCCGTAGGTAAGCATTTCGGCCATAGGCACTTCGGCCTTGACCACAGTGTTGCCGGCTTTGTTGTCCATGCCCTGGATGCGCCCGCGGCGGCTGTTCAGATCGCCCATGATGGTGCCGGCAAACTCATCGGGCACGGTGATCTCGACCGCCATGATCGGCTCAAGCAGCGTAGGCTTGGCCTGCTCCATGGCCTTCTTAAAGGCGATGCGGCCGGCGAGCTGGAATGACAGGTCGTTCGAATCCACATCGTGATAGGAGCCGTCGTAGAGCACCACCTTGAAATCCACTACGGGATAGCCTGCCAGGTAGCCGCGGGCGGCCGCGTCTTTGATTCCTTTCTCGACCGCCGGAATGAAGTTCTTGGGAATGGCGCCGCCAAAGATGTCATTCACGAACTCGAATTCGCTGCCCCGGGGCAGAGGTTCCATCTTGATTTTGCAGTCGCCATACTGGCCGTGGCCGCCGGTCTGCTTCTTGTGGCGGCCCTGCACGTCAGCGCGGCCGCGAATGGTTTCGCGGTAGGGCACCTTGGGCGCTTTCAGATTTACTTCCGTGTGGTACCGCTTCTTCATCTTTGAGACCACCACTTCAATGTGCTGCTGGCCGGTGCCGGCAATCAGAAACTCCTTGGTCTGGGCATCGCGGAAAAAGCGCAGCATGGCATCTTCTTCCATCAGCTTGTGGATGCCCACCCCGAGCTTGTCTTCATCGGCGCGCGTCTTGGGCTCGATGGCGAAGGTAATCGCGGGCTCGGGCAGCTTTACCCTGGCATACTGAATCGGGGCCGACTTATCGCCCAGCGTGTCTCCGGTCAGAGTGTCTTTGAGTTTGGCCACGGCGCCAATGTCGCCGGCGTGCAACTCCGTCACCGGCACAGCATTCTTGCCCTGCATGATGGAGATGTGCGAGAGCTTTTCTGACGAGCTACGGACAAAGTTCTGCACTGTCACGTCATTCTTCAGCACACCGGAAAAAACCTTGAAGTAGGAGATGCGCCCGGCAAAGGCATCGGAGACCGTTTTGAAAACGTAGAGCGAAACCGGCGCGTCATCGCTTTCTTTCCGTTCAGGGGGCTCGCCGTTGCCCGAACCGATCTCGCCGCGCACGGCCTCGTGCTCGGTCGCGGCCGGGGTGAATTCCACAATGAAATCCATCAGCCGGTCGGCGCTCACGTTGCCCAGGCCGGAAGCAAACAGCACAGGGAAGATTCTGTCCTCTCGAATCGCATCATGCAGCGCCGGAATCAGGTGTTCTTCGGGAATCGTGCCCTTCTCGAAGAATTCTTCCATCAGCGCGTCGTTGCCCTCGGCGATCATCTCCACCAGCTTTTCGTGGGCCTCTTTCGCGGCGGCCTGCATGTTGGCAGGAATTTCGCCCTCTTTGCCCTTGCCATTGCCGCCCAGCTCGTAGGTGTAGGCTTTCATGTGCACCAGGTCCACCACCCCGCTCAGATTCTTCTCGCTGCCAATGGGCAATTCCAGGGGGATTACCGTGCGGCCGAAGGCATTGCTCAGCGAATCGAGCACCCGGCCCGCGTCGGCGCGCTCGCGGTCCATGCGGCTGGCCACAATCACCCGCGGCGTCTTGTACTCTTCGCAATAATTCCACACCCGCTGGGTGACGACCTCCACCCCGGCCACGCCATCTACCACGATCAGCGCCGCATCCACCACCGGCAGCACCATCTTGGCCTCGTGCACGAACATGTTGAAGCCGGGCGTATCGAGCAGGTTGATCTTGGTCTTGCCCCACTCGACGTAGGCCAGGCTCGCCGCAATGGACATCTGCCGGGCGATCTCTTCGTCGTCGTAATCGGTCGCCGCCGTGCCGTCGTCTACACGCCCCAGGCGCTGGGTTGCGCCCGCGGTATAAAGCATGGCCGAAACCAGCGAGGTCTTGCCCGCGTGCCCGTGCCCCATCAGTGCCACGTTCCGAATGTTCGCGCCTTCGTAAACTTTCAAAGTGGGCTCCTTTGCCTTCGGCACGGTCGTGCGGCGGCGGGGGCCACACCCCGCCCGGCCGAAGGTTCACAAACCTGGCGTGCTGGACTTCGAATGCGATTGTTCGCGGTGCCCGGTGTCTGGCCGCGGATCAGGAAAGAATGAAGATGGCCTAAGCCGGAAGTCCAGCATTCCACAAAACTTAAGGATGCTACCACAGCGGAAATTGATGGCTCAACTGAGAAGGGAGTGGTGCAGCTTGAGCGAAGGATGCCCGTTTCAGGGCAGGGCCTTGGCCGCGCCGATGGCAGCGGCAAAGCGTGCCAGACCCGCGCCCGTGTGGCGCAAATCAAGAAAGGCTGAGCCGTGGCAGTTGCGCCCTGGCGGCGCCTTGCTCCAAGCCGATGCACGAAGGCCCAGGAAGAAAAATGCCTTCGCCGCTCCATAGTGACATTCTTACTTCTTCCGCCCAACCGCCGTGGGATGCTGCGGCTGGTACAGACCGATCTCTCCTCCGCTGGGCAAGGGAATCGTGGTTTTAATTCCCCAGGGCTCCTGCTCTCGCGGGCTGCAGTGCACATTTTTCGCTGCCAGCTTCTTCACGTAGGCCTCAACGTCGTCGCACATCAGGTAGAGCACGGCGCCGAGCAGCCGTCGGCCGCCATGAATCAGCAGCCGATCTTCGCCGTCGGTCGGATGCAGCGCCGCCTCGGCCGCCGGCAAACCAAAGATCAGCCAGCCATGGCCGGCGTCAACCGAGGGAAATTCCAGCACGTCGCGAAAGAAAGCGCGGTCGGCCTCGGGCTTTTCGCTGTAGAGCAGAACGTGCGCGCCGCTAAGCATCAGGGCCTCCAAAATTGATTCGCGCCAATCTCCCAGACTGTCTGAGGATTGTCAATCGTTCACTGGTTAATTTTTGATTCGTGATAGTGCACGCCCTTCCACTCCCCGCCTTCGTGCAGGTAAACCATGGTCACTTTGCCTTCATAGTGGCTGGGCTTGCCGTCGTAGCGTCCCCAGACCGATTCGGTGTAGGTCAGGAGGGCGACGTTGCCATACACCTGCACCCGCGGGTCGTGCATTTGAATGTCGTCAAGCTGCCAGCGCCTCGTGACCTCCTCAAACTTCGGCATGATCTCGGCCTTGGTCGCCAGCCGCCGGCTCTCGGGAAGGAACTCGGTCATGTCATCGGCCCAATAATCTTGGTAGAAGGCTTTGTCTTTGCGCTTCCAGGCGTCGAAGGAGGCCTTTTCCCTCGCGATCACTTCGGCCTTCACCGAGGCATCGCGCTCCGGTCCGCTTTGCGCGTTCGACCAGAGGCTACCCGCAATCAGCACCGCGACCGCGAACCATCGAGTGGTTCGCACCCGCGCCGCCGCTTTACTTTGGATTTGGCGCTGCATGGCACCTCCCAAATGAAGGCTTCAAGATGAAAGGGTAAGGATACTTACCGCCACCGAAACCGTCATCTCTCAGAGGCCCGGCGCCAGCCAGACTGCGAGCTCATCGGCTCGACGGAGCGCCCTTCCAGGCGCTCCGTTTTCGTCCTTAACGCCCAGGCTAACCGGCGCCGCGGACTAATCCTCTCCGTAGAGCTTCAGCGCCATGGCGCCGTGCGTGGCTGCTCCGCCCGCGCGCAAGGCGGCGGCGATCAATGAGGCTTCGCTGACCTCTTGGCGCGAGGCCCCTGCCGCCTTGGCCGCCTTCACGTGCACCTCAATGCAATATGGGCACTGCGTGGTGCAGGCCACGGCCAGCGCGATCAGCTCACGATATTTCCGCGGAACTGCGCCATCCTCGCGGCTGACAATCTTATCTAGCGCGAACCACGCATTGAATTCCGCGGGCGCCTGCTTGCTCATCTCCTTCAGAAATCGAAGGTCGCTGGGATCGTGGTAGTGTTCACTCATTCGGTTTCTCCTTTTTGGAAACGTCTCGCAAACGATTTTTTCACGATGCTCGCTTGGTTGGATTCAGACTATAGATATAGGCTGCAAACGATACTTGTCCGTGCGTCCGGCTTTCTTGCTCGCGCGCGCTGTTGCCGTATGATGGTTTGCTTCTGAGTCCGCCGGGTTGGCCGGGAGGATTCTTAATATGGATGTGCTCTCCGAAGTGCTGAAGGTGGTAAAGCTTCAGGGTGCGTTATTCTACAACGGTGAATTTTCCTCGCCCTGGAGTGTTCGCGCAGCCTCCTCCAGCGGGCTGGCCCGCTATTTTGCGCCCGGCGCCGGGCACGTAATCATTTATCACCTGGTTACTCAGGGGCACGCCAGCGTGTGGCTGGATAAGGGCGAGCACCTCTCGCTGAGCGCTGGCGATCTCGTGATGATCCCCCACGGCGACCCGCACGTCATGGAAAATGGCCCGCCCACCCAAACCCTGGACGACTCCGAGCACCTGGCGGAAATCCTTGCCCAGGGCCTGAAGCTCTGGCGCATCGGCGGAGGGGGCGAGGTCACCCGCGTGGTCTGCGGTTACATGGCCTGCGAGCCGGGCCTGAGCCAGGTTTTTCTCAGCGGATTGCCGCCGGTCTTCAAAGTGAGCATTCGCAACGACCCCTCCGGGCACTGGCTGGAGAACTCCATTCGCTTCTCCGTGGAACAAGCCGACTCCTTGCGCGCGGGCGCAGAAGCGGTGCTCGCCAAGCTTTCGGAGGTCTTGTTCGTCGAGACTCTGCGCACCTACATTACCCAGTTGCCGCCGGAGCAGACCGGCTGGCTGGCGGGCGCGCGCGACTCTGAAGTGGGAAAAATCCTGGCGCTCATGCACCGCCACCCAGCGCGCCCCTGGACCCTCGCCTCGCTGGCCAAAGAAGCGGGCATCTCCCGCTCGGTTCTGGCCGAGCGCTTCCGGCACTATCTGAATGAGCCTCCTATGGCGTATCTCACGCGCTGGCGTTTGCAATTAGGCGCGCAAATGCTGGCTTCGACCAGTTATTCGGTCGCCCAGATCGCCGATGAAGTCGGCTACGAGTCAGAGGCCGCTTTCAACCGTGCCTTCAAACGCGAATTTGCCGCGCCGCCGGCGCGCTTCCGGGCCAAGCTGCGATCGCGCTCCCAGGCCAGCCGCCCAGCGCCCCTGCAGAAGCGGGTTTCGAGCAGCGCGATGGCCTGATGAGCAAGGGGCGGAGAAGCTCGCTTGGCCCCGGCCTTGAAGCCGCCGCCGCAGTACCCAATCATTTCTTGACGACCCGAACCTCTACTTCTCCTCGTCCTCTTGTGACCGGCAGGCCTACACATTTCACCTTAGAAATCCTCAGATGCAGGCTTTCCTCCTCTCAAAATGGCGGGTCTCTCCAGGTTTCCCACGGTTTTAATCGGAGGTTTGCAGACTCTTGTAGGTCGCTGTAAGACCTCTGTGACTTTCCCGCTGCGCGCCCAGTTCTTAACAATCGCCAGATGTACCCACTCCCCCGGTGGTTTCGCAGCAAACTTGTAATTTTTGGAGCCGCGGTTGCGGCTGTATCTTCCGGCCCGGGCGCGGTTACCGCAAGCGCCGCCAGCAAAGGCACGCTGAGCGTCGTGCCGACGGCCCTTTACTTTGGCAACGTGGTCACGGGAAAGGTGAAACGCCTTTCCTGCACGGTGACCAATACCGGCTCAGCCGCGGCCAAGATTTCCAGAGTGCACTCCAGCAATGCCTGGTTCACCGTGGCCACGCCCGCGTTACCCCATACTCTGGCGGCCGGAGCCAAGGCGACTTTTACCGTGACCTTCGCCCCCACGGCGCCGGCCCATCGCGATGCCACCATCGTTTTCACCAGCAATGCCTCGAATGCGTCCCTGAGCTTGCCCATTCACGGCACTGGCGTGCAGACAGGGACGCTGCGCGCTGCGCCGGCCAGCGTAAGCTTTGGCAGTGTTCAGTCGGGTGACGCTGCCACCAAGTCGGTGACGGTCACCAACATCGGCTCCTCGAATGTGAAAATTTCCTCCGACGCCGTAGCCGGATTTCCCTTTGGCGTCACCGGCCTCACCCTGCCCGACACACTCACCCCATCTGAAAGCATTACCTTCAAGGTCAGCTTCGCTCCCGCCTCGGGCGGCGCGCGTACTGGCACTTTGACGCTGAAATCGAACGCAAGCAATTCCTCGCTGGTCATCGCGCTTTCAGGCACCGCCGTTCCGCCCGGCAGCCTGAGCGAATCCCCGGCCACGGTTTTCTTTGGCACGGTCAACGATGGGGCCAGTTCTGCCCGCACCGCCACTCTGAAGGCTACTTCCGGCCGGGTTGTGATTTCCTCGGCCACGCTCAGCAACAGCGACTTCAAACTCAGCGGGGTGAAATTTCCTCTGAAAATTGCCTCGGGACAAAGCGCGACCGTCGCCTTGACCTTCACGCCCCAGGCTGCGGGGCTGGTGACCGGCAACCTCAAATTCAAGAGCAATGCGGTGAATGCTGCGCCGGCGCTGGCCTTGCAGGGCCACGGGGCCGCGGCCGAGCACCGCGTCACCCTCTCCTGGACCGCCAGTAAATCGGCGGAAGGATATAACGTCTATCGCGGCACCACGTCTGGCGGGCCTTACAGCAAAATCAACTCTTCGCTTGAGACCGGTACCTCGTATTCCGATACAACGGTTGCCGCCGGAGACAAGTATTACTACGTGACAACCGCGGTGGGCAGCGACGGCCAGGAGAGCGGCTACTCCAGCCAGGTGAGCGTGACCATCCCCAGCCCGTAGCATCGGGAGGGCGGGTCATCGGGAGGGCGCGGCTTCAGCCGTATTTCTTTCTGAACCTTCCCGGCCCTGCTGGTTCTGCTCTTGTTTTCTCGCCCGCCGGCGCCGGGGCTTGGTTTCACCTCAATCACAAAGATTTGACATCTGCGTGAAAATCCCGTGACAATCGCCGATCGCCCGCGCGCTAAGCTTGCAGACAATATAAGCGGACCATCGCTGCTGGCCCGCTTCAGGTGGTTGGTCCCGGGACCCGATCTTTGATGGATGGAATGAGCGCGCCGCCGGAATCCTCGGCGCGATGCGGTTTTCGCTTCCCCCGCTTTACGGCTTCTGCGCCGGCCCCAGCAATGGTGTCTTCACCGGGGCCGCCGCCCCAACGAACTCGGTGAGCGTATTGGCCCCGAAGTTCGAAACCCAAACACTGCCGCTGCCATCAATCGCCACGCTGAACGGCTGGCTCAATCCCACCCCCACGCCCAATCCGGTCGCCGGCGAAAGCGGCGAGCCCGGCGTCGCGCCATCCGCCCCCTGCAGCACGCTCAGCGAATTGGCGTGATAGTTGGCCGTCCAGACGTTGCCCCCGCCATCCACGGCAATGCCCTGCGGCGTGAAAACTCCCCCGCCGGTATAGCCGCTCGAAACCACCGTGCCCGTGCTGGTCAGCTCGCTCACGCTGTTGCCATAGAAATTCGCCGCCCACACATTTCCGTGGCTATCAATCCCAATGCCCGAAGGTCCATCGCAGCAGGTGAAGGGCGTGACCGTCATGCCATCCGCGGAGATCTCCGTCACCGTGGTCGAACTCTGGTTGGCCAGCCACGCATTCTGATTTGCGTCCATGGCGGCGGCAATCGGGAAGGCCAAACTTCCGCTGCCATACCCCGAAGCGCCAGAGAGCGGCGTTCCCGCGTTCGAAAGCACGGTCACCGTGGAGTTCCCGTAGTTCACCACCCAGATGTTTCCCGCTGCGTCAGACGCAATGGCAACCGGAAAATTAATTCCCCCGCTCGAATAGCCATTCGTGCCCGAAACCAGTTGCCCGCTCGAATTGAATACCGTCACCCGGCCCAGCGCGTGGTTCACGCTGCCCGGGCTTTCCTCATCCGTTATCCAGACATTGCCGCCGTTATCAATGGTCAGGCCGTAGCTCTCCCTCAGCCCGCCGCCGGTGAAGCCCGTGGAAGGCGAGACGGCTGCACCCTGAAACGAAAACTCGCTGACTGCGCTGTTGTAGTCGGCCACCCAGACGTTGCCGTTCTGGTCCACGCCCAGCGCCGAGGGCGCGCTCAACCCTCCGCCCATGTAGGTGAGGGCGACCGTCCAGTCATTCGGCGCCGCGCTCAGCGCGGGTTGAAAAGGCGCCGTGGAAGGCGAACTCAGCAGCGCAAACAGCCCGCCGGCGCTCAGGCCCGGGTTCAGCGCGATAGCGAGCGCCGCGTCAATGGTATTCGCCGGCGCCGCGCCGCCGCTGGGCGTCGCCGCAGTGAAGAGCTGGCTGCACTCGCCCGTGCTGCCGTTCGAGCCCGAGCATGTGTTCAAAACGTCGGCCAGGGTGTTCAGTTCGCTCGTCGGCGCGGTCGCTCCCACCGGCAGCGCCGGCCCTGGGATGACCCCGCTGCTCACATTCACCAGGCTGGCCACTTTGGTAAATGCGTTGGCCAGGCCCTGCCCATTGCCGCTGCTGGTTCCCACATTCACGCCGCCGCCGCTGGCCATGAACTGCGCCAGCGCCTGCACCGAGCCCGCCGTGGTCAGCTCATTCAGCGCCACCCTGCTCGCAGCCGTGAGATTGCCGCACGCTCCCAGCGCCGCCATCAGGGCCAGCCCCGTGTTGTTGGTCCCCGCGGCCAGCCCGGGATTCCCTCCGCTCGCCACCACATACACCTGAGACGAACTCGCCGGGCAGGTGTAATAAATCGTGAAGTTGCCGCTGCTGTCCGTGCTTCCCGCCGAGGTGGTCAGAATCGAGCTCGCCGCCGATCCGTAGCCGCTCGCCCCCGCGGCATACATCTGTACCGACGCGCCCGCCACCGCCGCCTGCCCCGCGTGCACGCTGCCCTGCAACGCCGTTCCCGTCGGCGGCGGCGGTGGAGGAGGATTTCCGCCCCCGCCATCACTAGTAGATCCGCCCCCGCAGGCCCCCAGCGGCAGCAACGCCGCCAACATCCAGACAGCCCAAAGCCGGCATACTCGTTCCGCCCTGATCAGAGATAATTCTGGATTATGCATGTGCATTAAGCCGAACCGTGGGGGACGGTTCTCCTGTGCTCCGGGAGTCTAGCGATCCCTTGCGCCCGAGCGTTGCCTTAGCATAGCAGCATTTCCCCGCCGGGCGCATAACTCAGTGGAAACCTGCGCGCACGCGCCATCGCCGGAAAATGCGCGCTGCCGCACAAGGCTCGAACCGGAACCTACGGCCGGCTGCCCAGCAGCGGGGCCAGCGGATTGGAGGCGGCCGCCAGCGGCGTAACCACCGGCGCCGCCGCGCCCACCAGCTCCACAATGCTGTTATCGCCGCCACTCGCCAGCCACACGTTCCCTGAGCCATCAATGGTCAGCAGAATCGTCCCGGTGGGCGCGCCGCCCGTGTAACCCGTCGAGGGCGAAAGCGGGTTGCCGCTGTTATCGAATTCGCTCACGCTATGGCCCGGCGTCAGCGTGGTTCCGTTATTGGCGACCCAAATGTTGTTCAGGCCATCCACCGCGATGCCATAGGGATGGTCCAGCCCGCCGCCGGTGAACCCGCTGCCTGCCGATTGGTCCGCGCCCGTGCTGTTGAACTTGCTGATGCTGTCATTGTTGAAGTTCGAGTTCCACACGTTGCCCGAACCGTCAATGGCGATCCAGCGCGGGTTGCTCAGCCCGCCCCCGCTCGCGCCCCCGGCGAAGCTGCCGTCGGTGGCGTTCAGCTCGGTCAGCGTGTCATTGCCAGAGTTCGCCACCCAAACATGCTGGGTAGGAGTTTCCGCGTCGGCCGCCACCGCGCTGGGCGCGCTCAGCACGCCGCCTCCGGTAAAGCCGCCCGCGTCCCCGCCCGTGGCGTCCGGCGAGAGATTGTTGCCCATTGAGTCGAACTCGCTCACGCAATTGCACGGCTCCGGCGCAACATCGTCAATGTGGCCCTCATTGGCCAGCCAGATATTGCCCCCGCCATCCACGGCAATGCCCAGCGGGCCGTCGAGCCCGCCGCCCAGAAAGCCCGCCACTCCTGAAATGAAGCTTCCGTTGCTGTCATCGAACTCGCTCAGATCGTCAGAAACGAAATTCGAGAGCCACACGCCTGAGGGCGGCCCGGCGGTATCAATCGCCAGAGCGAAGGGTCCGCTCAGGCCGCCGTCGGCAAAGCCGCTGCCCGAAAGCGCCGCCCCGATGGGCGAAAATTCGCTGATCGTGCTGGCCGTGTTATTCGCCACCCACACGTTCCCGGCAGCATCCACCGCCATGCCGTGCGGCGAAGCCAGGCCCCCGCCCGTGAACTTGATGCCCAGCGTCCAGTCATTGGGCGGTGTGTTGGTGCAGTCAATGGCGGGCTGAAAAGGCGCCGAGGCCAGCCCCAGCGCGCAGATCGCGCTCACGCTCTGGCCGGGATATTTGGCAATGTTCAGCATCGCATCCAGCGTGTTGGCCGGGACCGTGCCTCCCCCCGGCGGCGTGGTATCGGTAAACAGGTTCGTGCACCCCGGCCCCGTGCCATCCGAGTTCACGCAACCCGCCAGCACGTTGGCCAGCGTATTGATCTGCGCCACCGGCACCGTTCCATTGCCCGGCAGCCCCAGGCCCGGGCTCTTCGCCGTCGCCGTCGCCACCAGGCTCTTCACCGTCAGGAAGGCGTTGCTGATCCCCTGCGTCCCCAGCGTCGTGGCCGTACCCCCCAGGCTTGATCCGGGGTTAAACAGCGTGCCCGTGGTCGCCGTCATGTAGGGCGCCAGGGCATAGACCGCGGCCACCGTGCTGCGCTCATTGATCACAATAAAAGTACTGGCGTTCAGGTCGCCGCAGTTGCCCAGCGCCGCCATCATGGCCAGCGCCCCGTTCGTCCCCGAGCCGGAGTTACCCCCCGTGGCCACAATGTAGCTCTGCGAAGTCCCGGAGGGACACACATAGGTGCCCAGCGTGAAGGCCCCTCCGCTCGTCGTGGTCACCGCCAATCCCAGCGGCGTGGCTTGCGAGCCATAACCGGTCACCCCGGCGGCATAAAGCTGCACCGAAGCTCCCACCACCGGCTGCTGCCCGCCGATGAGCTGGCCATGCATCCCCTGCGCCTGCGGCGGCGGCGCTGAAACGCTCGAGCCGCCTCCGCAGCCGAAGCTGAATAACGCCACGCTGATGACGGCGGTAAAAGTGATGGGGCTGAAACGGGGGGAGCGCGAACACCTTGCTAAACCCATGGGACCCTCCGGGCCCTGGCACATCAAGTTCAGGGGCCCCCTGAACGGCAAACACAGGCCCAAGCCTCGTTCGGGCGTGCAAGCGAAGCTGGAGCCTCTCCTAAATAGCTGATCTAACAATGAGACGAAGGGCTGGGTCAATAGAAACCGCGCCGCATCTGTTTATCAACTAGACGCATGGACGCGGCGAAATCGGGTGCGCGCATTGCGCCCCGGCCTGCCACAGTGGAAGAGTTGCGGGGCAGGCGCCATGCCTGCCCCGGTAAAAGTTACGGCCGGCTGCCGAAGTGATTGGGCAGTTGCGAAACCAGCGGCGTGATGGTAGGCGCGCCCGCGCCGACGATCTTGGTCAGGCTGTCGCTGCCATTATTCGCGACCCAGACGTTTCCTGAGCTGTCAATGGCTGCGGCGCTTGGGAAACTGAGCGTCCCGCTGGCCTGGTATCCCGGATAGGGATTGTTAGAGTCGTTGTTCGCCGGCGGCGGGCTGAGAAAGGTTCCGCCGGAAAGATTGGGATCGAACTCGATGACGTTCTGGAACGGATTCGAAAAGTTCTGGGTCCAGACGTTGCCGTCGCCATCTACGGCGATGGTGAATTCGGTGCCCTGGCCGCCAAAGCCCCCATAGTTGAAAGGCGTGCCCGAAACGTCGCTGCCGTCCGCGACGAAAAGTCCGCTCAATTCTCCGCTATGGTCGGCCACCCAGACGTGGCCGGAGCCATCCATGGCGAGAGCGTAGGCGGTGGCGATGCCACCTCCCGGGAAGTTCGCCGAGGTAACGCCGGTGTTATTGAATCTGGTGAGGCTGCCGCCGCTGCCGCCGTTGGAAACCCACACGTTGCCGGTAGTGTCAATAGCTACGCCAGTGGGCGAGGCCAGGCCGCCGCCCGAAAACGGCGTGCCGTTCTCCGCGCCGCCCGTGATCTTGGTGACGGTGTTGTTGTCATTGGCGGTATAAAGATTCCCGGAGCTGTCAATGGCAATGGAGTTAGGGCCGACCGCGCTTTCGTTGAAGGTGACCGTCGTGGGGTTGGTTCCGTCCACGCCGCTGTATTCGTTCACCGAGTTACCGCTGCCGTTGGCGTAGATTGTCACCCAGGCGTTGCCGCTGCTATC